>JAYWHX010000015.1:0-5710 GCA_043777375.1 Planctomycetota bacterium | reverse complement strand
AAATCGGTGCCAAAAACAAACGCTTCAAAGCCGCCCTCGACCCTAACTACATCCTTGATGTCCTGAAAAGACTCACCGTTTGATGCGTACCGCCTGGGGATACTGGCCAGCGGTGAACGACATTGCTGACCGTGTGCGTTGCAGAAACTACGAGCCTGTCGTTCTCTTTTCCTCTCAGCTCATTGTTGAGAAGCGTCGCATCGTCCAACGACGACGATCGGGCGAGGAGCGCGGACCGATGCTGATCATCGGCTACAGTCTAGGAGCTGAGGCCGCTGCACTGCTGGCGCAGGGGCTGGGCGAAGAAGGGATTCGTGTCGACCGTCTGTTGCTGATCGAGCCGTTCAACGCTCCCGAAATTACTTCGAATGTCGATTACTGCTTCAACATCTATGAGCCACGGAGCACTGATCGTTGGACAGCCTTTCGTGGGACTTCCGTGGGTGAGGTCTCTGCCCGGACAACACTCGTGCAGATCAATATCGACGAACACTGTGACCTCAACAAACAAGTTGGCGATCTCAATCATTTCCAAATCGCCAACTCCCCGCTGATCCAGGATCTCGTCGTCAGCCAGCTGCCGTAGTGCGCCAATTCCCGGCGTTGATCCACGACCGTGGGACGGACTGTTGTGTGGACCAACCGGATCGCGAACGCCCGATACGGCGAAATTCGCGGACAGGCAGCGGGGAGCGATGTCGTGTGCCCCCGGCCACGATGGGCCTCGGGATCGGTTGAATCACGACTCTCATGGCTCCAACGGCGCCACGGCTCTGCGAGATTCGTGAACAGCGTGCTACCGGTTCTCGGGGAGGAACTCGATTCTGCCACTGACGACATCGTACATTGCTCCGACGATGGCGATTCGTCCCTCGTCAGCCAATCGCCGTAGCGTCTGACTTTGATTCAGCAACCGCTCGACCGAGTGCAACACATTGAGACGGGATACCTCATCGACGAACACGTCCCGCTGATCCGCAGGCATTTCGGGAAGCAGTCGACACTGAGTCGGATCGATGGAGGACTGGATATCCTCCACGATGTAGTCGAGATGCTGGCATCCTGTCGCTTCGCTGGCTGTTTTCTCAGTGCATGAGAACTTGACGGCGGCGTTCACCGCGCCGCAGCGCGTGTGCCCGAGAACCAGAATCAGCTTCGATCCCACGACCGCGCAGGCATACTCCGCGCTGCCCAGCACTTTGGGGCTGGTCACGTTGCCCGCAATCCGAATGCTAAAAATGTCACCGACCCCCAGATCGAAAATCAACTCGGTCGGGGCTCGGGAATCAATACAGCTGAGGATCACGGCCAGCGGATGTTGCCCATCGGCCGTGGCATCGACCTGTCGGCTGAGGTCTCGGGACAATCGCTGCCCCGTGAGAAACCGCTGGTGCCCTTCCTTGAGAATCTCTAGTACCTGAGCAGGCGTCAGTGAGCTCTGGATCTCCCGCGTCGAGTAGTCGATGTACTGCGTTTGATCTCGCAGTTGCGGATACCGCTCCTGAAACCCCGACAGACTGACTTTTACACCGCGTGCGGGTGCGGTGAGTTCGACATACTCCATTAGCAGCTCCAGAACATCGGGATCGATGTAGTCCGTCGCTCGCGCATCGACCATGACATGTCCACCACGCGGAACATCATTCAGTGTCTGATCCAGTGCGGCCCGGTTCAGAAAACTGACCTGATTGGCCAGCTCGATACGGACCACGTCGCCACCCAAATGCTTCTCCATGATCCGGCGAATCGGCTGACGGGTGTTACTCCACAGAATGAAACTGATGCTGACTGCCAGACCAATCAAGATTCCGATCAACAGGTCTGTGAACACGATCGCGACGACGGTCACCGCGAAGGGTATGAACTGATTCCGTCCCGCATTCCACATCCGCGTGACGAGTTCGGGACTCGCCAGCTTGATTCCGGTCATAAACAGAATCGCCGCGAGGCAAGAGAGCGGGATCATATTCATCCAGCGTGACAGCCAGGTCACGCTCACCAAAATCAAAACTCCATGAATGATCGTCGAGAGTTTTGACTGCGCCCCGGAGTTGATGTTGACCGAGCTACGCACAATCACCGACGTCACCGGCAATCCTCCGATCAAACCGGAAACCACGTTACCAATCCCCTGAGCGATCAGTTCCCGATTCGGACGAGAGTTCCGTTGGTGTGGATCGAGTTTGTCCATCGCCTCGAGATTCAACAGCGTTTCCAAAGACGCCACAGCTGCCAGTGTCAGTGCTGCCAAATAAACATCAGGACGAAAAAGCAGCGAGGTCTCCGGCGTTCGCAGAGACCCGAACAAGTTGTCCAAGCTGTGCAAGGGCGGCAATTGAACCAGATGGCTCGGGCCAATCTGCCAATTGCCACCGAGAGTTTCCAACCACTGGGCGAGGATCACTCCCAGAACGACCACCAGCAAGGGGGCCGGAATCGCAGAGGTCTTCAAGACCTTGACCTGGGACCACACAACCAGCAGAGCAATCGATGAGAGGCCAATAATCGCTGCTGACGGATTGATATCGGACAGAGTTTGGAACAACTCGGAAAACGTGTTCTCATGGTCGGGTTGAGAGAAGGACATGTCCCCCTCGGGATCAGTGTCGTGCCCGAAGACGTGAGGCAGTTGCTTGAGGATCAAAATGATCCCGATCGCCGCCAGTAACCCCTTGATGACAGCTGACGGAAAAAACGCAGCCACGAACCCCGCACGTGATACTCCGAGGAAGATTTGGATCAGACCGGCCAGTACCACAGCTGTCAAAAACGCCTCGAACGAACCGAGCGAGACGATCTGCGCTGCCACGACTGCACTCAAACCAGCAGCGGGACCACTCACGCTGGTGTGCGACCCGCTCAGCGATCCGACCAAAACCCCCCCCACGATCCCGGCGAGAATCCCCGAGATCAGAGGAGCCCCCGAGGCGAGAGCCACGCCCAGACAGAGCGGCAGCGCCACCAGGAAGACAACCAGCCCGGCAGCTAGATCCTTGGGAATTCCAGAGGGTGAAAAGACCTTGGTATGCGGCACGCAGTGTTTTCCCGCTGAAGTACGTTGTGACTGCGGGAGAAACACTCCCTCATCAGGCAGGCTAATGTCTCTAGATCAGCACCGCATTGCAATCCTGATTCCAGCGATCCTTCCAATTGGTCGATCGAACACTGGACAGTTCAACCGAGTATCGACGGTTCTGATGAATTGGTCTCTCCATTCGAGAGACATGCTGACAGGATCTCTCGTTGGGGACCTTCGGTTGTCTTGTGGCGGCGGTGTTTCAACTGGCTTGGATTTTTCAATACTCCATCGCAATCATTTCTGACCGTCCACGACTCCCGAGAATTGAATGACTCAATGTGGAAATCAGGCGTTCACGGCCTTGGCACTCTCGTTTCTCGATCGGGGTTTCATCGCTATCGGGCTGCTCTTTCTCACCATCGGGCTCATCTGGTGCGGTGTGAATCTCTCGTGGGATGAAGGCACGCAGACGATGCTGGGCCACGTCATTCGTATGGATGCATCGGGGAGGGGCGGGCGCGGTGAAAGTCCCGTCGTCGAGTACGAAGTGGCGGGACAAGCTTTCACAGTGCAAGGACTCAATACCAATCCCCCGGCCTATGCAGTGGGTGACTCGATCCCGGTTCGCTATCGCGTCTCGAACCCGGCGGACGCGGTGATTGATGGCTTTCTCAACCGCTGGTTACTCCCCATGATCTTTTCGGGCATGGGGCTGGGGTTTACGCTCGCCAACGGAATTGCCCTGTGGCGGCGGAGGACGACGTCGTTACAGAACTCTTAAGAAACCCACAAAACCGAGAGCAAATTCAGACTCAGTCTTCAGTTCGCACAGACAGGAATGTCTGTGCCACTGAGCAGGAAAGGCAGACAGTCCTGTCTGCCTTTCCTGCAAACCCGTGCTGAATAAATGCTAAGCGGCCGAGTGCCCCAGACGCACCAGTTAACGTTTGGGCATCCCGCGATGAGGTCACTGAAATAACTCGGCGATCGGCTCGCCCAGGGCCAGCGAATGCGGGCGGTTCAAGGCATCGGTAATCCGCGACTCGGGGTCGAGCCCCATGGCCGTATAGATCGTCGCAGCAATCTCCTCGGGAGTGACTGGCTTCTCTTTCGGGTAGGCAGCGTACCGATCAGACGCTCCGTGGATCAGTCCGCCCTTGACCCCACCGCCCGCCAGCATGACAGAATAGCAGTGCGGCCAATGGTCCCGACCCGCAGGGGAAGCACCCGCGTTCGAGGTGATCTGCCCCAGCTGTGGAGTGCGACCGAACTCCCCCATCACGACGACCAGGGTCTCATCCAGCATACCGCGTTCGGCAAGATCCCAGAGCAAGGCCGACAGCGCACGGTCGAAGTAAGGCAACAGTGCCCTCTTCATGAGATCGAAGTGCTGACGATGCGTGTCCCAGGCTTGGTCAAACCTGCGGCCCGAGCAGACCGTGACCAGCCGGACCCCCGACTCCACCAGACGACGAGCCGTCAGCAGGCACTGGCCCAGGTGAGGTAGTCCACCAAACTTGCGGGCCTCCACCCGCCGATCGACCCGATCCGGGAGCCCGTATCTCTCCCGCAGTGCCACCTTCTCCTGAGTCAGATCAAACGCCTGACGGGTTTCATTCGATTGTAGAAGTGTAAATGCCTTTTCGTAGTGAGTATCGAGTGCAGCTGCACCTGGCGTGTCCGCCTCGACAGTCCCACTGAGAGGAGTGAGCAGCTGACGACGACGCTGGATTCGATCCACCGATCCGTCCTTCAGCGGCGATAACCCGGGCAGCTGATAGGTCGGGGAACTCGGATCACCTGCGATAAACGGATTGTAAGCCGCACCCAGAAATCCCGACTTCTGACCCGGCAAGTCGTCCCCGTTGTTCGACATGATGTCTGGCAGCTGGACAAACTCCGGCAGCTTTTCGTGAGGAAACTGACGGGCCAAGACCGCTCCATAGGGCGGAAAGTTATCCGGCTCGTCGCGCAGGATTAGTCGCCCGTTCGCGACCGGAGACCGCCCCGTGAGCGCGTAGTAGGCACCCGCGTTATGATCGACAATCGAGTGATGTACCGCCTGCAGCAAAGTGACCCGGTGCATCTCGCGCGACAAGAACGGCAAGTTTTCGCAGACCGGAAGCCCGACCAGCGAGGACGAGGTGGGCCGTGTCTCACCTCGATACTCGATCGGAGCGTCGGGCTTCAAATCCCACATGTCCTGGGTCGCCGGGCCCCCCTCCAGAAACAGGAGGATGCAAGAATTCGCCCGTTTTGCACCTCGGGTTTCATCGGCCTGCAAGAGCTGCGGCAGTGCCAACCCCAAGCTTCCCAGTGAGCCAACGCGCAGGAGATCACGACGAGTGAACACAATAGGACTCGCGAGGAGAGTGGCTGCGGTTGGGCCTCAAGGGATGCTTGATCCTACCGCAACAGAAGACCTTCGTCGATGGCTTTGCAACGGAAGAGTGGCCCCCGCGCATGCGTCAGTAAAGTCGGCAGCCGGTCCCCCTCTGCCCCCTCACCCCACTGGTGGCGTGACTTTCAGTGACACATTGACTGTGGGGAGAGGGCCGGGGTGAGTGGCCCAGAGCAAACAGTGTGGCCGAGTGCCCGAGGTACCGGACCCGCTATTGCTGCCATACGCACTCGCCCCGCCGTTACTGCCACCACCAGTTCCACCGCCCGCGTTCGTGCCGGTTTGGCCGA
>JAYWHX010000014.1:0-73205 GCA_043777375.1 Planctomycetota bacterium | reverse complement strand
TCGTTGGTCGGAATCGCTCACCCACCGTTGAAACGGTGGGCTATTATCGGGAGTCCCTGACGGGACAAAATCAGGCGGTTCGGCAGCCAACACTCGACAGGGAAGCCTGCCGATGAAGAGGTTGAACGAACAATCATGTTCACAGCACAGGAGCTGAGGCTCTTGCGGTGCCGATCTCCCGGGATTACGTCGCCTCTAGCTCGCGGTTCAGAAGGAGCTTCGCCCTCCCGGCAACGCCTCAGTTGAGGAACCGGCGATAACAGGCAATTACGGATTCGGAACTGCTGCCGGAGCGGAGTTTCGCAGTAGACCAGTCAGGCCATCGGTGTTCGGCCCCTGCACCCCGACAGCACCGGCAAGAGCCGCCCTCAATGCTGGATCAGGCTCCACGTTCCAGGCATCGACTAGTTGCTTTCGGACATCATCCGACAGCAGCGACTGGTGCCGTCGGATATGTGCGGCGACCAGAGAAGCCGCCAGCGCTCGCTTAGGAGCCGGGAAGGTGGCATTGATTGCAGCACCAGCGAGTCGGGATTGCACCCCCGCCGTGGGGATGGCCCCCAGAGCGATCAGAGCGTCGTCGCCCAGATCGCTCCGTGGTGCGGCCTGAGCCAAAGCATCTTCCGCCGGAGCCAGGTCATACACGTGGGAACGGCTTTCAGCGATCTTTCGCAGCCACTTGGCAGCCTGCTTTGATTGATCGGACTGCTGTTCGGCGGAGAGAGTCGGGGTCTCGATCTGGGCAAGGAATGGTCGCAGCTGGCGCGACAGACCAGATGAAAGCACGGACTCTTCCACATAGGTGACCAGCGGATCGTTCGCGAGCAGATGCTCAACTGACCGACGAAATCCATGTGGTCCATAGATCGCGATTGGCAAGCTCTTAGTGCGTGCATCCGCGCGGAAGTTGGCGATTGTCGGCGACAAGTCCCAGCTGATCGTGTTCAGATGCAGCATCGCAACTTCGATGTCGCCCTTGGTCGAGGCGGCTTCAAATCCAGCGACTCCCGTCGGAACAATCTGGGCGTCATAACCCATCTCGGACAAGAACGTCGCCATTGACGAACCGCGTTCGTTGTTGGGATCGATCACGACTCCATTGGGGCGGGAATCGGCCAGCAGTGCCCGGGCCAGAATCTCCACCACGCGAGTGGCTCCCGAGAACGGTTGCTGGGGATCCCACTGCAAGATCGTTTCCGCAGCTGCGAACTGCACGCGGAGTGACTCGTGATCCAGCGCCGCAACCACAGCGCCTCGTCGACCACCTGTGCGGAGTAGCGAAGCAGATCCATTTTGAGCCAGAGCCCGAACGAGAGATTCCGCAGCGGCCGTATTTCCCATTTCGGTCGCGAGAGTCAGAGCATCCAGACAGGCTGAAGACCCCGCCAGTACGGCCACTTCGTGAGCGGAGCCGGGCCCGGTTGGGATCGGTTGATCCCAGCCCGCTGCCTCGATGTCACGAGTCAGAATCGTATTCAGCAGCACACTCTGTGTGCGTGCGTCGGTCGGAGCCAACTCCAGAGATTGCCGGGCAAATTGTTCGGCCCGAAACACCGCTGCGGAGCGGGGGGAGACGCGCCGTTCGATGAGGCTGGCGGAGGATTCATCACGAATCCAGATCGGAAGAAGTCCATCATCTTCGGGCTCCATGACAGTGTTGCCACTCAGTAGCTTCTCCGCAGTGGTCCGGAGCTGAGCAGCTGCGCCGAAGCCTTCGAGCCGCCCCGATTGTCCGGGGTCTTTGTACAGCAGCCGAGAGATCGCTTGTCGTGCGGCCTCGCGGAGGCCGGTCTCTCCTTCGTTGGAAAAAGCTGTGGAGTACAGGTACGAAACATCACGCTTGCTGGCGATCCAGCCGAACGCCTCGACAGCAAGCAGTTTCTGTGCGTCGTCACCGAGAGACAGGTAACCAATCAATGGGGCTGCAGCAGGTTGTCCCATCCGGGTCAGGGCGATAAACGCTTGCTCCCGATCAACTCCCGAGTTGGGGTCCGCTGCCGCCTGCACTAACCGTGAAGCCGCGGGGGCGCCCAAGTGCTGGAGATCGCGCATCGCGAGATCAGCTTCGCGGGGCGATCCGGAGAGGTTCTTGATGACGCTGTCCATAAACAGCGGATCGTTCGCCTGCCGAGTACTCGCTGCGTTCAACCGTTCGAGCAGATCCGTCGCCGGCGGGTTCAGTTCCGAGAACCGTGCCAGCTGGAGAAATGTGCTCGTACCGTACTTCGCCCGGAAGTTAATCAAAGTGGCGTCGTCGGGTTCCAGAGCCAAAAGTCCGTCGATGTATTTTCTCGCCGCCTGCGGCCGCGCGATCTTCATCGTGAAGAGTACAGCGTCCATGTACTCATCGGGTGTGGTGGGCTCTTTGACGAGAGGCGAGGCCTCTGCGGCAGCTTCTGACGAGAGCGATTCTGGGGCAGCCGCGTCCTGAGCGACGATGCGCGTGGGCCGCACGAGCCAGGTGACCCAGAGTAGAACCAACACTGCGTTTTTGAGGGAAATCATCCGTGATCTCCGGGGTGAATCACCAGCTGACGAACGCATCCGAATCGGGCGCGGAGAATCAGCGGCGTATTTCGTCCGTTACGGTTCTATCGAGGCCTCCGGACATTCCGCTTGAGAGGGGGCTGGCTTCTAGCAGGGATCGGACAGTTTCCGACGCCTGTGTGCCGCATGTTCCGAACGATCGAAACGAGCCATATGACCGTTAAGGTTTACCATGCTCTCTCCAAGAGAATCGCTGGTCGGCTTCTCGCTGGCTGGCCAGAGTTGCGAGTGAGGGGGGCAGCCGAGCCTGCGAGAAGGAATGACAAGCACTCCATCTCATCTCAATGGCATTGAGATCTGCTGGTGGAAGAATCGCACTGCGTAATGAACTCGCTCGCCAGTGAGCTGACTGACTTTTCGATGTCGACCTCTCACCCAGTTGATTTCTAAGGAATCGCAACTTATTGTGGCGAGACCTTGACCCGATCACGGATTTTACCGAGGAATACATGATGTCTGTCGCTCAATTCAGTCGTCGTCTGGCACTCCACCATTGGCTGATGACGGGGCTGCTCGCTGTGTGCCTGGGCGGATGCCAGAAAGCTCCGGTGCCAGTCACTCCTTCCGCTGGAGAAGGGGGAACCGACAGTGTGGGCGCTCCTATGACTCCCTCCACCGATGCAGGCCAAACCAAACGCATCATCATGCTCGTGAACGGCGATGACCCGTTCTGGGATGCCATGTATCGCGGCATGGAAGCCGCTGAGAAGGACCTGAAGCTGGCCGATGTCGGACTGCGGGTCGCCATGGATAAGCCGGACTTCACCGAAGATATGCAGATCAACAAGCTGAAGCAGTACGCCAGCCAGACCGACATCGCAGCAGTCGCGATCTCGCCGGTGAATGCGTCGAATCAAGCAATCGCCGAGGGGATGCGTGAACTGCGGAAGAAGGGGATCCCCGTGTTCTGCATCGATTCCGACATGGGGAAGGACTTCCAGGACACCCGCGTGGCGTATCTGGGAACCAATAACCGTGTCGCAGGCGCGGAATTGGGCAAGTGTGCCAAGGGGCTGATGGAAACCGGAAAGTATGCGACCTTCGTCGGCAAGGATGACGTGCAGAATGCGATTGAACGCATCGGGGGCTTCGGCGAAGGAGCCGGTGCATCCTTCCAACTACTGACTTCGCTGACTGATCAGGCCGACTCGAATCAAGCTCAAGAAAATGTGAAGACTGCTCTCAACAACTTCCCGGAGCTGAACTGCCTCGTTGGGATCTGGGCGTATAACGCCCACGCGATCGCCCAGGTGGTGAAGGACCGTGGCGTGCGGGAGAAGACCAAGGTCGTTGTGTTCGATGCCGCACAAACCGCGATCGCGGATATGGAGGCCGGTGAGATCGATGCCATGGTTGTGCAGAACCCCTACCAGATGGGCTATCTCGGAACCGAACTGATGAAGGCGTTCATCCAGAAAGATGCCGCCACGATTCAAAAGACCTACCCGAGCTATGACGCAGAGTCTGGAGAGTTCACCCAGCCGGGCGGCGATGTGTATGCCACCGAACTGAGAGTGGTCGTTCCGGACGAGAAGTCGCCCGTGAAGAAGGAAATGTTTGATTCGGCCACGAAGTTCTTCTACATGAAGGACTTCAAGGCCTGGCTGGCCGAACGCGGCTTGGCCAATTCTTGATATTCCAGCCTGCGGCGATTCTCCTTGAGGTCGTCAAATTCACCGGACTCTCAGATTCCCGTGGTTCGACTTTCGCCTCTTGAAGTCATGTCTGATTGTGGCTCAAGGCACCGGATTCGGAGAATACGGTGCCTTGAGGCTTCCAGCCTCATTCATCAGAAAGTGAAGGCTGGCATCCTCCCCCACGTGGCACATCACCGCTTCACTCCTGCAGGTCAACATCCGCGATGTCCACCTCCACGCAAAGCGTTTTCACCAGATTCCGTAACGAACTGGGACTCGTGATCGCAATCTTGGCTGTGTTGTCGATTACCTCGATGATCAATCAGGACTACTTTCGCGAACCGTGGCGGAACTTCCGCGACATCGCGCAAGAGACGTCACTGGTCGGCATCTTTGCCCTCGGGGCAGCGATCGTGATCATCGCGGGCGGGATCGACCTCTCCTCGGGGACAATGATCTTGTTCTCGGCCTCGGTGTGTGTGTTGGTGACATACATCTTTGCTCCGATTTCCGGGGGACGGCCGAATCCCGCCGGAACCACAAATCTAATCGTCTGGCTGGGCGTGGCAGCTGCCATCGGGAGTGGACTCCTCGTCGGGACATTCCATGCGTGGCTGATTACCATCGTGAAACTGCCGCCCTTTATTGCCACTTTGGCGACTCTGGTCGGGCTCCGTAGCTTAACCAAGATTATGAACAGCGGAGTCACCGAATCGCTGGGCATTAAGGTCCAGTCGATCAACGCCAGTGCCTCGCTGTTTGGCGATCTACGGGCGTGGTGGGTGCCGGTCGTCGTGTTCGTTTGCCTGGGTCTGCTGTTGTGGTTGTTGATGAACCGGACCGTGGTCGGGCGGCATCTGTATGCTCTCGGCGGCAATGAAGAGGCCGCCCGCCTCAGCGGCATCAACACCGATAACTTGAAATGGCTGGCGTACTCCATTGGCTCTGTCACCGCTTCGATCGCCGGGGTGCTGTACGCCGCAAAGATCAGCACCTGCACTCCCTCATCCATGGGAGTCGGCTACGAATTGAACGCCATCGCAGCTGCCGTCGTCGGTGGGTGCAGCTTGCAAGGGGGCACTGGGCTGATCCCCGGTGTCATGTTGGGCGTGCTGTTCCTGCAAGTTGTCATCGACGCTGTGGCCAAGGTCTTCAAGACCAACCCGGATGACTGGAAGGGGCAGATTGTCGGGCTACTCGTCGTGCTGGCGGTCGCCTTCAATGAGATCCGTCACGGCGGGTCGGCAGGCCGCAAACGAATGTTCCCCGGAGCCATCGGCTGGGTGACCATCCCGCTCTTGTCGCTCGTCATCACTCTCGAAATTTTCGCAGCGGATACCAAACACCGGCTAGGCGCAGCGCTCGCCGTAGGTGGGCTGGCGTTTGCCGCCCTGCTGGGGCGGAAGCTGTACGAGGACTACGCCGGGCAGTCGACCGTGATGACCACGAAATAAATATGCCGATCAGTTAGACCGTGGCAGAGGGTCAATCAGAGTCTCCCCGCCATCCCGCTTACCGGAGTAGTTCCCGTGCTTGTGCGCTACAGTAGTGCACAAACGCGGGAACCATGGGGACAAGCCTCAGTGGCGAGTCTGTGATGTCGCCCCGCTAGATTTACTGCTCAATGGCGCTCGTACGCAGTCCCGCTGCTGATGAGTCAATCGTCGGCAGAGTCTCCTCGGCGGGCTGAATGGCCGGAGCGGGGAACGCGGGCTTGGCGGTCTCAACGCGAACTGGACCGCTCGCTGAATTCACCGGTCGGCCGATCGGACCCAGTGCGATTCGCTGCTCACCAATCTGGACATCAGCGATCCGCATCGTTCCTGCTGTCGAGACTCCGGAAGCGGTACGGCTGAAGAGTGGACGCGACGCGGTTGTTGTCTGCGACGCAGGATCGGGGCGCAGCGTCAACTTGACCACCGTTTGATCGGGGTAGGCCAGCTGCACAGTGAATGCCAGGTTCGAGCGGGGAGCCTCGAACGGAGCCCCCCAGTCATTCCGACCGGCGAAACGCAGCTGGTACTGACCGTTCTGTGACGCGATTTGCGGCTTGCCGAGTGGCTGCTCGTCATAGAAGACCTGCATCGAAGCGAGGTGTAATTGCCACACCGGAGCGACGCGAACGATGAGTTCGTCCTTACCGAACTGGAACTGCGGCTGGGCATCGAGCGAAGCCATGATGGCCGGGATCACCGACGCGGGAGTGTCTTTCTCGCCCAGTGTCGCGGCACAGCGGAGCAGCAGCGGCGCAGGCAACTCCGCCACCGTCTGAGGGTTGGACAAGACGCGGGCCAGCTTCGTCCTCTCGCCGGTCTTCTGATACAGCGAGACGAGAAACACATGGCTGTTCTGAGTTTCCAGTGTCGTGTCGAGGTTGCACAGAATCGCATCCTCCGCGCACGCCGTACGAGCATTCCGCTCCAGCACACGGGCACAAACGAGGTTCGCTTCCCACACATCACGGGAATACCCGAGAGCTCGATTCGCCGTGGACACCGCTGCCAGTTGCCCTCCGAAATCCTCAATGGCGGCCTGATTGGCCAGAGCCGTCGCCAGCATGTCATCCTTGCGGAAGTGGCCCTGACCGAGTTCCTCCAAGCGGTGATACGTCAGCACCGCTTCGGCCAGCATCCCCTGTTCCTGTTGCGTGCGCCCGGTGTAGTACCAGTACGGCGGGTAGCACTCCATGAAATCTTCCATCCGTTTCAGCACGCGCAGGCGGATCTCTGGATTCGGTTCGCGCATGGCCACTTCCAGAGCGTCGAGGTCATTGCCGCGCACCAGCCACTTGTCGGGGATGCTCTTCTTCTGAGCCAGTTTCCAGAACGTATCCATGAACAGCGAAGACTTGGCCACCACGGAGGAGATGCGGGTCTTCTCGATTTTCAGCAGGTCCTGCTCACGCTGCACTCCCATCGACCGGTAGTCCCACCAACTGTTGGCTCCGCTGCGAATCGCGCTGCCGACTTGGGCTGTGGCGACATCGGCCCCCATCGCCAGGATGTCCCAGGCGAGCTTCTTCTGGATCGAGTTCTTGTGCATCTCGCGAAACAGGTTGCGCTCGTAATCAGCGACGCCGACCTGATTGATTTCGTCCAAGACGGCGGTGTAGAGCTGGATCACCTCGGGGTCGTCGACCGCATCCAGGTTCAGGTTGTTGAGGATCTTTTCCTGCTCTTGATACAGCACGACACGCGTCGGGTCTTTTCGAATGCGATGAAACGACGCCCGGCAATAGTTGAGCGCCACAGCTGTCGAGCGATTTTCCGCTGAGTTCGTGGGGATACTCGCTGTGACGATGGATGTTACTGGCGTTGCAGTGGGCGCCATTACGGGCGGCACCATCAACGGAACAATAGGCGGTTTCTCTTGCGCAACGGCGACTCCAGCGAAGGAGAACGCGGTGAGCAGAGTCAGTTCCATCAAACGCAGACGCATGGCGAACCAAATGTTTCCAGACATGTGACACCCTCCCAGGAGGAGTCTTTCCGCGCGGGCCTCCTGCCAGTGCGGTGCTTGTTCGTTGTTGCCGATTTCTCTGAAATCGGTGTCGCGTCGTGGGAACAGCGCATTGGCCATTCTCATGGTCGACGCTTCACTCTACTTCCGGGGTTGGCCCGCGAGTCGAGTTGATCTTCCAATTGGCCCTCTTGCGAGGCCCCCTCGCACCCGATCTGACGACCAGGCAAACTGAAACGAGTCCGCGCAATCCGGGCAACCCGAGAGTCTTGCCGGACTGTCAGAGAGCGGCAGATGTGAGTGTACTGAGGACATGTTCCCGAACATCTTCCCGGTTGCCCCTTGATTGTTGAACAGAAGGCAACGAAGAGAACGAAGGACCGGTTCGAACTTTTCTTCGTTGCCTTCGTGACCTTCTGTTCAAAATGGAATCGGGAAGTTGATTCAAGTCACATCCTCAGCCCCAAGGATCGAGTCCGAGTCAGGCACGCTGCACAGACTCGGGAGGTGGCCCCCCCTCGCTTCCTCAATCGCTGCACAAATGGTGCCAAGCGGACGGACGGGCAAATGTGCCCGTCCTGCGACGCCTGAGCGGTAATTCCTGCCGGTCACGGGGACTATCGCATGTCAATGGGGTCTACGTCGATTGTCATTTCGACATCGGGATGGGTCTCCAGCTTCGGCTGGACTTCGCGCCACAGTGCATGGATCGCGTCGAGCGATTCTGCTGAAATCTGAAAGTGGAACCGGAACATTTTTCGGAGTCGGGTCAGCGGAGCCGGAGCGGGGCCGAGAATCCGCACGGCGAGGTTCTGAGCTTTCGCTGCCTCGCGATAGATCGTTGTGATCCGGCGGGCCTCGTCGTTCACTGTCGGCTCATGCAATCCCCGCAGAATGATCCTCGCCAGGTGCGTAAACGGCGGAGCATTCAGCTCCTTGCGGTGCCGCAGCTCCCCCTCTGCGAAGCCGAGATAATCATGCTTCGCAGCTCGCATGATCACCGGCTCCTCGGGGCAGCGGGTCTGCACGATGACACGACCGCCCTTGGGGCCACGCCCGGTACGTCCGGCCACTTGGGCGATTAATTGAAAGGTCCGCTCACTGGCCCGCATGTCGGGTTGATGCAGCAGCGTGTCGGCGTCCACGACACCGACCAGCGTCACATTTGGGAAGTCGAGACCCTTGGCAATCATCTGCGTCCCGAGCAGGATGTCGACTTCGCCATGCCGAAACTTCTCGAGGGCCTCGTCATGGCTCCCCGCTCCCTGCATCGAGTCGCTGTCCATCCGCAAGATGCGTAGGTCCTTGAACTTTGCGGCTAGTTCTTGCTCCAACCGCTGCGTGCCCGTACCGAGATACTTCAGCCCCGGCATCTGGCAATTCGGACACACGGGCGGCGGCGGTGCGACATAATCGCAGCTGTGACAGACGACCAGTTTGCGATCGGCATGCCAGGTGAGCGTGAGGTCGCAATCCGCGCAGCGAACTCCGGCGCCACATTTCTGGCACCATAAGACAGTCGAGAAGCCACGTAGATTCAGGAACAGGATTGCTTGCCCCCCCGCCTTCACGCATTGCAGAACGCTCTGATGGAGCGCCCGCCCGATCGCCTCCCCGCGCTGGATGTGCGGATCGTTTCGGACATCGACGATCGAGACGGGCGGCAGCGGTCGACCCTCGACTCGGTTGGGCAGCGAGATCAACACGTCCTGCTTGCGGCGCGCACGCAGCAGCGATTCCAGCGTGGGCGTCGCTGATCCCAGGATCAACGGAACCCCCGCCAATCTCGCCCGCTCGCGTGCCACCTCGCGAGCATGATACCGCGGCGTCGAGCTCTGCTTAAACGTCGTCTCATGTTCCTCATCAATGATGATCACGCCCAGCTGGGGAGTCGGCGCGAAGATCGCGCTGCGCGCCCCGACGACGACCTGCACATTTCCGGTGGCAATGCGTTGCCACTGAGCATGCCGCTCGGAATCGGTCAGGTGGCTATGCAGCACAGCCACCGAATCGAACCGTGCGCGGAACCGACGAATGGTTTGTGGCGTCAGGCTGATCTCGGGAACCAGGACGATCGCCTGCTTTCCGTAACTAACGATCTCGCGAATCGTCTGGATATACACTTCGGTCTTGCCGCTGCCGGTAATGCCGTGCAGCAGGACTGTCTGGTGTTCTTTGTGACGCACCAACTTCAGAATCTGATCGAGCGCTTTCTGCTGGTCGGCATTCAACTTCAGATCCGTTTCAGGATCGATTCGTCCCGTGTTCTCCAACTCCCATGTGGCCATGCGCCGCTTCATCGGCACGATCAACTTCCGCTCTCGCAGCCACTGAATCGGAGCCGTCCCGCAATCGGCGAGAGTGGTCAGCTCGTCCACCATCATCGGCTCGCCACGACTGAGCAGGACATCCACCACCGCCTGCTGCTTCTTGCTGAGCTTGGTCGACGCCAACTTCTCCGCGAGCCCCTCAGCAGCTGAGTAGCACATGATCTCGCGGGTGCCTGACTGCTTCTTCACTCCCGCCGGGATCACGGTCTCCAGCACCTGTCCCCAACTGGCGAGATAGCGCTGGCCGATCCATTTTGTCAGTTGAAGCATCGGATCACCGATGAGCGGTTCGCGGTCGAGGATCTCCAGAATGGTCTTCAGCCGCCGCGAGGTGGGCGCGGTGTGGCCGACCTCGACCACGTACCCCAGCGTGGGCACGCTTCCCCCGCCAAACGGAACTCGCACCCGCTGTCCGGGACGAATCAATTCTCGCAGCTCTTCCGGCACTAGATAGTGATACACAGTCTCCAGCGGCCGCGCGAGGACAATCCCGGCGACCACGCGATCCGCGTCCGCAGCCAGTTCCCACGGCATCGGCTCGGGGGCTGCTTCGAAGAGAGATTTCTGTTTTGGCACTGATTTCGGCACTGAGAAGAGCTGACTGACGTGAAGCCACCGCACGCACCGAGTTGAGTGCCGATTCCCACTCGCAACGGATCGGCAAACCGCTGGGGCGAAGTGAACACCGATGGTAGGGCCTATTGCGAGGTGAAGAAAGAGAGTGCCTCGCATTCGCTGACATTGCCGGGTTTGGCGAGGAGTGTCCGAGAATCCCCACCATTCACCCAGCCCGTTTTTCATCTCCTCTTGTCTCGGATATCATACCTTCCCCGGCTGACAGCTGATTGCTGACAGCATTCCCTCACACTCCTCAACGCAAGCCTCCCATGTCTGAACGTATCTATCTGGCAGTTGATCTCGGTGCGGAGAGCGGTCGAGTCATCGCCGGTAAACTCGCGGACGGAAAGGTCAGCCTGGAAGAGGTCCATCGGTTCCCGAACGGGCCGGTCAACATGGCCGGCACGCGCCGCTGGGATGTGCTGCGGCTCTGGTCCGATATTCAGGACGGACTGACCCTGGCCGCCCGCAAATACGGCGACAGCATCGTCTCCGTCGGCGTTGATACTTGGGGCGTCGATTACGTGCTGCTCTCCAAGAGCGGTGAAGTCCTCGGCCAGCCCTACAACTACCGCGACCCGCGTACGGCAGGCATGCTCGACCACGCCATGTCAAAGGTCCCCAAAGCCGAGATCTTCGCCCAGTCCGGCGTCCAGTTCATGGAGATCAATACCCTCTATCAAGTGATCGCGATGCAGTTGCAAGACCCGGAACTGATGGCCCATGCCGACCGGTTCTTGTTGATGCCGGACTTCTTCCACTGGTTGCTGTGCGGCAGTCGTGTCGTCGAATTCACCAACGCGACCACCACGCAGTTTTACCATCCGACGAACCGCGACTGGGCCTTCGAGATGCTGCGAAGGTTCGACATTCCGACGCACATCTTCCCCGAGGTCGTCCCGCCGGGCACCAAACTCGGCAAGCTCCGCGATGATGTGATTCTGCGGACCGGTCTCAAGAAGATCGATGTCGTCGCCCCACCGACACACGACACGGGGGCCGCTGTCGCAGCTGTGCCGACCAAGAACACCGGGCGGGCGAACTGGGCCTACATCAGCTCGGGCACGTGGTCATTGATTGGCGTCGAGGTGCAGGACGCTGTCCTCGGACCGGCGGCTCTCGAACTCAACGTCACCAACGAGGGCGGCGTTGACGGGACGTACCGGTTGCTCAAGAACGTGATGGGACTCTGGCTAGTGCAGGAATGCCGCCGGTCGTTCGAGCGAAAGGGCCGCAAGTACGAGTACGCCGAACTCGTGAAGCTCGCCCAGGCTGCTGAGCCATTCCGCACGCTGATCGACCCCAACGATCATTCTTTCCTCAGCCCCGATGACATGGCGACCTCGATCCAGAACTGGTGCCGAGCCAACAAAGAGCCAGTCCCGGAGACGGATGGCCAACTCGTGCGCTGCTGCCTCGAAAGCCTGGCCTTTAAATACCGACAAGTGTTGAAGGGGATCGAAGGCCTGACCGGCGAACCGATCGAAGTCATCCACGTCGTCGGCGGCGGCGGCAAGAACGAGATCCTGAACCAATTCACCGCCAGCGCCAGCGGCAAGACAGTCATCGCCGGTCCGACCGAGGCCACTGCCCTCGGCAACGTCCTGATCCAAGCCCGCGCAGCTGGCGACATCGGCTCGCTCGCCGAAATCCGCGATGTCGTGCGGCACTCTTACCAGGACGAAATGAAAACCTTTCCTCCTCAAGACACTGCTGCCTGGGACTCGCAATACCAGCGATTCCTCGGCCTCCTCCGCAAAGGCATTATCTAACCGCATCGTAGCAGAATTCGTAAGAATCCTGCCGTGCCACAGCGAGCGCCGGACTTGAGTCCGCCGTGTTGCCCCGCAGCTGCTCTCCAAACCGGACCGTGGCTTGCATGACAGACCCGACCGAGGCAGTGAGTGCGTCGCCTTCGAGACTCATGACGAACTGCGAACACGGCGGACTCACGTCCGGCGCTCGCTGTTGATGTTCAGTCGCCAGCTGAGTTCGCTTCGACACGTCGTTGAATGAAATGCCCTCAGCTCCAATTGTCGCTGTCCAATTGACAGGGCGTGAAGTGTGAGACCTCGCGGTGGCCCAGATGGTGTTCTGAGCGTCTGGGTTTCATTGCGACAAGAAACGACGGAAGACACTCCCGTAGTTCGATTCCTCTTGTTCCCTCGTGACTCAACCCTACGAAGCGATGTCGGTGATTGCCTGCCTCTTAAATCGTATTGATCGCGAAGTTGTTCGACGTCCCGGTGCCGACTCCGGTGTTGCCGGAGAAGTCAGTGACGCTCGCCAAGTTGAGGGTGATCACGTTCGTGCTGTCGTTGATTTTGGCGGTCGGAGTGAACAAAGCTGTCCATGTCAGTCCGCCGTTCGTGGAGGACAATTTCGACAGAGTTCCATTCACGATCGTCAGACCCACGTTCCCAAAGTTCCTGACGGCCTTGTTGAACGTGAACGTGACCAGCGAGGTCTCACCCACGAGCAGATTCGTATCGGCGACCACGAGACTGGTGAGTGTCGGCCTCTGCGTATCGATCGCGAAGTTGTCCCAGACTCTGATGCCGACTCCGGCATTGCCGATGAGATCGGTCAGGGTTGTCATGTTGACCGTAATCACATTGCTTGCCACGCTGATGTTCGCGTTCGGCGTATACGTCGCGGTCCAGGTCAGTCCGCCATTCACCGATGACACGCTCGATAGCGTCCCGTTGACCACGGTCAGATCCGCGTTCGAGAAGTTCTTGACAGCCTCGCTGAAGCTGAACGTCACCAGCGAGGTCTCGCCAGCGGCCAGTCGATTGTCGGTGAACACCACTCGCGTGAGAGTCGGACGCCGTGTATCGACCACATAGTTCGCCGAGCCCTTCATGGCGATTCCAGCATTGCCCAGCAGATCGGTCAAGGTCGTCAAGTTCACCGTGATGCGGTTACTTGGATCGGTGGCATTCGCATTCGGGGTGAACGTGGCCGTCCAGGTCCGACCGCCATTCGCCGAGGTCAAGTTCGTCAGCGTCCCGTTCTCGACGGTCACGTCGGCGTTGCTGAAATTCATCACAGGCTCGCTGAAGTTAAACGTCACCAATGATGTCTCACCCACAGCCAGACTGTCATCGGTGAGTACGACACCTAAAAGCGTCGGACGGATCTGATCGATCTCAAAGTTCCCCGAAACGACCGTACCGACTCCTGGCCTTCCCAGCTGATCGGTCAAGGTCGCTAAGTTGAGGGTGATCACGTTCGTGCGATCGCTGATCAAGGCGTTCGGAGTGAACGTGGCGGTCCACGTCAGGCCATTGTCCACTGAAGTGACTGGCGAAAGCCTGCCATTTTCCATGATCAGATCATCGTTGCTGAAGTTTATGACTGGTTCACTGAAGCGGAACGTCACCAGAGATCTCTCTCCAACTGTCAATGACTTGTCCGCGAACACGATCGTGGCGGTAACGCTCAACAGCTCCACAGCACCCATGTCGACAGAACTGCCGTAGTTTCTTGGAAAGCCCGCGCCGCGCTGGTCGGTCGCCAATGCAGGGTTGCCCGCTTGAGTGACATCAACTGCCAATGTGTTGCTGCCCGCATTGATCGCCCAGCTGCCCGGAAACAACGCATGGGTCCACGTCGGGCCGCCATTGTTTTGCAGCGGTCCCAGCTGCGCGTTGATCGCACTAGCCCCCGCACCGCCTACGAAATTGCCATTAGCATCCGGGCTGCTGCCGACCGTAGGGGCCAAGAATACAAAAGAGTTGTCTCCGATCAAGCTGTGGGTGATCGTCGGTGATGCGTCACTCTTGCGAATATCCGGAGCGGTGCCGTTGTCGGTGTTTCCCGCGATGATGCTGTTCTGAATCGTGATGCGGGGCGAATTGCTGAAGATCCCGCCACCCACCGAGGTCGTCCGATTTCCTGTGATCGTACTCTGGCTGATAATGAAACTGCCAATCACTTCCGCAATGGCCCCACCGTCGGACCCCTGGCCCGAAGTGGAGTTTCCAGAGAGCGTACTCTGGCTGACCTTGACCACACTACTGACAGCGAAAATCGCCCCGCCTCCGGAGATGCGGCCCGTCGTTGAGTTGTTGGAGAGCGTGCTCTGGCTCAGCGTAAGCGTGCCATTCGAGACGAAGATCGCGCCCCCGTTGGCGCTGGCACCAGCAGTCGTGTTGCTGGAGAGCGTACTCTGACTCAGCATCACCGTAGTATTATTATGCCCATAAATCGCTCCTCCACGGGCAGCGAAACCTGTCGTTGTGTTTCCATGCAGAGCAGTTTGACTCACCGTCACATCGCCGCGATATGTGGAAATTGCTCCGCCGGAGGCGCTGTAGCCTCCCGTAGCATTTCCGGAGAGCGTGCTCTGGTTCACCGTGACCGCGCCAGAATGAGTAAAAATGGCCCCGCCGTGGGCAAAGGTGCCCGCTGTGGAATTCCCGGAGAGCGTACTCTTGCTGATCGTCAGCGTTCCCGACGACAAAGAACGCACTGCTCCTCCGCTAAAGGTGTTGTCTAAATCGCTGGCATTGTTGCCAGTCGTCCGCCCATTCTTCAAAGTCAGACTCGACAGCGTCACGTCCCCAGCTGTACTCGTGATTTCAAAAATGCGAGATCGATGCTGAGCGTTTATCACGGTGTTGGCCGCGCTGTGACCCGTGAGTGCTACGCCCTCGCTGATCTCCAGCTGTCCGCCGGTCAGCAGGATCGTATCTACCGCCGCATCCGTGAAGTTCGTCCCGCCGCGGCCCGAGCCGTTCCCGAACGTAATCGTGTCGGCCCCGGCCCGTAAATTGGCATAGCCGACCGCTTCTCGCAGACTGGTCAGGTAGTCATACGGATCAACCACGTCTGAGTTTGTCGTGACGACCAGACTTGGCGCTTCCACGATGCGGGTATCGATGGCATAGTTATTGGATGTTGCAGTCCCGACACCAACAACCTTGCCGGTCACACCCGTCAGTGCCAGGGTGATAACGTTTGTCGAATCATTGAAGCTCGCGTTCGGAGTCAGAGTGGCTGTCCAGGTGACCCCGCCGTTGGTCGTCACCACATTGGACAATGTCCCGTTGGGAATCGTCAGATCGGCATTGGCAAACCCAGTCACCGCTTCGCTGAACGTGATCGTAACGAGTGAGGTCTCGCCCAGGTTCAGAGACGTATCCGTCACGGCGATCGTCGCGGTCGGCGGCACGATCGCTTCAAACGCTCCCATATCGACGGTGCCGCCAAGGATGCGGGCGAAGCCGACTCCTCGCTGATCAGTAGTCAGTATAGGATTGCCAGTTTGTGTGATATCCACAGCCATGGCGTTGTCGCCTTGGTTGATGGCAGGGCTGCCAGTCAGCAATGCATGAGTCTTGGTCGGCCCTCCATTATTTTGAAGTGGACCAAGATGCGGACTGATCGGAGCCGCCCCGGAACCAATAAAGTTCCCGTTGGAATCGGGGGTGGAGCCAACCGTCGCGGGCAGTAAGACTGTCATCCCGGAATTGTTGCCGATCAGGCTGTGCGAGACCGTCAGCGTACTTTCCGGGTACTCGCTAATGTCGGGGGCTGTGCCGTTATCTGTGTTTCTGGCGACGATGCTGTTCTGGATTGTAATCGTGGAATGACTGACACGGCCGCAGATCGCACCGCCACGTCCTCGAGCGGCGTGGTTCCCCGTGAGCGTGCTCTGGCTCACAGTCACCTCGCCTTGAGTAGCTATGGCTCCGCCGTCGGCAGAGTAGCCGGAGGTGGAGTTGCTGGAGAGCGTACTCTGGATCACAGTCACCGCGCCCGTGAAATCGAAAATGGCTCCGCCGTGGGCATTGATGCCCGCCGTGGAGTTATCCGAGAGCGTACTCTGGCTCACCGTCACCGAGCCAGTGCCAGCGTAAATGGCCCCGCCGAAGGCAGCATTGCCCGTCGTGGAGTTCTCGGAAAGCGTACACTGCCTCACCGTTACCGAGCCAGCGGTAGAATGAATCGCTCCGCCTTTAGAATAATAGTTCGTCGTGGAGTTTCCGAAGAGCGTGCTCTGGATCAGCGTCTGCGGGCCACTCGCAGTGGAAATGGCTCCGCCATCGGCCCACCTGCCCGTCGTGAAGTTTCCGGTGAGCGTGCTCTGCCTCACTGTCAGCGCGCCATCGTAGGCAAAAATGGCCCCGCCATCGGCAGCATTGCCCGCCGTGGAGTTTCCGGAGAGCGTGCTCCGGCTCACCGTTACCACGCCAGAGGCGGCGTAAATGGCCCCTCCGTCGGAATTGATGCCGATCGTGTAATTTGCGGAGAACGTGCTCTGGCTCACCGTCACCGCGCCATTAGTGGCGCAAATCGCACCGCCTTGGGTATTGTCGCCCTTTGTGGAGTTCCCGGAGATCTCGCTCTCGCTCACCGTCAACGCTCCAAAGCCAGAGTAAATCCCTCCGCCTCTGGCACTTTTACCCGCCGTAGAGTTCCCGGAGAGCGTGCTCTTGCTGATTGTCACTGGGCCTGAATAGCTAAAAACAGCTCCGCCTCTGGAATAGTGACCCGCCGTGGAGTTCCGAGAGAGCGTGCTCTGGTTCACCGTCAGCGTCCCGGTCGTTGTCGAGCGGATTGCCCCGCCATGTTCGACGAGTCCCGTAGTCCTCCCACCGGTCAGCGTCAGCTTCTCCAGCGTGACGTCCCCCGCAGTACTCGTGATATCAAAGATCCGCGAATTCCGCTGTGCGTCAACCGCCGTGTTGGTCGACCCGTTCCCGGTGATCGTCACCGTCTCGCTGATGAACATCTCCCCACCGGTCAGGTTGATCGTGCCATTCAAACCCGACCCAAATATAATCGTGTCCAGCCCAGCTGCACCCGTCTGACCCAGGTCGGTGGCGACGTTCGTATTCGCTGCGATGATCGCCTCGCGCAGCGTGACCAGTCCGTCGCCTGCGGTGATGTTGTCGGCCAGTGAGTTGACCGTAATCGCCGCCAACAGCACCCGCTGCTCGAGCGCCGCAGTTGAGCCCACGGAACCGAGGCGCGGTGAGCGGGAACCTCGACGCAGCGTCCCGCCCCAGGGAGTGTGCAAAGCGCGAAGCAACCGAACACAAACAGCTCCAAAATGTCCCATGGTGGCAGCCCAGCAATTATTGCTTTGAGTCGAGATAGTCAGCGATCCGAATGGTCGGTGACGGATTCCGGCCAGAACAGCAAGTTCGAATCATCAAATTTGATGACTCGAACCTTTGTTCATCTGCGTACGAATAACAGATGTTTGGAATTCGATGAATAGTGAAATACGGGCTGGGATGGTGGGTGGCACTGGCGGTCGCTTGGGGCCGCCAGTGAGATCGCGGACGGACTCGCGATTGAACGAAAAAACGAAATCGACGTGTGCGGCAGCGAGCGCCGGACGTGAGTCCGCCGTGTCCCCCGCTGCTGCTAACTCAACCGGCCCGTGGCTCAAAACCTGAACTCTGGATCAGCACTCCAATTGTTTACCACGAAATACACGAAACACACGAAATAACAAAGAGGCTGTGGTTGATTCATGGAGTCGTTCCCCAGGACCACGCGTGAGAACCGTGGAACTCTCATCAGGCCGGAGGCAGGGCCCCTCTGTTTTCGTGTGTTTTGTGGCTTTCGTGGTTCCAGTCTGCTGTGATCGGTGCCTGTCCTGAAACCAAACTCAGGTTCGCAGGTCATCTCGATCCCGAGGTTTGTCAGTGCGGTTGGCTCGCGTCCGACCTTCCGGCGGGTCTCCCAGAATGGGGCCAGCCAGCGGTGGATCTCTCACAATCCTTTGACAGCTGCCTCGCTTCTCCCCGTGTGACTGAAAACCAGAGCCACAGATCGGTTTTCTTCGCGCCGTGACCCGAAACAGGCCCTATGTTGCTATTAGAACACTGTTTCTGAATCTCCACATAACCCATTGGAACGTGGGGGAATTCAGCAACCCGCTCTGTGGGAATGCCCCAAAGCTGGACAGACGCAATCCCCCAAAATCCTGTGAGACCCCGCAGATGGCAAGTCAGCGACAGTACATCCTTCATAGCCCGCATGCGTGGCTGGGGGAGACCGGTGCCCGCTGGAAAGAGGCGGATGGTCCGACACGCAGTAGTGCTTTTCTAGTCACGGACATTGGCGATTGTCTGGTGTTAAAGCTGTCTGGATTTGTCCAGGATCAAAAGGCGACTGTCGAGGATGTGAGTGAAAATCACCTGCACTTGAGAGTGGGGGGATCGTGGCTGCGTTCACTGTTGTCGCAAGCAGACTACCCACTGGACCTGGAGATTCAGATTCATCCCGCTCAGGGTGATCAGAATCCTCAATCCGAGGTCGAGGTATTGATCCGTGATCGCCGGGGAGACGGCCAGACCAGCCACTTTGAGGTCGCCGCCCGACGCATCATCTGGAACCTGAAACACCATTTAATGGCGATGAACTGATCACTATCTGGCTCCAAGGTTCATGGAAGTGTGATGTCCGGTTCTCGTGCTGTCACCTCGCTTCTTCGCCTCGAATTGATAGAGTCACCTCTCCGGTTCGTTCTGGAAATATCATCGCGGTCACCTATTCGGCGGTCACGGTGAACTCAATCTTCTCGCTGTGGGGATTCCCGACCTCTTCACTTCCCGCACCACCGGTACCGATCAGCGTGTAGGTGCCGGGTTCCAACGTGATGTGACCGGGCTCGGTGTTGCTCGTTGGAGACGGGGTTCCCGGGGCGACCAGTCGAATCTTTGTGACGCCCAGTGAGAGGACGCTGCCGGGATGCATGATCGCTGTCTCGGACGGCAGCTGGGATCGCTCTCCAAAGTCGATCGTCAATTCGCCACCCTCTGCGTTTCGGATGATCGGGGTCAGATCGAATTGACCGGGGCGAGGAGTGGCGAATGCCTCCTTGTCCACGCTGGAGTTCCTCCACAGGATCTCCACCTCGAGCGTGTCGCCGACTTGGAATGTCCGCTGCGGGTTGGGCAGCCGGACCCCGCACTGCATATGCTTGTCGATATCGCCCCAGGTGACCGCTTCGGCGTTTAGCTCGTCCGGGCTGGCGAGCGATACGATTTCAACTTCTGACTTTGCATAGACCGTCCGACCACCGGTCATGCCAGGGACGGGAGTTAGGGGGGCTTTTCGCAACTCTCCCTCGCGCGTGAAGACCGCGAGCGGAACCTCTCCCAACGGACTTCGCTCGAGTGGCTTTTCGGTGGAAGGGATCACTCGAATCGTGACTGGCTGGACAATCCAGTTCTTGCCGAACGCAACCGTTGTGATCTTCGGCATGTATTCCCGGGCCTCCGCTTTCTCTTCGGCATCCATATCGGAGAGATAATCTCCCACTTCGAGAATCAGGTCCGGGATGGTCAGGATGCCCGGGACGATCGCCATTTCCCCGGGGGCCAATTCGATCTGGTGGGCCGATCCCGGTTCCTTCGCATTGCGAGTAGCCCCACGCGCTTTGAACGGGGAGGGTAGACCGTCGCTATACGTCGCGGGCAGCTTGTCACTCGGAATCAAGTAGGGAACCTCCAAGCCGTCATACGCCAGCATCCTCGCGTGGAATACGACTGGCTTTTCGGTGGTATTGCGGACGAAGACGGCATAGACCAGTTGAGAATTCAGCTCGGCGAACGGGCCCAAGGCACTGGGTATCGTCAGCAGGCAGCCCGCCTGAACTCCGTCGACGGTTTCGCACCAGACGATCTGGTCTAGCGGAAGTGGGTGCTCGGCTTGCTCTTCGGTGATGGCGTTCGCGTTCTTCTCCGGAGGCGCAGGAATCGCAGCGGCCAGCGTGCCGACATCGAGTTCGATCTTGGCGTAGAGCGTGATCGGTTTGGTCAGAGGAGTGGCATCCTTGGAGGTTTCCTTTCGTGGCTGACCGCGAGAGTCCAGCATCGTGATATTCAACGTGGAGCGGCTGCGATCCGCTTTCAGAGCCTCCTCCATCTGTTGCCGCTCGCTGGCTGATATTCCCTGAACCACCAGTGGATGGACAATCCAGTTCTTCCCCGGCTGGGCGATCTCGGCGAGCACCGGATACTTTTCAGAATTGCCCTGCCCGATGAACAGTCCCGATTGGGCGGAGACCGGATTCCCGTAGAGCATTAGCGACTCCCCACGCGGAATCGTGACAACCCTCGAGTGCTCACCCTTGTAGATCCCTTGGGAAATCTTGGATTGGCAGTCGGCAGGCAACTTTCCCGAGCCCAAGGCATCGACGAGGCGATCACTAGAGATGAGTGACGGCGCATCAGGCCGTAGCATGACGACCACATCCCGGTCCTCCTTCCCAACGTTCCGCAGCAACACCCGGTACGTCACCAGCGAATTCATCGGCACCCGCTGGTTGAGCGGTTCTCCCGTTGACCGCAACCAGAATCCTGGCTGCAAGCCATCGACCGCATCGCCCCAGATCACTTGTTCGGGCGGAATCTTGAGGTCCATGTCGAGCTGGTCGTAGGAGATAAATCGTTCCGGCTGAGTTGAGCGCTTGATCTGAAGGATCAGCGGCTCTTTGGAGATCGTCTTCGCCCAGACTGGGGCGTTATCGCCGAATTGCTCCGACAAGATGCTTGGATCGGGCGCGTCGTTCCACCCGACCAACCAGCCGCCAGGGCGTCTGTCGGGGCTGACCATGGTTCCGAATCGCCCCTGCTCATCAGTCCGAATCGTGAAGGGAGTCGATGAGGGGAACGGGACCACGTAGACCCCGCCGATGGGCTGCTTCTTCTCGTCGACGAGCTGACCGCTGAGAAACATCCCCTCCTCCAGGACGATGTCCGGGGCCTGCACTTCGGTGGCTCCGTCGGGGATCTTGATACGAGCGTAGCTCGCAATGCTGCCAGCCCCCAGCAGTGGGAACGCTTCCCCCGATGATCCAGCGAAATAAGTCGCAACGTCAGGCTGCGGAAGCGAGTAGGCCACATACTTTCCGTCTTCATCCGTTTCCACAGGCTGACCGACCTCGCTGGAGAAGCCCACGACGGCCTTGCGCACCCCACGACTGGGCTTCTTCAGCATCACGCGGCCCGTGATCTTCACACCGGAGATGACCTTCAAGTCGAACTGGTTTCCATCGGGCTTCACCTCGCGCGGGATTTGCTCCAAGAACATCGGCCCCCGCAGCTGGTCCGAGGTAATCGTGACTGGGCCGATGGGGAACTTCGCAATCGAGAAGTTCCCCTGCTCATCCGTCGTGGCCTCTGCGGAGGCCTTGATGTAGGAGCCGAAATATTCATGCGGGATATTGAAGGCCAGCTTCACGCCCGCCTGGCTGTTGGACAGCTTGCCCGACACGGAAGCAACCGGCAACAGCTTCAGATACTTACGCGGGTCCAGGAAATGCTGCACGCCGTACTGCTCAGAAGTCATCTTCAAGTCGTAGTGACGATCGCGGGGAATGGTGTCCAGGATCACTTTTCCGTCGGCGTCCGAAACTTTTGTCACGAAGGGCCTTAGTTCTTCAGGAACCTTTCCGAGAGAGCCCTGCTGATCCTCCATGGCACCGTCCCAGGCGGGAATCTTTGTGTTGTCCACCTCCATGCGGACTCCCGCCAGAGGCTGCCCCGCATCAGACTGCACGACGAACTCCACGGGATCGAGTGCTGGCAGCTGGACAGTCAGCGGCTCGGAACCGAGAGCCGGGGCGACATGCGCTGCTCCCAACCCGTGGCCATCTTTCTGGCACCAGATCGGGGCGTGATTGTGAAAACTGGCGATATCGATCGTTTTGCGGGGGAGCTTGATCAGGAACTCGCCATCCCGACCGGAGTAGGTGCGGAATATCTGTGGAACAGAGCCTGCCTCCCTTTTCAAGAAACATGGGAACACGAGCAGTGCTCCTTCGACGGGCTGCTGCTGGGCATCGAGAACTTGTCCGCGCAGATTCTCCGGGGCCGTCTTGCTGAGGCGTTCTGAGCTCGTGATCATCAAGACTTCATTCTCAACAATGTAGCCGAGTTTCAGCGGGGCCAGCACCTGATTGAGGGCACTCGAGAGCGTGCTGCCATCGACTTGAATCGTGACGGGGGTCTCCTCCGTCGCCCCCGCCCCCTCCAGCCCTTCCGAGTCGAGAGAAACGCCAATGCCATGCGTATCGGCGATGTGCTCCAGAATCTTCTTCAGCGGGGCCTGGTCGAAGTGCAGCGAACCCTGCGTTTTTAGAGCGGCATAAACCCTCGCGGTCACAGCGCTCTGGGCTGCCTGTAGCGGTTCCTCAGTCTCAAGCACGTCTGCAGCGCTCGCCGTCGATTCGTCGCTCACTGTCTGATTTGTCACTTCGGACTTTTGATTCTTGCTCGGGGCGATCTCAATCTCCACCGGTTCCGCTTGCGACGCGGTCGGTTCAATCGGAGCTAGACCTACCAGGATCGCGGTCCCAATTAGAATTGAGGTGATGGCCACACGGCGAGTCACCGGACCGTGCCCGCGAGCGCTGTCGAACAGCGACAGGATGCGTCGTTCGATGCTGCTCCCTTCGGCCATCGCGACGCCGAGGGACAACCCGCGCGGGGCACAGCACAGGCGAGCCACTTGCAGCAGTTGCTCGGCGTAGTCGCTGGCTTTCTCGCCCGATTGCACGACGGCATCGTCGCAAGCTTGCTCGCGCTCTTGCCGCAGTTGACGGAGAGCGAACCAGGCCAGCGGATGGAACCAATAGAGGACGCAGGTCAGCCGACCGAGTACTTGGCACGCGACATCGCCGCGCTGCACATGGGCCAGCTCGTGCAGCAACACCGCCCGCCGCATCGGCTCATCCCACGCACGGGCTAGCTTCGGCAGCAACACCACCGGACGCCAGATCCCCCATGTGAGCGGCACGACCGACTGGGCATGCTCGCGGAGTTCGACCGATCGTGAGAGTCCCAGCCGCTGTCGCAGCTCGATCAGCATGTCCGGCCATTCGCCATTGGTGACCGTGAACGAAGTCCGTCGCAGCTTGACCGTTCTCCACAGGCCAACGAGCAGTAGCACGCCGAAGAGTGACACACCCAGTGACCAGAGGGCACTGACGAGCAGTGCGGTCCACTCGATGGTGGTCAACGGAGGGGCGGGGGGCTCGATGATGGCGGGGGCCGGAGTGGGCTCGATGACCGGAGGGGTGAGGACAAGCGGCCCGATTGTCTTCTGCACAGACGGCATCAAGGCATTCTCGGCGGTAAGCTGCGGTGCGGGTTCTTTGCGCGGCGGGGTGACTGATGGTGGGATGGGTTCCGCCACGGGCGTCGAAAGTCTGACGACTTCCGCTACGGGGGTGGGAGCAGCGACTGGCTCGGGCGGTAGGATCGGAATCTGCCACGCGGGCAGTGCCCACGCAGCAACGGGCAACAGCAATAGCCCGCCCATCGTCAGACACCAGATCGAATGCCGCAGCGCTGCCGACGACCGGCGGCAGAGCCATGCCGCCAGACAGGCGAGTAACAGCAGGGCTGTCCCCTTGGCAGCTGAGTCGAGCAGCAGTGACGCGAACGAGCGAGCGAGAGTGAGCGTATCCATACTATTTTCCCTCCGTGCGAGCTTGCTTGATCAGCTTGGCCATGCGATCGAGATCCTCCGGCTCAAGTGAGTCGGACGAAACATCCAGAATCGCCGCCACGGCATCCGTGGCCGACCCCGCGAAGAACACTTCCATGAGTTTCCGCAATGCCGAACGACTGGCTGTTTCTCGTGACTCCTTGGCCCGGTACACATACCGCTTGCCATCCTGGCGATGAACCAGCAGGCTTTTGGCCTCCAGGTGCCGAATCATCGTGCGTACTGAGGAGTAACTCGGCGGATCGGTCAGCTGAGCGAGGACTTCGGCGACCGTGGCTTCGCCCAGCTGATGAATCACATCCATGATCTGTCGCTCACGACGAGCCAGTTCAGGAGTGGGACGATGTGTAGTCATCAAGGATCTCGATATGTTGAAGTGGCAACTGATTGCCAGGTGGCAATGTATTGCCACATTGCGGAGGCGTCAAGAGGTATTGGGCAATGATTCTGGAATCGCCGGGCAGGGCAGAGCAGACCGTACCTCAGATGAAGTTCGATGAGACAGCAGCCTCCGTGACTCGCCTCACGTGTCCACAGACTCCGCCTCATGAGACAGCTCGCTTTGAACCCATGATCGTGGGGAATGGACATCCACTGTGTTTCGTCGTGATCACCGGTAGTCGGGGCGGAAGAGAGCATGTAAACTACTTTATTGCAGGCGTGCCCCCTCTCCTCGAAGAACTCTTTGAGAAGAATCACAGTGTCTAGAAGACTGACAACGACTTATGGGACTGTTCGACAAACTCAAGGCTGCGGTTCAAAAGACGCGCGACATCCTGCGCACGGATGTGCGCGACCTGTTCAAGACGGGGGTGATTCTTGACGAGGAAAAGCTCGAAGAGTTTCATCGCGGGCTGATCGGCACCGACATGGGTGTTGTGGCCGCGAAGGCCATCGTGGATGAGATCCGGACCAAATGCGGGGGACGAACCGTTCAGCCGAAAGAAATCTGGGACACCGTTCGCAACAAGCTCAAAGAGATCCTCAAGGGCAAGGGCGAGTTCATCTGGGATGCGGCCAAACCACTCTCTCCCCTCAAGAAGGCCGAGTCGGGGCCGACGGTGATTCTGGTCTGTGGAGTCAACGGAGTCGGCAAGACGACCTCCATTGCCAAGCTCGCTAACTTCTTGCAAAAGAATGGCAAGACCGTTGTCCTGGCAGCAGGCGATACATTTCGCGCCGCAGCTGTCGAACAGCTGACAATGTGGGCCAAGCGACTCGGATGCGAGATCGTCACCAAGCCCAGTGGCAGCGACCCGGCTGCTGTGGCTTTTGAGGGATGTGACAAAGCCGCCCAGTTGGGAGCGGACTATCTAATCATAGACACGGCGGGACGGTTACAGACGGCGACGAACCTGATGCAGGAACTGGGCAAGGTCCACCGGGTGATCGGGAAGCGGTTGCCCGGGGCTCCGCACGAAAGTCTGCTGGTACTCGACGCGACGACCGGGCAGAATGGAGTTAACCAGGCGACGAAGTTCTCCGAGGCCGCCGGATGCAGCGGAATCGTACTGGCCAAGCTCGACGGGACAGCGAAGGGCGGTGTGGTGATCGCCATTCGCCAGCTAATGGGCATCCCGGTGAAGTACGTCGGCTTGGGCGAAGGGATCGACGACATGCAGGTCTTCTCGCCGGATGATTTCGTCGATGCCCTGTTCGGGGATGTATGAGCTCGGCGGGCGCCGACGGGTGGCTGTGATCGGCTATTAAAGCGACTGCGGAGGAGGCGTTGCCATGAGAACTCAGCCAGATCAATCCAAGTCTGGACAATCGCGTGGTCCGTTAAGCATATTGCTGACCTCGCTGGCAGTGGCTGTGGCTCTATGCTTCTCTCATATTCCCCAGCTCGCTCAGGCAGAGACACCCGTCGTCGAGGAGTTGTTCGAGGGTTTAGCTCGTAGTCTCTCGCAATCGTTGCGATCTAATTCACGACAGCTGACACCGGATGATGCGGTGCTGCGTGTCTCCCGTCAGCATGTGCTTCTGAATCTCACGAATGCGTATGACCCTTCGGGGATTCGCTTCCTCGCCATCAGGCTCGGATTCAAAAATACCGGCTCTGCCGACATCACGGTCGATACCTCCGCCAGCCGACTGATGGTCGGTAACGATGAGTTTCCCCGCGCGCAAACTCAAGCGGAGTTTCCTCATTTTTATTTCGATCTGCCGGATGAATTGAGCGGTGATGTCGCGACGATTCAGGGCACCAGTCCCATCACAATTCCCCCGAATCGATCCGCCAGGGCGTGGTTGGTGTTTGGCAATCTCCCTCGGACGCGCGAGCTGCCACCACTGATTCTGCGATTGGAGACTTCCGGGGGGAAGGTCGAACTGGAGTTGAGTCGCATCGAAAACGAAGCCGTGACATCGCAGCTCGAACAGATTGGTCCCTCCGGCCGGATCGGGATCGCGCGGGTGGGGGGCGAGATCAACGTACTCAATGCGGCCCATTTTTCGAAGCTGATGGTGGGCTATGCGGAACAGGGAGTGTCGCGGCTGGTCGTGGCACTTGACAAGAATATTCGCATCGGAGACGAACTGACACAAGAATGGCTCGTGCATGGACCCGAGGACGACAACGACCGGCTCCAGCTGTACCCTCAGTGGTCCGGGCTGATGAGAAGCGTGGTGTTCATCAACGTCCCGGGTCAGAGCGACGAGACCGAAGACTGGTATGCGCAGGATGAAGCCGACGCTGTGCAAAAAGTGACGCGTGATTTTATTTCTGGGCTGGCCTCGGCCACCTTGCGTCGAGAAATTCGAACGGGGCACCCGCTGTTCCGGCGCGCGATCCTGCTCAATGCGGGAGATGCGATGGCGAACGACGACTGCGATGTGATTCTCGAATTCCTGAAGTCGCCTGACCGAGAGATGCAAAACGCCGCAATTCGCTCCTTGCGATCAGCGGTCGTCCCCCAGGCCGCAACTGTTCTCGAAGGGATCGTGCGACAGGGTGCTAGTGACGAAGCCGCACTCGCACTCCAGTCTTTGAACTCTTCGCAGCGGGCAGAATCTCGCCAATTGGCCATGACCTTGGCCACTGATGCGGTCGTTCAGAACCGCATTGGACTGGCAAAGATTCTGCGCACAATCGGACCCGAATGTGATGAACGTTGGCTCCCATTCCTGAAACAATCTTTCCAGAGCGGCGACTCGGTGGTCCGCGAGACCGCATTGCCGATTTTGCTACAGACCTGGACTGAAAGCCGTCTGGAGATCCTGCAAGCAGCGCTGGCTGACAAGCGGCCCGCGATTCGCGATCTTGCGTTTCACGCGATGGTCATTCGTCGCTCTGCCGAAGAGCATCCGCTGTTCGTTCAAGAGGCCCTGCGCCGGATTCAATCGGGCGAACCGGATGAGCGAACCCTCGTGGCATTGCGTGAAATCCGGGACCCATCAGTGCTCCCGCAAATCCTGAAATGGATCGATGCGGCCCCTCAACAAAGCCTGACGCTGGTGAACGCTTACGCCGAAATTGGTGGCTCCCCGGTCTTGGGCGATCTGATCGAGCGCTACCCTCGATTTTCGAGCGACACCCAATCGTTCATTCTGCGAACGCTGCTACTCATGAAGCATCCAGAGTGTCGTCGCCTAGCCGTTGAGGCGCTACAGAGAGAAGACACTGACCTCGATGATTTATGCCATGCGGTGCTGATTGATTTCGGCGATACGCAGTCCGTGGCCGCATTGCGAGCGGCACTCGAAAAGTCCATCAGACCGAGCCGCAGTGAGTCCCTTGCTCGTTCGCTCGGTGCGATTGGGAGTCCGGAAGCCCGGCAGGCTTTGGAGTCGATTTTGACGAGTCCGAATTTGGCATCTCATCACTATGCGAAAGTTGGAAAACAAGTTCTTCAGTCGAGCTCGCCGGTCGAAGGCTGGATTTCAGGCGCGACATCGAAGTCCCAGTCAGACGACTTTGAAGGAGCCCTGCAACTTCTGAGAGTCGCACTCGAGGTCGATCCGAACTCCGCAAAAGTTTACAACAACATGGGCTTTAACCAGCTGCATCTGGCTCGCCGTAACGAGGCGAAAGCGAGTTTTGAACAGGGGCTTCGGCTTGATCCAGAGTCACACAGCGCGCTGACAGGTCTCGCGATTTGTCTGGCAATTGATGGGCGGTGTGACGAGGCGATTCAGATGGTGGATAGTCCCGAAGTCTACAGAAAATTCTACGTCCATCAGGATTACCTTTACAACGTGGCCTGCGTTTATGGCCGCAGTCTGGAACATGTTCTCCGAGAACCTGAATCGGCAGGACGGACTCGCAAGGCCAACGATTACCGGAAGCGAGCTTTTCAGTTTCTCAACTCCGCCATCACCGGCGGTTTCTCGCGGAAGAGTCTGTTGCTCAAGGATGCCGACTTGAATTCCCTGCGAGATCAGCCAGCATTTCAACGGCTGACTCAAAAGGTCCATGAAGAGAATTAGCCAGCCGCACCGCGTGAGCGACCTCAGTTCGTCGATAGACTTTGGTGGTGGCCACGGCACGCCGCGTTGAGGCTTATTCGTTCATCTGGCCCTTGATGATCCGCTGGGTCTCCACCCACTTCACATCGAGCAGCTTGACGTACTCCTCCGCCGTCAACAGCTTGGCCCGCGTGTCGATGTTGTACAGCCAGCCGGTCCCGTACCCATCGGTGTTGATGGCAGACGGGTCGTTCAGTACGACCGGGTTGAAGTCGAGAATCTTACCCTCTGACGGTGGATACAAAGACGAGACAGCCTTTGAGCTTTCGATCTGTCCGATCTCTTTCTTCTTGTGAACCAGCGTGTAGGGATCGATCGACCACTCCAGAAAATACACGTCCTGCAGCATCCGGACGGAGTACGCCGTAAAGCCGACTCTGAACCCACCAGCTCCGGTTTGCAACCAGAGATGGTTGTCACAGTACCAGCGGTCCGTAGGAATGCGGGCCTCGTAATTGCCCATCATGAAAATCAGAGATTCGGACATCAGCGCAGCACACTCGAAGGAATCCGCCCGAGGCGGGCAGCGAACAACGTCACGGAAATCGTACGTGTGGCGGAATCGTAGGCCACACAGCCCGTTCCGTCGATGTAGTCCCCGAGTTCGGTCCCGAGACTGGCACGGGAGGCTCTCTGCGCGAGGGTCGTTTCGCGTCAGAGTTCGCCCTCGCCCTGCGGACGGGTATGATTCCACGTGAGTTCGCTCAGTGACCGTGGCGGACTATTTTCCGAAGAGGTGTTCGTGTCGCGTTTCGGCTTTCATCCGATCATTGATCGCTGGTTTGCGTCTCGCTTTGCCGGGCCGACAGAACCGCAAGTCCTCGGCTGGCCCGAAATCGCCGCGGGACGCCATACGCTGATTGCCGCCCCAACTGGCAGTGGTAAGACGCTGACTGCGTTTCTGGCTGTGATTGACCGGCTGGTCCGCGAGGGGTTGGCAGGCACACTCAAAGACGAGATGCGCGTCGTCTACATCTCGCCGCTACGAGCACTCTCCAATGATATGGAGAAGAACCTCAACGGGCCGCTGCAAGAAATCGCAGCTGTCGCCCGAGAGTCGGGTGAGGTTCTGCCGCCCTTGAGAGTTGGCTTGCGAACCGGAGACACCTCGGCCTACGACCGGGCCAAACTGGTCAAGAACCCTCCACACATTTTGGTGACCACTCCCGAGTCACTGTACTTGTTGCTGACAACCGACAAAGGCCGAGCGGCACTGTCGACGGTAGACACCGTGATCGTCGATGAGATCCATGCGCTGGCGAGAGATAAACGCGGGTCACACCTTGCGCTGAGCCTGGAACGACTGGAACACTTGGTGCAGAGCGAGCGGGAGCGAGTCAGTGCCTCTGTGTCAGCGGATTCACCACGGAGGCACGGAGGCACGGAGAACGAAGAGGACCAGTTATTGGTGACCGGGCGGCCAAATGCGAGGGGATCTTCCTCCCCGACACCCCATGGAGAGGGGCCGGGGGCTAGGATTGCCGGGCTCGACGAAGTTCGATTTCAGAACTCCTCCTCCGTGCCTCCGTGTCTCTGTGGTGAATCCTCCTCGATCGACACACTCGGGGCGCTGACGCGACCCCGCTCGCTACGGCTCCAGCGGATCGGACTGTCGGCCACTCAGAAGCCTATCGAGCGTATGGCGAGATTCCTGGTTGGATCCGGGGAGACCCTTGATCCAGTGCCTGTCGAGCCTCCTCCACGAGAGAAGCTGCCTGAACCCGATGCTCCGGGGTGCCATGAAGAGGTCGATCGTGCGGGACAGATCACTGGCCGCGAGATTCCCTCGCCGCGCCCCGTGGAGTGTTCGATCGTGGATGTCGGGCATCAACGGCAACTCGACCTCGCGATTGAAACCGCACCGGGTGAACTGGGAGCGGTCTGTTCGCACGAGATGTGGGCCGAGATCAATGCCCGAATTGTGGAGCTGATTAATACTCACCGCAGCACACTGATCTTCGTGAACACCCGCCGCATGGCCGAGCGGGTGACGTTCCAACTCACCCAGCTGCTCGGCGATGAAGCGGTTAGCAGCCATCACGGATCACTGTCAGCCCCCATCCGGCTGAAGACGGAACAACGCTTGAAGTCGGGTGAGTTGAAAGCCGTCGTGGCAACGGCCTCGCTCGAATTGGGGATCGATGTGGGGTACATCGATCTGGTGATTCAGATTGGCTCGCCGCGGTCGATCGCGACGTTCCTGCAACGCATTGGTCGCTCGGGGCATGCGTTGGGGTTGATCCCCAAGGGGCGGCTGTTCGCGCTAACTCGCGATGAGGTCTTGGAGGCGATGGCTTTGGTGCGGGCGATTCGCGGTGGGCGTCTCGATACGATTCCGGTGCCGATTGCGCCGCTCGATGTGCTGGCCCAGCAACTGGTGGCAGAGGTCTCGACCAGTGAGTGGAGCACGGATGAGCTGTACGATCGCTTTCGTCGCGCGGAGCCTTACCGGACGTTAAGAAGATCGCACTTCGATCAGGTGATTAAGTTTCTCAGCGAAGGCGTCACGGACACCGGCGGGCGAATTCATACACTGCTCCACCATGACCACGTGCATCGACGAGTCCGAGCCCGACCGAATGCCCGCTTGACCTCGATCAACAACGGCGGGGCGATCCCCGAGACCGATGTGATCCGCGTGGTGGCCGAACCCGAACACACGGTCGTTGGGTCTGTCGATGAAGAGTTCGGCATCGAGAGCGGGGCTGGTGATGTGTTCTTGCTCGGAAACACGTCGTGGCAGATCGAAGCCCTGCGCGGCAGTGATCTGCTGGTGCATGATGCCCATGGAGCCCCGCCGACAATTCCCTTCTGGCGCGGCGAGGGTCCGGGCCGAACGATCGAGCTCTCCGAGGAAGTGTCTCAGCTGAGGCGCGAGATCGAGGATCGCGTGAAAGGCGAGCGGGGCGGCGTCAGCCCCCTGGTCTCGCGTGAAGAAGATTCACCACGGAGACACGGAGGCACAGAGGGTGAGGAGCGATTAGCGGCCAGCGATCAGCCGTCAGCCAGCAATTCATCTTCCACCCTCTCCACGGAGGAGATGGCTGATTGCACTGAGTCTTCCTCCGTGCCTCCGTGTCTCCGTGGTGAATCCTCTGACCGGCAGACAGGAATGTCTGCCCCACTGTTAGAACTCGGGGGGCTGACGCCGCCCAGCTCGCCAGAGGGTTTCGATGCGATTGCCGAGTGGCTGGTCGAGACAACCAGCTGCACGCCCGACGCCGCCTCGCAGATGGTGGTCTATGTGGCTGCGCAGCAAGCTGCGGTCGGGCTCGTTCCGACACAAGACCGGGTGATCTTTGAGCGCTTCTTCGACGAGACCGGCGGCATGCAGCTGGTTGTCCATGCTCCGTTCGGGGCGAGGATCAACCGGGCGTGGGGCCTAGCGATGAGGAAGCGGTTCTGCCGCTCGTTCGATTTCGAGTTGCAAGCCACCGCCGATGACGACGGGTTCATTCTCTCCCTCGGTCCGCAACACAGCTTTCCCATTGAAAGCCTGTTCCCGATGTTGCGAAGTGACAACGTCCAGAACTTGCTCGAACAAGCCATCCTCGCAGTCCCGATGTTTCAACTCCGATGGCGCTGGAACGCCACGCGGGCGCTCCTCGTCGCACGCCAGAAGAACGGCAAGAAAGTCCCTCCCGCGCTCCAGCGGTTCCGCTCGGACGACTTGATGACAGCTGTCTTCCCGAAGCTGACCGGATGCCAGGAGAACATCGTTGACGACCATGTATTGCCCGATCATCCGCTGGTCGAACAGACGATGTATGACTGCTTGAATGAAGCTCTGGACATCGAGGGGCTACTGGAGGTCCTGCGGCGGGTGGAGCGCGGCGAGATCCAGTTCATTGCCCGCGACACGCGTGAACCGTCTCCGTTTTCCTATGAGCTGCTGAACTCGAACCCGTATGCATTCCTGGATGGCGGAGAAGTGCAAGAACGCCGCGCTCGAGCGGTTCAGACTCGTCGCAGCCTCTCGGTGAATGATGTCCGCGAGCTGGGTCGCCTCAATCCCGAGGCGATTGCTCAGGTGGTCTTCGAAAGCCAGCCCGTCGTCCGCAACGCGGATGAATTGCACGATGTACTGCTCAGCCGAATTGTATTGCCTGTTTCCTCAGCGGCGGAATGGAGCGAGTTGTTCACGGAACTATGCGAGGCGGGGCGAGCCGCCTCGATCATTCTCCCCAATGGATGTACCGCTTGGGTCGCAGCTGAGCGATGGCCAGCTGCGAAGCTGGTCTACAAGCAAGCGGCTTGTGAACCGCCGCTGGTGGTTCCCTCGACAGTCCGCCAGGATTGGGAGGAGATCGAAGCCCTCGTCGCTACGATCCGTGGATGTGTCGAATTCTCCGGCCCTGTGGCTGCGAGCGAAATCGCGACCGAGATGTCGCTGGGGCAGTCGCAGGTCTTTTCGTCGTTGGAAGCACTCGAAGGCGAAGGGACGGTCCTGCGTGGACGATTCCGGCCGTCAGGCGAGCGGGGCGGCGTCAGCCCCCCGAGTGGCGAATCAACTGACGAGTTATCACAAACTCCGGAAATCGAATGGTGCCATCGCCGACTACTCTCTCGGATTCACCGCCTAACCGTCGCGGGTCTCCGGCGTGAGATCGAGCCGGTGGATGTCCCCACGTTTGTTCGCTTCCTGACCCGGCATCAGATGCTCTGGCCCGAGTCGCGACGCACCGGATCGAATGCGGTCTACGATGTCATCACTCAACTTCAAGGTCTCGACATCGCAGCTGTGACTTGGGAGAACGATCTGCTGCCGCTCCGTGTGGCGGATTACAAGCGGGAGTGGCTGGATGAGCTGAGCTTGACCGGCGAGGTGACGTGGGGACGGCTCTATCCGCCCGCGCGAGACCCCGACAAGACTCGCCAGAATGCGACACTGACGCGCATCGCTCCGGTGTCGATCTGCTTGCGTGTCGATCTGCCGTGGCTCTTGGCCACAGCGGCCCCAACGGCCATCGAATCGCTGGGGTCACAGGCTCAGGAAGTCGTGCAGATCCTGATGCTGCGGGGAGCGGTGTTCGCCACAGATTTGCTCCAGCACTGTCGCATGCTGCCGTCTCAATTGGATGACGTTCTCGGCGAACTCGTGACACGCGGCTGGGTGACAGCCGACGGGTTTTCGGGGCTGCGAAGTTTGATTCGTGACGCTGACACGGCAGGTGGCAGGCATAGCAGTGGGCACGGTCCGCGTGTGGTACGGCATCGCAGAAATGCGACCGTGGGCCGCTGGACATTGTGGAGAAACTCCGGCGAGCCGAGTGGCGAACAGGGCGAGGAATCAGCGAGGAAGCAAGGAGGCACGGAGGAGAAAGTGGGCGGCACGCCGATGAGACAATCATCGGATCGCCTCGCCCCCGACATCGTCGAGCAGTGGGCGTGGCAGTTGCTCCGTCGCTGGGGCGTGATCTTCCGCGATCTGCTGGGACGCGAGCCCGGCGCCCCGCGCTGGTGGGAGTTGCTCCAGGTCTACCGCAAACTCGAAGCACGCGGCGAGATTCGCGGAGGCCGATTTGTTAGCGGAGTTGCCGGAGAGCAATACGCCCTCGGCGATACGATTCGGGATTTGCGGACCCTGAAGGAGCAACCCAACTCGGGGGAACTCGTCATCATCTCGGCCTGCGACCCACTCAATCTCGTCGGCATTTTGGGAGACGAAGCCCGCGTCCCGAGCCTCGCCTCTAACCGCATCGCTCTGTTCAACGGGCTGCCCGTCGGCATTTTTCAACGCGAGGTTCATCTCTGGCCACAGTGCCCCAAGACTCTCGCTCCCTATTTCTCGGCCCAGCTGCGGACTGGGAAGACGCTGGCGGTCGCGATTCCCAAGACGACGACTGCCAGTACGAAACGCCCCGCTGCTGCCACAGTCTCGGCAGGGCCGACGTAGTGCGGCGTCATCGCTTGCATCCTCTATTCGAGTTCAGCCCGTATGCTGTTCGTGAACAAGCCAAAGCCCGAATATCCCATTAAACTAGGATCCTGGTGAGACGCTCAGAGCCTGTTGAATGTCCACTATTTTAGGTTGACCGCCTTGGCAGGAACGCCGACGACGGTTTGGTCATCATGCACCTCGGCAATCACGACCGCTCCCGCACCCACGGTGCAGCGATTTCCAATCCGGGTTCTAGGAATGACCACGGCACCGACCCCGATCAGTGTCTCGTCACCCACTTCGATCTGCCCCGTCAACCTCGCGCCGGGAGCAATATGAACGCAGCTGCCGAGAATGCAATCGTGATCCACACTGGCCCCGGTGTTGATAATTCCGCCGGAGCCGATGCGGGTATCAGCCTGCACAATTCCGCCGGCCATCACGATGGTTCCGTGCCCCAACTGCGCAGTGTGTGAGACGACAGCTGTGGGATGCCTGAGGACCGGAACGGCATACCCCGCGCAGACTGCTTCCGCGATGCAACGCGCTCTGGCTGAGTTGCCGCCAATCGCGACGAAGACGGAATGTCCTCGATCGACCCGAGATGAGAGCAGAAAATCACTGCCCCCCAGAATCTTCGTGCCGTAGAAAGGCTGTTGGTGGCGTGTTGCATCTTCATCCAGAAAGCCAAACACTGTCCACCCGGAAGCCCGCGCGACATCCGCGACGACTTTGGCGTGTCCTCCCGCTCCCCAGATCAACAGTGAATTTTCGGGCTGGGGCATGTGGTCTTTCGCGGCGAGTCGTGCCCGCGCGCCAAGTGATTTCAAGAGCAGGCAGTGTTGAATCTCTCCGGAAAGATTTTACTTATGACCTGACGTTGCCTCAAGACGTATCCCACGGGCATCATCCCATGCAGGAATCGATCTCAAGAACCCAGCGGTTCCAGAAGAAATCGCTCTCGTCCTGATTATCATTTCTTGAGATACTCGATAGGGTCGGCACAAACGTGAATGGCGTTCAGACGGAGTTCAGCATGCAAACGAGAATTCGCCCCCTGATTGCACGCACAATGTACATCCTGTTGACCTTGTGCCTTTGTCTGGCGGGCACTGCGTTGGCCCAAACCCGCCACGACATGACCGTTGAACGGCAGCAGATGGTCACGGATCACATCGCCTCCGAGGGGGTCACGAACGAGGGTGTTCTAGAGTCAATGCGGACCGTCCCCCGACATTTGTTCGTACGGCCGGAATTGAGAAAGTATGCCTACTCCGATCAGGCCCTCGATTTGGGGCATAAGCAGACGATTTCACCGCCCTACATCGTGGCCTACATGACCCAGACCCTCGATCCGCAACCCACGGATGTGGTTCTCGAAATCGGAACCGGCAGCGGCTATCAGGCGGCGATCCTGTCGAGTCTGGTCAAAGATGTCTACTCCATCGAGATCGTCGAACCGCTCGGCAAGCGTGCCGCTGCGACGCTTGAGATGCTCGACTACAAGAACGTCCACTGCCGAATTGGCGATGGTTACAAGGGGTGGCCCGAGGTGGCTCCCTTTGACAAGATTATCGTCACTTGTTCGCCCGAGAACATCCCCGCGCCGCTCGTCGAGCAGCTGAAAGAGGGGGGGAAGATGATCATCCCGCTGGGCGAACGCTACCAACAGGTGTTTCATCTACTCGAAAAGAAGGACGGCAAGCTGGAACAAAAACGCCTCATTCCGACGCTGTTTGTCCCGATGACCGGGCGCTCGGAAGAGCTGCGAGCGGTACTGCCCGATCCCAGGCATCCCAAGATCGTCAATGGCGGGTTCGAGGACTCCACACTAGTCGAGGGGCAGGCCGACGGCTGGCACTATCACCGCCGGGGGGCGTTGATGAGTGAGGATGCCCCAGAGGGCCAGCAGTACATCTGCTTTGAAAATCACGAGACGGGCCGCACCGCTCATGCTTTGCAGGCCGCAGCCATCGACGGTAGCGTGATTGGGGAACTCGCCTTCAGTTGCCGAGTCAAATCGAACGATATTCATCGGGGAGCGACACCCGCTGATCTGCCGGGATGCGTGATCCATTTCTTCGATGGGAAACGCTTGCCGATCGGAACGATCACCATCGGTCCGTGGCTGGCCGATCAAGACTGGATCAGCGTCAGCAAATCGATCCCCGTACCCGGAGCGGCACGCGAGATGATTTTCCAAGTTGGCTTAAACGGGGCCACCGGAACCGTGTGCGTCGACGCCATGAAGATTCAAGGTGTCCCGCGCGTCGGGAAGTAGAGTTAGCCCTGTAAAACGGACTTCATTCCGTTTCTGTGGTGGCAGAGAATCCCATGATTTCCGATCGATGAACTTGAAGGCGGAGTCGCTCGTGAAGTCCGCCCACCGCCCTTGGCCACTCCAACTCGTGTACTGGCTGTGGGCATCGCCCGCGTCCCTGGTGGGTTTGTTCGTCGGCGGCATCGGTCTCTGCTCCAGAGGCCAAGTGCGGCGGATTGGCCCGACGCTCGAATTTTGGGGCGGAGCTGTTTCCAGCCTCTTGCGTTCGCGTTTTATCCACGCGCGGGGCATGACACTCGGACATGTCATCCTCGGCTCCAGCGATATTGAACTGGACCATGTGAGATCCCACGAATGGGTTCACGTTCGCCAATACGAACGTTGGGGCCCCCTCTTCCTACCCGCCTATCTGCTCAGCTCAGCAGTCCTCTGGCTCGCGGGCCGGGATGCCTATCACGACAATCCGTTCGAAGTCGAAGCCTTCGCCGATGACCGCCGACGGGCCAAAGAGTCCGCCAACGAAACACGTGGCGAGTGATTCCTCAAGATTGGCCTGCCATGACATGAATATCGGGTTGACTTCCGACGGGAGGGCGAGGCTCCTGCCGAGCCGCTCTCGCAAAAAGAAACGTCGTCCCTAGCTCGCGGCTCAGCAGGAACTTCGCCCTCCCGACCCGATAGGCCACAAGGCGAATAATGTGCTTTACCCCTCTACTTGCCGGTCACCGAATACTTCGCCCAAGCGGCGGCACCGGTGGCTCCGGCGTCGTCCTGGAGTTTGGCGGAGACCATGGTGAATGACCGGCGGTAGGCGGGCATCACGCTCTTGCGGGCGACCTTCAGGGAGAAGTCGACGAAGATTTCCGGCATCGCTTCGACCAGACCGCCGCCCATGACGACCACATCCGGGCAGAGTAAGTTCACAATGCTCGCCACAGCTGTCCCGATCGCGCGAGCTGCGTCGTAGATGATTTCTTCGACGGCGTGATCGCCTTCACGAATCGAATCGGCCAAATCGCCGCTACGAATATTGGCCACATCCGATCCTGCTTTCTTCGCCAAAGCCGGAGCATCTCCCCGCAGTACGGCTCGCGCGGCTTGAGCGGCAATCGCCGTGCGGCTGGCCACAGCTTCCAGACAACCGCGCTGACCGCAGCCGCACAAAGGGCCATTCGGCAGAATCGGGATGTGCCCGATCTCGAGACAGGAACTGCCCCGGCCTCGCAGAATCTCGCCGTTATAAATGCAGCCGCCACCAATCCCGGTGCCGGGGAAGACTCCCACAACGCAGCGGGCACCGACAGCTGCACCGAATCGGTATTCGCCGTAAACGCCTGCATCGACATCGTTGAGCACGGCGATGGGACACTTGAACTCGGCTTCGAGTCGCTTGCGGACGTTGACATCTTCCCAGCCCAGATTCGGTGGGTTCAGTACGATTCCCCGGTCCATATCGACCGGTCCGGGGCAGCCAATTCCGACCCCCGCCAATCGCGAGGGATCGATGCCACCGCTTTCCAGGCAAGTGCGAATGGTCACGATCACTCGATCGAGGCCCGATTCGCCCTTCTCCGCCGACTTCGTTTTACGACGCTCCTTGCCGAGGACTTTGAAGTCCTTGTCATACGCCTGGGCCAGCATCTTCGTGCCGCCCAAATCGAACCCAATCCACACATCCTGCTCAGCTGCATCCGCCATGACTGCTCCTTGTTGTGAGGCAAAGAATAGCGGAATCGGCCCGCGTTGCCATGTGCCGCAACATGTGATTGTCTACTTCTTGCGTAACCGCAGACCCAATGCGTCGATCGCAGCCTGCGAGGCTTTGCGGGCTTCAGCGAATCCGGCAGGGGTGATTGAGCCGCTGCGGCAGTAGTCGAGGATGATCTGCTCGCCCGCCATCAGTTCACGGCACGCGTCGGGAATCTCGCTGGCGATCTCGATCGGAATCGCCGAGACCCCATTGCGGTCCCCATGCAGCAGGGCTCCTGGCTCGATGCAGATTCCACCGACCGTGACGGGTACGTTCAGGTGGGGCATATGACAATACCCGTGCGAGCAAATCGATCCGCCAGTGAACACCGGGAAATCAATCGCCTCGACTTGGTCGAGATCGCGACCTGCTCCTGAAGTGATCAAGCCCTTCGCCCCGAAAGACTTGTAGACTGTGCACATCACCTCGCCGAAGGTGGCTGAGACACACGGTTGGTCCAGATCTTGAAACACCATGATTGGCGCTCCGGGGACTCCAGCAAAGGCGTCGACCTGATCCTTCATCCCTGTGTAGGCATCGCCGCCACGAGGAGCCCGCATGCTGCGAAAGGTGGCCGTCACCGCGAAACCGACCATTGGCGGCATCTTCGGAAAACAGCTCTTGATGCTGTCGTTCATGTACCCCTGATTGCGAGGGCGGACATCAAACAGTTCGATCACATTGCAGACGGTCGGTGTGTCGTATTTGGTCAAAGCGGCGAGCGTGGCAGCGGAAATCGGAGTCGACATGGAGGGGATCTCAAGGTGAACAAGGTACGGTGGGCCGGGAACCCAGTGCCAGGGTGGCCGGGCGAACAGAGTCGATAGGAGGAACTCTACGGGGTAGTGCGTGTGAGCGAAAGCAGACTGGTTCGTGAGTCATATTTCATCACTTCCAGTGACACGGAAAAATCTTTCAAAAATCTTGTGTCACACTTTTCCATGGCTGTCGCTTCGTATTTCAGACGGGACTGATTCAGTCCCTCACTCAAAAACTGGAGAGACGATCATGACACGCACTTTCACTTGGCTGGCAGCTCCCGCCCTCGCTCTGACGATTTTGGTTTCCTCACCGACCCTGTGGGCTGGGAGCCGAAAAGGGCCGGGAGTGACCGGTCGTTCGAGTGGTTCTGGGAATGGGCAACACCAGCAATTGAAGCCCATCTCTGGAGGGACTCGAGGAGTGCATGTGAACCCAGGCGTTGGAATTCACCTGCCTCCGCAGAATGGAAATTTCAGAAAAGGGACTGGTTCACAAGTGGGGAATACACGGATTTTCGATTCAGGGATCTCTCACTCAGCAATTGTGAAGAAGCCCGGGTCGGGGATCTTCGTTCCTCCCGGCGGATTTCCGTCCAAGCCTGGCCCGCTGAATCCTCCCGTCTTCACTCCAATTATCAAGCCTCCCCCAGGGAAAGGCAACGGCAACGGCAATGGAAACGGGAATGGGAATGGAAACGGGAATGGGAATGGAAACGGTAGCCACCACAACCACAACCACCACCACCACTGGCCAACTCACTGGCATTGCCACAACTGGAACTGGGATTATGGGTTTCACTGCCCTCCAGTGGTCCCCTGCCAGCTGCCGACTGTGGCTTACTTTCCCGCACCGATCACCGTGGTCGAGATTCAGACGGGAACCGTCGACAGCCTGTTCTCGTCTCTCGATGCCGAGGGAATCGATCTGCTGGTGGCCCGTGTAGTGGTCTCGGAAACCGGAACAGCTGAACGTGGACCGCTGCTGCAAGTGACAATCGCCAACCAGGGTCGTCGTGATCTGCTGGTGCCAACCCGAGTCGCTCTACTCGCTCTGAGGGACGCCCCTGCCAACTCCGACACTCCCCGTGCTATGGAGACCGTCAAAGCTCTCAAGTCTGGCGAAGCAGTCACTTTAGAAGTTCGACTTCCCGTTACAGCAACCGAGATGCCCCGGATTCTGGTGGCGGTCGAGGTGCCTCAGGATGTGGTCGATGTGAATGAGAAGAACAACGTGGCGCAAGGAGAGTTCTCTCAGCTCCCCACTACCACGACCGCGATGAACTAAACGCAAACACGAAACCTGTGATTCAGGCCGCCACACCCTGCGAGGGATCTTCGGATTCTTCGCAGGGTGTTCGTGTTTGCGGGATCGGAATCGCAGCCGGATTACTTCCTAACAAGCTCCGACCACAGACACGTACTCGCCCGAATCCCTCGCTGAAAGTCTTCCAGGGAGAATCGTTCGTTGGGGCTATGCAAATTGTCAGTATTCTGGCCCCAGCCGAGCAGCAGCGTGTCGACACCGAGGATTTCTTTGAAGGTGCCGACGACCGGAATCGAGCCACCCTCACGAATCAGCACTGGTGCCTTACCAAACCCCTTCTCGATGGCCCGCTTTGCAGCTGCCATATAGGGACTGTTGAAGTCGCACACCGTGGCGGGACAGCCGTGGTGCTCTTTGAATACGAGACGGATGCCAGGCCGGACGCGGGCTTCCACAAATTTCCGCAGCCCGGCGACGATCTTCGATGCATCCTGACTCGGCACCAGGCGACAGGTAATTTTGGCCATCGCCCAGCTGGGGATAATGGTCTTGGGCCCTTCGCCGGTATAGCCGCTCAGCATTCCATTCACGTCGCATGTCGGTCGCGCCCAACGGCGTTCAAGTGTCGTGAAACCGGTTTCGCCCCACGTGTCACCGGACCCGATGCCGGCGAGGTATTGCGTCTTGTCAAACGGGAGTCGGCTCCACTCCTCACGCTCTAGAAGTGTCAGATCGGTCACATCGTCGTAGAAACCAGGAATCTGCACTCGTCCGTCTTCCGAGTGCAGTTCGCCGACAATCCGAGCCAGAGCGTTCGCCGGGTTAGCGATGGAACCGCCAAAGACCCCGCTGTGCAAATCTTGTTTCGGCCCATGCAGCAGAATCTCGCACGCGATGATCCCCCTCAAGCCGTACGTGATCGCCGGTATTCCCGGTGCGTACTGGCTGGTATCACTGACGACCGCGATGTCATTCTGGCAACGCTGTTTGTTGTCGCGGAGGAACTGTTCCAGGTGATTGCTGCCCACCTCTTCTTCGCCTTCGATCACGAACTTGACGTTCACCGGGAGGTGTCCCACCGATTTCAGCCATGCCGAGACCGAGCGGATGTGTGTGAACATCTGCCCCTTATCGTCCGTTGCCCCCCTCGCAAAGATGTGTCCATTTCGAATCGTGGGCTCGAAGGGAGGTGTCTCCCATTTGTCGAGTGGGTCCGGCGGCTGCACATCGTAGTGCCCATAGACCATCACAGTCGGAGCCCCCGGCGCGCCGAGCCATTCTCCATACACAATCGGATGGCCGGGCGTCTCGCACAGCTCCGTTTTCAGACCAGCACTGGCCAATTGATCGCGAACGAACTCAGCTGCTCGCCGCGTGTCCGCGTTGTGAGCCGATTGGGCGCTCACGCTCGGGATGCGGAGGAGTGCAGTCAGCAGGTCCACCGATTCAGCTGCGTAGCGCTCGTTCCACTGGAGAGCCGATTGGAGTTCTGTGTTGTTCATGGCAGTGTTTCTCGTTGAGCCCGACGCGCGAGCGAGTGAACAGAGTGAAATGAGAGCTTCGGGGATTACCGGCTTGGTTCGGAAATCTCACGCAGGTACTGCGACAGATCGAGCTGGACCTTCTGCAACAAATGCCAGGCCTCGGGTGGAACCGTCATGCGATTGCTGCCCTTGAGTGGAACCGGCTTTTGCTCCTCGCCGCTTTCCAGGATGTACAACACACTGGATCGGACATAGGACAACAAGTCCGAAACCTGCACAGCCTGCAATGGACTCAGTCCCCCGGGGAGTTCGGGGCGCTGGCCTCCGAACGGATCGTTCGCAGGGGAGGGCTCTTGCGGATGCGGCAGATGGGTTCCCTCGGAGTCGCCGGGTGGGAGAATAGAAACCCCGGAATCGGAGATCTTCTTCGGCGGGGCGTGCAGACTGGCGAGCTCTTCCGGACTGCCATAGACCATCAGGCAGCGACCGAACAGAATCTGATCGCCCAGTTGCAGCACTCGCATGCGGACGGGATGTCCGTTCACCCGCGTGCCGTTCGTACTGTCGAGGTCGGTCATAATGACTCGACCGGCGTCCTCTTGGATCTTGGCGTGAAAGCGGCTCACTCGGTCATCATTCAAACGGATATCATTCTCTTCCTCTCGCCCAATCGAGATCGGAGTCAACAGCTCACAATACAGGCGGCCCGCCTCGAAGCCCTCGAGCACCTGAAACGTCACAGTAGCCATCAGCGTCGAGTCCTGCGGTGAATTCGTGTGGGTGCCATAGTGACCCCCGAAACATGACGGATCACTGACCGGTACAAGAGTATCGATCTAGTGACCGATTATTCAACAGGCCAGCCATTCCGCCAGTTCAGGATCATCGTAGACTGAGCACAATGCAGTTCCCACCTGAACGATCAGATCGCGCCGGGCGACTGGTTTCTTCAAAACCGCATGAGCGCGGGCAGCCAGGGCTTGCTGCTTCAGCGCCTCGGTGAAATCCGCAGTAATCAGAATACAGGGCAACTCCGCCCGCAGCTGCTTGACGATGGTCAGCGCTTCGAGACCGGTCAGCAGGTGCATATGCATGTCAAACAGGACGAGGTCGATTGGATCGTGTTCGACCACCTCGATCGCCTGTTCTGCACACTCCACGGTGAGGATCAAAAAGTGTGGTTCGAGTATGATCTCCAGCGTCTCCCGAAAGCCGCGATCATCGTCGGCAATCAAAACCCGGTAGTCGCGATGGAGTGAGGACCGTTTCATGCGTGTCGGTGTTTGCTGAGGGAACACAAATCTCGTGGTGAGTGCGGATTATCACAGGCAGCACAGGATGTCAAATGGCCAACGCTCTGTAGGGGCTTACTGCGATGGTGACACAACCGTCGCAACTGGCAGCGTGGTTCGCTCGGAGCGGTTCGAGACCGCAGCGTCAGGAGGCGTGGCCGAAGTCTCTGGCAGTAGTTCCAGAGATCGCCGACCGGCATCAGCCCCATTGATCTTGATCACGACCGAATAGGCACCCGGAGGTAATGACTCTTCCATCTGGAACGAGAAATGTCCCCGGAGATTCTCGCGAGCGACGACTTGCCACATTCGACGCATGATCTGCTCCTCCTCGTTTCGCAAATGGACTTCGAGGTACAAATCTTCGTGCGGGGGCATCAAACTGCACTGCACCATCGCCAGCTCCCCATGACGGAATTGGTTTTTGCGATCCACGAGGTTGTCGTTGAACATGACGGAGCCGATGTCGAGAGCGAACACCTTATCGGTGACATGGACTTGCTGGTCATTTCGTAACAGTTCGGCCAGCCGTTCTTCACTGATGGGTTTCAGGGCAAATCGTCCCTCGGTTCGCTGGTCACCGAACGGGTCCGATGTGTGGTCGATCCACATGCCCAGTCCGATCGCGCATCCTGCACACCCAGCCCAACTCAAAAAACTCGGGATGCCCCAGGAAGTTCGTGTGGTCACCAGTGAACCAGAAGCCCTGACCTGCTCACGGAAATCACGCCCGAACCAAGCCTGCCACCTGGCACACAGGGCGACATGATCTGGCTGCTCGTACCATGCCAGGTAGATCGAGAAATAGACCAGTGGAAACACCAGCAGACCCAAGGTGAAAAATGTCATGACATGGAAGAACGCCCCCAGTGATAGCATCACGGTCCGGGCTGTCCCCTTCCAGACCATAAACAAAAACAGGATTTCCCAGACAATCGTCACGTAGGCCATCGTCAAGATAAGCCCCGGATATTGAGACAGGTACTCGCCTACTGGATTTGCCGAATTCACATTGCTCAGCATCCAGAGTCGCAGCTGGTCCCCGGTGAAGAATGCCGGGGTATGCATCTTCGTCGTTGCGGCGCCGAGGTAGACGACCCCGATGAGGATTTGTAGCAGTCGTCGAGGCCACGCTGGGCCGGTCTCACTCCATGAATGGCCACGTTTCATAGCCAGCCAGCGATCCACTGACCACAATCGACCGCTGTCTGATAGTGACAACAAGAGTAGCGCATGAGTTGCCACGACAGTGTACTTGGTCATCGTGCTGATCAAATCCACCATGCCGAAGTACGCGGTCAGCACGCCCGCGATCAACAGTGAGAGCCTCGTCCGCCATCCGAGAATCGAGGAAACCAGTGCCAGGATCAACAGCGCGTACAGTCCAGCTGCCACGTGGGCAGTCGGGATCGGGAGGAAATCCGGCTGCCCGTAATTGTTCCAAATGGGCGTCGGCGAACCAGAGAGAGAGTAGAACTCCCGCACTTGGAACACGCGATGCAGCGTGGGAATCAGAAGCACCAACGGCAGTATGATTCGGACCAGCGAGAGTCCTACGGGCCGCTCTTCCGCAAAGAAGAACGTTTCGATGCGCGACCACACACTCGGTGTGGTATGAATCACTGGAGTCGAGCTGGCTACATCATCATGCTGTGTCATCGCGATCCCCTTGGAACAGATCGTAACTCCGCCATGGGAGGCTTACTCTGGGTTGCCCAGCGTCGTGGTGGTGTGATTCACGGCACGCACGTTCGCCGGGGAAGAGAACGAATCGAGCGTAAAGAACGACCGTTCCGACATGTTCTTCTGAAGTCGGGGGTTGTCAGCGAGTGCTTGGTGGTTCAGCCAGCCCGTCCAGTCGTAGTACCGTTCGCGGACTGTCCCATCCGCTGACAGCAGCAATCGCGGGCGGAAATAGCTCCGCTTCATTTTGTGCTCTTCGTACCGATTCAAATAGATCGAATCAGGCAGGTTGTATTTCTTGGACCATGACTCCTCAATGAGGGTGACTGCCGCGATTGGTTCATGCTCCGTATGCTCTAACACATGCGCAGCGAGGATGCCCGTGAAGGAAGCCGAACTGTCGTAGGTGTGCCGTTCGGCTGACCCAAAAGGCACAAACTCTCCCCACGGGGGCGGAGTGATCTCGTAGTATTGCCCGCTTTCCCCTTCGGCGATGACGTGGCTGCGAGTCTCGTATGCACCCCAGCCGCAGTACATGTCCCAGACCAGGAAATACATCCCGACATGACTCGTGGATTTGTAGCCCAAAGCGTGGCTGAATAAGCCAAAGCCGAGCATCAACAAGTAGGAGCCGATCACTCCACAGACAATCAAGCGGCGCATGCTCTAGCCTCCTTGCCAGAGAATTCCTTCGAAACCGCCCGACTTATGCCTGAGGAATCCATTTGGAGTCAAGACGAAACTCCAATCGATCCCGCTTTCTTCCTATTCCGGGGAAGCAGGCCAGCTCATCCGAAACAGAGTGTTCCCCTCCGCACGCTCCCACGTGAGCTGTCCACCTTCCCCCTCAGCCGCTTGTCGGGCCAGCATCAATCCGAGTCCGACACCAGCCTCTTTCGTGGTCACGAAGGGGTCGGCGATTGTCATTCCCAAATCAGCTGGCGGCCCCTTTCCGGAATCGGTGACTTCGATCATGATCAGTCCGCCCAGTCGCCTGCTTCTGACTGATATTTTCCCATGTGGCCCCGCAGCTTCAATGGCATTCAGAGCAAGGTTAAGGATCGCTCCCCGGATGCAGGCTTGATCTTTGACCCGGGTATCGGTTTCGGTCAGCTCAACTTCGACCTGAAACTCGACATGATGGTGTTTGCACACGGCATCGAGCAGCAAGTTCAGGTCTGAAAGGATCTTTCGCAGGTCGCCTGGCACGGCTGGGCGAGCGTGTGGCGAGCCCAGTGATAGCATCGCTGTCACTTGCTCTTGAGTGAGCTCCAACTGTTGACGGGCCACTGACAGGCTTTCGTCCTTGTCACCCAGTGGGCAGCGTCGCTGGTGCAACTGGACCGCCAGCTTGGCACCCGTAATCGAGTTCCGCAGCGTGTGCGCCAACCCACCCGTCAGTTGGGCCAGTAGACGAAGTCGCTCCGTTTGAGCGATTTCTTTCTCGAAGCGGTCCATCTGCTCTGCCAGCTGGTTAGCAGTCGACTGCAGTTCTTGCAGCTCATCCAGCGGGCCGGTGAGAGGCTGGGCTGCATAGCGGTGCGTCGCGATCTCCGACAACTGATGTTGGATTCGCTTCAGACGCTGCACGACTCGCTGAGAGAACGCCGCCGAGATCAGAAGTACGAAGACTGCTGCTGCCACGCATAACCAAGTCACCGTCTCGACCAGCTTTGACTGGGTCTCCCAACCACTACGGCGTGGCCGCAGCAAGATCAGTTGGCGATCCCCCACTGGTGGCAACTGCTGTGCCCTCGCGATGCGGTACAGCTGGCCCTGCCAGCGAATTTCACTGCCCGCCAACTCCGGCAATGACTGGGACGAGAATCCAGGCAGCGTGGTTCCTTGCAGCTGGTCCTGTCTCAGAACCAACAGATCGGCTCCAATTAGTGTCTTGAGTCGTTGCAGCACTTCGTCATTGAGCGGGAAGTTCGCAATCGCCAGCGACTGGGCCTCTGCCGACAACTGGTCGTCGCGTTCTTGTTCGATCTGTCGAATCGCAACAGCGACCGTGATCACAGCGGTGATGACGATGGCTCCCAGCGAGAGCAGAACGAACGGAACGAGAATCTGAAGACGCAGGGTCCAGCGCACGACGTGGGTCTCGGAATCGGATGGCGGAACTTCGCTCCCCAGCGGGGCACTGCGATTGCAATTGTATACTGCCAACCGCCACATCGCCCGAAAGAAGGGACATGGTCCGCCTCGCAAGCAGACAACCAATCTCGCCTAGACCCCATGCGTTGTCGTCCACCGCACCGACCACCAGCTTTGGACCTTCTGTGAAAGATAACCCCATAGCGAACCGCCACGGATCGGAAACCTGACAATTCCCGTCTCCCCCAAGGCCAACGGCTCTCCTGCGGCATCCAGTCTGATCACGACTTCCAGCTGTGGCTCAGTCAGTATCCATTGCGAGTCCGCCATCACAGTACTTTGCTCTTCTCGCTGATCACGCGCGATCACCGCCAGGGGGCCGCCGGCTTCCGCTGTCAAAGCCGGATGCGCGGCCACCTGCGTCGCGCGCGGCTCGATATGCTCCACTTGCCCTTTCAACCATCGTGAGTGCCCCCACAGCCAACCTGTCACGAGTTGCCCCTCTCGCCCGCGAAGTGATTCCGCCTCCGACTGTGGCACCATCGCAATCAGCTGTGGTCGAGAAGTCGACGCGATCGTGAGCAGTTCCGTACCCGGTTGTAGCTGTCGACCGATCAGTTCATCGAGCTGACGAGTCACCACGCGCCCGGCCATCGGAGCCTTGACCAGCAGACCGTCGATCATCCGCAGCAGCTCCCCTTCACGCCGTATGGTCGATGTCCGGTTCGAGCGTTCGACCTCAGCTGCGGCCACTTCCCCCTTGTTCAGGTAGCGAATCTCGCGCTGCGAGGAGGCCCGCATCTCAATTCGTAGCTGTTGCAATTCGTCCACCAGATCCAGGTTCTCCAATTCGATCAGCACTTCGCCCAGTGCCACATTGTCGCCCGTCCGAATGGCAATCCGCTTGATACGTCCAGAGGACAAGCAGTGGACAATCGCCAAGGGGCAAGTCTGCACCACAGCGGGAGCGCTGACGACAGTGGGCGCGGGGAGTTGTGTCGCAGCTGCGAAGACCGCAGCTGCACAGGCGGAGGTCATTAGGCCGCAACGCAGCCTTCGCGGCCGTTCGGTTTCACTTCCCATAACAAAGAAGCGGGCCGCTCGCATGGCCGGCAGGAGATACCACAGAGTGACGAGCACGATGGCCAGGATCAGACCGACTCCCGGCCACAGATTCGCCGCACCGATCACCATTCCCAAGCCGATGACCACCGACCATAGCGACGACAGCACGCCGTAGATGGCGATCACAAACAGTCGCCCCAGCGAAGTGTCGATGGGGCGCGGTCTCAGTCCGAGAAACACGGCACGCCACAGGTTCTGCACGAATTGCCGCCCCTGCATCGACAGATTCGGGCAATCCAGTAAGTCACTGAGCAGGTAGTACCCATCGCTCCGCATAAGCGGGTTGGCGTTGAAGAGCAGCGTCGTGACGGTTGCCGAGACCATGACGTTGGTCGCATGCTGCTTGATGATCGGAGAATCAGTCAGCGTCCACGCAATTGCTGCCAACGCCGCCAACGCAATTTCTGCCAACATCCCTGCCGCCGAGACCAGAAGCCGCTGGGCAATTGAAGCCAGTCGCCAACAACTGGTGACATCCACATAGGGCAGGGGCACAAACAGCAGCCAGTTGACTCCGCACTCGCGGACGACCCCGCCGAATTTTTGACACGTCAACCCATGCGCGCTCTCATGGACCAGCTTCATCATCAGCCAGGTCATTGCCAGCAGTACCCGGTTATCTGCATCCAGTATGGGCCGCATACTCTGTTTCAGGTCGCTCCATTCCGGAACGATCCGCACGAGAGCCCATCCACAGAGTAAGCACCACAGCAGCGCCCCCGTCCCGCTGATCAACCACTCGAACAAAGGCAACATGGCCCGCAAGATTCGCTCGGGACTGAAGAGCGGCATTCGTAGCATCAATGGGTTCATCCAGCGCGAGAGAGCCAGTCGTGCTCGTTTGCTACGTTCTGATTCCAAAGCGGTGGTTGACTCATTGCCGATGATGGCCAGTCCACTGTCAATCAACCAGCGACACAGCGAAGCGGCCTCGTCTTCAGTCAGCGCGCGATCCTTTAACCGCAGCGCCGTGGCCCCCAACGCCTCTCCGATCGTTGTCTTGCCATTTAAGAGCGAGAGGAACGTGTACTCCGCCATTCCAACCCGATAGAACCGTCCTCGGAGTTCGTCTTCAATGATCGCCCCGAGCGTGCCGCCCGTCTCACACAATGTGAACACCAGCCCATCCCGGAGCCGCGGCTTTGCTCCCGCAATTTCGAACGTGGCGTGGTCGGGTGTGTGCATGGTGAGTGACGAGAGATGAGAGGGCGCTTCGTAAGATTATCCCGCCACTGGGCTCGCCCCAGTGGTTCCCGCGCTTCTGAGCTACGGAACACATTCAAAGTCAGACTTCACAATATCATTCATCCTTAGCCAGACCTTTCTCTCGCTGATGGCTGACTGCTGATGGCTGACCGCTACCCCCAGCGAGACAGCATCCATTCCCACATCGGCTGGAACAGCAGTCGTCCTAATGGCCTATTCGGGGAATCGATGCGAGCTCTCCCGCGCATGCCGGGCCGCATTTGTCCCTTGGGATTGTCGAACTCCAGGTCAGCGATGAACACGTTGTTACCGTCGCTTACCTCGGATTCGGGAGCCAGATACTCGATTGTCCCTGAAATCGATGCCTCTCCCAGACCTTCGAGCCACATCGTGACCGGTTGACCAAATGCGACTGTCGAGACCTCGCCCGCTGGAACTTCAATCTCGACTCGTATGCGGTCCAGTGGAGCGACTTCAAAAAGCACATCTCCCGACTTCACAGGCGTTCCATCAACGCGGTCTCGTAACCCTTCTAGAACGATTCCAGCGACTGGGCTGGCGACTTCGAGTTGAGTCTCGCGATGTGTCAGCTGAGCGTCCTTGACGTTGAGTCGCTCCAGTTCCAGCCTCGCCAAGATGGCTTCCGGCACGTCTTGCCCGACGAGTTCCACTTCATGTCTGCGGGCTGCCTGATGGCGCTCCGCCTCGATGCCCGCCAGCTCCCACCGCACTTGTCGTCCATCAAGCCGAGCGAGGATTTGCCCCGCAGTCACCGTATCCCCGCGTTTCGCTAGGACCGTTTCCAATTGGCCGTCGAAGGGAGCCACCGCGAATCGCCTGGCAACAGGAGCGACACGGCAAGCACAACGAACATGGCTCGGTACGGGGACTAGCATGGCACTCAGAAAGATTCCCATCGCCAGCATCATCAACCATCCCGTGCGGCTGTGGAGCCATCGGCCAATGCCAGTCTTCATCCGCATGATCAGTCCAGGTTCAGCGCGGCGACAGGCATGCAATGCAATAGCGATATGCGGCGAGGCAGCTGCCATGAATCTCCGAATGGCCTCGGAGTGCAGCTTTTCCTTCTCACCCGCCCATAGCCAGGCTCCGACCATCGTCCCATCTTCCAGCTTGAGCGGAGCCGAGATGACCGCCGGAAATGCACAATGCTGGCCGAGTTGTTGATGTGCCAGTAGCAGGGATTCAGAAGCGAGTGACGGCCACGCAGCGGGTTCATCGCGAAGGATTGTCTCCCGCATCGCTTGTCTCAAGCGATGGACTGGTGCTGATGTCTGATCTGCATTGGCTGTGCCAGACACCGCCGCGAGCTTCAGTTTACGGCCCCTCTGAATTCCCACTGCCACACGCAGGCACCCAAACCTGCGTTGCACCTCATTCACTAGCAACGACGTCGCGGCCTCCAGGCTCTGTGCTGCGGTGACCTTCGAGGTCAGCTCGCACAGCGTCGCGATCGAATCGAGCTGTCGATCCATCTGAACTGCAAGGTGGGTCAGCGCCCATGTTCTCTGATATGCAGCGACGAGATCTACGATCATCGTCGCGGCCTGCACAGCACCCGCCTGTGCCGGAACAATGATGATCAAGACCTCTGACGCGGTGCGAGGCAACACGATGGGTGCCCCAATCAGAAACAGTGACGCTGCGGACCGGGCCTGTTGAATCTGCGGCTTGCCCCTCTCAGCTGCTGCGGTGCACATCTCAATCATCTGCTCTCGCATCCCTTCATCACGTGGTAGATCCCCCGTGATGCGCTTCGGGTCGAGTTCCCACTGTCCATCGGCTGATCGTGACACGTGGGCTGCAGCAATCGCCCCGGTCTCGATCATGGCGACTTTGCGTAGCTCCTCGCGCGCCAGCATTGGGTCAAGGATCTGAGACGCGATGTGGTACAGGCGAGCATGGACCGGGCCGGTCTTATTCATGCTTGTTGTCGGTAAGGGCGAGGGTGCGTCAATCCGTTGAGTCTTCACAGCTGTCATCGTGTTGTTCCGCTGAGAGGAGAGTGTTTTCTGCCACTACGTGCTGGTCGATGAAGGTGACATTGTGTCCTTCATGTTCCATCCCAACTCAGGGAGTCGGCACAACGAGCCGTTGATCTGTGGGTTTGGTCGCTATGGGACTGCCTGATCCGACTCGGTCGGAGGAGTGAACGACGACTTCCAACTGGCTGGGGATACCACTTCGAAGTTTCAGTGCGCGGTTATCGAGTAACACCTCCATGCGAACGGTTCCGCTATCTGCATCGGTGACGGGAGAAAGGAAATCAATCTTGGCCACCATTCGCTGCCCACGAATCAAGACCGCGCATTCCCCTCCCGAAAGTAGAGTCTCGGCCTGCTCAGTCGAGACATAGAACTTCACTCTCAGCTGATCGAGTCGCACGACTGTCGCTATGACCGGGTCACTGCTCGAGAGGAACTCGCCAGCGCGCCGCCTCACCCGTGTCGCAATTCCATTGACGGGGCTGCGTATCGTGCGTCGTTCGATCTGAGCCTTGATCTGCTCAACATCGATCTTGCTCAGAACGGCTTCTTCTTCAGCAATTCGTAGCTGGGCTTCACTAGCGGCCAGTTCGGCCTCGGCCTTTTCGATCTCGTTGGCTGAGGCATGCCCGTCGGCGAGTACCAGCGACAGCTTGGCCTTCTGCCGCTTCTTGAGTTCGACCTCCACGCGGGCCAGATCGATACGAGCTGTTGATTGTGCCTTGGTTTCAGCCGCTCGGAGTGTGGCTTCCAGGACGGCGTTATCCATTACGGCCAGCACTTCGCCGGACTTCACCGCCTGTCCCTGTTTCACTTTCACAAGAGCGACGACGCCTGGCTCAGCACACGCGACTTCGATGGTTTCATCGGGTTCGGTGAAGCTCGTCGTGACTTCCGCCCGCAGACGGGCTCCACTCAGTAACATCGCGGCCACACATGTGGCCAGCATCAGAATCAATGCATAGATACTCATTCTGTCTCAGCTCCTGACAAAACCTTGCGGACTCCGTCCAACCACTCATCTTGTTTGAGCAACGCCGAACGCTGGCGGGACTGCGCTATCTCCACTCGCTGCTGTATTCGAAACACTTCTGTAGTCAGATCGAGATCACATTCCCCATCCGAGCGAGCCAGCCGTCGTAGCCGTAACGCCAGCTTGGGTGCATGCAGAGTGAGCAGTTGATCCTCCGCACAAACAAAGACCTGGGCCGATCCGGGGTCCCCCTGTCGAGAGCATCGTCCGATCAGCTGGCGGTCAATGCGCTGCGAGGTGTGTGGTTCTGACACGACAACATGCAATCCCCCGTTCCCGCGTGCCTGCGGACTCAGCTTGATGTCAGTACCCCGCCCCGCCATGTTCGTAGCAATTGTGATCGAGCCGTGTTGACCAGCCTGCGTGATGATTGTGGCCTCGTCCGCGTCCTGCAGTCCGTTGAGGATCACGTGCGGCAGCTGCAGTGCGTTGAGACAATCCGACAATCGGCGACTCTCATCGATCGTGCGGGTTCCGATCAACACGGGTTGTCCCAGTTGGTGACGCTGCGCGGTGTCGATCGCAATCGCTTTGCGTTTGGCATCGAGCGATCCGAACGCTCGCATCGGAATGATGATCCGTAAACAGGGGCGCGCCGTCGCGATGGGGACGACTCGCAGTTGGTAGGTGCTTTGGAATTCTGGCTCCGCGCCGATCGCCGTTCCGGTGAGCCCAGCCAGTTGCCGATATTGCTGGAAGTAACGCTGCCGAGTAATTCTTGCCAGCGAGGTCTCACTCGGCGTGATGGTCGCCCGTTCCTTTGCCTGCACAGCTTGATGCAGTCCGTCGCGCCAGGAGCGGTCCGCGAAGATCCGCCCGGTATTCTGGTCGACGATTCGGACTTCGTCGTCAATGACTGCATAGTGTTCGTTCCGGAACAGCCGGTACTGGGCCTGGATGGCATTTCGCAGATAGGTCGCCCACGGTCGAGCCAAGCGAATTCCTCGTTTCCCGTGTAGCGACTGTTGCGACCGGATCACAGCATCCACTGCAAGCAGGATGCGTTGCGACGGGGTTTCGATGGTGAAGTCCGTGTCCTCGACAAACCGACCGACAGAGTCGCAGGCGATCTCATAAGGCGAAGTGTCGTCCTTTCCACTGGCTGATCCACTTAAGATCAAGGGAGTGGACGCCTCGTCGAGCAGCACGCTGTCGATCTCATCAATGATGGCAAAGTCGCGTGGTCGCTGACGAAGTGGCACTTCTCCGACTCGTTGTCCGCTAAGTCCAGCTCGCAACTTCGAGCCGAGAGGGACTTCAGCCACAGACCTCAATGCCAATTGATCCTTCAGGTAGTCGAAGCCAAACTGATAACCCGGACCATAAGTCACTTCGGCGGCATAAGCGCGACGTGTTTCCGCCAAAGTCGACTCCTGCCGTAACACGCCGAGAGTGATGCCCAGCATGTCAAACACCGGACGCAGTTCCTGGCAGTCGCGTTCGGCGAGATAGCTGTTGGTCGTGATGACATGCACTCCCTTCTTTGACAACGACCGACTCACAGCAGCGGAGGCGGCGACCATGGTCTTCCCCTCTCCCGTCTGCATCTGGACCACTTCCCCTTGAGCGACTGCTGCCGCGCCACGAATCTGGACATCATGGAGTATGAAGCCGAAGACTCGACGGATGGCTTCTGACGCCAGGGCGAGAGTATGGCCGAGCCGTTCACTCTCAGTCGTTGATCGCTCTCGCAGTCTGTTCATCTCCAGACGAAGCTCGACATCACTGCCGTATTGCAGCGGCTCTCGTAGTTGCCTGACTCGTTCCACCAAATCGGGAGTGCGCGTGAACAGCTGCATCGCGTTCCCCTGAGTGAGTGTTCAGCAATTCCAATCCGCCTTCGAATGGCGACTGAAAAAATACCGCCCTGTCGAGTGAATCTGATCGATACGTGTGAAACGCGGGCCTGAGTTCCACGACGATCCAGATCCATCTCGACAGGGCGGCAGCGGTCCCCTCGACCGCCAAGTCAAGGTGATGCAGCTCAAATCTCTACTCCGTCACTAGGATCGGCTTCTCCAGAATTGTCCGAGGTGTTCCGCACTCGCAGACCCGCCCCTCGGTGATCATCTCAGATTGGAGAAGTTCCCCCGTGCTCTTCTTCAAGTTCGTCAGAGCCAGGTTGTAAGTTAGCTCCGCCATCAGGAAATCATTCTCCGCAGCTGTCTGTCGCTCCTGGGCTCTTAACAGTTGATCTAGAACGACTGCTGCTGTGCCGTCGGCTCCGGGCAGCATCTCCCAGCGATTGGCGATGGATGCGGCATCGGATGTGGTGGCGGCAATTTGCTGCTGCTTGGCCAGCATTTCCTTGAAAGCGGTCTCGACTTCGCGGGTGGCTACTTCGACTTCGACCTTGATCGTTTCAGTCACAGAGCGGAACTGATTTCGGACTTGGCGAAGTTCAATCTCTCGGCGGGTCAATCGAGCCTGTGACAGTCGTCGACCGATGGGAACTTCAAATTGCAGCCCCACGGAGTAGCTCGGGGCACCGACAGCGAATTGGTCGTTGTAGGCTTGTCCCACATCGTAATCCCCTCGCAACCCAGCGACGTAGGTCTCGGCAATCAGGTTCAGAGTCGGCAGCATTTCGTGCTTCGACATATTCAGTCGCACGCAGGCGGCCTGCATCTCCTTCATGGCTTGGTTGATTTCGGGACGCGATTGCAGAGCGATTTGCATGTTCGAGGCCACATCGACCGCATAGATCGCTCGCAGTGGTGCATCGCCTGGAATCAATTCGGTGGTCTGCCCATCGCCCAATTCTGAGGCGTTGACCAATCCTCGCAAACGAGTCTCTGCATTCTTGACTGCCGTGCGAGCACGGACCAACTCCGCTCTCCGTCCCGCCACTGCCGCACGAGCCCGCAGGATAACGCTCTGATTCGCGTCAATATCCGCACGGGCTTCCAAGTCCTTCAGGATCTTGGTACTGGCTTCGTACAGGCGATATTTCTGAATCAGCGATGCCCGCTCCAGGTAGATCCCCCAGTACGCACGGGTTACTTCGACCAGCTGGCCTTGTAGCTCACGATGAAATTCGTGCTGTGCCGCTTGCGTATCGATGTTGGCCAGAACGAACAGACTGCGGTTGTACTCTTCACCACGACCACGAAGCAGTGGTTGGGTATAGCTGAGTGAAAGTCTCGCGGTGCCCTGGTTGTTGGGAACAAAGAAATTCGAGTTTGTGTTCTGAGTTCCAAACTGCTGAGCGACCTCGAATTGGCCACCCACTTCGTTCTTGCGACGCAGTCCAGCCGAGAAGCTGTACTGGTTGTTGAGGTAGCGGGACTTTCCTCCACCGGTGGTCAGTGTACTGCCCACCGGATTGTTGAGGTCATCCCAGCGGGTGTCGAAGAAGGCGTTCCAGTCAAAATAGGCGTCGGCCTCGGTGATTGCCTGCTCACGAATCAGCGGCAAGTCACTGAAGACCTGAATCTGAGCCGAATTGTTCAGTGCATACCAGATCGTCTGCTGGAGAGTCATTGGCATCGAAGACGCCTGGCTCTGCATCGACTCATGCACATCCGTGTCCCACCAGGGAGCGTCGGCGATATCAAGTCCTTGATCGACGGATTGATCCTCAGCTGTGCGAACCCGACTGGCGGTCGTCGAGGGGCTAGTCTGTTGAGTCGCGACCGTGATCGTTTGGAGCTCATCCGCCGGACAGTAGCCGACCGCACCAAGGGCGACTGCTCCGCCGACCAGGTTCAAGACCCAGTTAAAAACACCGTGAGTTCGCGACTTCATCGAGCCGCGCTGGAACAGAAACATGACTACCCCCTGGATCAGAATGGTTCGATCAACTCTGGCTGCGGTGTGTGACTAGTGATGCCGGATTGAGGCAGATCGCCTCTGGTCTGGGAGGTCCGGCAGAACCAGAACGCAGGGATCGCCACCCCAGCGGACTCGCGGTCAGGACACAGGGGAGATCGGCAATCCCAGCCGACGTTCCGGGGCTTGGCAAGCGGCTTTACGGCACTTGGAGGGGCTTGCAGTGCAACACCTCACGGCAGCGAATCAAGACTCTGATGATCTGATTCTGGCGTGAGCAGCCCTCTCCGATTCCAACATCTCGGCAAGCTTTGCCGATGGGGAAATAGTGAACGAGGTGGCCCGTGGCAGCGGCTCTGCGCACGAAGCCCAACACGCTGATTCTCGGCGTCATACACAGGATTCGGATGCTGTACAGGCACGCCGACTCAGACTTGCGTGTTCACACTGCACCTCATGCTGCCGGAATGAAACATGACCAGAAACACACGACCTCGCACTAGGTTTGACACGAGCACACAGGTGCAAGTCCACGCACGTGGTCTGGTCTCTGAAAGTCGCCCAGATCGTGTTCCGCTCCAAGTGGTACCGCAATCGGAACAGCTGCTTGTCGACGATCCACCGCAACGAATTACGTTCCTGCTTTCCATTCGTCACTGAAATGAAAATGTGGTGATCAGCAACATCCTGCTCGATCCCAACGCTCACTCGAACTCCCCAGAAATACCATCCGGCTCACGCCGGACGCTCGCCAACGCTCAACCCTTTGTCCGGAGATTCTCGCATGTTCCGTCGTCAATCCAGCAACTGGCTCCGTCCCCGCACCCTGCTGATGGAACAGCTCGAAGACCGCCTCCTGTTTGATGCCGTGCCCGATGCCGCAGCGCTCGCGGAAGAGACACCCGCGCAAGCAGAGCCAGCTCCCGAGCAGACGCAGGCCGCTGTCGATCAGGCCCCGGTCGCAGCCAGTCGCGAACTGGTACTCATCAACTCGGATGTCCCCGATGTGGAACTCATTCTGCAGGATCTCCAGGCTGCTGACCCCACTCGATCATTCGAAGTGCAGTTCCTGGACGTGAATGCGGACGGTGTTTCGCAGATCACCGACATCTTGAATCAGGCCACGGGGCAGTACGACGCGATCCATGTCCTTTCGCACGGAAAAGCGGGGCAGATCAAGCTGGGGGCGACTTGGCTCTCGCAAGCGACTCTCCCAGAACATGTCGGTGAGATCGCAGGCTGGGGGAATCATCTCACTGCAGATGCGGATATTCTGTTCTACGGGTGCAATGTCGGGGCCAGCGAGTCTGGTCGGCAGTTGCTGGAGGAAATTAGCGTTGTCACGGGAGCTGATGTTGCGGCCAGCGATGATCTAACCGGTGCGGAGTCACTCGGGGGAGACTGGGATCTGGAAACACAGGTGGGAATCATTGCCCTTCCGATTCCCATGTCCCAACATACATTGGAAGAGTGGCATCATTTGTTGACGGTCGGTATCACAACCGGACAGAACGCTGCCACTCTGGTGAACGTGCTGACTGAAGGGGGCCAGGGCATTACTGTCATCAATGGCACGCAAGTTGTGACCAATGGAGGCGGCAACTTTGCCGGAACTTTTAATACGAGCGGATCAAATCTGGGAATCGAAGACGGCGTCGCCTTAGGGACCGGAAATCTGGCCGGAGTCACAGCGGGCAACGCCGCATATTTCTGGAGCACAGCAGGGTCTGGCGCTGCATCAGGCAGCGAGTTCGACATCGCCACATTGACGTTTCAGTTCACCGCCCAGACCAGCAAGATCGCCCTGGCCGCAATTTTCGCTTCTGAGGAGTATTACGAATACGTCAACACTGGCTTCAACGACAACTACTCCGTACTTGTGAGTGGACCCCGACCAAGCGGCGGAAACTACTCGAACACAAATGTGGCCATCGTACCCGGAACTACAAACACGGAAGTCTCGATCGACACGATCAATCATCTTGTCAACACAGCCTTTAACCGGAACAACGAGGCGACCGGCATCGTCTCAGATATTTCACTCGATGGAGTCACGACACGACTGGATACAATTCTGGCAGTCACGCCGGGGCAGACCTATAGCGTCACATTCCGAATTGCGGATGCCCTCGACAATCAATGGGACAGCGTCGCATTCATCGACTACTTCGGTGGGTCGCTGTCGCTCGATCTGGATAACAGCGACAACACCCTCGCCGGGACCGGATACCTCGGAACCTACCCTCTAACGACAACGGGTGTTCCGATAGTTGACTCAGATATTGCCATCAATAACTACGACACGTTGACCAACATCAATTCGGCCACTGTCAAACTCACCAATGCCCAGTTGGGCGATGTGCTGGCGGCGGGTTCTCTCCCTTCCGGCATCACTTCGAGTATCAACACATCCGTCGCCGGTGAAATCACGTTAACCTTATCTGGATCGGCCACCGAAGCAGCTTACCAGACCGCGCTGAGCAATATACGATTCAGCAACGCACTGACTTCCGGCAGCCTCGTCGACCGGTCAATTACTGTCGTGGTCAACGATTCCGCAACGAACAGTAACACCGCCTTTTCCACGATTCGTGTTATCAGTCCATTTCCGGTCTTGAATCTTGACCCCGCAAACACCAGCGGCGGGGCAGATGACCAGAACTATGAGACGACGTTTACGGAGAACGGTACAGCGAGTCCCATCGCTGCCGCAGCACTGACGATCACTGATTCTGACAGTGCCAATATGCAGTCTGCAGTGATCAAGTTGACTAATACAATGGCGGGTGACCAACTACTCGTGAGTGGATCAGCGGCTGCAAGTGGGTCTGTCGGCGGAATCGCCTACACACTGACCACTGTCGGCAGCGAGACCATCGTCACGTTCACCGGATCCGCGTCAAAGGCCGTGTACCAGACAGCGATCGCCGCAGTCACATTCTCGAATACAACGGAAACTCCTGACTCCACAGATCGAATCGTCACTGTGCAGGTCAGTGATGGGACGTACAGCTCAAATACAGCGACCTCCACCGTGCATGTCGTGTCGGTCAACGATCCATCAATCATCGACTTGAACTCAGCGGCCTCGGCAGGAGATGTCACGCGGGGTAACGCGGTGACTTTCACGGAAGGAGATGCTGCTGTCAGTCTCGCAACTGGTTCCGCAGAAGTGAGCGACATCACTGAGAACGATATCACCCTACTAAACATTGTCGCCACCGGTCTGGCAGATGGGGCGTTTGAGACACTCGCCATCGGCGGGCAGGCATTCACTCTGAATGCGGATGCGACGCACACGGCGGTCGTTGGTGGGACGACTTTCGTTATCGCCTACGTGGCGACTACGGGGACGTTCTCGATCGAGAACAACGCTGGGGCGGCAGTGCCGATGTCCCCAGCGGACCTGACGACGTTGATTCGCTCGATCACCTATCTGAACACTGACCCAACTCCTTCGGGTAGCACTCGGTCATTCACCTTCACGGCCACCGATGCAGGCGGAGCTGTGAGTTCACCCGCAGTGGCGAACATCTCGATCATCTCTGTGAACGATGCACCAGCGGGCACGGACAAGACTGTTACGCTGGATGAAGATACGTCTTACACGTTCGTCGCTTCTGACTTTGGCTTCACGGATCCCCTCGAATCACCAGCGAACAATTTCGACCGAGTGATCATTACCACTCTTCCGGCAGCGGGGGTGTTCACACTGGCTGGGAATCCCGTGAGCGTTGGGCAGGTGATCGATGTTGCTGACATTGGAACTTTGGTGTGGACACCCGCTGAAAATGTGAATGGCGCAGGGCTGGCTTCGTTCACGTTCCAGGTCATCGACGATGGGGGAGCGAGTACAGAATTGGTGTCGAATGGCAGCCTTGAGGACACAATCTTCGCCTCTCCATCCACGATCATCCCATCCTACTTCGGGACAACTCCGCCGACTGCGGCAGAGATCAACCCCGTGGGTCTGGAAGGTTGGAATCGCGTGGTGACCATCAATGGGTCGCCCGGTAACCTCACCTATACATTGTCGGGTACAAATCTCGATCGCGATGACGATCCCTCTACGACTGATACACCGTTTGGTGATCAATTCGGCTACCTGGGTCACGTCTACCAAACCATATCTGGCCTGACTCCCGGTGCCAGCTATACGGTCAGCGGCTATGCCATCGTCAATGCTGCGGCATTCGCCATTTCTGTGTTTGACATGTCCGTGTACGATCACGCGACCTTCAATGGAGCGTTCGATAATTCGACGGGCGCGCCAGCACAGGCTGCTGCCATCGCCAATGGAAGTCTTCATTCGGGAGTCGATGGAAACAGTCCAGAGTGGCGGCAGGTGACCTACACCTTTATCGCTCCGACCAGCGGTGCTGTTGACCTGGTGATCCAGAAATCAAGTATTGGCTTTGCACTCTGCAATTGGGACAACATCTCCCTGATGGAAACGGGGGGGATTCTAGATACCGACCAATCGCCGAACACGATCACATTTGATGTCACCTCCGTCAATGACCCCGCTGTCTTGAATCTCGACCCGAACAACACTTCGGGCGGAGTGGATGACGGTTCGTTTGAGACTTCATTCAGCGAGTCGACTGGCCCAGTCAGTATTGACGCCAGCCCAGTCGTCAATTCGTCAACCATGACTGACATGGACGACACCGCGCTGGCCAGCCTGACTCTATCGGTCAGCGGCCTCGTTGATGGAAACCGTGAGAATCTGGTCATCGGAGGGACAGCGATCTCGCTCGTCACGAGCGCGACTCAGCAGGTCACCGTCAATGGCGAAATGTTCGATATCGATATCACGCTGTCCGCTGGCACCGCAACCGTGACCGTCACTCCTGGTGGCGCACCACTCTCGGCTGCGATCACCGACTTCCGCGATGTGCTGCGGTCGATCGAGTACCAGAATACCTCGGTCGAGGCGACCCACGGCGACCGCGTGATCAGCATCTCGGCTGTTGATGCCGGTGGAGCCACCAGCAATACCGTGACCTCGACCGTCCATGTCTTGAACCAGTTCACAGCCCCGAGTGCAGTCACCGGTCCCGAGGATCAGGTCGGCGGCATCAGCCTGGGGATCGTCAACTCGGTCGCTGCGGCTCCATTTACGATCGATTTGAGCGGAGCCCCGACGGGCACTACTCTCTCAGCCGGAACCGATCTGGGGGGCGGCCTATGGTCAGTCCCAGCGGCCAGCATCGCGACCTTGAGCGTTGTTTCGCCGACGAACTACAGCGGTAACTATAACGTCGTGGTCACCAATGGACTCGAATCAGAGACCGTCGCTGTCACGGTGACACCAGTGGCTGACACGCCGATCCTTTCCACGGTCGATGCGATCGATGATGAAGACACCGTCGGCGTGAGTCTCGCCGGGCACATCGCCGTGGTTCTGGGCGACAATGATGGCTCCGAAGTGCTCACGCTGGAGATTGGCAACATCCCCGCTGGGTATGTCCTGACAGATGGAACCAATACGTACACCTCGCCAGCCGATGGCTCGACTGCGGTCGTGACTGGATGGAACCTGGCCACGCTGTTCTACATCCCGACCCCCGATGGGAACGGCGAGACCACGCTCAGCGTGTTGGCCACCGCGACGGAGTCCGACGGGTCGATAGCAACTAACAGCGATACGATCACGATCACGATCAATCCCGTCAACGATCCACCGGTCTTCACCAATCTGGTGCCATCCGTCACCTTCACCGAAACGCAGGTCAACGGCGGGCCACAGCTGATCGACATCGATGTCAGCGTGACCGATATCGATTCACCGCACTTCAACGGTGGATCACTCACGATCGACTACTCCGTGGGTGGGGGAGCTGAGGACAGCCTCTCGATCCAGAATCAGGGAACTGGCCCTGGACAGATTGGCTTTGATGGCACGAACGTCACCTTCGGCGGTGTCGTCATTTGGACGATCTCCGCTGGCCAGGATGGGGCGAACGGATCGCCGCTGGTGATCAACTTCAACACCAACGCGACCCCGGCAGCGGTGGAAGCGCTGATCCAGAATCTGACTTACGCGAATTCGTCTGATACACCTGCCGCAGCCCGCACGATCGAGGTCACGATCGATGACGGCGGCAGTGAGAATGAACTGGCCAGCCTCTCGACGGTCATCAACGTGACGCCGGTGAATGATGTTCCGGTACTCGATCTGTCGACTGTGGCTGCCGGGACTGGCTATGCCAATCTGTTTACAGAGAACGGACCAGCGATCGCGGTTACGCATTCGACCGTGCTTGTCAGTGATCCAGATGACTTCAACATTGAGTCAGCGCTGGTCGTTCTGACCAATGCCCAAGCGGGTGATGTGCTGTTATTCGCTTCGAGCCTGCCAGGCGGCATCAATGCGGTCATCGATACGGGTGTGTCGGGGATCGTCACGATCACGCTGACTGGATCTGCCACACTGGCCGACTACCAGACATCGCTGGCGGCTCTACGCTTCGAGAACACGAGTGATACTCCATCGACGACACCACGTGTCATCGAGATCACCATCAACGATGGCAATGCGAATTCCAATACGTCCACCTCGACGATCTCGGTCGAGCCGACGAACGATCCCCCAGCGATTGCTGACCTCAACTCGATCACCTTCACCGAATCGGCGGTCAACAGTGGGCCACAGCTCGTCGACATTTCAGTCAGTGTTACTGACACCGATTCGCTGAACCTCAATGGCGGTACGCTCACCATCAGCTATGACGTGATGGACGCCGGTAGCACGGACGACCAGTTGTCCTTCATGGACATCGGGACAGGACCGGGGCTGATCGGTTTTAGCGGAACGACGATCACCTACGGAGGTGTTGTCATCGGGACCGTTCGCACGGGATCCGATGGATCGGATGGCAGCGACCTGATCATCGACTTTACCGCCAACGCGACTCCGGGGGCCGTCGATGCTCTGCTCCAGTCACTCACTTATGCCAATTCGGATGATACTCCAGCTGCCACTCGCACCATTACAGCAGTCGTGACAGATGGGGATGGGGGGACTAGTAACACTGCCACCAGTCAGATCACGATCACTGCGGAGAATGATCCGCCCGTCATCACCGCGACAGGCTCGCCGACTTACACGCAGGACCGCCCCGAAGTTGTGGTGGCTCCGACCGTCACCGTGAGCGATGTGGACGATACGTTGATCGAGTCAGCCACGGTCACGATCTCGAATATCGATCGCACGAACGATTTGCTGACTCTCACTCCAGCGGCCCAGGCAGCAGCGACACTCGCGGGGATTGTGGTCACGGCCTACAACCCAGCGACTGGTGAACTGACCTTGAGCGGTGCGGCCTCACCAGCTGACTACGAAGCCGTGCTGGCCGGGATTCAGTTCTCCAGCAGTTCGGGAACGCCGACCGATCGAGTGATCTCGTATGTTGTTAATGATGGCAGCGATAGCTCGAATGTGGCCAACGTCACCGTCGACTACACGGCTGACACGATTGCTCCGAACAAACCGGTCATTACTGCAATCAGTGATGATACCGGGCCTTCGAGTACCGATGGCTTCACGAGCGACAACACGCTGACGATCTCCGGCACCGCTGAGCCGAACAGCACGCTCGATCTGTTCCTGGATGGAGTCAGCCTGGGGACGGTGGCCGTCGATGGCGCTGGGAACTGGTCGTTCGATCATACGGGGACCACTCTCGCTGATGGTCCGTATGTGCTGACCGCCACGTCGACAGATGCGGCTGACAACACGTCCGTATTGAGTGATCCGTTTGCCATCGTGGTTGACACCAATACGGGTACAGGCACCTTGATTCAAGGCCCGGTCGTCAGTGCGATCAGCCTCGATAGTGGGGCGTCCGGTACTGATGCAGTCACCAGCGACAACACACTCATCATCAGCGGCACGGCCCAGCCGAACTCTTCGGTCGAGGTCTTCATCGACGGTGTCTCGATTGGGACTGTCATGGCCGATGGGGCCGGTTTGTGGAGCATTGACCACACCTCGGCAACGCTGCCGGATGCGACATATGAGTTGACCGCTGTTCAGACTGATCCAGCGGGGAATATCGCCACATCGCCGATCTACGTGGCAGTCGTCGACACTGACAACCCCGAGCCACCGGTCGTCACCGCGATTAGTAATGACACGGGAAGTAGCTCGACCGATGCCTTCACGAGCGACAACACGCTGATTTTCAGTGGCACCGCTGAGGCGAACAGCTTGGTCGAAGTGTTCTTGGATGGCGTCTCGATTGGCACCGTCATGGCTGACGGAGCTGGATTGTGGAGCCTCGATTACACGGCAACAGTTCTGGCGGATGGTCCGTACGTACTGACGGCGACTTCGACGGATGACGCGGGGAATGTCTCCGACCTGTCTGCCCCGTTTGACTTCGTTGTCGACACCAACACGGGCACGGGATCGATTGCGGCCTTGCCGTTGATCTCTTCGATGAGTGATGACACCGGTGTGTCGGCGACCGACGAATACACTAGTGACAACACGTTGGAGTTCTCGGGCACTGGGCAGCCGAACTCTGTGCTGGAGCTGTTCCTCGATGGGGTCAGCATCGGGACGACGAACATCGATGCCGCTGGGAACTGGACCTTTGACTACACCAGTGTGGTCCTGCCTGACGGCGACTACGTACTGACCGGTGTGCAGACTGACCTCGCGGGCAATGTCACCAGCCCGTCACCTGACTTCGCGTTCACGGTCGATAGCGACGCCGTAAGTGGCCCGCATACGACCGTCCCGACCGTGACCGCGATTTCAATCGACTCCGGAGCCTCGGGCACGGACGAGTACACGAATGACAACACGCTCGTCTTCAGTGGCTCCGCTGATCCGAATGCGAGTGTCGAGGTCTACCTCGACGGGGTCTCGATCGGAACCACAACGGCGGATGCCAGCGGAAACTGGAGCTTTGACTATACGACGACTGTGCTCGACGATGGTGACTACGAGGTCTCAGTCGAGCAAACCGATCAAGCAGGAAATCTCTCCAGTTCGGTCGATTTGCCATTCACCGTTGACACGAACGACTCCGCCGGTCCGCATGCGATGGAGACGCCGACTGTTGTCTCACTGGCGACCAATAATACTCGTTCGACTCTCACCGGCGAGTATGACAGCGGCGATGCGGTAGAACTGTCGGTCACGGTGAACAGTGTCACCTACGTTCTGGGGACCGACCCACAGCTCACTGCAGTGGGCGACACATGGACGTTGAACTTGAGCGTGGGAGTTGTGGCTGGATTGCCAGAAGACATCTACAGCGTGACAACGACGTCGACCGATCTGGCCGGGAACTCGCTCACCGATGTGACGACCGCTGAATTGCTGATCGACTTGACCGCTCCAGCTGCACCGACGATCGACGGGCCGATCGAAGGCGATGACATCATCAACGCAGCTGAGGATGATGACGCAGCCATCACCGGAACTGGTGAACCGAATACGACATTGACGCTGACTGTCGATGACGGGAACCCGCTGACTCCTCCAGTCACGATCAATGTTCTTGTCGATGCGATGGGGAACTGGACCGTGCCCGTCGCCGGTCTCAATCTGTCGGGGCTCGATGATGGCCCGCTAACGGTCAAAGCCTTCACGACCGATGCCGCTGGGAACATCTCCCCAACAGCGACGGCAACGCCAGTGCATGACACAGTGACGGAGGCGGTCGTCATTACCGGCCCCGTGGAAGGAGATGACATCGTCAATGAGGTGGAAGTTGGGGACGTGCTCGTCACTGGTACTGCCGAGCCAAATAGCACCGTGACCGTCTCGATCTCCGATGGTGTGAATCCACCCGTCGAGGTTATCGTTACAACAGACTCGACCGGAAATTGGACCATTGCAGGCCAGGAGGTCAACCTCAGCGGACTCAATGAAGGACCACTGACGATCACCGCGACAGCAGTCGATGAAGCGGGCAATCCTCCCTCACTCGATACACACGATATCGTGCTCGATACGATCGCACCGTCGATCGACCCCATGGACCCCAACGCTCTGACGATTACGACCCCCATCGAAGGAGACAACACTGCCAACGCAGCAGAAGACAACGATGTCCTGCTGACGGGGACCTCTGAGCCGAACTCGATCGTCACACTGACTGTCAGCGATCCCTCGGGACACACGGTCACTGTAACCGCGATCACCGATCCGATGGGCGTCTGGACAATTCTGGGCGATGAACTCGATCTGAGCTCCTTTGATCAGGGAACGCTGGATGTCTCAGCCACAGCGACTGACCTCGCTGGGAACACCAGCGACCCGGTAATTACGACCTTTGAGCATGATTCGCTGATCGCTGTGACGATCACCGGTCCGGTGATGGGGGATGACCGACTGAGCGACGACGAGGACGACGCTGTCCTGGTGACTGGAACCACCGATCCGAATGCCTCTGTCGAAGTGACGCTGACGGATGGCACCGGGAACACGGTCACCGTAACGGTCATGGCTGATGGGGCTGGCCTCTGGTCGATCGCTGGCCAGGAAGTCGACCTCAGTGGATTCGATCTAGGCACCATTACGATCACAGCCATCGCAACCGACCTCGCCGGGAATGTCTCGACGACGGCTTCGCATCTGATCGATCATGACTCGATCGACCCAGCACCGCCCACGGTCAACACCCTCGTCACGAATGACCAGACGCCGACTCTTACCGGCACCTGGGACGATGCGACGGCCAGCGAATTGGAAGTTACCGTCAATGGGGTGATTTACGTTCTCGGAACGAACCCGCAACTGACGACCGATGGCAGCGGAAACTGGACGTTGAACCTCAACGGACAGCCGCTCTTGCCGGGATCTGTGTATGACGTAAGTGTGGTGTCGAGTGATGAGGCAGGTAACAGTTCGAATGACTCGACGGCCAACGAGCTGACGGTCGATGTCACTCCTCCGGTGCGTCCGACGGTCAACATTCTCGTGACCAACGATGTCACGCCGACGATCACCGGGACATGGGCTGCGGGCGATGCGACGATTCTGCAAGTGGTCGTCAACGGTTTCACCTATATCCGTGACCTCAACAATCCGGCAGCCAGCGATCCACAACTGACAGCGAATCCTGACGGGACATGGTCGCTGAATCTGGATGGTGAGCCAGCTCTGAATCCAGGGCGATACAATGTCAGTGCCTCGAACTGGGACCCAGCAAACAATCGTTCGAATGACAATACGACGAATGAAGTCACGATTGATGTCACGGCACCACTGGCAGCTGTGAATCCACCGAACTTGACGACGCCGACTGATACTGGCTCTTCGAATACCGACGATCTGACAGGTAACAACACCCCGACCTTCAGTGGCAATGGCGGGGAGCCCGGAAGTACAGCCACGATCTACGCTCAGCCGGTCGACGAGAATGGTGATCCAACCGGTCCTCCAGTGGCCATCGGGATCGCTACGACTGGTCCGACGGGCTTGTACAGCGTGCCGACCAATCCCGGGAATCCACTGGCGGATGGCCCTTACCTGATTACGGTGACGTTCACTGATCCAGCAGGGAATGAGAGTGATCAGTCGCCGAGCTTGGCGATCATCGTCGACACGACTGATCCACTGGATCTGTTGATTACGAACGCGGACACCTCGACGATCGAGGGAGATCATGTCGTCAACCTCGCCGAGTCGCCCGATGTGACGATCGCGGGAAGCGGAGCTGAGCCAACCTCGACGGTTTCGGTGGTCATCACCGACTCAATAGGGAACGAACTCGGTCCGATTGCTGCTACGGTGAACGCCGATGGCACCTGGACAATTCCGGATCAGGATTTCAGCGGGCTGACCGATGGGCCAATCACGGTGGTTGCCACTGAGACAGACAACGCTGGCAACGAAGGGCCAGGCGTCTCGACGACATTAACCCTCGACCGGACACCGCCGGTGGCGCCTCCGCTGGTTGACATGACCGATGCGACTGACTCAGCCGGAGCTTCGGTCTCCGATGACCTAACGAATGACCAAACGCCGACATTCACGGCTCCCGCTAGGACGGGAGTCGCAGGGGATGTGGTCGCGATCTATGTGGATGGAGAACTCGTCGCGACAGGGATTGTCGCGTTGGACGGTAGCTACGAAGTCACACCGACCGCTCCGATTGCCGAAGGTCCGCACGATGTGACCGCCAGTTTCACGGACCCAGCTGGAAACGAAGGGCCCGAGTCGCCGATCCTGGCGATCATCATCGATATCACTGAGCCGAGCCAGCTCGCGATTGATGCTCCGGTGATGGAGGATGACTTCTCCAATGCTGACGAAGCTCCGGTCACAGTCGTCAGTGGGATGGGCGTTGAACCGACCAGTACGGTCGAGGTGACCTTCACCGATAGTATGGGGAACTCAGTCGGCCCGGTCGCAGCCACGGTGAATCCCGACGGCACATGGACCATAGCACCGACCGATATCACATCGCTGCTGGATGGACCGATCACCGTGTCGGTGATCGAAGAGGATGCCGCAGGGAACCTGAGTGAGCCGGTCACGAGCAGCTTTACGCTCGATACCACACCGCCAGAGGCTGCACTCATCGCGCCGAACTTGACTGACCCCACAGACACGGGCGTCTCGGATACCGATGACAATACCGCGAACAACGCTCCGACGTTTGACGCTCCCGCAGGGACAGGCGAGCCCGGCAGCACGGTCACGCTCTATGTGACTCCGCTCGATGTGAACGGTGATCCGACCGGTCCACCGGTGGCGGTCGGTACGGCACTCGTCAACGAAGACGGCAGCTATACCGTCAGCGTAGACCCGATGAATCCGCTCGCCGATGGCCCGTATGACGTGACGGTGACCTTCACCGACATCGCTGGTAACGAAGGACCGCAGTCGCCAGCCCTCGCGATCATCGTTGATACGACTGAGCCAGTCGCGGCCTTGATTGCGCCGAACTTGACCGACGCGACCGACAGCGGAAGCTCGAACACGGATGACCTGACCAACGTCACGACGCCGACGTTCGATGCCCCGGTTGAAACTGGCGAACCCGGAAGTACGGTCACTCTGTATGTCACTCCACTCGATGAGAACGGTGATCCGACAGGTCCACCCGTGGCCGTCGGTACTGCCATCGTCAATGTGGATGGCAGCTACACCGTCAGCGTTGACCCGATGAATCCCCTGGCCGATGGCCCGTACGATGTCACAGTGACGTTCACCGATCTGGCGGGTAATGAAGGACCTCAGTCGCCAGCTTTGGCGATCGTGGTTGATACGACCGCCCCTACGACTGACCCGGCAGCTGTCGATCCACTGACGATCAGCACTCCGATTGAGGTCGACAACATCGTCAATGCCGTCGAGGTTGTGGATGTTCTCGTCATGGGAACTGCCGAGCCGAACAGCGTGATCGATGTCACGATCGACGATGGTAACCCACTGACCGATCCAGTGACGGTCTCTGTGACGACCGATGCCGAAGGGGTCTGGACGATCCTGAGCAATGAGGTCGACCTGTCAACACTGGATGACGGCGTGTTGACCGTCTCGGCCACCGCCACCGATGCGGCTGGGAATACCAGCGAAACGGTCACAGCTGAGATTATGAAGGACACAGTCGCCCCCGAGGCGGCTCCGATCGCGCCGAACCTCACCGATCCGACAGATAGCGGGTCGTCCAGCACGGATGATCTGACGAATGTCACGACACCGACGTTCGATTCCCCAGCGGGCACGGGTGAGCCAGGCAGCACGGTCACACTGTATGTGACTCCGCTGGATGAGAACGGTGATCCAACCGGACCACCGGTGGCTGTGGGTACGGCCATTGTCAATGCGGACGGCTCTTATACCGTCTCGGTCGACCCGATGAATCCACTGACGGATGGGCCGTACGATGTGACGGTGTCGTTCACCGATGTGGCCGGAAACGAAGGACCGCAGTCGCCCGATTTGGCGATCGTGGTTGACACGACCGAGCCGACGGAGCTGGCGATTGATGGACCCGTCACGACGGACAACGTCGTCAACGGAGCCGAAGCACCGACGACGGTGATCTCGGGAACCGGAGCAGAGCCGACATCGACCGTTGAGGTGATGCTGACCGATAGCGAAGGGAACGAACTCGGACCGATCTCGGCCACTGTGAACCCAGATGGCACATGGACGATTCCCGCCACTGACATCTCGTCGCTCCTTGACGGGCCGATCACGGTCACCGCGACTGAGACCGATGCAGCTGGAAATGTCGCCGAGCCGGTCACGAGCAGCTTCACGCTCGACACGACTCCGCCGCCCGCACCTCCGATTGTCGATCTGACTAGCCCCACTGACTCGGGCACCTCGGAGACTGATGATCTCACAAACGACAATACGCCGGACTTCTCGGCTCCTCCGGGAACGGGAACCGAGGGCGACACTGTCACCATCTACGCGACGCCGCTGGATGAGACAGGTGAACCCACTGGCCCGCCCGTTGCGATTGGGACAGGCATTGTCAACGAGGATGGCAGTTACACGGTGACTGTCGATCCGCAGGCCGATGGCCCGTATGACATCACGGCGACCTTCACGGACCCAGCTGGGAACGAATCGGAGCCGAGTGAGCCGCTGGCAGTCGTGATCGACACCACGGAGCCGGAAGCCGCTCTGATCGCTCCGAACCTGACTGACCTGACTGACAGTGGAGAGAGCGACACGGATGACCTGACGAACGACAACACTCCGACGTTCGATGCCCCAGCGGGAACGGGTGAGCCAGGTAGCACGGTCACGCTGTATGTGGATGGGGAACCCGTCGGTACGGCCTTGGTCAACTCAGACGGCAGTTACTCCGTCAGTGTGCCACTTGGCAGTCCGCTGACTGAAGGCCCACATGATGTCGCTGTGAGCTTCACCGACCCTGCGGGGAACGAGGGGCCGCTGTCTCCATCGTTGGAATTCATCATCGACACGACTGCCCCAGATGGGTTGGGGATCGATGGTCCGGTGACCACAGACAACGTGGTGAACCTGACGGAATCTCCGGTCGTGGCTCTCACCGGGACGGGTGCTGAGCCAGGATCAACTGTCTCGGTCACTCTGACTGACAGTGAGGGGAATGTCCTAGGGCCAATCGCGGCGACCGTGAATCTCGATGGCACGTGGACGGTTCCGGCAACGGATATCTCTACGCTGGTCGATGGACCGATCACGATCACTGCGACCGAGACGGATGAGGCAGGCAACGTCGGCGAACCAGTCACCAGTGCCTTTGATAAGGACACGACACCGCCAAATGCGTTGACTCCACCGAACCTGGTCGATGAATCGGACAGTGGCTCGGTCAGCGAAGATGAACTGACGAATGACACGACACCGACCTTCAACGGTCCAGCTGGCTCCGGTGAACCAGGCAGTACGGTGACGCTGTACATTGATGGGGAGCCGGTCGGAACAGCAATTGTGAATCCAGATGGCAGCTACGAAGTGACGGTCGATCCGGGCTCAGCACTGGCGGATGTGCCGCATGATGTGACCGTCACATACACTGACCCTGCGGGTAACGAGGGGCCACTATCCCCGGTGCTGGCGATCATCGTCGACACGACTGCTCCTGATGGATTGGTGATCAACGGACCAGTGACGCCTGACGATGTCGTCAACGCGGCGGAGCAAGTCGCTGTTGTGGTCGGTGGCACCGGTGTCGAGCCGACCTCGACAGTGTTGGTGACGTTCACCGATGGAGCTGGGAATACAGTCGGCCCCGTGGCAGCGATCGTCAGTCCAGATGGCACGTGGACGATTCCGCCGACCGATATGACGGCTCTCGTCGATGGGCCGATCACAGTGTCAGCTGTTGAGACGGATGCTGCGGGGAACGCGGGCGATCCGGTGAACTCGACGTTCACGCTGGACTCGACGCCACCCACGGCAGCACCGACGGCTCCTGATCTGATCGATGCCTCCGATAGCGGAACTTCCAGCACCGACGATCTGACGAATGACAATACGCCAGCGTTCAGTGGACCAGCTGGCTCCGGGGAGCCAGGCAGTACAGTCACTCTGTATGTCGATGGCCTGCCGGTGGGGACTGCGATCGTCAATCCGGATGGCAGCTACACCGTCAGTGTTGATCCGGACTCACCACTCAATGATGGGGCGCATGCTGTGACGGTCACCTTCACCGATCCTGTAGGAAACCTGGGGCCACAATCCCCGGTTCTGACGATCGTGGTCGACACAACTGATCCAGTAGGTGTGGTTGTCGATCTGACGTTCCCCGACAATCTGTCGGGAACCGGCGAGCCAGGGACGGTCATCACTTTGCTTGATCGAGACGGCGACCCGATCCTCGACCAAAGCGGTCAACCGGTTATGACGACCGTGGGGCCAGATGGCAAGTGGACTCTGACCGGGATGTTCCCGCAGCTGAGCAACGAGGACGAGGTCACGGTTGTCTCGACAGACGGAGCTGGAAATTCTTCCTCGACGCCAGTGACTGTGGCGTTCTTCGGATTCGACAGCTTCAATAACTTGTCAGGGCCGAGCAATCAGTTCGCACCGCAAGCGTGGTCTCACAGTGAGGTTGTGCTATCGCGTCTGTTGCTCGAACTGGGCAGTAATCCGATTCTATCTGGAATTGCACGGCCAGGGACTCAACTGGTGGCCAGGATCTACTCGGTCGATGGATCAGTACTCGCTGAATCACGTGCCATCGCGGATTCGGCGGGGAATTGGATGGTCCGGCTTCCAGCCAATCTGCCGAGCGACGCTCCTCGGATCGTCATCGAACACGTCTCCACCGGACAAGTGCCACTCGGTTCGTCCGGGTTCCAGCTGTCGGAGCAGACGTATAGCCAGCTGCAATTCGCGAGTACGTATGGCTTCCAATCGACTGCGAATGGTGTGCTGGGAGCAACCGCTGGGGAGTCACTGGCAGCGGATCACCGTGAGAACCTGAATCCGCTGAACTGGTTGTAAGTGAGGTGGTGAGTGCGTGCCTGTCACCACCTCGATGTCCGGTTGTAGCGGACGGAGCGAAGTGATCGGCCAGAGAGACGGGGGGGGGGGGGGTGGGGCCCCCCCCC
>JAYWHX010000013.1:0-5847 GCA_043777375.1 Planctomycetota bacterium | reverse complement strand
TGCAGTGGTTGTACGCCTACCCCACGGGACCGAAGTTACTTCACAGAACCTTCGACAGCGGCCTTGGCCTTGCCATCAGCGACATCATCCGAGCGGGTGATGAGGACTTGCGTCGTCAACATCAGACCGGCGATCGAAGCCGCGTTCCGCAGGGCATTCTTCACGACCTTGGCAGGATCGATGACCCCGGCCTTGAACATATCGACATACTCGGCGGTGACCGCGTTGTAGCCGATGTTCTTGTCCCGCTGACGCACTTCGTCCGCGATCACAGCTCCGTCGACACCAGCATTGTCGGCGATCTGACGTATCGGGGCGGTCAAAGAGCGGACGACGATCTCGACACCGATCTTCTCGTCACCCTTGGCCTTGGTCGCTTCCACAGCTGCGATTGCCCGGATGAGAGCAGTGCCGCCGCCCGGTAGAATTCCTTCTTCGACAGCAGCGCGGGTCGCGTGGAGAGCATCTTCCATGCGAGCCTTGGTCTGCTTCATTTCCGCTTCGGTGGCAGCACCGACTGAAATCACAGCGACACCGCCGGTGAGCTTCGCGAGGCGTTCCTGGAACTTCTCACGATCATACTCGGAATCGGTCGCTTCGATCTGCTTGCGGATCTGAGCCACACGCTTCTGAATTTCGTCAGCGTTTCCAGCTCCGTCGATGATGGTCGTCGAATCCTTGTCAACTTCGACGCGCTTCGCACGTCCGAGGTGTGACAGCTCGACCGTTTCCAGCTTGATGCCGAGATCTTCGGAAATCAGAGTCCCGCCAATCAGCACACCCATATCGGCCAGCATCGCCTTGCGACGATCGCCAAAGCCTGGTGCCTTGACGGCACAGACCTTGAGAACGCCGCGTAGACGGTTGACGACGAGAGCTGTCAGGGCTTCGCTGTCAACATCTTCAGCGACGATGAGCAATGGCTTGCCGGAGTGAGCGACCTTTTCGAGCAGCGGAACGAGTTCCCGCAAATTCGAGATCTTCTTCTCGTGCAGCAGGATGTGGCAGTCTTCGAGGACCGCCTTCATCGAGCCAGTCTCGTTGATGAAGTACGGGCTGATGTAGCCCTTGTCGAATTGCATCCCCTCGGTCAGTTCGAGAGTCGTGCTGTTCGACTTACCTTCTTCGACAGTGATGACGCCGTCACGGCCGACCTGCTCCATCGCATCGGCAATCAGCTTGCCGATGGCGGAATCATTGTTGGCCGAGATCGAACCGACATGCTCGATTTCCTTCTTGTCGGAGACCGGCTTGGCGATCGACTCCAGGAACTCGATGGCCGAATCGACAGCCTTTTCAATCCCCTTGCGGACCACTGTCGGGTTCGCCCCGAGAGTGATGCTGCGGAGACCTTCGTGGTAGATGGCCCGTGCGAGGACTGTCGCGGTTGTCGTACCGTCACCGGCGACGTCGCTGGTCTTACTGGCGACCTCGTTCACCAGCTTCGCACCCATGTGCTCGTACGGATCTTCGAGTTCGACTTCCTTCGAGACAGTCACGCCGTCCTTGGTGACCACTGGGTTGCCGAACGACTTGTCGATGATCACGTTGCGGCCGGTGGGGCCCATCGTGACAGCCACTGCGTCAGCCAGGATGTTGACGCCCTTCAAGAGCTTCAATCGAGCGCGGTCATCGAACAGAAGTTGCTTAGCCACTTGGGGACTCCAGGGGAGTGATGTGTCTGGTATGAGAGGGAGCCATCAGCGGTCAGCATTCAGCGGTCAGCCAGCATCAACCAGACTGTGTCTGGTTGATAGCTGACGGCTGAGAGCTTCCCCGCTCTACTTGACGATCTTGGCGAGGATGTCGGATTCACGGAGAATCTTGACTTCTTGACCATCGACTTCGATGTCCGTTCCGCCGTACTTGCTGAACAGCACTTCATCACCGAGAACGACCGAAACCGCGACGCGGTCACCGCTCTCCAGCAGCCGCCCTGGTCCGACAGCCAGAACCTTGCCGCGCTGGGGCTTTTCCTTCGCAGCGTCAGGCAGAACGATGCCGCCAGCTGTGGTTTCTTCCGCATCGACTGGACGAATGACAACACGATCATCGAGAGGCTTGAGGCTCATGCTCATTGGTGATTCCTGAATTCGTTGAGATTTGATTGAGAGGACGCCACCGAGTTTGAACCCGGCACGTGTACTGTTCTAGGGTGACTTTGACTGCATGCAGTGGGAACTTGTTTAGAACCCGCCCATGCCGCCCATGCCACCCATTCCCATGCCGCCCATTCCTCCCATGCCGCCGCCACCATCGTGGCCGTGGTCATGGTGTCCATCCTTTTCGTCAGCAGCCTTAGGCTCTTCGACGATGATGGAATCAGTGGTCATCAGGAGTGTTGCCACGCTGGACGCATTTTGAAGAGCCAGACGGACGACCTTGGCTGGGTCGACCACGCCGAAGTCGAACATATCGCCGTAACGCTCGTTCAGTGCGTCATAGCCATAGTTGACGTCAGATGATTTGCGAATGTTGTTCGCGACCACCGAGCCGTCCATGCCAGCATTCGTGGCAATCATGCGCAATGGCATTTCGAGAATGTTCTTAACGAGTTGAACGCCCAGAGCTTCGTCGCCGGTCAACTTCAGCTTGTCGAGTGCCTTGCCGCATCGCAGCAAAGCCACTCCTCCACCAGGAACAACACCTTCTTCGACGGCAGCACGTGTGGCGTGCAGGGCGTCATCAATCAGGTCCTTGCGTTCCTTCATTTCGGTTTCAGTGACAGCTCCGACGTTGATCTGAGCCACACCGCCAGCGAGCTTGGCGAGCCGTTCTTGCAGCTTCTCGCGGTCGTATTCGCTGTCGGTCTTCTCGATCTCCGCACGAATCTGAGCGGCACGACCTTCGATGGCGTCCTTCTTGCCGGCCCCTTGAACAACAGTTGTGTTCTCGGCGTCAATGCGTATTTTCTTGGCCGAACCGAGGTCCGCCAAGGTGACCGCCTCCAGCTTCAGTCCCAGATCTTTGAAGACGGCCTTGCCAGCCGTGAGGACGGCGAGGTCTTCCAGCATGGCCTTACGACGATCGCCGTAGCCTGGAGCCTTGACGGCACAGACCTTGATGATGCCGCGCATCTTGTTCACGACGAGAGTCGCGAGTGCTTCGCCTTCGACATCTTCAGCGATAATTAGCAGCGTGATCCCGGCCTTGGAGACCAACTCCAGCAATGGGACCAACGAGCGAGCATTGGAGATCTTTTCTTCGAAGATCAGAATTTTGACGTTTTCGAGTTCGCACACCTGATCGTCTTCGTTGGTGACGAAGTGCGGGGACAGGTAGCCGCGTTCGAACTGCATCCCTTCGACCAGGTCGATTTCGGTCTGCGTCTGCCGACCTTCTTCGATGGTGATGACCCCGTCCTTGCCGACTTTCAACAAGGCGTCAGCCAAGATGCGACCAATTTCCTTGTCGTTGTTGCCCGCGATCGCAGCGACGGTTTCAATCGCCTTGCGGTCGGTGGCCGACACCGGCTTGGACATCTTCTTCAGGTTTTCGATGACCGCTTCCACTGCCTTCTGAACACCGCGGCCCAATGCGACCGGAGCTGCTCCAGCTGCAATGAACTTCAAGCCTTCGCGGAAGATGGCTTCGGCGAGAACCGTGGCGGTTGTGGTCCCGTCTCCAGCGGAGTCGCCCGTCTTGCTGGCGGCTTCCTTCACGAGTTGAACACCACAATTCTGGAACTTATCTTCCAGCTCGATGTCTTGGGCGACGGTCACGCCGTCCTTCGTAATCTTCGGAGCACCCCAGCCCTTGTCGAGGACCGCATTGCGGCCTCGTGGTCCCAGGGTACAGGAGACGGCCCGAGCCAACTTGGAGACACCCTCCAACAGCTGCTTACGAGCGTCTTCGTCAAAACTGAGCAATTTAGCCACAGTTGATCCTCTGGTTCGGCGTGTCAGGTGACTGGTTTGCGTGTGGGGTGAGTCTTGCCCGCCAACTCTCACAGTTGGCACATTGACCCACCCGTTATCACGAACCGGCAGCAAGCTGCCTGATTCGATGATTTCGAGTGACTCCCTCACCGGAATAGCAACAGCTGTGCCAGCCATCTGTAAACAGACGTAAAGCATATCGAGGTATACACTAACGTTCATCTGTCATGCATGGCAGGGATGGCAGCCCTGCCAGCTTGGCAGTACCCCCAATTGAGCAATGCGTGGGTTTTTGCGATATCGAAGGACGTTGTTTGGTTTCAACCGCCTTGAGATTCCATAGCCTAGACCCCTCTGCGTGAACCCAGCCGCCTGGATTCATCGCTGTTGCGGGGTCTCTTGTAGTTCACCCGCTCGGGTCCCAGAATCTCGTTCCACGGTCAAAACCTTTGCGGAGCTGTCGGAGCGTGTTACGTCTGGGTGTACTCGGAAATTCGGGAAGCTGGTATGTCGCTGAGCTGCAGCGAGTGGCTCGCGCGCGCGGACACCTCTGCGAGCGGCTGGAGTTTCCCCGGCTCAGTGGGGCTGCTGGGGGAACGCTGACGCTGGCTCGGCATGGAGAGGAAGACCTCTTTCAATACGATGCAATTATTGTCCGTACGATGCCGCCGGGGTCGCTGGAACAAGTGGTGTTCCGCATGGATTTGCTGCACCAGCTTGTCGAGGCGGGGGTCCTAGTCCTCAATTCGCCGCGATCACTCGAATGTGCCGTCGACAAATACCTGACCACAGCGCGCCTCGCTCGCGCTGGTCTGCCGGTACCGGAAACAATCGTCTGTGAAGGGTTCGACGAGGCTCTGGCTGCGTTCCACACCCTAGGCGGTGATGTCGTCGTCAAGCCGATGTTCGGATCGGAAGGACGCGGGATCGTGCGCGTGTCGGACCCCGATCTGGCTCACCGAGTGTTTCGAACCTTGGAGCGTGTCGACTCGGTGTTGTACTTGCAGCGATTTGTGAGGCATCCGGGCTATGACATTCGCGTGCTAATCCTCGGCGGGCGCGTGCTCGGCTGTATGAAACGGATTAGCGATTCGGACTTTCGGACCAACGTCTCGCGTGATGCTCGCACGGAAATCCACACACCAACACTCATGGAGATCGAGTACGCGCTGCGATCCGTCGTCTGTACCGGGGCAGCCTTCGCGGGCGTCGATTTGCTGTACAACGAACAAGGTGAGCTGTTTGTCATTGAGGTGAACGCCGTTCCCGGATGGAGCGCTTTCGCCCGCACGACCGGCATTGATGTCGCTGAACACGTGGTGCAGTGGATCGAGGGACAGCATGAGCATTCCGTCTGAAGCTGCTCCCGCCCCGAGCGCCCCGAATATTCAGTGGACTCGATCGACCTGCATCGGAGTCTGCACACTCCTCGCCGTACACGCTTTGCTGCTCGGCTGGCTGGCAGCTGTGTATTCGCCGACGTATGACGAGCCGGGCCATTTGGCGGCGGGCTACCGCATTTGGACAACCGGGGAAGTCGACCTGTACATCGTGAACCCACCACTGGTGAAGACAGTGGCGAGTTGGCCGTTGCTGTTTTTTCAACCGAAAACCGACTGGTCGCGGGTCATCGATTCACCCGGATACCGCCCCGAGTTCAGTACGGGGCGGGTGTTCTTCGAAGACAACCCGGACACGTGGTACTGGATGCTGACACTGGCTCGCTGGGCGTGCATCCCACTCAGCCTGCTGGGAGCGGTCGTTGCGTTTCAATGGGCCCGCGAGGTGTTCGGGACCACCTCCGGTTGGATAGCCTTGATCCTGTGGACCTTTGATCCGAACATTTTAGGGAACGGCTGCCTGATCGCTCCGGATGTCGGCGGCAGTTCGCTGGGGCTGCTCGCTGGATACCAGTTCTGGAAGTGGCTCGACGAGCGAAAGTGGGAGCGCGCGATTTTGGCAGGTTTAG
>JAYWHX010000012.1:0-22159 GCA_043777375.1 Planctomycetota bacterium | reverse complement strand
ATCTGATCCAGTGACATGCACCAGATGTCGCCGATTTCGAGATTCTCGGAAAGACCAGTTTCAAACGGTCATGCAGCCGGGGTGTGAATGGTTACGTGCGAGCTTCGTTGCTGATCGTAAATATTGCTCTAAGATCTCACTTAAATCGAAGGTGTTCCAAGTTTGTAAGTCATGAGTCTCAGCGAAGGATCAAGGAAATGGCAGTTAGCATCATCTGTTCTAAGTGCGGTAACGTTTTCCGCGCTCGAAAAGGTTTGGGTTCGAAATGCCCAAAATGCCAGACTCAAGTTGATAGGCAACCTTTTGAAATGGCATTCATTATGATCTTTCTGGTCATTGGCTTGTATTTCATTCTCGCAGTGACAGGGGTTATTACTTGGGACCAGTTTCAGAATGGAAAGCGATAATGTCGACGTCCATGTAGTATGGATGCTCCGTCCAAGGAGTTTCGACGACTTGGGCGAATGAGTTGTCTGGATTCTGCATATGAATTCAACTATCGAGTTGAGTTTCACAGCAGCTTGGAGATTTTCTCGACAAGCTGCCAGGGCTATACGGGACATCGCTCAAAATCTCATCTCTGTGCACGGACTCGCAGAAAAGCTCGTCGAACCGGTCGTCAATGAGTATCAGACGTGAGTGCGTAGTGTTTACTGCACATTGTGTATACTGAGGCACTGCGGCTGCGGATTCACCGCAGCGGTTCCTGGAACGACCGATCACCATGCCACTGTCTCCTGAATCTCAAGCTTATCTCGATGTGTATCATGCGTCGGGGACGCCGCTGGAATCGGTCTCCCCGGTTGCGGCGCGAGCGCTCGTTGCACCGCTGAAGACCAAACGCGAAGAGGTTTCGGCGATCCGCGACATCTGGTTGGCGGGGCCCGCAGGCGAAATGGCTGCCCTCGTTTACACTCCACTGGCGGGCGAGGACCGCGAGGATCTGCTGCCCGTGATCGTCTTCTTTCACGGGGGCGGCTGGGTCGTGGGCTCGCTGAAGAGTCATGATGCGATGTGTCGCCGGTTGAGCAACGCCGCCGAGGCGATCGTACTCTCCGTCGATTATCGCCTGGCTCCGGAGGCCAAGTACCCCGCAGCTGCGGAAGACTGTTATGCGGCGACCGTCTGGGCGTCGAAGTTCATCGAGAACTTTGGCGGTGACCCGACCCGTCTAGTCGTGTGCGGCGATAGCGCAGGCGGAAATCTGGCCGCTGTGGTCGCGCTGATGGCACGTGATCGAGGCGGACCTGCGATCGCGGGGCAAGTGCTGCTCTACCCGATTACCGATCACAACTTTGACACGAAGTCGTATCAAGAAAACGGCAGCGGATACTTCTTGACCACGGAGACCATGAAGTGGTTCTGGAAGCATTATCTGGCGACACCGGAACAGGGGAGCGATCCGTACGCTTCTCCGCTGCGGGCGGATCTGCAGGGGCTGCCACCGGCGATCGTGCTGACGGCGGAGTTCGATCCCTTGAGAGACGAAGCCAACGCGTTTGCCAGTCGACTGCAAGAGGCAGGCGTCACTGTGCGGCGGATCGCCTGCCTGGGTCAGGTTCACGGCTTCCTGCGTCGGCTCGATGTGTTCCCGAAGGCAGCTGGCGGTACTCTCAACGGAGTCGGACTCCAGCTGCGCGAGATGCTGGGCTGGCCAGCGCTCGATGCGATGGATGAGTCCCGATGACGCCGTACGAACAGAACAAAGGGGCGTGGAACTCGCTGGCAGATCAAAGCAGCCCGTTTGCGAAGGTGGCCACCGATGAGGAGTGTGCCCATCCGCTGGTGCAGCTCGACAGCCGAGGCTGGCTGCCGGGGAGCGTGCGCGGGATGAAGGTGCTTTGCCTGGCAGCGGGCGGCGGGTGGCAGTCGATTCTGTATGCCGCAGCGGGGGCCGATGTCACGGTCGTGGATCTCAGTCCGGCAATGCTGAGGCTGGATGCCCGCGAAGCGGAGAAACGCGGATACACGCTGAACTTGATTGAAGGATCGATGGACGATTTGTCGATGCTAGCAGCTGAGAGTTTCGACATCGTGCATCAGCCGGTCAGTACCTGCTATGTGCCCCGAATCGAGGCGGTCTTCTCGCAGGTGTCGCGCGTGCTGAAGGATCGCGGTCTGTACATCAGTCAGCATAAGACACCGACCTGCCTGCAAGTGGTCGACCACGATGCCCAGTATCGGTATCTGGTGGGGGTGTCTTATTACCTCGGAGATGATCCGCTGCCCGAGGTGGCTGACAATGCCTATCGAGAGACTGGCACGCGCGAGTATCTGCACCGCTGGGAAGAGCTGGTCGGCGGGCTGTGTCGGGCGGGGTTCGTGATCGAAGATTTAGTCGAACCGAAGCGGGGCAACCCGACCGCTCAGCCGGGACATTTCCGACATCGCGGAATGTTCGTCGCGCCATATGTGCGGATGAAGGCCCGACGCATGGCCCACCGTGAAACGATGTCCGGCGCGGGGCCGACGATCTGGACTCCGGAAGTCTGATCGCGATGCCTTGTATTTCTGAGAGCGGTTTCATGATCTCTCTTCTGTCCCCACAGACAGGAATGTCTGTGCCACTGATCAGTGGGGCAGACATTCCCGTCTGCCTCTCCTGCAAACATAATCTGAAAATGCCCTAGCGCGCGACCAGTACCGGCGTCTGACGCACCATCCGGTGTAGCGACTCCCAGTCGACGGTCACATCGCCCCCCGTCGCTCGATGCTGCTTGGCCCACGTCATCATCAGATCCAGGCACGCATGATCGATGTAGTCCAGTCCATCAAGGTCGATATGTAGGTTCGTGCCGCGTGGAATCGATTCGATCGCTTGAGCGAACTGCGGCAAGCGAATGAACGTCGCCGATCCGTACAGGTTCAGCGTCGCCGACTTGCCATCCGCAGAGGTGACCAGCTTGGTCTCCAGATGTGAGAACGTGTAGAGCAATTTCGCAATCGCCAGACCGAATCCAACCATCACACCGGACAGCAGATCCTGACACACAATGACACTCAAGGTCGCGAAGTAAATCCCCACCTCGCCCCAGCCAAACGCCCGCAGCTGTTTGATCGACTTGATGTCGATCAGCTTGAAGCCGGTGTAAACCAGAATGGCAGCGAGACACGCGGTCGGGATCATCCGCAACAGCCACGATAGACCGACCACAAAGACCAGCAGCCAAACGCCATGCAAGATCGCCGAGAGCCGGGTTTTGCCACCCGCTTGAATGTTGGCGGTACTGCGGACGATCACCCCGGTCATGGGGAGCGCGCCGTACAATCCGCAGAGGAAGTTCCCGAGCCCTTGGGCCACGAGTTCTTTGTCGTACTGAGTGCGTGGTCCATTCTGCGACTGGTCTACAGCTGTGCAGCACAGCAGCGTCTCGGCACTGGCCACGACCGCCATCAGCAAGGCCGCTGGGATCAGCGCTCCCCACGGTGCGGATTCGAGCATCGACCACTTCGGGAAGTGAATCTCGTCCACCATCGAGGTCGGAACATCGACATACAGAATCGGCATAATCAGGAACACGGCCAGCCCCGTCCCGACCAAGACAGCGACCAGCCCGGGCGGAACTAACTGGAGCTTTTTCGGAGCGAAGGACTTCCACAAGATCAGCGTGAGAATGGTCACAAGGCCGATGATGGCGGCGAGGAAGTTGTTCTTCACACCTCCGAAGAGCGTCTCGAACTTTTTGTTGGTTGCATCGAGCGCTGAGGCGATGAGTTCGTTGTTACTGGTTTTAAGGCGCGCCTCCGAATTCCGAGCTGCGGCAATCGTTTCATCCACCATGGTTTTGAGGCTCGCCACACGCGGATGGTCGGCTTGGTAGGCTGTGGCCAATGAGTCCGAGGTGGTCTGCAACTCGGTGATGATTTGCGATTGCTGGTCGGCGAAGGGCGACAGGTCGACCGGCCAGACTTTGACAGCATCGAGGGCAGCAATGCTAGCAGCTGTGATGTGGTCGAGAACCTGCCCCCTGAGAACCCGCTGCTTGCTCTGGAGCTTGCGCATCGCTGCGATTTGTTCCTTCTGCGAACCACGCTCGGCGGAATCAGGAAAACCAACCGCGCCGAGGCTGTCCCTGACCGTCGCAGGAATCGCGATCAGGTTCTTGATCCCGCTGCTTTGAGGCGACTTGTCGAACATCACGTGAAACTGACTGGCGAGAATCAAGACTCCAATCCCGGCCAGCATCCCCCGCACCACAGCGGGTGAGACGGCTCGGAACCAGGTGCCAACCTTCAGTAAGCCCGCCAGAATCTGGATGATCCCAGCCATCAGTACGATGATCCCGAGCATGTCGAGACCAAAGGTCTGCACCGCCTGGTAGACAATCACCGTCAGTCCCGCTGCGGGTCCGCTGACTTGTAACGGGCATCCGGCGAGGGCTCCGACGACGATCCCTCCGACGATCCCCGTGATTAACCCCGCGCTGACCGGGACACCCGAGGCAATCGCGATCCCCATGCACAGGGGCAACGCGACCAGGAATACAACCACCGATGCGAGGAAGTCCTGCTGGACAGTTCCTCCGGGGGAGACAACTTCAGGCGGGGAGGAACTCATTGAAAACTCCAAGGCAGGCCGGACGGCATCTCACGGAGCAGTGTAAGGGCATTTCTCATGCCTGACAGGGGAGCGTTACCAAACATGCGGTCCCATCTGCAACTGGTTGGCTGAATCCTTCAACTATGGGCAATTCCAGACTTCTCTCCCACCTGCAGAGATGGTCGTGCATCTATCACGATGGTTTCCCGGCGATCAGCCTCCGTCCACCGATCCTTGGATGGTCGCTCGGGCTCCCACATCCACTATACGGAGTGGGATATCAGAGGCACCGAGGGCCTCTTCGTGGATTTGATGGCGAGGCCATGAACCTTCTCGATGGTCGCTGCCAGACCAGTCCCCGGCAGGATCTCCTGTGACAGGTAGTTGAGCATCCTCCGACTGATCCGTTCAGAGGTCAGCATCTCGACCTGGGCTCTTTGCACGCGGCGCGTCCCCGTGGGAGAATCGACCGCCAGTGAAATCACGGAGCAGAGGATGCTCCGCGATTCGATCCCGCCAAACTCGTGGTATCGCCGTAGGACTTGCTGCTCCTGAGGGAGATCGACGACGACGGTCAATCGCACGAACTTGGGCAGAACCAGCCGCCGCGTCGAGAGCCAGTGCTCTGACACCGGCTGGTGCGCGTGCAGACCCCGAATCTCTAGTGTCAGACCTTCGCTGACGAAGTCACTCTGAAGCGAGTGCAGCTTCTCCATCACGCTGTGGTCGACGACATGCGATTGCGACAGATCGACGACGACATGGTTCCGCAGGCCGATGCCGTAGTGCATGATCAGGCTTCGCAGGGAAATCCAATTGCTGAAGACGGCGGAATCCTGAGTGCGGATCACGCAGGGGCCCTGGGCCTGTTGCTCTACATCGAACGAACCTCGGAACAGAGACCGGAGTGACACACCGTGGTAGATGTGGAGGGCGAATTCCACAGCGATCCCGATCGCGATCCCGATCAGCAGATCGGTGGCCAGAACGCCGACCAGCGTGGCCACGAAGATCACTAGTTGTTCGCGACCAATCTTGGCGGCATGGGCGAATTCCTTAGGCGAAGCCAGCCGGAACCCGGTGTAGACCAGCATCGCCGCCAGAGCCGCCATGGGGATCTGATGAATCAGGGCGGGGAGCAGAGCGACAAAAGCCAACAGGCACAGCCCGTGAGTCACACCAGCCATGCGGCTGCGGGCTCCGTTGTCGATGTTGGCCTTGCTGCGGACGATTTCGGAGATCATCGGCAGTCCGCCGAGGCTGGCGGCAATCGTGTTTGCCACCCCAATGGCGAGCAAGTCCTTGTTCATGTTCGTCTTGCGTTTCTGGGGATCGAGCGAGTCGATCGCCTTCGCGCTCAGCAGAGATTCCAGGCTGCCGATGAGGGCGAACATAGCGATCCACTTCCAGGCCGCCGGGAGTTCCAGAGCGTGGAAGTTGGGACTGGTCAGAGCGCTGATGAGGCTGGCCGGAACACTCACCAGGAACTTCTCACCCACGGCATAGCTGTGGCCAGCCCACGTGTAGGTGTTGTCGTGCGACAACTGCATCCACGATCCCATCGCGATCGCGACCACGATGACCACCATCTGGGCCGGAATGCGGCGAACCCAGCGATTCTTAATCAACGGCAGGCCAAACAGAATCAGCAGGCTGACCCCGCCGATGAGGGCGATTTCTGGGTTCAAACGGGCTAGGGAGCGAGGAATCTCGGCCAGCAGATGCAGCGGACTCCCTTTGGCGTCCATGACTCCCATCGCTACATGGGCCTGCTTCGAGATAATGATTATGCCAATTGCCGCGAGCAGCCCATGGACCGCCGAACTCGGAAAGAACTCACCGAGTATTCCGGTCTTCAGCAGCCCAAACAGGATCTGAATCACCCCGGCTGCGACACCGACTGCCAGCATCATCCGGTAGGCTTCGTGATCACTAAAGCCCAGCGATTTGAACTCAGTCACAGCCCCGAGGACGATCACGATCAGCCCCGCAGCTGGGCCCTTAATGGTCAGTTCCGAGTTGCTGATCAGGGCACAGACTAGCGATCCAATGATCGCAGTCAGCACACCAGCCACAGCCGGGCAACCGCTGGCCAAGGAGATCCCTAAACAGAGCGGCAGTGCAATCAGAAATACAAGAAAGCCCGAGAACACGTCTTGGCCGAACGTCTTTCCACTGGCCAGTGGCGAATTGTCCGAGAGGGGCATCTGGGTGGTCGTTGCATCACGCATCATCAAAGCTCCTGAGACTGCCAACCTGTCGAGTACGTCGATGGGGCAAGGCCCCTGGGCGGTCAGTCGTAAACCGACAATAGCAACTCATGTGCCGAGGCCCAGTAATTGCATCTTGCTCAGTGTATTCACAGGGCGTGAGAGTATTCGTGTGGGCTTCGTACTCGGCAAATGACGCCTCACAATCCACACTGGCTTCCCGGCGATCAGGCCGTTCGGATAAAAAGGTAAGACTGATCAATGATCAATCCGGGGAGCGGGATGAAGCGGTTTCACTTGATCTGGCCACTCGTGGCGCTCAGCCTCGCGCTGGCAATCCTCAGTGGTTTTGCAGCTGTCGGGCTAATCCGCGAGCAGCGCGATGCCGCCACTGATCTGCGGAGTGATGTCGAGCAACATCGCTCGGTCGCCGAGTTAGAAGAGTGCTTTATCGAATTGATTGCTCTCGTGAAGGACCGCGTACGGAAGGTCACCTCCATCCACGAGCGGGCCGACAGCTTGTTGCAGGAGGCGGAAGGCCGGCTCTCCGCGTCGACCGATAGCGAGCAGCTGGCAAAGATTGATGCGGCTTTCCATCAGCATCTGGGTGTCTGGGATGCCCTCCCCGCTGACGAGGAGCCGATCGCGGATGCGGTGGTCGCTCAGTTGGTCGACTCGATGGAGCGGGAGTTGGTCCGCCCCAGCCACGACCTGGAGGTGGCCTGCTCCTTGCGACTTCAGCAATCCGCTGACCAGCATTCTCAGCTGCTCAGGCGGACGACGTGGGGGCTGGTCCTGGTGAGCGGGCTGGGAGGGATCGCGGGGCTATTCCTGGGTTTTGGCGTGTCGCAAGGGGTATCCCGCTCGATCCGCCGACTGCAAGTGCAGGTGCGAGATGCGGCGGGAAAGCTGGACCCGACATCGGAGATTGTTCTCACCGGTGATGGGAATGTCGTCGCGCTCCATGACGAGATGGATTCACTGAGCGCCCGCATCGAGAGGTTCGTCGCGATGCTGCAACAGCGCGACCGCGAAGTGCTGCGTGCGGAGCAACTCGCCGCGCTCGGGCAGTTGGCTGCCGGAGTGGCACACGAAGTGCGGAACCCCCTGACCTCGATCAAGCTGCTGGTGCAAGCCGAGTTGGAAAGCAGTAGTCCGGGGGGCATGGCGACCGAGGACTTACGAGTCATCGTGAGCGAAGTCCTGCGGATGGAACGTTCCTTGCAGAGCTTTCTGGATTACGCCAGACCACCGAGTCCCGAACGGAGACAAGTCGATTTGGAAACGGTCGTCCAAAATGTCATGGGATTGGTCCGTGTGCGGGCCGAGCGGCAGCGGGTTCAGATCCTGCTGGTGTGTCCCGATCAAGGCGTGCCCATCGATGCGGATGTGAATCAGATGCAACAAGTGGTTCTGAACCTGGCGCTGAATGCGATCGATGCCATGCCCAACGGCGGCCGCTTGACATTCACAACGAGCCGGCGTGGCGATCAGGCGGAATTGACCGTGGCCGACACGGGGCCGGGGATTTCAGCGGACATGCAGGAGCGGTTGTTTCAGCCGTTTGCGACGAACAAGGAAACTGGCTTGGGACTGGGACTCGTGATTACTCGCCGAATTGTGGAGGCGCATGGCGGACAAGTCAGCGTCGAGAACGCTCCCTCAAGTGGAGCCATGTTCCGAGTCAGCCTACCAGCGGGGAGCGATGTGATATGAGCGATCAGCGAGTAGGAATCTCACCACGGAGGCACGGAGGCACGGAGACCCCGCACGGTGAAGGTCATTCATGGTCGGTGTTGCCGAACGTGGAATTGAGGAGGCCAAGGCAAAGGCACCAGGACGCAAAGCCGCAAAGCGTAGACTGTCGCGATTTCTGGCAGTTGAGCCATAGCGTTGGAGACTATCGAGACACGATCACTTCTTCTTTGTCTCCTCCGTGTCTCCGTGCCTCCGTAGTGAATTCCGTCTGGCGAACACATCGAGTGGGAGTACCAGCATGACCCCGCGACTCTTGGTGATTGATGACGAACCCTCGATTCAACATGCGTTTACGCGGGCATTTCGTGATACCGATATCCAAGTCTCACTGGCGGCGAATGCCGCTGAGGCGATGACCCGATTCAGCGAAGTCGCCCCGGATGTCGTGGTCCTGGATGTGCATCTGCCCGATGCGACGGGGCTCGAAACCTATCTGCGGCTGCGAGAGCTGGATGCGCGCGTGCCGGTGATACTGATTACCGGGCATGGCACGACCGACTTGGCGATCAAGGCCATCAGCGAGGGAGCGTTCGAGTACCTGCTCAAACCGCTCGACCTGGCCGAACTGCGATCTGTGATCGACCGGGCGATGCGGGCCAGCCGACTGATGCGAGAGCCAGCTGCGCTGTCGGAGGTCGGTCCGCTGCCCGAGACCGGCGACGCTCTCATCGGGCGATGTCCGGCGATGCAGGATGTCTACAAGGCGATCGGACGAGTTGCCAAGCAGGATGTCACGGTCCTGATTCGTGGTGAGAGTGGAACTGGTAAGGAACTGGTGGCCCGCGCTCTGTATCAGCACTCCAAGCGCGCTGACAAGCCGTTCATGGCAATCAACTGTGCAGCTATTCCCGACAACCTGCTGGAAAGCGAACTGTTTGGTCACGAAAAGGGAGCTTTCACCGGAGCAGACCGCAAGCATATTGGGCGGTTCGAGCAGTGCCACGGGGGCACGATTTTCCTGGACGAAATCGGAGACATGAGCCCCCTGACCCAGGCCAAGATCCTGCGACTGATTCAGGAGCAGCGATTCGAGCGCGTCGGTGGTTCTACGACTGTGCAGACGAATGTGAGGTTGATCTCAGCGACAAATGCAGACCTCGAAGCGATGTCGGAAGACGGACGTTTTCGAAAGGATCTCTATTTTCGGTTGAATGTGTTCTCAATCAGCCTGCCTGCGCTGCGAGAGCGGGGAGGCGATCTCCGCCTGTTGATTGAGCACTACCTGCGGCGACTGGGAGCAGAGCTGGGGAAGCCGGACCCTCAACTGGCTCCACTGACACTCGAAAAACTGGAGGCGTACTCCTGGCCCGGAAACATCCGAGAACTGCAGAGCGTGCTGAAACAATTGATTTTGCAGGCGAATGGATCCGTCCTGCTCAGTGATTTTCTTCCCGATGTCGTTCGCAATGGAGCCCTCGCTAATAGTCCTGAGCCAGTCGCAGCTGTCCTAAGGGCGACCACCGACTGGGACGCCTTTGTGGCGGAGCGAATTACTCAAGGCAGCGAAAACCTGTATGCCGAAGGACTGGTACTGCTGGAGAGAGAAGTGCTGTTGAGAGTGCTGCGGCATACCTCCGGCAATCAAGTTCAGGCCGCTCGCATCCTGGGAATCACTCGCGGCAGTCTTCGCAACAAGATTCGCAGCTTGAATATCGAAATCTCCCGCTCGATCTGGTCGGAAGACGACCAGCCTGACTCGTAGACGATCAGCGTTCTCCCTAAGTTCAAGAATTCGTCAGAATTTTGACCTCCAGATCTCTTGGATTCCGAGTTCGGTCTTAATCCTGCGAATCCAGCGACAAGGCACCGGGATTGCATCCATCGCCTAGTGCAATCTGATTTCGGGCTTTGGAGTGCGTTGTGGATCAGTCCCATTGGATCGTCAGCCACCTCATCGAAGCGGCTAAGCTGCTGCCGGCACAGGGGCCGATCACGGCGTTCGTTTTTTTGAATTCGCTCCAGGCGTTGGAAGACCTCCCCTTCGAGGCAGGTCTGGAGCGAGGGCGAGAGCTATTTGGGTTTGAAACGTATCTGTCGGAAGACCGTTATCGAGAGAAGCTGGCGCGCGAGCGAATCCGAGCGGAAGATCTCTCCGAGACACTTCGCATTGATCTCGGCGACCGCTCGCAAAAGCCGGTCGGACCTGCGGGGAATGCGTTTGATCTTCGATTGGCGATGCTGTCATACCCGGTGCGTTTGGCACCCGCAGCTGAGCTGCGCTGGTTTGTCGCTGAGACGGATGCACTGGCCCTGTACCGAGAGGAAGTCTCTGCCGAGACATTCGAGCGAACCACAGAACAGACGCGGCAATGGGCGATGCGCGAGGTTCACGTCAATACATCGAACCCGTGGAATGTCACGTTTCCGGAACTCTCAGACGCCGCCATCGAACGGTGGCCGCGCAGCCGCTGGATCGCTTTTTCGTTGCGTGCCCTGTGGGAGGTCTGCCGCCAAGGTGTTCACAACCTGCCGATCCCGCACGCACAGTCGCAGGCGATTCGTCATCGAGACCTGTTCCAGGAAGCCACGGGGCAGGACTGCGATCGCCTAATCGACTCGGTACTGATTCCATTCTGTGCGGGATTCGTCGACCAGGGACTGGCCACCTGGGAACTTCCCCATCGCGACGCGGGCTTCTGGGACACGTTTGTGCTCCTCTACGGAACGACACCGCCCGTCGAACTCTGGCTGGGTGAATTACCTGCTGAGATTCAGAAGGTGGCATCGCTGTCGCCCGCGGAAATCATCGCGGACTCACTTCAGAAGCTCGGACTCTCTGAAGTTGAATCTCCAGAGTATCTGACTCGAGAGTTGCTGGCTCTGCGGGGTTGGGCGGGAATGATCTGGCAGGCGGAAGACCGCGGAGATCGGGTCGGGCATCCGATGCCTGCGGGGACGTTGTTGCAGTACATGGCTGTGCGGATGATTCTGCTGCGAGTGGCCCTCGGCCATCTGATGCGGTGTGAGAGACCTGATGTGGCATCGCTGGCGGATCTCAGAGGAGCTTTGAGGAACCGTATCCCACCGACTCCTACGACGAATGTCGAAGAGCGCGCCTTCGTCGTCTTTCAACTCTCTCAAGTGCTCGGCTGGTCTGCTGCTGAACTCTCAACTCTGCCCGCAGAGGGTTGGTCGAATCTGATTCGAGAAGTGGAGTCATTCGATGACATCCAACGTCGAAGAATCTTCCACCTCGCCTTTGAACGACGTTTTCGAGTGCGTGCATTGGACGCAATTTCGATCCACACTCAAGGCAGAACGAACGAACGTGTCTCAGCTCCACAGTTTCAATCCGTGTACTGCATCGACACTCGTGAAGAATCGTTCCGTCGACATCTCGAAGAGGTCTGCCCGAGAGCTGAGACGTTCGGAGCTGCGGGATTCTTTGGCGTGGCGATGTATTACAAGGGCGTGTCCGATGCCCACTACCAAGCGTTGTGTCCGATTGTCGTGCGTCCTCAGAACTACGTGATCGAAGAAGTGGTCTACAGCCTCGCCGAGTCAGACCGCCGGCGATCCAGCGCACGCAAACGACTGGCTACGGCTTCGCACCAGATTCATGTGGGATCGCGAAGCATGACCGGCGGGGCACTGATGACAGCCACGCTGGGTGTCTTCGCGTCGGTTCCGCTCGTGGCCCGCGTGCTGTTTCCCGGAGCGACATCGCGACTGCGACGCATGGTCGGCAGCGTCGTGGCTCCACCCGCTGTCACCCGATTGAGACTGGAGCGGCTGACAAAACAGCCTGGCCCCGAGGGGGATGCGATTGGTTACTCGCTCAACGAGATGGCCGATGTCGGAGAGAAGATTCTCAGTGAGACTGGCCTGAGATCCAGCTTTGCACGTCTCGTGTTCTTCTTTGGACACGGGGCCTTTTGCATGAACAATCCCCACAAGTCGTGTTACGACTGCGGGGCCTGCTCGGGCAGTGCCGGAGGAGCCAACGGGCGAGCACTGGCGGGCATGCTCAACGATCCTCGCGTTCGCACAATCCTGGCCGGTCGAGGACTCTCGATCCCCGAGGACACGGTGTTCGTCGGTGGATTGCACAACACAACCACCGACACGTTCACCTATTTCGACCTCGATCAGCTGCCACGCTCGCACATCAGTGACCTGGAAACGGCTCGCGATTTTCTGGACGAAGCGTGTCGTCGGAATGCTCAGGAGCGCTGCCGCCGCTTTTATTCGGCTCCGCTGAATATCACTCCGACGGATGCGCATCGCCATGTCGAGAACCGGGCCGAAGATCTCGCTCAGACTCGACCCGAATTTGGGAATGCTTCGAATGCGATGACCGTCGTCGGCAGACGCAGCCTTACTCGCGGACTGTACCTGGACCGCCGCTCCTTCCTCGTCTCGTACGATCCGACACTGGATGATGCCGAGAGTACGATTCTGGGGCGAATTCTGGGGGCTGTCGTGATCGTCTGCTCGGGGATCAATTTGCAATATTTCTTCTCCTACATCGACCCATCGGGATGGGGAGCAGGGACCAAGTTGCCGCATAACATTACATCGCTGCTGGGGGTCATGGATGGGGCGGCCAGCGATCTGCGTTCGGGTCTGCCCTGGCAGGGTGTAGAGATTCATGAGCCTGTCCGTCAACTCTTCGTAATCGAGTCGACTCCCGAAGCGATCGCCAAGATCATGGCCCGCAACTCCACCGTGGGAAACATCCTCCGCAACGGCTGGGTCCAATTCGCCCTGTTGCACCCCGAGACGGCAGCGATCTCTCTGTACCAGAATGGGGAGTACATTCCCTACGCAGCCAGTACGCATGAGTTGTCACAGGCGACGAGTTCCGTCGACTGGTTCCAAGGTTGGCGCGAACATATGGAGTTCGCCCAGATTGGTGGACATGGCGGTACTTAACGAGTCAGGACGCTCATTCCGCTCAATCGCGGAACCCTTAACAGGCTCACGCTTGCCGCTCCCCAGTCGCTCCACAATCAACTCTCCCACTGCCCATGAACCTCTTCACCATTCTCGGTCTCATCGTCGTTGCGGCGCCCGCTCTGCTCGTGGCCGTGCTGGGGATTGCATCGATCATCGATCGGCCGCTGTCCGAGAATTGGATCAGCCGAGTCGTCCAGACTGCGATGGTCACCGGACTACTAGCCTCGATCACGATTCTGGCACTGATGCTCAGCGGGGCCGAGCGCCGAGTGCCGATTGAACTGGGGCACTGGGTCGTCGTGCATGACCACGAACACACTCCAGTTCTTCCAACAGCTGAGCATGCCGACCACCCGATTTACCACTTCGTGTTTAAGCTGGAGTTTGACCGGCTGTCGGTTCCGTTCGTAATCCTGATCTTCGTGTTGTGTGGCACAATCGGAGCGTTTGCTGACAAGTACATGCATCGGGAAGCGGGGTTCAATCGGTTCTTTATGCTGTATGCGATCTTCGTCCTGGGGATGGTTGTGACCTCGCTGGCCGGGACGATTGAGACGCTGTTTACCGGCTGGGAATTGGTCGGACTCTCCTCGACGCTGCTGGTCGCTTTCTTTCAGGAGCGACCGAATCCCTGTCGCAATGGGCTGCGAGTCTGGGTCGTGTACCGGCTGTCCGATGCCGGGCTATTGATGGCGGCACTGCTGCTGCATCATCTGTCAGGCGAAGGGGATTTCGACAAGCTGATGGGGACTGGGGCGTGGCCCGAGGGCGTGGCGACGATGCCCGCGAGCCAGGCATTTACAGTGGGGCTGTTACTCCTGATCGCAGTGGCCGGAAAATCGGCATTGATTCCTTTCTCTGGCTGGCTGCCACGAGCGATGGAAGGGCCAACTCCCTCCAGTGCAGTGTTTTATGGAGCACTCTCCGTCCACTTGGGGGCGTTCTTATTGTTGCGAGTCAGCCCGATCCTGGCGCTCTCGCCCGCATTGTCTGCAGTGGTCGTGGCTCTGGGGCTCTCGACAGCATTCTTCGCAGCCTTCACGGGGCGAGTTCAGACCGACATCAAGTCGGCATTGTCGTTTGCCTCGCTCACGCAGGTCGGCTTTATCGTGGCAGAAATCGGTTTCTTTGCCTGGTTGGGCAAACGAATGGACATGCCAACACTGCTGTACATTCCTCTGATTCACATCCTCGGTCATGGGTGTGCCCGTACCTTACAGTTCGTACGAGCTCCGACGCTCTTGCATGACTACCGAGTACTGGAAAACGCAATTGGAACGCGGCTCACGTTCGTCCCTCCCCGCTGGCAATCGCGTCTGCCAGAGAGCTGGCTTATCCGGCTATACCGACTGGCTCTGCATCGCGGGGAGCTCGATTCCACGCTTCAGCGGTACATGGTCGACCCTCTGCTCTCGGGTCTCCAGTGGTGCGACGAACTCGATCGCCGAATCGCGAATCGCATCAACGGAACCCCGCCCGATTCTGAGAGCGATGGCACCTAACTGAGTGCCAAGCGGTCAGCGGTCAGCGGTCAGCCAGAGAAGGATTATCCTTCTCTCAACTCTCAACTCTCAACCTCCCCCCTATGAACGAACTGCATCTCCCCTGGATCGAGCTGGCCATCCTGATCCCCTTGTTGGGGGCGGGCTGGGTGGCGCGCATCCATGACCCGGTCATCGCCCGGCGGCATTGCCTAGTGTTTTCCGGGTTGGGCTTTCTCGCAGCTGCGGGCGAGACCCTCGACTTCTACTCGCTACACATTCATCAGGCCGAAGACCATTGGCATCTGATGACGAAGTTGATCGGACGAGAGCTATTTGTCATTGATGAGCTCAGCGCCCCATTGATTCCACTGACGGCACTGTTGTACTTGCTGACTGCGGTATCGACCTTGCGGACCAAGGTTGCAAGGTTCTCGTTTTCGACGATGTTGATCGGTGAGGCCATGGCTGTGGCCCTGTTCAGTGCCATCGATCCGTGGGTGATCATCCTGTTACTCGCGGCCAGTGCCGTCCCGCCGTATTTCGAACTGATCAGTCGGGGGCGACCAACGCGGCTCTACGTGCTGTCGATGGCCATCTCTTCCCTGCTGATGGCTGTCGGCTGGAGTCTCGTCGGTCCCGGAGGTCCCGAGACGCAATCGCTGCTCGCTCTGATTCCCTTGCTGACTGCGGTCTCGATTCGGTGCGGCGTGTTACCGTTTCAAAGTTGGGTCGGAGATCTGTTTGAAAATGCCTCGTTCGGAACGTCACTATTGATGACGACTCCGCTGGCCGGAGCCTATGCCGCTCTTCGCCTGGTCGTTCCCATTGCGCCAGCGTACGCGCTCAGCTGCCTGGGGATGGTCTCGCTCTTCACAGCGGTGTATGCGGGCGCAATGTCGATGGTCCAGAAGGATGTTCGGCGATTCTTCTGCTGTCTGGTTATCAGTCATTCGGCAATGGTGCTGGTTGGTTTGGAGATCGCCACGCCGATCGGGTTGACCGGGGCCTTGTGCGTGTGGCTGTCAGCAGGGCTTTCACTCGGAGGTTTTGGCCTCACCTTGCGAGCGTTGGAGGCTCGACGCGGGCGGCTGCAATTGAACCAGTATCAAGGGCTCTACGAACACGCACCGGCGCTGGCCATCTGCTTCCTGTTGACTGGTCTGGGGTGTGTCGGATTCCCAGGAACGATTGGATTCATCGGCACCGAAATGCTGATCGATGGAGCGGTCGAAGCGTACCCGTATGTCGGGCCATTGCTGGTGATCGCTGCCACATTCAATGGCATCGCGATCATGCGGGCCTACTTCCTGCTGTTCACCGGAACACGCTATGCCTCGTCGGTCTCGCTCAAGATCGGGGGCCGCGAAAGGATCGCCGTACTCACGTTGGCTGCCCTCATTCTGGGAGGCGGACTGATTCCCCAACCGGGTGTCTCTGCTGCGTTTCATGCGGCAACAGAACTGCTCAAAGAGCGGTCCGCCCGCAGCGGGGTCATACCAGTCGCACCTCTAGAAACTCACGTGGTGCCAGTCCATGCAGGCTAGTGCTGCGTCAAGTCTAAACATGGGGGCGTCTCATTCGGGAGGGCGAGGCTCCTGCCGAGCCGTTTGTGCGAAAAAACGTCGCCCCTGGCTCGCGGCTCAGCAGGAGCTTCGCCCTCCCAATTTGGTGGTTCGCAACCCCAATTGCCAGGTGTGACGAAGCACCAGAGCCTGTATTTTGTCGCTGCGTTCGACAGAACGCGGGGAGCTTGCACTCTGACGAGTGCGGCTCCGGGACAATCGAATCGAGATCAACGCTGAGCGATGCATCGCAGCCTGATTCCCGCTTGTTGGCGGGGGCCGCTCGTCATAACCTATGTGGGTCCTCTCCCGCTTCGCTGGCTGCCCAAGAATCAACTCGATTCCCCAGCTGTGACGCGTCCCCATTTCACCGGAGTTCCCGCGCGTGTCCGACGCCCTTGCCAACGTCCAGAAGAAACATGATTTCCTGATCGCCATCGACTCGGATGGCTGTGCTTTTGACTCGATGGAGATCAAGCACAAGGAGTGCTTCATCCCGAATTTCATCAACTATTTCGGTCTCCAGGCGATCTCGAAGTACGCCCGCGAAGCCGCCGAGTTCACAAATCTGTACTCGAAGACGCGCGGAGCGAATCGCTTCCCGGCGTATCTGCTGGCTCTCGATTTGTTGGAGCAGCGGGCGGAAGTCAAAGGTCGCGGGTTCGCCGTCCCGAAGTTCCAGGGGCTGCGTGATTGGGTCAAGCGCGAGACGAAGCTCTCCAGCGGGACGGTGAAGGCCGAAGCCGAGAAAACGGAGAATCCCGATCTGGTGAAGGCCTCCGCGTGGTCCTCGGCGGTCGATGCGACGGTCAAGGGACTGGTCCACGGCGTCCCACCGTTTCCCGGCGTGCGCGAGAGCCTGCAACGACTGCAAGGCAAGGCCGACCTGATCGTCTGCTCGGCGACTCCGACTCCCGCCCTGCAAGCCGAGTGGAGCGAGCACGGCATCGCCCAGTACGTCTCGGCCATCTGCGGTCAGGAAATGGGCAGCAAAACCGAGATCCTGACAGCTGCCATCGCCAAGGGGTACTCACCCGATAAGGTGCTGATGATCGGCGACGCCCCCGGTGATATGAAGGCGGCCTTGTCAGTGAAGGCCCGCTACTTCCCCATTAACCCCGGCCACGAAGACCAGAGCTGGGTGAAGTTCCAGACTGAGGCGATCGATCGCTTCTTCGCAGGGACGTTCGGTGGTGCCTACGAGGCGGCGCTCATCGCCGAATTCGAGAAGTTCTTGCCAGAACACCCGAGCTGGTAGCGCAATCGCTGAGCCGCGAAGCGCAGTCTTCGCAGCGGAGCGCTCTGTGTTGATCTCAAAAGCCCAGTGGCCCCCCACTGGGCTTTTTTCTTGATCCGCTGCTGTCCGGATTGCGTTCCTCACCCTAGGATTGGAGGCAGAGTGGATTCGCGCGGACAATGCTCCGCTGCGAAGACTTCACGTGGCAGCTCAACCGGAAAACGTCCCATGTTCTTTAACCCCTGGATTTTGATTGTCACCGCCCCGGCGATCCTGCTGATGATGTGGGCTCAGTACCGCTTGCGCTCGACTTACAAAGCCGGTATGCAGGTCGGGACTTCCCTCTCCGGGGCCGCAGCTGCCGAACACATGTTGGAAAGTGCGGGTGTCCACGATGTCGGCGTCGAGGAAACTCACGGGCATTTGTCGGACCATTACGACCCGTCCGCCCGCGTCATCCGCCTGAGTTCCGAGGTCTATCGAGGCCGTTCGGCGACCGCCGTCGGGATTGCAGCTCACGAGGCCGGGCACGCTCTGCAGCACGCCACGGGGTATTTGCCGCTGTCACTGCGTAGCGCCGCCGTCCCTGCCGCTCAATATGGCCCGATGGCATTTATGGTGCTGGTCTTGCTGGGAGCTTTTCTCAATCAGCCCAAACTGCTGATGCTGGGGTTGATCGCCTATGCAGGTGTTCTCGTGTTTCAGTTGATTAATCTTCCGGTTGAATTCGACGCAAGCTCAAGAGCCAAAAGGCATTTGGTGGATTTAGGAATTGTCGATGAAGAGGGGTCGGTGGCGGTTCGCAAGGTGTTGAACGCCGCTGCGCTGACATATGTGGCGGCGACACTGGAATCTCTGCTGACTGTGGTTTACTACTTTTTCCGCTTCTCAGGCGGCGGTCGATCGGACGATTAAAGAAGAGGTGTTGAGTCCTTCTCGCCGAGGAATGTGAACAAGAGAACACCTGCCCGATCAGATTCTGCTTGACCATTCACGCTCCAGCGGGTGTAATGGGTGCTGTCGGGAGTTCCAACCTTTGGTCAGGCCGTCGGCGGAGCCGATGGGAACTCCCACGTTCGAGGTATGCAGGGGTCAGACAACTGCTGCGTCCCACGAACCCAACGAGGCGAGGGCCTCCGCGTCCCATGCAAAATGGGCCGTGCGTTCCACATGGTCAGTGCCAGCTTGCTGAATCTCAACGACGCCCGGAGGGTGGCTGCGAGTTTGAAGCGAGAACCGGCGTTTGTGTTGCAGTCCGGAATCTGACGATTCCACAGCTTCACGGACGCGGGACAACGGTGCTCACCATGGATCGATCCGTCGTCCGATAGCGATATTGGGCCGGGTTGTTTGTGGTTCACGTTTGGGGTCAGGCTATGACGGCTGGATCTACCATCCCGAGGATGGTGATTACCGGGGTGGGGGTGGTTTCCCCCATCGGCATCGGGAAGGACGCTTTCTGGAACAATTTGATCCAGGGAGTTTCTGGCATTGGACCCTTGCGCTCTATCTCTGGCGGGTCGCTGCCCACGAAGCTGGCCGCTGAAATCCACGACTTCGATCCACTGAAGTATCTGTACGAAAAGAAGTTCATCAAAGTCATGTCCCGCGACATCCAGCTGGGTGTCGTCGCCGCCTCGCTAGCGATGCGGGATTCCGGACTGAAGTCGGGGGATGTCGATCCCGATCGTCTGGGTGTGGAATTCGGGGCAGGCCACATGCCCTTCAACCCGGAAGAGCTCAGCGATGCTGCTCGCGACTTTGTCGCCGACGAACACGACCCCGCCACCCGCTGGGGTGAAGACCAGATGGGGAAGATTGCCCCGCTGTGGCTGCTGCGGCAACTGCCCAACATGCCCGCCTGCCACGTGGCGATCGAACACGACGCCCGAGGCCCAAATAACACAATCACCAGTGCGGAAGCTTCCGCGTTGCTGGCTTTGCAAGAAGCGATGCGAGTGATCGCACGTGACCAGGCCGATGTGATGGTCGTCGGAGCCTGTGGATCGAAGGTTCACCCGATCGACTTGGCCCGTACCAGCTTGTACGAGGACCTGTCCCGGCAAGAAGACCCCTCGCTGGCCTGTCGCCCGTTCGACGTTGACCGCGACGGCACGATCGTCGGCGAAGGCGCTGGCGTCTTCGTGGTCGAACGCTACGAGCATGCCATCGCTCGCGGAGCTGAAATCTACTGTGAAGTCCTCGGCGTCGGCGCGGGCTGTGATGGCCGGACCGAAAACGGTCGCCCGAACGGTGTCGGCCTGGTCAACGCGATGCAAGCCGCGATGCGAAAGTCGCATCTGTCTCCCGCGGACATTGGACACATCAACGCCCACGGCAAGAGTACGCGGCGCGAAGATGTCGTCGAGGCCCGCGCTTACCACCAGGCATTGGGCGATGTGGCTGGCCGGATTCCGGTCACCGCGATGAAGAGCTATTTCGGCACGTTTGATGCCGGGTCCGGAGCTGTGGAGCTCGCAGGGAGTGTGATGGCGCTCAAGAACCGTCAAATTCCCATGACGCTGCATCACCAGCATCCCGATCCTCAGTGCCGCCTGAACGTCGTTCGCGAACCACTCCGCGACCGCAACCCGGTCGCCATGAGCGTGAACCGTACTCGCATGGGGCAAAGCGTCGCCGCCATCCTGCGAGCCGTGTAACGCTGATCGGTCAATTCGCTGAAATCCGGCCAAAGTCCTCCGTTGGAGTCCACCCTTGAGGCTGTTCCGGAGCAGCCTCAAGGCTGAACTCCAACCCTGACGGAATGACCGACTCAGGTCATTACCGATCCGTCGGGAACGCGGTCACGACTTCGTTCCCTTCCAGAACAATCTTCACCATCTTGAGCGGTGGATTGCGGCGGCGGGCTCCGCTTTGGCCACCGCCACGCCCGATCTTGCGATTCAAGTTCACGGTATAAGTCGTCCGATCCCCTTCGTCTTGGATGACGACCTGCGGCGGCCCTCGCTTTTGTGCCAACTCGTAAGCCTCATCGATGAGGGCGAAGATCTCATCCTTCGTCCCGTCGAACACCCCGTGCGTCGGTTTGTCGGGGATATCTCGCGCATGCTCCATCACATGGTCGATGCGGTACTGGGAGTACACCAGCCCAGCTGTGGACTCGAACGTGTTCCGGCCAATCGACTTCAGCACGCCCAGCTTCGGCTTCTCAGGCTCAACTGCGGGAGCAGCGGGAGTCGGGCGAGTGGGTTTGGCGGGGGATGGAGTATTCTTGGCAATCGTCGGCGGAGTGGTCGGCTTGACGACAGGCGGCTTCGGTGTGGACTTGGCTAGAGTTCCCGAGCTAGTCTGCCCCGAGTTCTTGCTGATCTGAGGCGGGGTTTGAACAGGGGGCTTCGCAGCTGCCCCGTTGTTCTCGGGACGAGGGGGCTTGCCAGTCGGGGCAGCGACCGGCGTCTCGGCTTGTGCGACGGATTCGTCCGGGACGACCGGCTCGGACTGCTCCGGAATCACCGGGACTTCGATCGGACGATTCTTGTTCTTCTGAGGCGCAGACGCTTTCGACGAATCTTCGGCCGGAGCTTCCAACTTCGGTTTCACATCGGTGAACCCAGGCAGATCGAGCCCGAACCGCTCCACCAACCACGGGCGCATCAACAAATACATGACCAGCAATAAGAACCCAGCTGCAATCCATTTCGGCTTGAGCGGCAGCGGTCGAGTCGGCAATGCGGGATTCGGAGCGTTCACGAGGGCCTCAATCTGAGAAAAACGCAGCGGACGAGTCACTGCCCGCCCGCTGCCGATTCAATACATTACTTTCCGGCCAAAACCTTGTTCAGCAGATCCTTCACAACTGTCCCACCCTTCGATTCGACAAAGGTCATCACGACCTTCACGAACTTCTGAACGGAATCCATATCAAGGCCCAGCTTCTTGAACCCGGCAGCCAGTTCAGCGAGCTTCCCGAGATCCCCGAGTCCGAGCTTGCCTGCCAAGCCGCCAAGCATACCCATCAGGCCGCCATCGGCTGCGGCCTCTTGTTCATCTGCGGGGGCCTTGTTGATCAGGTGATTGGCGTCCGGTACGACGTTGCTGACTTGCGAGAAATCCGCCCCGAGCTTTTCCTTGGCGAGTTTGAAAATCAGTCCCAAGCCGCCTTCGGCCTGATCTTGGGAAACGCCCACTTGTTTCATAATGTCATCGACGAGACTCATGGAGATGGTCACTTTGCTTTGGTGGTCAGAAATGTGAATGAGAGGGAACAGCCCGTCACAATACTCAGGCCGCTCTCGGCTTTCCAGATCGGACTCTCAGAATCGTCTAGGCGACCAGTCAACTTTGAGGAAGACTGCCTGAGTCCCAGGATGTCTCCACTTGCCGTTACCGATATGATGGAACTCACCGTTTGAGAGCGTGTTTGAAAAGCTACTTCCCCCAGTCCTGGGCCAGCTCGTCGGGCTTTAGGTGGCGGAGCATGCGGTGGATCATGCACACGCGGATCATCG
>JAYWHX010000011.1:0-5938 GCA_043777375.1 Planctomycetota bacterium | reverse complement strand
GAGGCTCCCGCCGAGCCGCGAGCCAAGAGCGACGTTCTTACCACCTCGCGGCTCGGCGGGAGCCTCGCCCTCCCGGCACTCGCCTGGTTCGCAGGTGTTCTGGTCGCTGGGTATCTACTCGCAGCTGTGCAACTCGGCCCGACGCTGGAGTTGATGACGCGCAGCCAGCGGCAAGAGTTCAATCAAGGAAACGATCCGGGCTACGGCCACATTCCGCCGTGGTATCTGACACAAGTTCTGTCGTCCTGGATCTGGTATCTGCCAGAGTCTGACCCGGATCAAGCACTATTCAATGTCGGGGCGCTGGCTTATCCGTGCAATACGAACAAGGTCGAAGCGCACTTATACTTCGGCATGATCCCGCTACTGCTGATTGCCTGCACGCTGCTGCAGGGACTGGCTCACCGCCAGTGGCCGTTCAGCCGGGCAGTGACGCTATGGATGGTGATTGGAGCCCTCGGACTCCTGCTGGCCACGGGTTGGCCGTTTTTGATCCTGAAGCATGTCCCCGGGTTTGGCTATTTTCGTGGGGCGGGTCGGTATGGGATTCTGACGGCATTTGCTGCCTCATTGCTGGCGGGGGCGGCGTTCGATCTCTGGCTGCCTGCGATTCGGAATGGCCCACGCCCCCGCAGCGACAATCTCAGTCTGCGCTGGTGTGGATGGTTGCTCGTTGTGGGTCTCACGACATGGGATTTGTTTCTGGTCAGCCGCTGGGTGACGTATGCCGTCATGCTGCAAAGTCCAGTTTTGCTCGCGCGTGACACGAGTGAGATTCGCGCGGAGCTGGCTCGATCGCCGCGCCCGGTTCGGCTCTGGGCTCCCGGTGCGGATGCGGCAACGATCCTGGGGTACTCCGCCTGGCCGGTCTATCTGGGATTGGGGCCGCGCGAGTATTTCGAGCCTCAGCTCACGACCGACTACCACGGGGAAGACGATCAACAAGACCCCGTTGCTGTCGCTCGGCACGTCACCTGGCTTCGCCGGAATGGTGTCACTCACATCCTGTCGTTCGAACCGCTCAACGAAACCGAGTGGTCGGTGACACTGGTCTATCGTGGACTCGATCAGCTCTTATCTCAGGTGTGGGCGCGGTATCAAGACCCGCTGTATTTATATGAGATCGTGGACGCACCGGGGCGCGTCGTGGACGGGAAGGGGCTGCGACTCGACGTGGAGTCGTTTGAACAGTCGGCGAATCGATTCACTGTCAGCGTGTCGCCCGAGACCGACATAACCGTCGTGGTGCGTGAGCTGTCCTATCCGGGCTGGACGGTCCGCGTCGATGGGACACCCACGACCGCGCGCGTCGTCGACGGGATGTACCAGGGAGTGGATGTCGCGGCAGGGCAACACCGGATTGAATGGACGTACTGGCCGAAATCTCTGTGGGCCGGATTCGTTGTCAGCGGAGTAACACTGCTGACCTGGATTGCCACTTACTGGAGGTGGGGAAGAAATCGATAGAGACTGTCGCACGCCAGGAACTGGGGAGGACTGGCATCGAGCCCCGCCAACGAGTTCCAACGTTCGTGCGGTCTTCTCCAAACGCTCCTGGATTTTTTCCACAGCACGATCCATTCTGCGCCAAAGTGCTTCGCCGGTGAGATGAAAAGGAATTGAGGCCATGAATGCACCTGTGAGAACACTACGCAAACAGATCTTCTTCTGGGTGATCGATTAACTCTTGCAATCGGGCTGCCAGAACGGGCGGGTAGCGAGCGGGCCAAGACGCATCGATCATTCCCAGCTGGAGCATGTCCCTCAGATGGGTCCGGTCTTTATCCCGAAACGCCACAAGTTTCATCCCGACCAGTTTTTCAAGCGGGACAGAGCGGAAACTCCCGAAGCGCTCAAACGCCTCGACTCCGGGAGCGGGAATCGCATCATCCGGGCGGACAACCTCGTCGGCGAAGATCAGATGCACGGCATCTCGCACGCGGTTCTGATCTCCATCGAGGAACATTGTGATCCCGCGTACATGCCGCTGCCGAAACCCGACTGGCTCCAGGGCCGCTCGCACAGCATCCAGGTCCGATCGCCGCACCAGCAGATCGACATCTTGCGTATTCCGCGTCGCCGAGGCGTCGACGCTTGCCACCCATGCTGCGACCGCATTCCCCCCAATCACGCAATAGGGAACCCCCGCCTGCTCCAACGCCGCTGTCGCACGCAACAGCCGTTCTCGCACCATCTCCACGGCTTTCACCATCCGATCGATCGTCGAAAGGCCATCAAAGGGGGACATCGTGCAGCCGGATGGAGGTTTCAGTTTCGCGATCCCGAGACCGGGAGCAGTATAGCAAGTCTACGCGGAACCCTGACCCGGAGAAAGAGGAACCGCGTCGCGACTTTGCCGCCGTCTCGCGGATACCTATGATCGACTCAGCATCAACTGACGCGCTGGCCCCACGTGATCCCCCTCCCAGACAGGCATTCGAGCATGAGTTCCGGACAACGCGTGGTGATCGTCGGTGGCGGGGTCATTGGAGCGGCCTGCGCGTACTACCTGCGGCAGGCGGGGAAAGAGGTCACGATCCTCGACAAGGGGTTATTTGGGAAGGCGTGCTCGCATGGCAATTGCGGCTACCTGAGCCCCAGCCATGTCCTACCGCTGTGCAAGCCGGGGGCGATTACCAAGACGCTGAAGTCGATGTTCAACAACAACTCGGCGTTCTATTTGCGGCCACGAGTCGACCTCAAGCTGTGGAGCTGGTTGTTGAAGTTTGCCAGGTGCTGCAACGAAGCCGACATGATGTCGACGGGGCGGGCGTTGCATGCGTTACTGCAATCATCCGACAGCGAATATCGCCGGCTCTTCGAGTCGGAGTTGACCAAGACTGAGTTCGACACGACTGGCATGCTGTTCGTCTATGCGACGCAAAAGATGTTTGACGAATACGCCGAAACCGACGCCCTGCTGCGGAAAGAGTTCGGTGTCGGAGCGACTCCACTGAACGGAAAACAGCTGGTCGAGTTGGAACCCGCCCTCAAGCCAGGTTTAGCCGGGGCCTTTAAGTACGACATCGACAGTCACCTGCGCCCCAGCGAGCTGATGGCCGCGTGGCAGCGGCGTCTGCTGGAGATTGGCGTCGAGATTCACGAGAACACGGAAGTCACGGGATTCGTCACTGAGGATGGACAGATCAAGGCCGCTCGCACCTCGAATGGTGAACATGCTGCTGACCAGTTTGTGCTGGCTGCGGGGTCGTGGACCCCACTTCTCGGAAAGACGCTCGGCTACGCACCCCCGATTCAACCCGGGAAGGGGTACTCGATCACGATGCCGCGTCCCAAGGTCTGCCCGAAGCACTCGTTGATTCTGGAAGAGTACCACGTGGCCATCACTCCGTTTCAAACCGGTTATCGTATCGGCTCGACGATGGAGTTCGCGGGGTATGACGATACGCTCAACCGGCAGCGACTGGGGCTGCTCCGACGAGGAGCCGGTGAGTACTTGGTCGATCCGTTCGCGGAGCCGGTCGAAGAGGAATGGTATGGCTGGCGGCCCATGAGCTGTGATGGAAAGCCCATCATCGATCGGGTGCCACGCCTCTCAAATACCTACGTCGCAGCTGGACACAGCATGCTGGGAGTCTCGCTGGCGACGGGGACAGGAAAGCTGTTGTCGGAAATCATGACTGGGGCCAAGCCACATGTGGACCCGGCTCCGTATCGAGCTGCGCGGTTTTAAAGCGTGGAGAGCAGTTGCTAGTTGGCAAACACTTCGCTCGCGGAGTTGAGTCTGCCAGCGGTGGTTCGTATTCTCTTCGACTGATGCATTGATGCCTCATTTTCGAGGGCGATCTAATGCGCCAGCTGAGGCGAGCACCGAGCATGATGAGGCAACCGATGAGCAACCAATCGACGATGAGGCGATCCCTGGCTCAGTGTGTGCGCACACTCCTGGCTGCGGTCTGTCTGCTTGGGATAACTGGCAACTGGACGGTTCGGGCCGCCGAGAAGGCCGCTCCTCCGTCGGATCACAAGTCTCCCGGCTTTACGTCGCTGTTCAACGGCAAAGATCTGACCGGTTGGAAGGGGCTAGTCGGCAACCCGAAGACGCGGGCGGCGATGACTGCTGAGGAATTGGCCGCCGCGCAGAAATCGGCGGACGACAGAATGCGGGCGCATTGGAGCGTCGTCGAAGGCGTCCTGGAGTTCGATGGCAAAGGCGATAGTCTCTGCACGGCCCGGGACTACGGCGACTTCGAGCTGTTTTTGGACTGGAAGATTCTGGCCGAAGGCGACAGCGGTATCTATCTGCGAGGCAGCCCTCAGATTCAAATCTGGGACACGAATCACGAGAAGTACTTTGTCCACGGAGCTGAGAAGGGGTCCGGGGCACTCTGGAACAACCAGAAGAATCCCCGGTTCCCTCTGGTGAAAGCCGACAAGCCAGTCGGTGAGTGGAACACGTTTCACATTCGCATGGTCGGCGAACGAGTCACCATCACCCTCAACGGGCAGCTGGTCACCGACAACGTGGTCCTGGAAAACCTGTGGGAGCGTGACAAGCCAATCTATCGCACGGGACAGATTGAACTTCAGAATCACGGCAACACGCTGTGGTTCCGAAACATTTCGGTGCGAGAGATTCCAGCGGACGAGGCGCATGCGATCCTGAATGCGTCCGGGTCCGCTGATGAGAAGTTCGTGAGCCTGTTCAACGGGCGCGATTTCACGGGCTGGAAAGGCGATCTGGAAAACTATGAAGTGAAGGACGGGGCGATTGCCTGTCAGGCGGGCCAGGGCGGAAACTGCATCACCGAAAAGGAGTATTCCGATTTCATCACTCGTCTGGAATTCAAACTGCCACCGGGTGGGAACAACGGGCTGGCTGTGCGATTTGCGGGAACGGGTCAACCGCACCTGGAAGGATTGGAACTTCAAGTTCTCGATTCGGAAGACCCCAAGTACGCCGCCCTCGATCCGAGCCAGTACCACGGTTCAATCTATGGACTGGTCGCTGCTCATCGTGGCTACCTGCTCCCCGCTGGCGAATGGAATTTCCAGCAAGTCACCGTGCGTGGTTCCAAGGTCAAGGTGGAACTGAACGGGTTCACGATCGTCGACGCCGACCTGAGCCTGGTGACCAAATCCAAGGACGGCGAAGTTCCCGCCGGGGCACGGCGCACGACCGGGCACTTCGGGTTTGCCGGTCATCAAGACCCGGTCGCGTTCCGCAACATCTCCCTCCGCGAACTGCCGGGTGAGCCAGCTGCGTTCCCGCTCCGCGACAAGGCGATCACTCCGGTGGATGGCCCGATCAAGCTATTCAATGGTCGCAATCTCGATGGGTTCTATACGTGGATCAAGGGGTCGCAGTACTCCGACCCGAAGCAGATTTTCACGGTCCACGATGGCATGATCCACATCTCGGGCGACGGGTTTGGGGGATTGATTACGAATCAGGAATACCGCGACTACCACTTGATTTTGGAGTTCAAGTGGGGCGCGAAAACGTGGGAAAGCCGCGTCGATCGCACACGCGATTCCGGCCTGCTGCTGCACTGCTGGGGCCCCGATGGCGGCTACGCGGATACGTGGATGGCCTCGATTGAAGCCCAGATCATCGAAGGCGGCGTGGGCGATATCTTGGTTCTGCAAGGTGTCGACCAGACCACTGGGAAGGTCTACCCGACGGTCCTCTCCGCGGAAATCATGAAAGACCGCGATGGAGAAATGGTCTGGAAGAAGGGCGGCGAGCGCGTTTCGGTGACCAGTGGCCGGATCAACTGGTTTGGCCGCGACGTGGACTGGGTTGACAATATCGGCTTCCGAGGCCGCGATGATGTGGAAAGCAAATTTGGCGAATGGACCAAGCTGGAAGTCATCGCCGATGGCGGCCACCTGCTCTACAAGGTCAACGGAGTCGTGGTGAACGAGGCATTCGACTCGAAGCCCGATTTCGGCAAGCTGTTGCTGCAAACCGAAC
>JAYWHX010000010.1:0-5948 GCA_043777375.1 Planctomycetota bacterium | reverse complement strand
TTGCAGCTGAAAAGCGACCGAGATAGGCCGAAACCCATCTCGAAAACTTCTCCCCCTCACGGCGAACCGCGTTGGGTCGGGCAGTCTAAGACCACCACTCCACCGTGTCAACGATCCGAAGACTGTTTTCTCAAACCATCTTCACTCATTGCTCACAATGGAGACGTCCGGAATCGAACCGGAAACCTCCTGCTTGCAAAGCAGGCGCTCTGCCAATTGAGCTACGCCCCCGACTTCTACTGTATCGGAGAACCGATCAGTATAACCAAGTCTCAGATCTCACGTCGAGTGGGCGTATGAGGATTCGAACCTCAGACCTCAGCTTTATCAGAGCTGCGCTCTAACCAACTGAGCTACACGCCCGACGCCTGAACCGCCGTGGTTAGCGACGGTTCGGAAGGGTAGTCATTCCCCGCCCTCTTCGGCAAGTGTTCCGCCCTAAAATCTTTGTGAGTTATGCACATTCTCTCGGGACTCACACTCATCTCCCCTGGTTCGACTCTGATTTGTTTGGCATGGTTCACTTTTTCACTCCAGATTTCCAAACTACCGAAGTGTTCAATTTCTCGTATCCAATTGCACTGAAACGTTTTCCAGTCTGGTCAACACCTTGAGTTGCTCCGGGTCATTCAGCTGGCCCCATTTGCACTATTTCTTTTTGCGATTGTGCCGGAAGCTGGCGCTCCGATTCACATTGAATGTGTTCCTCCACATATTTGCAAACGAGATACGCCTACCGGGCGAGTGTACCACTGCCTCTCTCGGAACTGGTTACGTCACTTTTCGTCTTCTCCAAAACTCCACCTTCACTTGCTATCGAATGATCTCAGACACCACGTTTCCATGCACATCCGTCATTCGGAAGTCCCGACCCGCATAGCGGTATGTGAGTTGTTCATGGTCGAATCCGAGAAGCCGCAGGATGGTGGCATGCAGATCATGCACGTGGACTCGGTTCTCGACTGCATTCCATCCCAGTTCGTCGGTCGCCCCGTGAACATAGCCTCCCCTCACGCCCCCGCCAGCCAGCCACATCGAAAAGCCGTAGTGGTTGTGGTCTCGTCCCAAGCCCACTGTTGAAACGCCCGGGGTCGGGATTTCGACCGTGGGAGTTCGACCGAACTCACCGCCCCAGATCACCAGCGTGCCGTCGAGCATCCCTCTTGCTTTGAGATCTTGAAGCAAGGCACCAATGGGTTGATCACACTCATTGGCCAAGTCGCGGTGATTCTTTTCCAGATGGTCGTGGGCGTCCCAGGGCTGCCCAGGTCTCTGCCAGATCTGGACGAAACGCACGCCGCGCTCCAGGAGCCGGCGCCCGATCAGCACTTGGCGGCCATAGGTGGTATCGCCGTACATCTGACGAACGGATTGCGGTTCGAGAGTCACGTCGAATGCCTCGGTCGCTTCGCTTTGCATGCGGTAGGCCAGCTCGAACGATTGGATGCGGGATTCCAGTTGGGCGTCCTCGGCCCGCGCTGCGAGGTGCCGCTGGTTCAGTTCCTGAAGCAGATCGAGCTGCCCGCGCTGCCGACCGGGCTTCAAAGAGTCGTTCCGAATGTGCTCCACGAGTTTCTGGGGTTCAGTGTGCTGCGTGTCGATGTATGTTCCTTGAAAGGCACCCGGCAAGAACGCGGATCGCCAGTTGCTGCTGCCCGTGGAGGGCTGACCACCGGGGCACATCACGATGAACCCGGGCAGGTTCTGGTTCTCGGAACCGAGTCCATATGTGGCCCACGCCCCCAGAGCTGGGCGTGCCTGCCGTCCGTCCCCACAGTTCATCAGCAGGTACGAAGGTTCGTGATTGGGGACATCGGCATACATCGAGCGGATCACGCACAGTTCATCCGCCGACTTGGCGATCTGTGGGAAAATCTCGCTGATCTCCAAACCGCTTTCGCCGTGTTTTGCGAACTGGAACGGCGAGCCGAACGCCGCTCCCGTCTTGCGCTCGGTCCGCTGCGAGATCGGGAGGGTCCGCCCGTGATATTGCGTCAAGATCGGCTTGGGATCGAACGAATCGACATGCGAGACGCCCCCGTTCATAAATAGATGGATGACCCTTTTGGCCTTCGCGGCGAAGTGCGGCAGCCTGGGGGCCAGCGGGTTTGAATTCGCGGTTGATTCTGACGCAGCTGTTTCACGCCCCAGCAGGTCAGCCATGCCGAGCCAGCCGATTCCCAGGCCAGAGCGGGTGAGAAGTTCGCGTCGGGTCCACATGGTAGATACCTCATTCTGATGTATGCGAGGCGTATCGGAGAGAGCGATTCCCCTGTCGGCCGAGCAATCGGGAGCAGCGTCACAGCTTCAATTGAGGGTTTGAGCCCAGTCTTTCGACTGATTCGGAGCATTCTAATGGCTGGACTACAAGCCAGTTTCTGACAAGCCGTTAATCCACGAAGATGAACTCATTCGACAACAGCAACACTTGCAGGTACTCCTCCCAGGGAGAGAGGAAGACCGCTGCGTCCTCGGGAGCCGCATCAATTGAATTCTCTTTCGCGAGGTAACTCATCCCCAACTCCGTTTCGCGAGCAGTCGCCGGACGGCCGAATAGAGATTGATAGGCGGCATCAATCTTCTGCTCGACAGTCGAGTTGGATTTGGAATCGAGTCGAGCTGCCAGATGCACGACCTGCTGCTTGAGGAACGGGCTGTTCAGCAAGAACAGGGCCTGCTGCGGGACTGTCGTCTGGTGCCGTTGCGGACTGGTCGCATCCGGTGGAGCGAAGTCGAACGTTCGCAGCTCGCTCGCCAGGCTCTGACGATCGATCAGCCCATAGACCGAGCGACGCGAGGAGTACGCGGGCTGGAACAACTCCACGCTCGGGCCGCCCATCGTCAAGTCGAGTTGCCCGGACGCCGCCAGCATGGCATCACGAAGCGACTCCCAGTCGAGACGCCGTCGGTTCATGCTCCACAGTAACAAGTTCTCGGGATCGGCGAGCCGGGCTGCGGCATGGGTGCTTGGCTCGCCCATGACGCTTTGTTGCTGATACGTGGCTGACCGCATGATCTCGCGATGCAATGACTTAAGTGACCACCCCTGAGCAATGAACTGGCTGGCGAGATGATCGAGCAGTTCGGGATGAGTAGGACGCTCGCCGCGTAGCCCGAAGTCACTGGGAGTTCGCACCAGTCCAGCACCGAAATGCTGCATCCAGACACGGTTCACGATGACGCGGGCCGTCAGCGGATTGTCAGGCAGAGTGATCGCCATAGCCAGGTCGAGGCGACCGCTGCCGTGCGGAAACGGCTGTCGATCCGCTGGGGACAGTGCCGCCAGAAACTGCCGTGGTGCCACTTCGCCGGGATTGCTGGCATTGCCTCGAATGAAGATGTGGGAGTCGGACGGCGTCGGAGCGTCCTCCAGAGCCATCGCATGCGGAGCTGCCCCCGCTGTGCCGATCCAATCCGTTACCAGCCGCTGCTTGGCATGCAGCTGTTGCTGTGTCGTGGCATCGACAAACAGAAACTCCTCGACATCGGCAATCGTTACAGTAAACGGGGAGCCAGCTCCCATGAGGAGTTGGCGTAGCTCTTCCCACTCGGGGTCCGCGAGCTGGGTGGCAGCGGGTGTCGCTCGCTGTGTCTCCTGCCAGCGCTGCTCGGCTGCATGGAGCAGTGATCCGTAGTGCTGCGAGGCTTCGGCGAGACTGCGCGGCGGTGAGTTCGACAAGGCTTCGACGACGAAGCGATTGATGCGAGGCTCGCTCTGCAATGGCCCTTGCCACCCCACGACCAGCTGGCTCACATGCGCCGCGAATTCGGCAGAACTCGCGGCGGAATCGGTTGGATTGGCGATCGCCAAACTCGCCTGGTGATTGGCGAACCGTGCGAGTTCGTGCCACGGGGCGAGGACCGGGTCGTGCCCCTGGCGTGACTGCTCCAGATGCCGCGCCCAACGCTGCGTCATGACTGGATTCAAGTCCTTGCTGGCGTCGATCAAGAACATCACTGCTAGAAAATTCGCCTGCACCGGATCGTACTGACCGGCCAGTAAATACTCTCCCGACCGTGCTCGCAGAGAGGTCGTCAGCGCCGTTTGCTGTGTTCGCAGGTACTCATCGAGTTGATCCGACCGCGACTGGAGTTCTGTCAAATATGCAGCAAACTGTGAATGCTGCGCAGCGGGCAGAATGAGCGGCGGCAGTCGTGGCTCCACCGAGTTCGCGAAGACCCCATACAAGCCGTAATAGTCTCGCGTCGGAATGGGGTCAAACTTATGGTCATGGCAGCGGGCACAGCTGACCGTTAACCCTAACAGCCCGCGCGACACGACATCGATCCGGTCGTCGATGATGTCGGGAGTGCTGTTCAAAAACCGCTGTCCCAGGGTCAGATATCCCAGTGCCGCAAGCGAGCTGCGATCCTGTGTGTCGTCCACGAGTAACAAGTCGGCCGCCAGCTGTTCCCGTACGAATTGGTCGAAGGGCAAGTCGTCATTCAATGCGGTGATGACGTAGTCGCGGTAGGTCCACGAACTGGGAAATCGCGGGTTTTCGTTGAGCCGGACATAGCCTTTCGTATCGGAATACCGCGCTACATCGAGCCAATGCCGCCCCCAGCGCTCTCCATAACGTGGGGAGTCGAGCAGACGTTCGAGGACACGACCGAAGGCATCCGGAGCAGAATCGTTTTCAAACGTGATCACCTCATCCGGAGTCGGCGGCAACCCATGCAGATCGAACGTCGCTCGGCGGATTAGCGTGTGACGATCTGCCGGGGGACTGAGCGTCAGCTGGGCGGATTCAAGTCGCGCGAGGATGAAGGCGTCGATCGGCCTAGCGACTCGCTCTGGAGCCTGCACTCTCGGGACAGCCGGGGAGCGAATCGGCTGGAACGCCCAATGATTCTTGGCCGCCTCAGCCGTAATCCCGCTGGCAACTGTGGCGGGAGGAGCATCCTCTTTCGGCCAGACAGCTCCCTGCTTGACCCAGCGTTCGAGTGAGGCAATCGCCGAGGCGGGCAGCTTCCCATTGGGAGGCATCTTGGTGTCACCACTATAGCGAATCGCCTCGATCAGTAGGCTCTCGTTGGGTTCCCCGACGACGATCACGGGTCCATTGTCGCCGCCCAAAAGTAGCCCAAGTGCGGAGTCCAGCCGCAGGCTCATCTCCTGCTTCTTGGCCCCATGGCAGGACTGGCAATGCTCGATCAGGATCGGGCGGATCTCACGCTCAAAAAACTCGATCTCAGCCGGATCGATTGGTGCAGCGCTGCTCTGTGTGTATCCCACACGGCCGGGATACCAGCACAATACCCACAGGAGAATCGCGGTGATGAGTTTCCGTCGTTTCAACATCAAGCGTCATTCCAACTCGTGAGGCGAATGATTCTGTTTGACTCAGTGCAGCCCATGGGGGACGTCCATCGGTCATGTGAAAACGAGGACCGCGAATCTACGACACGCCGATGATGCCGAACAGGAACTCAATATGAGAATTCGAGAAAGTGCTGAACTCGATGAAACAACGGTGAGGAGTCCATAGATGAGTTAGACCTCTGACAAACACTCAGCCTGTGGCCTCGCCATCTCACAATCCAGTCGTTCCTCAAAATATACGGAGCTGCTTCTTTTAAATCCAAACCGATTCTTCTTGCAGGTCCGACATCCGCTGGATAGCGTCACTTTGCTGAATATTTTCACACACCCGCCACTCGACGAACTTGTTCCCACACCGAAATCGCAGCTGAGGAGTACGTTATGGGCCGCCGCCTCTTTCCGTCTTTCCGACCGACTTCTGTTTAGCTTCCGCTCCCCTCGCCTCGCCGCCGAGTGATGTCCCGCTCAATCCCCGCCATCTCATCGCTCGAACAACACCAACTGTTGAGTGGGACGATGGAGATGACGGGGTGAACCTATGAAGAACAGTGGAGGTCGAGCCGGGAAACGTTCGTGACTTTGGTCACGTGGTCAAGCACGATGGATGTTTGACAACTTCCCG
>JAYWHX010000009.1:0-181374 GCA_043777375.1 Planctomycetota bacterium | reverse complement strand
CTTGATGCCCTGTGGGTTCGATCTGGACCGAACCTGCAAGGAAGCCACAGTCTTGGACGCTGATGAACGTTGGAATGCGTTACGAGCGGTGAGGACTGGCCGTGTCTACGCGGTCGACGGCAATCAATACTTCAACCGACCGGGCCCGAGACTTGTTGACTCGGCGGAGATGCTGTCCAACATCTTCCATCACGTCGACCTGACAACGGGTCTCGGCTGGAGAAAGCTGTGATTCCCACCCTCCCTCATCAGGTAAAACTGAGACATGATTCCAACGACTGAAACATGGTTTTGGAGACTGGGATTCCAAGTGTGGCAAGTCCCTGGGATGTCCCGAGCGTGGCGCTACGAATTCATCGAAGGCAGCTACGTTTTGGTGACCGATCTGGGGGGCTACGACCTCCCCGAGTTGGGGGGGCCTTATGCAGTGATGTCGCTCTCACCAACTGATGAACTGATCGAGAGTCACGAGTGGCTGCACAGCACGGGACAGCTCTTCCGTTGGTTTAAACATACGGAACGGCTGATTTCCAATCGCGCTCATTCCGGATGCAAAAGCGTCCGGGGTTCCTTTCACGAGACGTGCTTGCCGGCTTCGCCAGCGACCAAATCACCTTGTCAGGGTGACTGTACTCTTGAGCCTTCCAGCCGGCTATGTTCAGGGTGTTCGCGGACGATTGATGAGATTGTCGGCTGGACTACATATTCCGATGCTGATAAACGCCGAGTGATCGACGCCTCTGCCGCCCGAAAAGTGGTGCGTGACGTGCTGTCAAACCTGACACAAATGCACTAGCGATTGATGGTCGTGCTCGACGAACAGGTCGGCGACTCCACGCATCGACAATCGCCACGACTACTGTCTGTGCTACTGCGGCTTGGCGGGGGGAGCGGGCTTCTTGATCTTTCCCGACTGCAAATCCTTGACAACCTCGGCCAGAATGGCCGGATCCTTCTTGTCGACAATGTGCTTGATACGGCTCTCGGGAACTCCGAGACGTCCCATCATCTCCTCAACGGTCTTCCAGATCTTCGCCTTCTGTTTCTCGCCGGTTGCGAGGTACAGGTTCGTCACGTTCTCCGCCAGATGCTGTTCATCCAGCTGATCGCGGTTGTCGTAGAACCGCTTGATGATCTTCTGTTGTGACGGGGAAAAGTTTCGATTTTCGGCCATGATTTGGGGATGCGCGGGAACGGGGCGAGGTGTGTTGCGGAGTGAACGGGAACTTACCGCATCCATTCCTTGTCTGGCAACATCAGGTGGCACGGCTGTCGCCGGGCGGTGGAGGCCACCTGTTTGTCCGATTGGGAGTCGACAACGGCCATCGGTGTTGGCATCATTAACGATTGATGAACGCTCTGCCGTGGTATTCTCACGGCGAGGGCGAGGCGAATTTCCATCCCGTCTCCTCATTTTTGGACCGAGGCGCTCATGCTTCGACTGCATTCTTTATTGTCGGTCTGTGTCGTGGCCCTCGCGATCCAGTGCTGTGTCCCCTGTTTCGCTCAAACGAATCCCGAAATTGAATCGGCTCGTCAGAAGGGCATGGACTTCATCAAGAGTGAACAGTTCGAAGACGACGGCAGCTGGGACTACGAAGGGCACGAGGTGGGGATCACCTCACTGTGTGCCATGGCGCTAATCGAGAACGGCATGCCCGTGTCCGATCCAGCGATCGACAAGGCGCATCGATTTGTACAGAAGGAAATGGAGTCCGAAAAGGGAACGTATGATATCGCTCTGGCCATCCTCTTTCTGTCGCGAGTCGGGGATCGTGACAACCGGCCCAAGATTCGAGATCTGGCTGCCCGTCTCGTGGCTGGACAGACGGAAGAGGGCGGTTGGGGCTACACCTGCCCTCTCGTCTCAGCCGGTATTCTCTCCAACCCAGATACCCGTCCAAAGCTGTTGCCCGGTGTCGGCGACAATAGCTGCACGCAGTTCGCGGTGCTTGGTTTGTGGGTCGCCACGCGCTGGGGGGTCGACATTGGCGACACAATGTCGCTGGTGGGTGATCGTTTCATCGAGACACAACGCGAAGACGGCGGTTGGCCGTACGGACCCGAGGCGTGGAGCAAGTTAATGGCTGAAGCCGAAGACGATGGCAAGAAGCCAGCCGTTGACGATGAGAAGCCCGTCGAGGGCAAACCGAAAAGGAGGAAAGATAAGGCGAAAGATAAGGATAAGGAAAAAGACGCTCCCGTGGCCAATGCCCTGCCCGGGGCCGCTCCGGGTCTGCCTGGCGCCGCTCCCGGGTTACCCGGTGCAGCTGGTGGATTACCCGGAGCCGCTGGCGGAACAGATGCGGCATATCAGCCATCGACGGGGGCGATGACATTCGCAGGGCTCTTCTGCTTGACTGTGGCCCGCGCGACTGTGATTCGCGAAGAGCAAAGCAAGACTCGCGTCGCACCCAAAGCGGGCGACCCAGCTGTCAGAGCCGGGGGAGCCGGAGAGACACTGATGTCTGACCCATCGTTTGCGGATGGCCTGAAACGGGCCGGTGAATTTGCGGCGGGTCTCAGCGGGGGAAGTGCCCGCTACTTCATGTGGTCTGTCGAACGCATGGGGGTCGTCCTTGGAATGGAGAAGTTCGGTGAAACCGAATGGTTCACTCAGGGAGCGAAAGCGCTCATCACGACTCAAGATATGGACGGCTCCTGGAAGGGGGGCACTGATGGGGCCACGTTGGCGGACACTTCGTTCGCGATTCTGTTCCTGCGAAAGGCCAATCTGGGGAGTGACATCTCTCGGCTGCTCTCGGGGGAACCGGCTGATCGGTTCCAGATCGTCTCTCAAGCCGAACGTCCAAGGTTTAATTCCTTCGAGGAAGCGCTGCAGGCTGCGAAAGAGGGAGACCGGATTCGAGTCGATGGGGCCGGACCATTCCTGTTGCCACACGTGGAAATCGACCGCGATCTGAACATTGAAGCTGGGTTCGGATATCAGCCTGTTTTCCGCTACGACGTGGGATACGACCCAGACAAACGCCGCTCGCGTCCTCAAGAGAATGCCGAAGCCCGGCACATGTTGAGAGTCTCGAAGGGAACGTTGACCTTGGAGGGGTTGGAATTGCAGATGGATCCGCCTGAACTGGGCACGGGTGTTCCTTGGGCGGCGATCGTCGTCAATGGAGGCACCTTGCGGATGCTCAACTGCTCAGTCTCCGAGGGGAACAAACAGGGAATGGCGGCGATTCGGGTCACGGCTCCCGGGACCACATTGCTGCGGAACTGCCAATTGGTCGGTGGTCGGGCCGGACTCGAAATCTTGACGGCAGGCGAGCAGAAAATCTCTCTCGATAACTGCATCGTCTTTAGTAAGACCGGGGTGACGGCTGTGGATGGACCACCAGCCGCCGGGAGCAAATGCACCCTCACGCTGAGCCATTCCATCGTGTTGTCGAGCGACGCTTACAGCTTGAAGGGGCTGACGAACGGGTTGGATCTGATCAGCAACGGTGTCGCCTATCAAGGGGACTCGATGGGGTTGAACATGTTGTCCGCACCCACCGGGCACAAGGGGCTGACCTGGACCGGAAGCGAGAACATGTACGATGTCAAACGCTGGGTGGGAACAGCTGGCAAGCCCATCGCCTCCGTCAAGGATGCGAAGACCTGGAACACCTTCTGGGGCGGCACCGACACCAATGGGGCAAATCGGACGATTGCGTTCTCTGGACGTCGCCAAATGGGTGGCTTCAATCATATGGTCAAGGGCGAGGAGTTTGAGTTTTCGGCTCAATCCAATGTCTATGCTTATCGTCGCAAGACAGGTATCGACCCACTGGTTGTTGGGCCGGGTGCGGGCTTCTTGCGATATCGCGAGAGCTTCGACTATCGCACCTGGGTCGCCAACTCGGACACCCCGGCTGAAGTCGCGAAGTAAAAGTTCGCGAGCCACCACGTCGCCGCCGGGTTCAGCCCGGCGAGTTTTTTTCGTTGCTAACCTGCAGGAGTGCTGTGAGTGAATCGCAAGGTCAGGCTGATCGCTGGTGTCGCCAAAACGGGGCCACACCTGCCGCTGTTTCAAGAGGCCGGATTCGAGATCCTCCACAGCGAAAAGCAGGTTCAAGTCTTTCAAACGGACTGCCTGATCGCGGAACTGGCCGGGTGCAGTGCCGTCGTGTCTGGGTCTGAACCCTACACTGCCGAGGTGATCGAAGCCTGCCCCGAACTGCGCGTCATTGCCCGGACCGGGGTCGGCTACGATGCGATTGACACAGCTGCTTGTGACCGGGCGGGTATCGCCGTGGCAGTCACACCCGGAGTGAATCATCACGCAGCTGCGGAACAGGCGATCGCTCTGCTGATGGGTGTGGCACGCGGATTTCCCGCAGCTGACCGAATGGTCCGCGAGGGACGCTGGGGATTTGTGGCTCAACCACGAATCATCGGGTCCACCATCGGAATCGTCGGACTGGGACGCATTGGCCTGGCGGTCGCGACACGCGCCGTGGGGCTGGGGCTGAAAGTGATTGCCTTCGAGCCATTCCCCCCAGAGGAGTTTGTTCAACAATGGAACATTGAACTGACCACACTGGAGGATCTCCTCGGTCGATCCGACTACGTGTCGCTGCATTGCCCCTACTCGAAGGACTCACATCACATGATGGATGCCGAGCGATTCGCGCAGATGAAAAAGGGCTCCATCTTCATCAACACTGCTCGAGGACTGCTGGTCGATGAGACTGCGCTGGTGGCAGCACTCCGCAGCAATCACCTGCGCGGCGCGGGTCTCGATGTCTTCGAGGTCGAGCCGCTGCCACTCGAGAGCGAACTGCTCGAATTGCCGAATGTCCTACTGGCCCCGCATCTGGCAGGAGCTGACAACGAATCCCGTTACGACACCTTGTCGATGTCTGCCGACACCATCATCCAGCTGGCGGATGGGGAATGGCCCGCTGACCGGATTGTGAACTTAAAGGGCGTCACGGACTGGTCTTGGTCGCGCTGACTCAGTTCGCGCGGTGGTATTTGATCACGAGTTCGGGGACACTTCACCATCTGCACGGTGTCTGATCGCGAATTCAAGCGATCCCTCCGATGCCATGGCCTCTGTTCGAAGGATTGCCTCGCGTGTCGCTGCTTGTTGTGATTGAAGGGATCGATGGATCTGGCAAGGGGACACAGTCCGCGCGTCTGCGCGATCGCCTTCTGGCTCGCGGGATGCAAGCCAACCTGCTCAGCTTTCCCCGCTATGACTCGACGTTCTTCGGGCAGCGGATCGGTGATTTCCTCAACGGTCGTTTTGGACAACTGAACGAGGTCGACCCGTTCTTGGCGTCCCTGCTCTATGCCGGCGACAGACTCGAATCCAAAGCCGAACTGACCCAGCTGCTCGCGGCGAGCGACGTGCTGATTTTGGATCGCTATGTTCCATCCAACATCGCTCATCAAGCCGGAAAACGCACTGGGGTCGAGCGCCGCGAACTGGCGAATTGGATCGAGAAGATCGAGTACGACCTGTTCGGACTGCCACGACCAGATCTCGTTATTCTGCTCGACACTCCGACCGAAACGTCGCAAGAACTGATCGCCAAGAAAGCCCAGCGAACGTACACCACGCAGGCCGCTGACATGCAGGAAGCCGATACAGCGTATCTCTCTCGCGTGCGATCGGCGTACTGTGAACTGGCCGCAGAGCGGAACTGGTCAGTGGTCTCCGTAGTGAACGAGCAGGGACTGCGATCGATGGACGAGATCACCGCCCAGATCGAAAAGCTGGTCGACACAACACTGCGAAATCGAGCGATCCCTGAGACTCCGACCAAGGTACGCTAATGTCCAGTCGCGTGATCGTGGAGGCGGCTCCTTGCTCCGGAAGCTGGAACATGGCCGTCGATGAAGTCCTGCTCGAAGCCGCAGCTGCGGACGGGGCGTGTTCACTGAGGATCTATGAGTGGGAACAAGCGACGGTCTCGCTCGGCTACTTTCAGTCGGCCGATGACCCCGCACTGGAGAGCCGCTTCCCTCAGTTGCCGAAAGTGAAGCGTCTGTCTGGCGGCGGTGCGATCCTGCATCACCATGAGGTGACGTACTCCATCGCTATTGCCGATGGTCATCCGCTCGCAGTCAGTCCCGGTGTGTTGTACGAGGAAGTCCACCGTCGTGTGATGGCGTTACTCGCTCGCGACGGTGTCGAGGTGCATCTGCGTGGTGAGGCGATCCGATTTGCTGCGGAGCCTTTCCTGTGCTTCAGTCGCGGGGATGCGAGGGACATCGTTCGCGGACAACACAAGATTATGGGCAGCGCCCAGCGTCGGCGGCGCGGTGCAGTCCTGCAACATGGGGCGTTGTTATTGGCTCGGTCGGAGTATGCGCCGGAGTTTCCGGGGCTCGCCGAGCTGGCTGGATTCTCGCCCGCTCGACATGAGGTCGCCGAGGCACTGCATCTGGCGCTTCGCGACTTGTTACCGGGAGAGGCCGAAAATCGAGGACTCACTCAGGCCGAGCGCATACTGGCTGAGGAATTGGCGCGGACACGGTATGCCGACATGAGCCGTAGATTGTAGGATAGCTGCTCTGCTGTTCCGCTTACCCAGTGTGATGCGTTCGGACTCCACCCATGAAAGTCATTGTCACCGATTACAGCTTCCCGACATTGGATGTCGAAGAAGAAATCCTGCGACCGACGGGAGCTGAGTTTACGTCTGGCCAGTGCAAGACGCGCGAGCTGTTGTTGCCGTTCGTGTCGGACGCCGACGTAGTGATCACCCAGTTCGCTCCCATCACCGCCGAAGTGATCGCTGCCATGACGAAGGCCAAGGCGATCGTCCGTTATGGCATCGGCGTCGATAACATCGACCTCGAAGCTGCGAAGGCGAAGGGGATCGCCGTCGCGAATGTCCCGGACTACTGCATCGACGAGGTCGCCGATCACACCCTGGCATTCATCCTGGGTCTGACGCGGCAGGTCGTGTCGAACTGCGCGACGCTGAAAGGTGGCAAGTGGGGGCTCGCCACACCGATCGATCAAATGAGTGCGTTACGAGACCGAACCGTCGGTGTCGTGGGATTTGGTCGGATCGGACGCGAAGTGGTCGCGCGGCTCCGAGCCTTTAAGTGCCGCGTGATCGTGTTTGACCCGGTGGTGTCCCCAGCTGAGATCGAAGCATCGGGTGCCACGTCAGGCGATCTGGCCACTGTGCTGGAACAGACCGACATCGTCACTCTGCATTGCCCATCCAACGCCAAGACACGCGGCATGATCGGTCGCGAGTCCCTCAGTCGGATGCGACAGGGTGCGTTCCTCATTAACGTGGCTCGTGGCGATCTCGTTGACCCTGAAGCTCTGATGGAGGCCCTCGACAGTGGCCATCTCGGCGGAGCGGCGCTCGACGTATTCAATCCTGAACCGATCCCGGCAGGACATTCTATCTTCAGCCGCAGCAATGTCATTCTCGCTTCGCACATCGCATCGGTCAGTGTCCCAGCAGTGCGGAAGCTGCGGGAAACCGTGGCGAAGCAAGCCGCGATGGCCCTGCGCGGCGATCGGATGACGAACATCGTCAACGGGCTGTGAAGGGGGTTCAACGTGCCGTAGCAGTGTGGGGTTACGACGCCTTTCACACAACGGAACCATGAATATCCACAAAGGAGTCGATATCGAAACCGTTTTAGACTCCCTTTGTGCTTTCGTGAATATGAGTGATATCCTCGACGAACTCGGTTTCACGAACTCTCACATGCAGCTACTTCGCAGCTTGCATCACCTGCTCAACCACAGTGTCATTGACTGACACGAAACCAAACGTCGCGGTCGCTTTGCCATCCTTCACCACAACGACCGTCACATCCGCATCGGTATTGAGTCCCCAAGTCCCGGGGCCGGCGGCATCTCCTTGGAACACCGCCAAGTCAGTCTTCGTGAAACTTAATGATTGCTGGGCCTTGGGGAGGTACTCCTTTGCAGACTGCGCATCAGCTGTGAGCCAGATCGCGAGAACCTTCGCATCAGCCACACTTCCGATTTCGCCGTCGAGCTTCTTCAGGAATCGGGCACACGGGCGAGACCACTTGTCGGAAGAAACGAACGCATAGATCGTTGTCTTCGTTCCGCGCTCCGCCACCGGATCGACTGTCTTCCCCGCAGAATCGCCAACGACTGCATCGATCTCGAATCCTTTTACAACGTCCCCGACTGTGGGACCGCTCGTGAGATCGGCGAACACACAGGCACACCAGAGAACGACGGAGAAAACGCAAATTGTGCGAACCATGATGGTCACCTTTCAGCAGTGGAACAGATCATGCGTAGACTTCAACAGAATTCATACTGAGTTTCCAGCCTGGCGGGATGTCCATCTTCGCAGGGTGGAAAATACACCAGCTGTTTTCCCCTTGAGAGAAATCGTTGCGTTTCAGAGTGCTGACCTTTGGCACTCAATTTGCGATCACTCCCAGTCGTACGCTGCAAGCGAGTCGGCACTCGACGCCGAGGCGTGGAGACGGCATGATGTTTTGACGAAGACTGAGTTCGTTATCCAACGGGTCAGCGAGATCAGCAGCAGTCGGTGAATGGAAGACAAGGAACAGAACGTGAGCAAGCAACTCTGGCGCAGCCTGATTCTGAGTGTCGTTTTTCTAGGCCGTGCAATCGGCCTCACGCTGGCTCAGGACACCGTGGGACCAGCTGCGGATCAATTGGCGCAGGGGCGATCTCAGGCCGCAGAGTTCCTGATCGCCTCGCAGCAGCCTGACGGCAGCTGGACGTCTGAGAAGCAGCCGGGGATTACCGGGCTGGTGACATTCTCGTTGTTGGAGGCGGGAGTGAAGCCCGACCATCCGGCGATCGTCAAGGCCCTCAAGCATCTGACCACGTTCGTGCAGCCGGACGGAGGGATCTACCATCCGGAAACGAGTCACAAGAACTACGAGACCAGCATCATTTTGCTCGCTGTCCGCCGGGCGAACACCAGCGGTCAGTACGATGAGATGCTGAAGAAGGCAGTTGACTTCCTGCGGGGACTCCAATGGGACGAAGCCGAGGGAGCTGACCCATCGCAGCCCGCTTACGGTGGCCAAGGGTATGGTCGCAGCAAGCGGCCCGATCTGTCGAACACCGCATTCTTCCTCGAAGCGCTGAAAGAATCGGGCGTCGGTCCAGAAGACGAAGCCGTCAAAAAAGCCCTGGCCTTCGTGTCGCGCTGTCAGAATCTGGAGTCGGAAAACAACACGACCGAATTCGCCAGCAAGGTCAACGATGGCGGTTTCTATTACACACCCGCCGCAGGAGGGAACTCGCAGGCCGGAAACACCGCCGAAGGGGGCCTACGGTCGTATGCGAGTATGACCTACGCTGGACTCAAGAGCATGATCTACGCGGGCCTCAAAGAAGATGACCCACGCGTCAAAGCCGCTTCCAGCTGGATTCGCAAGAACTACACCGTCACCGAGAATCCGGGACTCGCGCAGCAGGGGGTTTATTACTACCACCAGACGTTCGCGAAGGCACTGACCGCGATGAAGGTCGACCTGTTCGAGGACGCCGCCGGAGTGAAGCATGACTGGCGGAAGGAACTGGCCGAGCACTTGCTCAGCACACAGACCGCCAACGGCAGCTGGGTGAACACGAACGACCGCTGGTACGAAGGTGACCCGAATCTGGCCACGGCGTACGTGCTGATGGCTTTGAAGTATTGCGAGCCTAAGCCGCTGGTCCGCTGATTTCAAAACGTCGGTTCAACAGACCAGCCCGCAGCGCTAGCAAGGGATCTCGGCGAAATCCCTTGCTAGCGCTGCGGGCTGAAAGTCGGTCCCGCTGGAAGCACAGTTCAGCGGTCAGTCATTTCTAGTGCTTGTAAACCTTGTGCTGTGGCCGACCGGAAAGGATCTGCTCCTTGCCCCAGTTGGTCACGGCGCGGAACGCCTCGCTGCTGATGAACTCGCGGAAAGCGACTTCGTCGTTCCACTCGCTGGTGATCAGGAACGACGCATCATCGGTGACATCTTTCCACAGCGTGGAGGTGGTGTGCCCCGGTGCCGCCTTGAGGGCGTCGATGACCCCGGCGAACTTGTCTTGGAAGTCCTGTTGCTTGCCCGGAAGGACGTGGTAGTTCATGCCGACTGTGACCATGGAAATTCCTGTCGTGTGAGAGTGTGTCGTGAGTGCCTGCCCTAAGATCGGCTCAGAGTAAGTATACCAGATGGTAGACAGACTCGGGTAAAAATCGAGCAAACGGTTCTAGAGGCCCAAACGCTCTCTGAACGCCTTGGCGGCCGCGTGGTCTGGGTGAGTCTTCTGAACCGCATCGAGCAGCTCGCGGGCCTTGTCTTTACGCTCGGTGCGGGCGTAACACTCCGCGAGGCCGAGCTGGCTGTCGACTCGGTTCGGTTCGAGTTCCAGAGCGGTCGAGAAGGCCCGTTCGGCGGCTCTCCAGTCCTTCAACGCCACGCACGATTGACCAAGCAGTTCTTGTGTCTCGACCGAGGTCACATCAATCAGCAGCGAATCGGCGGCCCAATTCTTCGCGGTGGCCGGATCGCCGGTCGCGAGCTTGATCTTCGCCAGTTTGCGGCGAGCTGCGGGATCGTCTTGATCGAGGACGACCATGACCTCGAGAATCTCGGGGAGATCTTTCGTGTTTCCCAGCTCCTCACAGGCCTTGGCTGCCGACGTGGCGAACAGCGCATCGCGAGGAAATGCCTGGCGACCCCGTTGAGCTGTCTCCAGCACGACATCCCAATCCTTCTCATGCCCTGCCAAGGCACACAGCGCAGCCAAGACTTCGCGATGCGGGTCGCCGACATCACGCAGGATTGTCAGGGTCTCGATCGCTTCTGCGGGCTTCCCGGCTTTGGCATTCATCAGCTCGACGATCACGTTCGACAGCGGGCGCTCCGGCTCCTTGGCCAGTACCGCATCGGCGATCTTGCGGGCCTGGGGCAGTCGGCGATTTCGCATGAGGGCGAACGCATACTCATCAGCCGCCTGCATGTCATCAGCGTTCGCCTTGGACTTCTCTTCAGCAGATTTCAAATCCGGCAACGAGGGGGCGCGACCAGAGGTAAAGGTCGCCACTCGCTGGGCGAGGAAGTCGCGGTACTCCCTCTCGAACTGTGGCTTCTCGATTGCGAAGACCTCACGGAGCGCCTCGTCGGTGGACTTTCCCTGTCGATAAGCTGTCAGCAACTTCGCATTCGAGTCCGGCCCGTACTTCTGTTCCAGAAAGACCGCGTACAGCGAGGCTTGGCAGTACGCCAGAGTCCAGTCATCAGGTGTCTTCGGCTTGCGAAACCCATCGTTAATCGTGTCGAGGTTGAACAGCTCCCCCTTTGGCTGGCGCTCGAGTAGCAGCTCCTCCCACGAGGAGGGAAATGTGGAACCCTCGATACCAACGGCCAAGGCTTCGGTGTACCAGTGCGGTATGTTGAACTGCGTTGCCTGCAAGGTCAGGACATGCGAGAACTCGTGCCGGAGTACACGCCCCCAGTGATACGGCTTCTGTGTCTGGTTCGGGCTGGCGAGGGCGACCATCACGCCGGTCGACGCTCCGATCGTTTGAATCCACGGCAGCCCAATCATGCGCGAGCTGAACCACGCGTGAGCGGCCTGCCCCTTCGCATCGCAGTAAATCTCGAACTGCGTTCGCTGCAGCGGCTCGTAACCGAACTTCGATGTTAGCTCGGGGTAGGCGAGTTCCAGGTGGTCAGCCATCGCCTGCCCCAGCAGCCGTTGCTCGTGATCGATGCGAATCACGAAGTGCTCGGTCGTGATTGTGTCATAGGCTTTCAGGACGCCGATCACTTTTCGCATGTTGCTGATACGAACATGAAACGGGTCAGCTGCGAAGGCGTCGTTCAGAATCTTCTCGGCCTCTTCGACTTGCCCCGTCCGCATGCACAGCATCCCGAGTTGGGTGCGCGGCGCTGTCAGCTGGGGCATGAGTTCGATGGCTTTGCGATAGCAGACCTCAGCCTGCTCGTACTTGCGATGGGCCTCCAGAACCTGCCCCATCGTGGCCAACATTTCGCCGGGCTTGGGATTCGATTTCAGGACGCTGGCCAGTCCATCCCTAAACGGCTGGGGAAGTGGTGAATCGATCGGCAGCTGCGGGAGCTGGCTGAATGCGGCAGCGAGAGTTTCCTTCCGCAGGAGTCGTTCACTCAGTAAAGCCAGCGCTGCCTTGCGACCGAGGACACGCTGGTCCGTCGGATTGATTGCCAATGCCTTGTCGAGCCATTCTCCGGCGGGCTCGGGAACATCCGTCAACAGATACGTATCGGCCATGAGTACAAGAGCAGTCGGCGAACGCGGGTTGCATTTCAGGGCCTGCTCCGCACGCTCGCGGGCTAGATCGAACTTGGAATCCTGCACGTACGCCATCCCCAGCGCCGCATGGATTTCGGCCAGCTGCGGGTTGATCCGCAAGGCGTTGTGAAACTCGGGGATCGCCTGGCTCTCGTTATACTTTTCCAAGAGCAGCGTCCCAGACAACAAGGGGGCCTGCCAGCAATTCGGGTTATCTTTCAGAGCATCCTGGCAGACATCGTTCACCACGAAGCGGAAGATCGAGCTGACGCGATTCCAGCGCGCGTATTGCGCCGAACCCTCGCCGATCCATACCAGCGTTTGTGCGTCCTTGGGCAGGCTGCGGTTGTAATACTGGATGAACCAGCGATACGCCTTGGCCGCTTCATCCAGCTCACCGATCTCGACGAGAGCATGCGCAAGAATCAGACGCGAATGCACATGCTGCGAATCCTGATCGATGCCCGCCTGAGCCAGCTCGCGGGCCTGCGCATAACGGCCCGTCAGAGTGCACAACTCGGCATGACGAGCGAGCAGTGCGGGTGATTTCGGCAGAGAGACAAGAGCCGATGTGATTGCCTCTTCGGCGTCCTCCCAGCGGCCCGTCTCTTCGTAAATTCGGCTCTGTCCCAGCCAGAGTGCGATGCGGTCGGCCTCAACCAGGTCCGCCTGCTGGAGTACGACCTCATACCCTTCGAGAGCTTCGTCATACCGCCCTCGCAAGCGATGCTCTGTCGCGGTCGCGAGCGGGTTCCGTGGTTCTGAACTCTCCGTCGCAGCTTTGGGAGCCGTCCCAGTCGGCTGCTCTTGCGCACGAGAGGTGGCCCCCTCCATGAGGACGAGTCCGATCAAGGCCACTAAGAACCAAGCACGTCGAATCATCAGACCAGGCCTCCACGGGAGAGTCACACGCAGAATGAGTGTACCGCCCGCAGGAGTGACGCCTAGAGATCAGGGAACTCGGGATTCTGAAAACTCCCGAGAACACGACTCCGAAATCGACCGACTACCTCACTTTCTGCCACAGTCCCCGGTAAATCGGTAATCCTAGCTTTCGCTTCTTTCGCTCGAAGCTGGTCTGATAGTCGGTGTCGTTTTCCGGAATTCGCTCTAGGGGAGCGGCGTGCTTCTGGAAGTCGGGATGGTGATCCATCAACGACTCAATCACTCCGAAATACTCTTCGACATCCGTCCATGAATGGACCCATCCCCCCAGCTTGAGGAGCGAAGTGGTCTGGTTCAAAAACAGATCGTTAAACACTCGCCGCTTACGATGACGGGCCTTCCACCACGGGTCGGGAAAATAAACATGAACCGCGTCGAGTGAGCCTGCAGCGATCAGCTTGCGATAGGCGACATTGACATCTCCGCCCCAGATTCGGCCATTGGGCGACTCCAGTTTTTGCAGCCGACGTGAGGCCCGTCGACCTTCCTTGTAGTCGATCTCGATTCCGACATAGTTCACGCCGGGATTGCGTCGACTGGCCGAATGGACAAACAGTCCACGCCCACAACCCACATCGAGTTCCACCGGGTTCGAGTTGCCGAAATACTGGCCCCAATTCAGCCCTTGCGGATGAGAGGCCACTAACTCATCAATCGGCTCAAACCAGGGACGCAGGTCGTCCCGCATTTGCTCAGCAGTTTCTGTGCCCTGATCATCGGGTTCCACTTCAGCGGACATGCGTGTCATCATCTCGTCGGAGTCGTCTCACCGGTCATTGGCAGGGCATCGGGAGGAGTTCCGCCAAACGATTCGAGAGTGTACCCGGCAAGCGTGGTGGCGTCAGCCCCCCGAGTCTTGTGCTCTGTGAGCGGTCCGGCGCTCGCCGCCGATCCCATTTCGACTGACCCTGAGGTGACAGTGGAACCGGTGGCGAGCGCCGGACCGCTCACCGCGACTACCGATGGTCCGAATCACTGAAGGAAATCATCTGGCCGTTGGTGCCCTGATAGGAAAACGATTGATCGAGACTACCGACTGCCGAACCGACATCGTGCAGCTCGTTGTGGACATTACTGGAGGCTTCAGCGAGTCCCGAGACCATACCCAGAGTGGCGATCGTGCTGACCAATGCCAATTCAGCGGAGATGACAAAACCGGCTTCATCCTGCCACAGCGCACAAGCGATACGTTGCATTTTCGGGACCTCTGTTGCACATCGGAAACATCTGTTGGAACCGGTCTTTCCGGCCCCCCAAGAACCTATGTCGATGCGGCAACGAGGCAAATTTCTAGGGAACGAGTTTCTGTAAGAACTACAACGGGCAGTTCAACGTAACGATTGTTTTGAGAACAATGATTGTGCTCACTCAGGCGAGCGTCCGGCGTGAGCCGGATGGTCTTACCGGGATTCGCTTAAGAACCAGGGGGCTGACGCCGCCCCGCTCGCCGAAACGTTTCATACTAGGCCGTAAGGTCTTCTATCCCTTCATCTCACTGAGCATCGCCCGCGCGCCGAGTCCCAGCATGATCGTGTCGACCCCAGCCACCAGAAACGTGTAACCCTTCGCAAGGTACGGACGAGCGGCCCCGAAGGTCACTCCGAAAATCCCCAGCTTGAGGCCCGCTGCCAGACAAACTTTGGTCACATGGTCGATCGCCTCGACGACCTTCGGGTGATCAATCTGCCCCATCAGGCCCATGCTGGCCGACAGGTCATACGGCCCAATCAACACCCCATCGATTCCCGGCACAGCTGCGATCTGTTCGATGCACTCGACGGCGCGGATGTTCTCGGCTTGGACGACGACGATGGAGCGCTGGTTGGCGTCCGCGACATAGGGAGTGAAATCGAGTCCGTACCCTTGAGCGCGGGAGATGCCGACTCCGCGCGAACCTGCAGGGGGATATCGGCTGAAGTCGACCACGCGGGCGGCCTGCTCGGCAGAGTTCACCTGCGGGACGATGATCCCCGCGGCTCCCAAGTCGAGAGCCCGCTGAATGGCGACCGAGTCTGTCGTGGGAACGCGCACCATGCAGGGGACGCGGCGACCGATCGTTTGCAGGATCAATTGCAGCTCAGCGGCCTCGATCGGGCCATGTTCGGCATCCACGAAAATCCAGTCGAAGCCCACGTCGCCGAGGATCTCGGCGACTGCTCCCGAGGGGAGGGTGAGCATGGTGGCGAAGAGTGCCTCACCGGACAGGAATCGATCGCGAAAGGCAACGGACATGAAAGAGTTCCCTAAGCATCGGGTGGCAGGGTCAGGAGGCTTTGCGCATGGCCCTGTTGGAGAGAACTTCGCTACGCGAAAACCGGGCCTTCCGCAAAGCCTTCAGACCCGGCCACCCACATCAGATGCCGTCACTCTGGCGAGTGCAGCTACGGGGAATACTCACTACGCCATGGGGTCAATCTGCAACGGCACGCGAGTCGGGTCGTCCGCGTTCGCCCGCACACTCCACCACGCACTCTTGGGAATTAGGGCCAAGCCGGCGATCACGAGTTGGCTCAAGGCGAACAGAGCCAGATTCTTCATGCGACCTTCAGTCAGACCATACGCATGGAGGCCAACGCCGAGTTCGTTCACGCCGAAGAACGACCAGCTGACGACGATGTTCCCGAGAACACACCAAGCCGCCATCCCGCGTTCCTTGATCATCCCGCCCCAGCGTGCGTGGAGGATCATGGCATTCCAGATCACGATGATCAGGGCCCCGTTTTCCTTCGGGTCCCAGCCCCAGAATCGGCCCCACGAATCGTCGGCCCACAGACCACCGAGAACCGTCCCGACAAAGCTGAAGTAGATGGAAAAACAGGTCGTGCCGTAAATCATCGACGTGAGCCGCTGCCGATCCTTGTCCGAAAAGGCCGGAGTGAGAAGACCACCGAGGATGTAGATCACCCCGATGAAACCGGCGACATACGTCGTGGCATAGCCCAGCGTGATCGTGACCACATGTGTGGCCAGCCAGAATTGCGTATCGAGAACCGCCTGCAACACTGCGAACGTGTCTCCGTCTGTACTCAAGCCGCCAGCGACACGCAGACTCAGGTATCCCACGGCACACGCCAGTGTCGTCCCAATCCCCTTCTGGAAGAACAACTCCATCACCAGGGCAAAGAACGCTGCCGCACAGCCAATGAACACAGCTGCGGAGTAGAGGTTTGTGACGGGTGGTCGACCGGAGATGTAGATGCGTCCGACGATGGCCGCCAAGTGCAGCCCGAAGGTCAACAGTGCGAACGCGAACGCCGCACTATGCAAGGCCCGCATGCCTCCGTAGCCCGACAGCACCCAGCCCAGAGCGACGAGGACGAACGCTCCGACATATAAGTAGGACGCTAGATTGAACGGTCCGACGCGATTGAAGAACTGTTCAAAGCTAGTCGCTTGCAGGTCGAGCTTGGCCCCCGTCGACTTCACGGTCAGATCCTCCTCCGAAGACGACTTCAGGAATTTTAAGTAGTCCGCCACATGCGTGTTGAACTCGTCCGGCTTGTTGGCCTTGTAAGCCGCCAGCATCCCTTGCCAGTGCTTCATCGCCGGAGCGGGTTCCATCTCGAACTGGGATTCCAGAGCGGTGAAGGCACTCGCTTCCGAGAAGCTGCACCATCCGGCACTCATCGCTTGGGACAAACGTTCCTTCTCGGCTCCGATGTGCATTGGAACGACGATGGCGAGTTGCTGGTCGGTGACGTATTTCCCCAGGAGTGACAGGTATTCGCGGACCTCGCCCACTTGTTCCTGAGCCAGACCCGGATCGGTCTTGATCACATCCGGATGCGGCAATTGGGGCATTGGCCGGATGGTCGTCGGATCGAGGAACATCATCTCCAGCTTCTTGACCGAGCGGACCCGCCGCTCCAGTGAAAGCAATTTCCGCTGGTACAGGTTCAGGTCTTCCGTCTTGAGTTCGCGGAGCTTCTCGATTTCGGTGAGCATCCCCTCGCTCTCGACAGTGCCGTCGGCCTTTAACTTCCCAATGAGTTTGGTTTCGAACTCGCTGAAGGCGTACCGGAACCGTTCCCGCTTTTCGAGGCCGAGGGCCTTCTGAAGTTCAAGGTTCTCGATCTGGAACACTGGATGCTTGTCGACATCTTTCGAGTCCGTGATCACATCCAGCAGCCAGCTGATGGCGGGGTATGTCTTCTTATCCTCGGTGTAGGTCTCGCGGTCGTTGAGAAACAGCAACGTGTTCCGAGCGAGACTGTCGATCGGCTGAGCGCGACCCTCGTAGAAGATCGGCACTTGCCCGAACGCTTCGAGGTCGAACTTGGCCTCCGACTTCTTCGTACGCAAGGCACTCATCAAAACAGATGCAAACAACAGGGCAGCTACGCCCGCAGCGACGAGCGACCAGAACCGACTGGTCTGCGGTTCCGCATTCGTCGAGCCCACTGGATCCACGCGCTCGGGGCGCGTGGCCTTCCCCAGGAATCTCGCCAGCACCTGGAAAAACTGAAACAGCATCGCCACAGCTGTGACCATGCAGGCGAGATACGGGATGGTCCAACCTTCGTTCTCGACGACTTGCAGGCTGGTCAATTCGCGGCGTCCTTCACCACCCGCATCGTAGTTGCTCTGATAAAAGGTGAAGCCGCCATAACGCAGCGGATTGTTCATCCAGATCTCAAAATCGATCGGCTTAGCATCTTCGCGCGATGTATCGACGAGTGTCACGACTGAGCGAAAATCCTTCGGTCGATCCGTGCCGACGTAGACGTTCTTCTGCACATCCTTCAGCGTCACATGCAGCGGGGTGTAAGTGCGCCGGAACCGTAGCTCCAACTCGAACTTCTTCCCTTTGTGCTCAAACGCTTCGGTGCGAGTCAGCACGGTCGTTGCGAGAAACGTCCCGATTTCCTTGCCATCGACGCGATCAAGTAGCCGGACATACGCGGAGGGGGTATCTACTGTCCCTGCCGTGTCGGTGCCGACGCTGGTTTCCAACGCGCGAATCCGAAACGTCTTCCCCAGGCCGGTCGTCGCCAGATCGGCAGGCTCTGTCGGCTCCACCGCAGGCATTCCGGGGCGCGACATGTCGAACTTCCCAGCCTTGCTGTACACCGTCGAGTGCGGGTGGAAGTCCAACAACTCCACGACGAACGGCAGCTTCTCGTCTTCGAACTTCGAACCCTTTTTCAGCAGGCGTCCGGGGATGATCGTCTCGACATCTTCCATCGCATCCGACAGATCGGCCACGACCAGTTCCGAGCTGCGGATGTCAGTCGTGTAGACAGCTGTCTGGCCTTCTTCGATCGACATGCTGGCTTCCATCGTGCCCGCATTCAACCCGACCAGGATCTCGTAGATCATCAGCATGCCGACGCCAGCGTGCAGCAGTACGATGCCCGCTCGCTTGCGGAACACCAACCAGCAGCCGGCCAGCAGCACCAGCCCGCAAACGGTGCCCTTTAGAAGCTGATACAGAATCCGCATGCTGGGATCTTCCAGCGGTGGAACCAACAACACGCCCGCACTCACCAGCCCTGCCAAGACCGCCGATGCGAGGAACAGGACTCGCTCGACGGGCTTGTTCCCATCACTCAGCCCGACGAAGACCAAACATCCGGAGATCGCCAGAATCGCCAGCCCCATCAATTGCCAGACGCGGTCATAACCGATGACCGTCTCGGTCTGAATCGCGTCCGCTGTCGAAGCTGTGGTGATGACCGCCCATGTCAGGATGGATCCGAGCGCGATCACTGCGAGACCGGCGTAAAGCGGCACACCCTTGGCCTGAATCTTGAAACGCACCAGATGAGCTGCGAACAGGTTTGCCAGCATGACCGCGCCGATGGTCCAAGCCCGCGGGAACCAGAAACCGACCCACGGCTTGAGATCGGGCTTCCACGGAAAGAACGCGGGCGGCGCGAAGATCTGGCAGTCGATCCACACGAACAGATTGCGAAAGACTTCACCGATCGAGCGAGACTGCGTCAGCTCTCCCATGTCGATGCGGAAGTAAATCCGCACCGCTTCCCACACATCCGCATTCACTTGGGCCAGCGTCCCGGCCAGTACGATAAATGCCGACATCGCCAGCAGCACCACCGTCAGCTTCAGTGACGACAGCGGCTGGAGCACGAACTTCACAGCTGACCACAAACCCGAGGGAGCCGGGTTCCGGTCACGGACGAGTTCGGATGAGACTTGAAACTTGGAAGCAGACATGCCGGGACTCCCGGGAGATTGTGAGAAGAGAGCCGTGAGTGAGGCGTCATGCCTGTCGGTCACAGCTGGAGAAGACCGGCTGGAAGCCGGTCCCATTTAAGGCAGCTGGATCGACTCAGTGAAAGCAACGAACTTGTCCAGCTCCCGCTTCGCGAGAGCGTTGGGCCCCTGCAACTTCACGAACCAGGAGGCATTCGGGAGGATGACAATCACGCCCAGAATCGTGTCGGTCTCACCGACCAGCTGCACAAGGGTGCCCTTCTGGCCCGCACATTGGATCGGCTTCAACTCGCTGGCGAGCGCGGCTTCGTCGGTTGCCGCCAGTTTGACTTGGCCTCGCCAGCGGTTGACGTTATCGAGAACCGACTGATCGGGACCGAGGCTGATGATGCTGACATCACATTTCTGATCGCCATCGATCACATCCAGCGATGCCAGCCGCATGGGACCATTCGCTTTGACGGTCCAACCCGCTGGTGTCTCGTATTTGAGACCGCCCGCTGCTGGGGAATCGGGACCCGCTGGGGGCAGGCTGGCTTTCACCGCCCGGCGTTCGGATTCCTCGACCTTCACGCGGACTTGGTGAATTCCCTCTGCGGGTTTGCAGCCGACCAGGCACAAGCTGCAACTGCAAATCAGGAAGAGAGTTCCGACAGCGAAAACGCGGTAAAAAATCACGGTGGGTTTCCGGGAGGAGCGATCAGGAACCGGATGTGAGGCGGGTCAGGAGGGACCAAACGACCCGCGCGAGGCATCAATACCTGATTATAGTCCCGTCAACGAACCAAAGTACATCACCACTCCAGAAGTCTCGCCAAGGTGGGGGACATCCCAAATGTCGGCGAGCCCAACTAACCTCGTCCCCCTTCGCAGCACGTCTCGACGATCGCGTGGCAACGAGTGCAATGCAGCTTGTGACGAATCTCCATCAGACTGCCTCCACAAGCCGGACAAGCTCGTCCGCACGATTCGCTCTCGATCGGGCTCGGCGGCGAAGGTGAGGAAGGCAAATCGCTGAAATCGGGCGTCGTGGAGGGCGACATGGCTTCCTGGAGTAAGGATTGAGAACAGCTGTGGGAGAGTCGATCCAACTCACTGTAATGCCAGCGGGCATCAGTCAGAAGAAACCATACCCGAAAAAATCGCGGGGCGGGCTGTAACCATTGAGAATCTCAGTGATCTCAGCCTGTGGTGCAGATTCTCAAATGTTGTACATCAGCTCAGTGAAGACAAGAGGAAACAAGAACACTCATCTTCGCTGATCCAGAACACCTGGATGAGGGAGATCAGCTGTGGGGGAATGCCACATTCAAGTCTCTCCCCTCGCAAAGATTCGCGAGGACCAGTGGAGATCAGTGTTCCAGAATCCCGGTCTGCAAACCAGTTCAGACACCACTCTAAAACGGTTCACTCAAAAGGACCCGACTTTGAGCTGGGGCGCGAGAGGGGGACTGAGCAGCTGCCCCTTGACCAGGAGCAGGAGCACTGAGCAACTCGCGGCCAAAGTCTCGGAGTGGAGCTGCACTGCGTGGCAAGTTGCCGCTAGAGGGGATCACCTGCTGTAACAGATCGCGGGCCATTTCGCTGGCATTGCCCGAGGTGGGAAGCACTTCCGTTCGAGCTGGCGAGGCTGCGGGAATTGCTTCAGATTCTCCGTCCAGCAAACCACTTAGACGCGATTCGAGTTTGCGAACCATCGCAGCTTGCGCGTCATCCGTGGGCAGTGCTTCGTCCGCCTGCTCACTCGCGAGTTCAGCGGGATCGTCCTCCACCATCGGGGCGATGGCGTCATCGATCGCTGTCTCGAATCGCTTCCGCACCGGTGACTTCGGATCGAGCAATCGTCTTGTCTTCGCTGGTGCAGCCTTTGTCGCGACACCTGGCAGCCCATCTGGTTCCGATTCGAATCGAATCGGAACCTCGGCGTCTGTCTGCCGAGCCACACTCCGCGAGCGACGCGGGCGATCATTCTGCGTCTGCTCGGGTACGATCTCATCCAGAAGATTGTCCGTCAGATTCTCCCGAATCAACGCGGACCGGCCATCTGCAATCAAAGCCTGCGTCACCTCGGGATGATTTGTCCACATCGCTTCGCTCCAGCTGCGAATGTCGACATAGGAGCTGCGCAGTGGAGGTCGCTGATTGCGAGGGACAACGACCACTCCTTGCGGGGTATTCACCACGTGATAGTTGGCCACAAACAGGCCCCCACACGTGCCCACTAACAGCCCACACAGAAACGTCCGAATTCCAAACATCGCGATCTCCTGCGATCTTCCGCAGAGGTCCGATCGACCATCGCTGAAGACACAGGAACCCTATCACTCGCCGGGTGTGGGCTTGATGGGTTTCAACGGGAAAACCGCGGACGGTGTGAGTCCGCACGTCGACAGCCGACAGATACGAAAAGATGCGAGAGGTTTCGCTGACAGGCACGACCGGTATGGCCCGATCAGTTTGCCATCAATAAAAAAAGACCCACCGAAGTCACTGAAGCTTCGGTGGGCTGGTTATTGTCGTTCTTCTCAATCGCAAACTAACCCAGCACCCAGCCCTTGCGGGACTCGCGGCCCAGGAACTTCTCGGCTTCGGGGGCGTTCGGGAACTTCATGTTCACGGCGTCCCACTCCAGCTTCTTCCCGGCACGGTAAGCGACGTTCCCAAGGTGGTTCGCCTCGGTGAGTGGCCCGCTGTAGGCGAAGTTGCACGTCGTTGGGGCTCCGGTCTTGCAGGCGTGAATCCACTCCGCATGATGACCGATCGATGGCGGGATCGTCTGCGGGGGGCGCTTGAAGTCGTTCACATTCGGCCCGAACAACAGCTCGTGCCTCGAGTAATCGGCCAGCAGCTGTCCGTTGGCCCCGACGAAGAGGACACCACTATCCCAGCGGGGGATGGTGCCCTTTTGCCAGGCGTCCGGCTTGTGAGTTCCCTGATACCACGTCAGCGACAACGGGCCGCGTTCGCCACGGGCTGCGTACTCATACTTCACATGCATACTGGCTGGAGCCAACTCCGGGTGGGCCGGTCCGCCAAAGGGCTCGATTGTCTTCGGTGCATCGAGATTCATCGCCCAGAACGGCAGGTCGATCCAATGGCTGCCGAGGTCGGACATCGTGCCATTGGCAAAATCCCACCAGCGATACCACTTGGGCCCGGGGAAGTAGACCTCGTGAAATGGACGCTCGGGAGCTGGGCCCAGCCACAGATCCCAATCGAGGTTCGGCGGGATCGGTGACGAACCTTCGGGGCGGTTCTGTACCGACACGATGTCGCCGTTGGCCTTGGCCTCTTCGGGTGACTGCAATCCCCACGCCCGCCCGGCCCACACATGCACCTCACTCACCGCGCCGATCGCACCTCCCTGCACCAGCTCGACCACTCGCCGGTAATTGTTCTCGGCATGAATCTGTGTCCCCATTTGCGTCGCGACCCCGGCGGCCTTCGCGGCTTCGGTGATGATGCGAGCTTCTTTCACATTGTGCGTCAGTGGCTTCTCGCAGTAGACATGCTTCTTGGCCTTCAGAGCAGGCAGCATGGCAAACGCATGTGTGTGTTCTGGTGTACTCACCACAACGGCGTCGTACTCCCCCTCCTTCAAGTCCTCGTACATCTTGCGATAGTCAGAAAAGGTCTTGGCCCCTTTGACCTTTCCGCTCGCGTAATCGACCGCGTTCTTGTTCACATCGCACAGGGCGACCACCGTCTCGCCGAGCATCTGCTCAAAGTTCGCCCCGCCACGACCCCCGCAACCGACCACTCCAATATGCAGCTTCTCATTCAACCCTGCTGCCCGCAAAATCGCCGGAGCTGCGAAGGCGGTTGCTCCCACTGCGATCGTGGCATTGAGGAATTGCCGCCGACTGGTTGAGTTTGGTGCCTGACTCATAACGAATCTCCAGGAGTTGATGTGTTCCAATATCGGCAACTTAGCCCGCAGGGTAGGTCATTGTCCAGAATGCGGAGTTTCCATTCGCGCGATTCGAGTCTGGCCTGTTTTAAGGTACGGATCGCGCTGATGAAATTGAGGAGAGACCCGGTCAGCTGGCGCAGCGGGCTAGCGGCTGGTGTTGTGGCCGACACGCGGAGACTGGTGATGAGAATCCGAGAGCCGTTGGGAGAGCATTCAGGTGCCATTCAATCTGGAGACACACCGCGTGTTCAAAGTCGCCGGACCCCTGTGAGTTGCGATCGTCCCCACGACCATTCAGACTCATTGAGACGACTGTTTCGGAGTCTGTTCCGCCAGCGGTCTCTCGCACGAGGTCACCGAGTGTCCACCATCAGTCCCGACCCAGCCACATCCGCCCCACCCGCCGCGCCGCCGCGCGAACCATGCCCGACGCCGCTGAACTGGGTCGATGTGGTCACAGCTGTGGAGTCGGAGTGCCAGCGAATTTCGGTCCAGCTGGAGCATGGGGAAATGTTGGCCACCGTGTACGGGTCGGGTCCGCCGCTCTATTTCATCGGCGGCGCGACCGGGTCGACTCGGCTCTTTGCATTGACGGCATACTTGCTCAAGGAAGAGTACACCTGCGTCATGCTTGCGTCGCCGATTTGGAAATCGCAGCCACGCTTACTCCTCGACCAGACCGCAGAGGCGATCTGCCGACTGGCCAATTCACTGGGCCACAATCGGTTGGATTTGTATGCCGCAGACTTTGGATGTCATGTCGCTTTGTCACTCTTGAAGAATCACCCTGATCGAGTCGGACACGTCATCCTGCAAGGCCCGGTACTCCGCCAACCGACGCGAACACGTGAGCGGTTCTTCTACCGCATCGGACAGCGACTCTCCCGCCCGATGTCGACACTGCCGGGTTGGCTGCGAGTTCAGCAGCAGAACCATCAAGGATACTTCCCGCCATTCGACCCGACCCGGTATCAGTTCCTGCTCGATGAGTTGGGAGCGTCCCCGGTGGGGCAGGTCTCGCACCGCTTGATCGCTGCCAGCACAGCTGACTGGAGCGAAGTTGTGCCGGAGATCAAAGCACCGGTGCTGGTCATTCGCACGGAAGGAGAAGGACTCGCGCTGGCGAAGTTGAGCGAAGATTTCGGGACCTGCTTGCCGAATTGCCGGTCAGAGCCGTTCCCACTCGCCGGGCACTATCCGTACTTGACGCACCCCAATCGACTGGTAAAGACGATCAAGCAGTTTTTGAACCCCGCCACGAATGAATAGGTCACTTGCATCGCCTTCTCGGTGTCGTCAGCCGCAACACCGACTCTCTACGGACCCGGAACAGTTCTCATGTCGATCTCGATTCGCATTGTTGCCGCTGATACCCGTGAACCAGTCGCTGGCGTGGAAGTTGGGTTGTGCCTGATCGGGGCAGACGGTGGGGATGGCGGGAACAATGTTTTTGTCACCGACGAGCAGGGCAATGCGCACTGCAACATCGGTTGGCGAGGGCGGCATCATGTCTACCTCAATCCTCCACAGAACTCCCGTTTTCGAAAGACAGCGTACGAACACTCGGAGGAACATTTTGTGGTTTGGGGCGACGGGACATATCGTCCCCTTGAATACTCGCTCCAACCGAAGTTTGATCCGGAAGCTGCGACAATCCAACCGCTCGATCTGATCGCCGTCGGAGCCCATCCCGATGATGTCGAGATCGCCATCGGTGGCACGCTGGCCAAGCTCGTGAAGCAGGGCCACCGTGTCGGGATCGTCGACCTGACCGATGGCGAGCCGACCCCCGGCAGCCCCGGCCCCGAGGTGCGCCTCGCGGAGGCACAAGCCGCCGCCCAGATCCTGGGCGTGCAGATGCGACTGACGCTCGATCTCCCCAACCGGCGACTCTTTGATAGCTACGAAGCCCGCGTCGCGCTGGCCAAAGTCTTCCGCAAGTACCGCCCGAAGGTCGTCCTCGGCATCTACGGCAAAACCCCCATGGCCTCACCCGATCATTGGCAAGCCATGCAGATTACCGACGCAGCTGTGTTCTACTCGCGGCTGTCGAAGTGGGATACGGAGTTCGACGGCCTGCCGGTGCATACGATCCAAAAGCTGATCTGGTATCCCCTGGGTTGGGCGTCAGCCACGCATGAAACCCCAGGGAGTTTCGTGATCGACATCGGCGAGACGCTGGAGACCAAACTCGCCTCGATCCGGGCCTATCAAACCCAATTCCCGCCGGGGAAGGAGCGGGTGTTCCGCATGGTCGAGGCACAGGCCAAACTCCTCGGCGGCCTGACCGGCCTCGCCGCCGGAGAGCTGCTGATCTCGCCGCACCCACCGGTAGTCAGTGATCTGCTGACGCAATTTTCGATACCGTGAGGCGAGACGTGTGTCGCCTTTTTCCCCGATAAGGGCGACACTCTGGGACATTGTTCTTGTGACTCACGTGACTTCCGAGCTGGCGCAGCGTCCCTCCTTCAATTCCATCACTTGAGGAATTGAATTACCGCCAATACGAGAACGATCAAACTGATTAACAGGCTGAGGAGTACGAGCGAGGTCAAATTCCGAATTCGGCGATTGAGAATCTCAGCCTCTGTTTCTGCTCGCCGAGGAGCAGGGCTGGTGTCGCTCGTTCCCGAGACCGAGCTGGTCGCCGCGACGGATGTCCACTCGCTTCGCTCCTCTCCCAACGGCGGAACTACGACATAGTACATGCACCGGCACTGTTCACAGCGAATGAACCGCCCGATCATTGATTCGTCGACTCCACTCTTGCGATGGCATCCGGGGCAGGTGGTTGTTTGTGACATGGTGTCGATCTCCTTGGTCAGCGAATCGGGGGGAGAAGAGGCATAGGTCCGAATCCGTGAATGTGCCCTCTGGCTTCTCTGAACCAGATTCAATTAGAGCAGGTGTCGCATAAAAATGGCGCAAAAACTGTATCTCGCGGGATCATGACTTTGCAAAGATCGCTGAATGCATGCCTCCCAAGACGACTCACTGACAGGGAAAGTCGAGAGTCAGTCAGCGTTTCCGAATTCCTTATACGGTCCTTATGTGGTCACGTCATCTTCTTACACCCATTTTACGCAGCTCCCTCTACGATTAGGACGAATTCAGCAGCAGAACTTGCACGTCAAGGAGAAAGAGTAATGGACATCGTGTTTTTGTCAGTGCTCGCGGGGTTGTCCCTGCTGAGCGGACTTTTGATTGCCGGTTGTGTCCGGCTGGAGAAGAAGTGATATGGACCCCATTCAACTGTTGGCCGCCGTCTCGGCAGGTGGCCTGATGCTGTATCTGTTGTTTGCCATGCTCTGTCCGGAGTGGTTCTCGTGAATATCTATGCGGTTCTGGAAATCATCGCGTTTTTTGGTGTGCTCCTGGTTTTAGCGAAGCCATTGGGCTGGTACATGGCCAGAGTCTATCGCGGTGAGTCGTGTGGTTTGGACCGGCTCCTCTCGCCAATGGAACGATTGTTTTACCGGCTGAGTGGAGTGCGCTCCGAGGACGAGATGTCGTGGCGGCAATATGCCACAGCGATGCTCCTCTTCAATCTGCTGGGGGTGCTGGCGGTCTATGGCTTGCAGCGGTTCCAGGCGGTACTGCCGCTCAACCCGCAACAGCTGGGAAATGTGGCCCCGGATCTGGCGTTCAATACTGCGATCAGTTTTGCCTCGAACACGAATTGGCAAGCCTACAGTGGCGAGTCGACGCTGAGCTACCTGAGTCAGATGCTTGGGCTGACCGTGCAGAACTTTCTGTCGGCAGCGACGGGTATGGCTGTCCTGGTCGCGTTGATTCGCGGACTGACCCGAAAGAATACAGAGACGATCGGCAACTTTTGGGTCGACCTGACTCGATCGACTCTCTACATCCTGATTCCCATGTCTTTTCTGCTTGCCATGGCTCTTGTGTCACAAGGAGTGGTCCAGAGCTTCGGCTCTGCAGTCGAGGTTTCGGTCCTTGATCCCATGACCGATGCCGATGGCAATGTAGTAACCACCCAAATGATTCCTCAGGGGCCCGCCGCATCGCAGATTGCGATCAAGCAACTGGGCACCAACGGCGGCGGCTTCTTCGGTGTGAACTCCGCTCACCCGCTGGAGAACCCGACACCTCTCAGCAACTTTCTCCAAGTGCTGGCAATCGTGCTGATCCCCGCAGCTCTATGTTACACGTTCGGAGACATGGTGCATGACACACGGCAAGGCTGGGCGCTGCTCGCTGTTATGCTGGTCGTGTTCGTGCCGATGCTCTGTCTTTCGTTGTGGGCTGAAGCACAAGGAAATCCGCGCCTGACCAGCATGGGTGTGGATGCCATCGCCACCACTCAGCAGAGCGGTGGCAACATGGAGGGGAAAGAAACCCGCTTCGGAGTCGGCTCGTCAGTCCTGTGGGCGGCAGCCACGACTGCGGCTTCGAACGGGAGTGTGAACTCCATGCATGACTCGTACACCCCACTGGGGGGACTGACTCCGATGTGGTTGATGCAGCTCGGGGAAGTGATCTTCGGCGGCGTCGGCAGCGGTCTGTATGGGCTGCTGATCTTCGCGATCGTGGCGGTGTTTATCGCGGGACTGATGGTCGGTCGAACCCCCGAATATCTCGGGAAGAAGATCGAGGCTTATGAAATGAAGATGGCAGCTCTGGTGATCCTGATCCCGCCGATGATGGTTCTGGGAGGGACCGCCCTCGCCGTGTCACTGGATGCCGGGCGCTCCACGGTCAGCAATCCTGGCCCGCATGGGTTCAGCCAAATCTTGTATGCGTTGTCGTCTGCGGGCAACAACAACGGCAGTGCCTTTGCCGGGATCGGAGTCAACAACCTGTTCTACAACACGCTCCTGGGCATCGCGATGTTTGTGTCTCGCTTTTGGCTGATCATTCCCATCCTCGCCATCGCAGGCTCACTGGCGAAGAAGAAGCAGACCCCGACATCAGCGGGCACGCTGCCGACACATACGCCCCTGTTTGTCGTATTGCTGGCGGGCATTGTCGTGCTCGTGGGAGCCCTCACATTTGTTCCGGCTCTGGCGCTGGGACCGATTGTCGAACACCTGCAGCTGACAGCTGCGAATCAATAGAGCTGTGTCGAGTTCGGGAGGGCGAAGCTCCTGCTGAGCCGCGAGTCTAAGACAATGTCTGCTCGCATACACGGCTCGGCAGGAGCCTCGCCCTCCCGATGACGGCAGCTTGCTCCCAAGCTGCCACACCGACGACTTCAACCGTTCTCTGTGGAAGAATAGAATCATGTCTAACAAACAATCCCGTCCCCTGTTCGATCCGCCGATCGTTCGACGGGCACTCTGGGAGTCGGTTCTGAAATTGAACCCTCGGCACCAGATTCGAAATCCGGTGATGTTCACCGTCTTTCTGGGAAGTGCCCTGACGACCGTCCTGTACGTGCAAGCATTGACGCGTCCCGGAGCGGAGCCAGCGGGCTTCATCCTGGCCATCTCGGCCTGGCTGTGGTTTACGGTGCTGTTTGCGAACTTCGCCGAGGCAATGGCCGAAGGACGTGGAAAGGCTCAAGCGGATGCCTTGCGGAACTCTCGTAAGGATGTCCAAGCCAAACGGCTTCGCGAACCCAAACGCGATGCGGCGTCAGAGAGTGTTGCTGCCTCTCAACTGCGAAAGGGAGACGTGGTTCTGGTCGGGCCCAATGAGTACATCCCGGCGGATGGTGAGGTCATCGAAGGGATCGCCTCTGTGAACGAGGCCGCGATCACCGGCGAAAGCGCTCCCGTCATTCGCGAAAGCGGAGGCGACCGTAGCAGTGTGACCGGCGGGACTCTGGTCCTCTCCGACTGGCTGATCGTCCGCATCTCCGCGAATCCCGGAGAGACATTCCTGGACCGCATGATCTCATTGGTCGAAGGGGCCAAGCGGCAGAAGACCCCCAACGAGATCGCTCTCGACATTCTGCTAGCTGCGATGACGATCATCTTCCTGCTGGCGTGTGCCACGCTGATTCCGTTCTCGCAGTATGCGGTCCTGGCTGCTGGCAAGGGGGTTCCCATTACGCTGACGGTGGTGGTCGCTCTCCTGGTGTGTCTGATTCCGACGACAATCGGAGGGCTGCTCTCAGCCATTGGAATCGCCGGGATGGACCGCATGATTCAAGCCAACGTCATCGCGACCTCGGGCCGCGCTGTTGAAGCTGCGGGAGATGTGGATGTGCTGCTCCTGGACAAGACCGGGACGATTACGCTCGGCAACCGGCAAGCTGTGGAGTTCATTCCTGCCGAGGGAGTCACGATGGAGCGCCTCGCTGATGCCGCCCAGCTCTCGTCCTTGGCGGACGAGACTCCCGAAGGTCGCAGCATCGTCATCCTCGCGAAGGAAAAGTACGGATTGCGTGGACGTGACATGCAGTCTCTGAAGGCGCACTTCATTCCATTCACCGCCCAGACGCGGATGAGCGGGGTCGACATTGAGAGCCGTCGCATTCGCAAGGGAGCTGCCAATGCCGTGGAAACTCATGTGAAGGAACTGGGCGGTGACTTTCCGGCTTCCCTGCGGAATTCCGTCGATCAGATCTCGAAACAGGGCGGAACGCCGCTGGTCGTTTGCGATGGCAACCGAGCCTTGGGGGCGGTCTATCTGAAGGACATCGTCAAGGGGGGGATGCGAGAGCGGTTCGCCCAACTCCGTCGCATGGGCATCAAGACCGTGATGATCACCGGCGATAACCCCCTGACAGCTGCGGCCATCGCTGCCGAAGCGGGGGTCGATGACTTCCTGGCTCAGGCGACGCCCGAGGCCAAGCTCAAACTAATCCGTGAGTATCAGGCGGGCGGTCGACTCGTCGCAATGACCGGTGATGGAACCAACGACTCACCCGCACTGGCGCAAGCCGATGTCGCGGTTGCCATGAACAGCGGAACTCAAGCCGCCAAAGAAGCTGGCAACATGGTCGACCTCGACTCGAACCCGACCAAGCTGATCGAGATTGTTGAGATCGGAAAGCAGCTGTTAATGACGCGCGGAGCGTTGACCACGTTCAGCATTGCGAATGATGTGTCGAAGTACTTCGCAATCATTCCGGCGGCGTTCGCCACGACTTACCCCGAGCTGACTCGGCTCAATGTGATGGGCCTGGCGACACCCTCGAGCGCGATTCTATCGGCGGTCATCTTCAATGCTCTGGTGATTGTGGTCCTGATTCCATTGGCGCTGCGTGGAGTCGCGTACCGCGCGGTGGGAGCTGACCTGTTGCTCCGCCGCAACCTGTTGGTGTACGGCCTGGGAGGTCTGCTGGTTCCGTTCGTAGGTATCAAGCTGATCGATCTGATTCTTCAAGCCCTCGGGCTGACCTAAAGGAGAGAGAGCATGAGAAGTCCAATACAACCAGCCATCGTGTTGTTCGGGTTGTTGACTCTGGTTACCGGAGTGGCCTACCCGCTCGTGGTGACACTGGGTGCGAATACCCTGTTTCCTCAGAAGGCGACAGGCAGCCTGCTTCGCGAAGGGGACCGCAAAGTCGGATCGGAGCTGTTGGGTCAATCGTTCGATGATCCGCAGTACTTCTGGGGACGACCATCGGCGACCGTCCCCGTCCCGTACAATGGTCTGGGCGGGAGCGGCTCGAACCAGGCCACGACGAATCCGGCTCTCGTCGACGCTGTTCGTGATCGGGTCGCCCGGCTACGAGAGGCTGATCCCGGCAACCAGTCATCCATCCCGGTCGATCTGGTGACCGCCTCTGCTTCGGGTCTCGACCCACACATCAGTCCGGCAGCGGCCCAGTATCAGATGTCACGAGTTGCGAGAGTACGTCACCTCTCCCTGAATCAGATCGAAGCACTCATCAACCAGCACATCGAACAGCCAACGTTCGGGGTTCTGGGGCAGCCCCGCGTGCATGTCCTGAAACTGAATCTCGCACTTGACTCCGCGAAATAATTCTCGTCCGCGTTTAGACTGAGCCATATGTCATCCGACCGTCCCGATCCTGATGCCCTGCTGGCCCGAGTGCAGGCTGAAGAAACCCAGCAACAGCGGGGGCGGCTGAAGATCTTCTTTGGCATGGCCCCCGGCGTCGGGAAGACTTATGCGATGTTGGAGGCGGCCCGCAAGGTCGCGAAGGAAGGGGTGGACCTGATTGTCGGCTATGTCGAGCCGCATGCTCGGCCCGAGACCTACGCGCTGGTCATGGGGCTCGATGTCTTGCCCAAGAAGATGGTCGACTATCGAGGGCATTTGATTCCCGAGTTTGATTTAGTGCTGGCGCTGGAGAGGAAGCCGGAGATCATCGTCGTCGATGAGTTGGCTCATTCGAATCCTCCGGGGTCAATCCATCCGAAACGCTGGCAGGACATTGAGGATCTGCTGGACGCCGGAATCACAGTCTATACCTCGCTCAATGTGCAGCATCTGGAGAGCCTGAACGATGTGGTCGCACAGATCACCTCGATCCCAGTGCGTGAAACGGTTCCGGACCGAATCTTTGAGGACGCCGACGAGGTCGAGCTGGTTGATATCTCTCCGGAGGATCTGATCAATCGGCTGCGAGAGGGGAAGATCTACGTTTCGGTCCAAGCGGCCCGCGCGATTGAGAACTTTTTCCGACGAGGGAACCTCATCGCCTTGCGTGAGCTGGCCCTGCGCAAGACGGCGGATCGTGTGGGGGCGGAGGCCGTGGACTACCGCCAGGTCCATGCTGTGGCACCCATCTGGCCCACCTCGGAACGCCTGCTAGTCTGTGTTGGTCCCAGCCCGATGTCGGCCCGGTTGATTCGCGCGACGCGGCGCATGGCCTCCAGCCTGCACGCCCCTTGGATCGCCTTGCATGTGGAAGCCAACGCCGCCCGCGTCATGAGCGCCGGCGATCGCCAACGATTGGAGGAAAACCTCCGACTGGCGGAGGAACTCGGGGCCACGGTCGCCACGGTGGCCGGAGAGGAATTCGCCGCGACAGTCATCGACTATGGTCGGCGGCAAAACGTCACCCGGATTATCGCTGGTAAGTCAAATTTCCCACGCTGGGTCGAATGGTGGAAAGGCTCGCTAGTCTCAGAACTGATCCGCGAGAGTGGTGACATTGATGTGTATGTGACGCGAGGAGAAGGTGAGGTCGCCTCGAAGCCCACGACCTTCAGTGATCGAGTCTCGCCCTCATGGAGACCGTACCTGTGGTCGTTAACCACCGTGTCGATTTGTACGTTGATCTCGTGGTTTTTATCGCGTTTCTTTGAACCCACGAATCTCGTGATGGTCTACCTCGCGGGTGTGGTCGTGGTGGCTTTGACTCAGGGGCGTGGTCCATCGATCCAGGCCACAGTTTTGGGAGTGGCTGTCTTCGATGTCCTGTTTATCCCCCCCTATGGCACGCTAGCGGTCTCCGATACTCAATACCTGCTCACGTTTTCCGTGATGCTCGTGATCGGTGTCGTCATCAGCGAACTGACCGCCCGCGTTCGTTCTCAATCGATTCATCTCCGAGACAGGGAGCAGCGGACCTCCGCACTCTATGCCTTGAGCAAAGAACTCTCCGGGCTCCCCACACGCGAGTCGATCCTCTGGGCCAGTCGCGAAATTATTCAACGAGAGATGTCCGTCGAAGCCTGGGTCTTAGGGGTTGACCACGAACGTCGACTCGTGGTGCCAGAGTCAATCAAAGAGGCTCCCCCATCATCCGACGAGGGAGTGGTCCAATGGGTCTTCGAACACTTACGGCCTGCGGGACCGGGTACGGACACCCTGCCTGGGGCCACTGCGACCTATCTTCCGCTCCTCGTACCGAGTGGAATAGTGGGAGTCCTCGGAGTGCGGCCGCGTGAACCGGAAGCACGACTCGCTCTGGCGCAACGAGATATGTTGCAGGCGTTCGCCTCTCAGATCGCCAGTGCTCTTGAGCGCTGTGCTTTAGCCGAATTGGCAGAACACACCCGCTTGGAGATGGAGACGGAGCGGCTTCGCAATACACTCCTCAGTACTGTCTCACATGACCTGCGTACTCCTCTGGCCACGATTACGGGTGCGGCCAGTACCCTCGTCGCCGGACCCAATCTTGAGGTGTCCCTGCGGACCGACCTTGCCGAGTCGATCGTGGATGAATCCGAACGGCTTAACCGCCTCGTCGCAAATCTGCTGGACCTGACACGACTCGAGTCGCATGCCATCCAGCTGCAAAAGGAACTGCAACCGATTGAGGAAGTGGTGGGAGTCACATTGGCCCGCATGGAACGCCTGCTCCGAGACCATCATGTGACCTCTTCGATCGCGGACGATCTGCCGCCAGTTGCTATTGATGGTCTCTTGATGCAACAGGTGCTGACCAATCTACTCGACAATGCCGCGAAGTATTCTCCTGCCGGAACAGAGATCGAACTGATCGGTCGCCACGTAGGACGGCAGCTCATTTTAGAAATCGCCGATCGGGGTCCGGGCCTTCCATCGGGTGAGGAGGGCCGAATCTTTGAGAAGTTCCATCGCGTGGAGGGAAACGCCCGAGCCGGTACGGGGATCGGACTGACGATTTGCCGGTGCATTGTCGAACTGCACGGGGGAACGATCGCAGCTGAGAATCGTGAAGGGGGAGGAGCGCTCTTTCGCGTCAGCCTGCCGCTCCCGCCACAGAGCGACTTCGCAGGGACTCAGCCGCGGCAGTAGAATCCAGCACATGTCTTCCTTGGAACACGGGAATCCGACAGAGGCCACTTTCCCCGATGGCGAGCAACGACCAGCCACGCATTCTCGTCATTGAAGACGAATTGCAGATTCGCAAGTTCTTGCGGATCTCGCTCGAGTCGCATGGGTTCGTCGTCACAGAGACCGACACCGCCGGGAAGGGAATCGGTCATGCCATCACCGAACCGCCCGACATCGTGATCCTGGATCTGGGATTGCCTGACGAGGATGGATTGACGGTCATCAGTCGACTTCGTGAGTGGTCCAAAGTTCCGATTATTGTCCTTTCGGCCCGAGGTCGGGAGTCCGACAAGGTTGCCGCACTCGACGCCGGGGCCGATGACTATTTAACCAAGCCGTTCGGGGTGAGCGAACTCCTGGCCCGTTTACGAGTGGCCCTGCGTCATTCGATACAGAGAGCCGCTCCTGGCGTGGAGAGTGTCTTCTGTGTTGGCGACTTGACCGTGGACCTGGGACGTCGCGAGGTGACTCTCGAAGCGACGACCGTCCATCTGACTCCCACCGAGTACCGCCTGCTTCAAGTTCTCGTCTGCCATGCTGGCAAAGTCGTCACCCATAGGCAACTTCTCAAGGAAGTCTGGGGACCGGAAAGCGTGTATGAGAACCAGTATCTTCGCGTCTACATGGGACAGCTGCGCCGCAAGCTCGAACATGATCCCGCCCGCCCGCGATACCTCAAAACCGAGGCGAGTATTGGTTATCGTCTCGTCGACGAATAGATTGAGAAATCAGAGACTGCCAGCCCCATCAGTCGTCTCTTAATGATCACTGCGTTGAACGACTGATCCAATCTCAACTCGACTTCAAGGGGGATTTGAAACGAGCTGTGAACTCTCGCTCCAAGACTTCCTTCATCGTCTGACGAAGAGTCATGAAGCTCTCTAAGAGGCGGGTTGCTTCCGGAGTCAGCTCACTGCGGTGGTCTGATTTGCCTCCCACGCGAGTTTGAACGAGCGGCCTCTCCAGTATTTTTTCCGCTGCCTTGATCCGCCCCCACACGTGACGATAGCTCTTGCCGATACTGACGGCAGCCTCCTTGATCGACCCCTTGTTCTGCACAGCCTCCAGCATTTCGCACAGGCCGAAACCGAATGCGTATTCGCCGTTCGACTCGAACCAGATTTTCAGTCGAGGTTGCAGAGGCAGAGTCGTTGGACGGGGCATGGCTTTCTCTACGATGGACAGCTGGCATAGGGACGCTCGTGGTCGAACCTTGAAGCGTCGGAACTCAGAAGGCGTCATGTTCAAACAGGGAACGGTGACTCGACCTCAAGAGACATGGGGCACAGCGCTAGGGCCGATTTCCTGGGGCCGCATCCGGAGTGAACAGCGATTGACCGAACTGCTCTTTTCCAAAGCCCCTGATGACAGCCTGTCCACTAGGAGACACAAGGTAGTCGGCGAAACGCTGGGCTTCCAGCTGATTGACCTGCGGATGCTTCGCGGGGTTGAGCGTGATTACGGAGTATCGGTTGAGTAACCGGTCATCGCCCTCGTGCAGGATCAGAAGAGGGATTTCCGACTTGTTCGCGAGGTAGGTCGCTCGGTCGCACAGAATGTACGCCTGCTTCTCATGGGCCATGCGCAGACAGGGGGCCATGCCCGTGCCAGCCTGGATGTACCAAGCTCCCTGGGGAGCGATGTCGGCAGCCGTCCACAGGTTCTTCTCTTTCACGTGCGTCCCGGATTCGTCGCTACGAGAGATGAAGACGCTTTGTGTGCTGGAGATCTTTTGCAGGGCTTCGATGGCAGTCTTGGCCGACTTCACACTGGCCTTGTCGTCCGGTGGGCCAACGATCACGAAGTCATTGTGCATCACGGCTCGCCGCTGCGCGCCCCAGCCCTCCTCCATGAAATTCTTCTCAGCGTCCGGGGAATGCGTCAGCAACACATCCGCATCGCCTCGTCGCCCGAGTTCCAGAGCTTGACCGCTACCGACCGCGATGACTTTCACCTCAATCCCACTCTCCTTTTCGAAGGCTGGGACCAGTACATCAAGTAGCCCGCTGTCCTGTGTTGAGGTCGTGGAAACCAGCGTCAACTCGGATGCCGGAGGAGTTGGCTCCGAACAGCCGAGGAGCGTGAGGAGTAAGAACGCCCATGCCTGAAACGTTGGAGCCCAGCCTTGAGGCTGTTCCGGAGCAGGCTGAAGCCTGAACTCCAACCAAGCTTCTGAGCCCTGAGACAACACGTGTCTGCGATTCATTCAGTACACCATCTTTCCATGAATGAAGGCGGCGGTTCTCTGGTCTGCTGGACGGTCAAAAAACTCTTCCGTCGAGGCGACTTCGACCATTTGACCGTTCAATACCAGCCCCACGCGGCTCGCCATTCGGCGGGCTTGAAACAGGTTGTGCGTGACCCAGACGATGGTCATCCCCGTGCGCTGTTTTTGAGCTTGAATTAAAGATTCGACACGGGCGACATTCGCCGGGTCAAGATGCGAGGTCGGCTCATCAAGCAGCAGGACCTCGGGCTCAACGACCAGGGAGCGGCCAATTGCCACGAGTTGCCGCTGGCCTCCCGAGAGCGTGCGAGCATCCTGTTGGGCGATGGAGTGCAGCCCCAGCGATTCGAGAATCCGGTCGGCTTTTTCACGAACCGGAGTCACTCCACGAACCCGCAAACCGAACTCCACATTCGTGCGTACGGTCTCCGAAAGCAGAAGCGGGCTTTGATGAGCAGTGGCGATGCGGCGGAGGGACGGCAAGGGAATGTGGCCCAGCTCAAGCGGTTGCCCTTGGAACGCAATACTTCCGGAGAAGGGGACCGCAAGTCCAGTCAGCAATCGGAGCAGCGTACTCTTGCCCGCGCCGGTCGGCCCAACCAGACACAACGTCTCGCCCGTGTGAATGGTGAGCGAATCGATCTCCAGCGAGAACGAGTCACTAACTCTCAGGCAGACCGCCCGCAGATCATATGCCACTGGCGACATCATGGCAGCACTCGCCATTGATAACGCACGATCAAGAGATTGATCGAAAGCGCCACCGTGAGCAGTGCCGCGCCAAGGAGCAGTGCCAACGAAAAATGCCCCTGGCCAGTTTCCAACACAATCGCCGTGGTCAGGACTCGCGTCTGGCCCGCAATGTTCCCGCCGACCAGCCACACCGCCCCGACTTCCGACAGACTTCTCCCAAACGCTGTGGCCACCGCCAGCAGGATTCCCGAACGAGCTTCTCGAACGATCGCCCAACGGGCCTGACCGGGACTGGCCCCCAGTGATCGCAGCTGCCACGACAATTCGGAGGGGACGGAAGCTACCGCAGCCATCGTAATCCCGACAATGAACGGCAGGCATAACACGAACTGCGCCAGAACCATCGCCCAGGGAGTAAACAACCAGCCCCAGCTTCCGAGCGGTCCACTGCGTGAGAGCAACAGATACAAGACCAGCCCCACGACCACCGGCGGCAAGGCCATTCCGGTATGAATGATCCCGGTCAACCACGCCTTTCCTCGAAAGCGAGTGAGTCCCAGCCACACGCCAACGGGGAGGCCAATCAGCGCACTCACCACCACCGCTGCTCCGCTGACTTGCAGCGACAACCAAAGAACCGGCCAGAAAGGGGACGAAGCATCCATGTCGCGGATCTTACCAGTTTCCGCTGAAACAGCAGTCGTGCCCACGCCTGCGGGTGTGTGCAGCTTAACAGTAGGCTGAAATACACCACGGAGACACGGAGCAGGACTATTGGGGATCGCCCTCACACCAGCGCAGGACGAAGAGTTTTGAGAAAGGATGGAGAGGATTTACCGGATGCTGGCCGAGGAAACGCTTCGTTGATCTCATCCTGTTGATCTTGTTGATCCTGTCAAAACCCTCTGAACCCGAAGGCCTCATTTCCTCCGTGGTGAATTTCTGGAGGGTGCCGACCTCTGTGATGCACACACCTACTGCGGGGCCAGGTCTATCTGATCAGCCTCGTTGACTTCGATGTACGGCTTCTCCTCCTTGAGGATCACCGTGCCGAGGACGCGAATCGTCTTGCCACGATAGTAGTCCGCCGGACCATCGACGGCCCGCTTCTGCTTGAGGTCTTGGATCCCTTGTTCGGTGATCGCGATGCCCAGGTTCTTTTCGTCTTGGAAATTCTCTTCGGAATCGAGAAACGCAGTCTTCCGCTTTTCGGAATATTTCGAGTGCTTCACTTCAAAGACAACTTCGACCTTCTTGTCGACAAACATGCGTGCTTCATCCGGCTTGATCCGGGGAGGAGCCTCCTCCGCCAGAAGCATGGATGCCATGGCAGCCATGCTGAAGACGCCCCATATCGCGACGAGACGAATAGTCATGGGCCGAACTCCTCAGTGATCAATGAACTTTTCCGCCACGAGAATTCCCCCAGCGTTGCAGAAGACCCCTGCCAAGGTACCATAGCATTTGCAAATAGTTCTGTCGTGCGATTTGCGATTGGCATGCTTTGGATTTCAAGAGACGACCTCATGAGACACCCGCGCGGATTCACCCTCATCGAACTTCTGGTGGTCATTGCAATCATTGCGGTTTTGATCGCTCTGCTTCTGCCCGCAGTGCAACAAGCACGCGAAGCGGCGCGGCGATCATCCTGCAAAAATAACCTGAAGCAGCTGGGGCTGGCAGTTCACAACTACCACGACACGTTCACCGTGTTTCCGTCCGGAATGCTGAACTGGCTGACTCCGGCGGGGCAATTGCCGAACCCTCCGAGGAACCGCGCAGTCTCGCTATTCTGCTTGTTACTGCCCTACCTGGATCAGGCTCCGTTGGCCCAGCAGTGGGACTATAACAACCCGTTCAACAACGTGATCACGCAGCGAACAGCCACGATTTTGCCAGTGCTGGTCTGTCCATCCGATGTGATGGCAGCCCCGATCCACGAGTCGACGCCCACAAGCGTTGTCCCACCAATCCTCGCACGGTACGCACTCGGCAGCTACGGAGGAAATGCTGGGCGCTGGTCCTTCCACCCGAGTCGACTCCCGGTCGGGTTCGTTCCAGATGGTCTGTTCTATCTGAACAGCAAGCACCGTATTCGCGACGTGATCGATGGGACGACCAGTACCCTGTGTTTCGGAGAACGGGCTCATCGTGACGTGGCGTATCACGCTTGGGCGTCTGCGAATACACGTTCAACCATGGATGGGTTTGGATTCTGGGCGCCATCCACGGGGCTGCCAGGCTTGGGAGATGTCACGCTCGGAACGAATCAGCGAATGAACTATCGGCACCCGACCGGGACAGTTCCCAATCAGAACAGCTATGAAGATGCCCGTGTGTCTGCGTATGGCAGCGAACATGTCGGTGGATCCCAATTCACGCTGTGTGATGGTTCTGCGAGGTTCATTAGCGAGAACATCGATACTGGCGTCTGGGCTGCACTCGGGACACGAGGAAATGCCGAAATCGTAGGAGAGTTTTAAGACAGCTCCACGGATTCACCGAGGTATTCCATGCAGTGTGGAAGGTGTGAGAGGGAGTGGCGTTCGCCCTGCTCGACAAGAGATTATCGCTGACCCACAGCGGTTCCACATCCGAATGAATATTTGGACTCGAACTGTCCGTTAAACCGACAGCGTCTCTGTTCGGACCAATGCACGCGGGTTTGATGACGACGATTTGGTGATTGATTTCATCTCTCTAAACTAATCATTGATACGCTGCATCCCCGCAATCATTGTCGTCATGTCCTCGGCACATGCCAGTCCTGTCCTGATGACTGAAACCGTCCGAGTCTCAGAGTCACCGATGCGTACCACGACAACCCCGAATTCAGCCCCCCTGCGGACGAGTCGTTGGCTGATTGCAGCTGGGATTTACAACCTGGCGTGGGGCGCGATCACGATTGGGTTTCCGAACCTGCTGTTTGACCTGTGCGGGATTCCCCGACTGAACTACCCCGAGATCTGGCAGTGTGTGGGGATGATCGTGGGTGTGTACGGCATTGGGTACCTGATCGCTGCGGGCGATTCGCGAACACATTGGCCGATTGTGCTGGTGGGCCTGTTGGGCAAGATCTTTGGTCCCGTCGGATTTGCCGTGGCCTTGTCGAAGGGCACGTTCCCTCCGAGTTTTGGCCTGACAATTCTGACCAACGATCTGGTCTGGTGGATTCCGTTTGGACTGCTTCTGCTCGATGCAGCTCGGAACCATACGCTGACCGAGCAGCCCGGCTCAGCGTCCAGTCAGCACTTTGTGAAGGAGACTCGGATCGCCGCACCGCCCGCCGTGGTCTTTGCGTTTCACGAAAGTCCTGGGGCGATCCGGCACTTGATTCCGCCCTGGGAAAAGATGGAAGTGGCGGAAACCGATGGCTCACTGCAAATCGGCAGCCGAGTGGTACTCCAAGGAAAAGTCCTCGGGGTCATACCGGTCCGCTGGGTCGCACTTCACACCGAGTATGACCCTCCTCTCGTGTTCGCTGATCGGCAACAGTCGGGTCCGTTCGCCTTCTGGTATCACAGACATCGTTGTGTCGATGATGGGCAAGGCGGAACTTTGCTTCGTGATGAAGTCGAGTACCAAGCCCCGCTGGGAATCGTGGGCCAGTTCTTTGGGGGATGGTTGATCCGTCGAAAGCTCGATGGAATGTTTGCCTACCGGCATGATAAGACTCGACAAATGATTGAGTCAGGGGAGTGGAAACCGTCTCTCCCACTTTAAGGATAATGGGGCAAGTGCATGAGCATGGGTGACGAAGTCGTGATCGTGGGCGCGGGGCTTTCCGGGCTGTGTTGTGCGTTGCGTCTCCAACAGGCGAAAGTCCCCTTTCGAATCGTAGAAGCTGCCGATGGCGTCGGCGGTCGAATCCGGACAGACACGGTCGACGGGTTCCTGCTGGATCGCGGTTTTCAGGTGTTTTTGACCGCGTACCCCGAGGCGAAAAAGCTCCTCGACTACAACGCCCTCGACCTGCGAAGCTTTGAACCCGGAGCGCTCGTGCGTTTTGGAGGGGCATTTCACCGCTTGACCGACCCTTGGCGTCGCCCGGTACAGGGCTTGCGGTCAGTTTTCTCTCCCATCGGGACATTCATAGATAAAGCGCGCGTCGGATTACTGCGATCCCGCGTGCTCCAGGGGACGCTCGAAGACCGGTTTCTCGGACCGGAGACCACCACGCTGCAGGCTCTGCAAACGTCTGGGTTTTCTCCTTCTATGGTTGATCGATTCTTTCGACCATTTCTCGGGGGGATCTTTCTCGAATCCGAATTGCAGACTTCCAGTCGGATGTTTGAGTTTGTTTTTCGCATGTTCTCGACGGGCGATGCCACTCTCCCCGGGCTAGGCATGGAAGCCATCCCCCGTCAGCTGGCCGCTGGATTACCAACCGAGAGTGTTCAACTGAAATCCCCTGTCGTACGCGTCGATCCACAGTCTGTACAACTCGCCTCGGGGGAGACCATTCGGGCACGAGCCGTGGTCGTCGCCGTTGAAGGGGCAGCAGCTGCCAAGCTTCTCCGAGAGACCATTCCGGACGCGGCGCAAGGAGTCACATGCCTCTACTTCGCCGCCGATCGATCCCCCGTGGACCAGCCCCTGCTTGTACTGAATGGAGAAGGTCACGGCCCGGTCAATAACCTCTGCGTTCCGAGTCTGGTGGCACCGCACTATGCGCCTCCCCAGCAGCACCTGATCTCGGCCACTGTGCTGGGCATCCATCCCGCGAATGACTCTTCCCTGCAAGCGGCTGTGTGTGATCAGCTCGTCGGGTGGTATGGGCCGGACGTACATCGTTGGCGACACTTGCGGACCTACCGCATTCCCTACGCACTGCCGCGACAGTCTTCCCCGGCACTGTCAGTTCCGGAGCGCCCCGTCCACTGGCAGCCGGGCGTGTACGTGTGTGGCGATCATCGGGACAATGCGTCGATTCAGGGCGCGATGGTCTCGGGTCGTCGAGCCGCTGAGGCATTCCTGGAGGACTTCGCATGAGCGAGCCGATGGTGCGGTGGGTCTTTCTGATGCATCTCGCGTCCACTCTCTTCATGGGGGGGTTGATCTGGTTTGTGCAGGTCGTTCACTACCCACTCTACGCTCAAGTCGGGACAGCTGAGTTTGCCAAGTACGAACAGCGGCACAACACCGTGACGACATGGGTCGTCGCCCCGCCCATGTTCATCGAGTTAGGCACAGCTGTGCTGCTGCTCTGGTTTCGTCCCGCTAGCGTATCGATCCTCCCCTGCGTGATCGGTCTCGCGTTGGTCGCTGTGAACTGGTTGTCGACCATGTTTTTGCAGGTCCCTTGTCATGAAATCCTGACTCAGGCGTTTGATCCCGCCGTGCATCAAAAGCTCGTTTCGACTAATTGGATTCGCACGGCGGCTTGGAGCCTGCGTGGCATCCTGGCCCTGTGGATGGCTTCTTCGACAATGAAGTGAGGATGACATGCCAGAACTCGATCATGAACGCTATATGCGCCGGGCGATCGACTTGACGAGACATGTCCCCCACTTGCCATTTGGAGCCGTGATCGTCGATCGCGAGCACGACACCATTCTCGCCGAGGGCTGGAACAAATCGGATCACAATCCGACGTGGCATGGCGAGATCGACGCCATCAACCAGTTGATCCAGTCTCACGGCTCTCAAATGCGTTCCGATTTAGTTCTCTACACGACAGCTGAGCCTTGCCCGATGTGCCAGGGTGCGATCCTCTGGGGAGGGATTGGGACCGTCGTGTACGGCACATCCATTCCGTTCTTGCAACAACACGGGTGGTGGCAGATCGACATTCGCTCCGAAGAGATCGTGCGTCGCAGCCCACAGCGTAGGTGTCAAATCATTAGCGGAGTTCTCGAGGAGGAATGCAATGCGCTCTTCCTGGCAGCGAGGAATGTGAAGACAGGTTTGTGACACTGGGTTTATTTCGGCTCTCGCCCGACTTGCCGGAGCAGGCAATCGGAAGCTGCGACTCCGGATCGGAAGGCCCCTTCGACTCGCCCGCCAGCGAGCCAGTCGCCGCAGATGACCAAGCCAGACTGGTGATCAAATAATGCCTGCCGATCGAGGGACAACGGAGTGGCACTGTAGAGCCAGCGATGGGCAGCGAAGTGCATGGGCGAGGGGAGGGCACGCCCCGTCAACTGGGCAAATTCGGCTCGGAGTGTTTCCCGGACGAGTTCCGGATCGTCCTCTAAATGGTCTGCGGACCAGCTGGGCGATGCGTGCAGAACCCAGCTGTCGACCGACTGATCACGTCCGGGCTTGGAACTGTTTCGCGCGACCCAAGCGAGGGGAGAGTGACTGACAAACGCCCCGTCCCAGGCCAGGTCCATCCGGTCATTGAATGCAATCAGGACTGTCCAGCAGGGAGTCATGGGGACCGCTCGGACTTCTTCCTCCAGACTGTATCCACGGATCAAGTCCGCTGTCTGGGGGGCAGGCAATGACAGGACGATGTGATTGAACAGACCGTGTGTTCCCTTGGTAGAGTCGGTCAGAGTCCAATCGATCTCGCTGTGGTTGATGGCGGTTATACGTGTCTCGAAGTGGACTGTAGCCGCCGCAGCCAAATCACGGGCCATCGCCGTCATGCCGGGGACTCCGACATAGCGGACCGGTTGATCGGTTTTGGGATGTGTGATCGGTCCGTCAATGTCGACGATCCGTCCCGTCCATTCTGCGACGATTCCCTGCTGCACCCACGTCTCTACTGATTGAGCAAAGACGGGGTCACGTACCGTGAAGTATTGGGCACCGTGGTCAAAGCTCAGATCCGGCTCCACGCGACGAGTCGCCGCACGTCCGCTGGGGCTGCGACTCTTCTCGAAGACGGTGACTTGAATCCCGTGGTCTTGCAGTCTGCTCGCACAGACCAAGCCTGATATCCCCGCCCCCACAACGGCGACGCGAAGCTTGGGTAAGTGATTGGTGGCGTGCAGACTCATGGAGATTGGCCTTCGCGAGGTTCGACTGGCATGGACACTGTCGATCGATTTGAACGTCAACCGGAAGCCGGATTCCGATCTCGTTCAGTGAACTCGATCAGGCTTTGTGACCAACATTTCGGGCCGACTTCTGCTGCTCTCGATCAGTCTTTAGTTTCAGCACCGCCAGCTCCTTGGCCTTGGCCTCGACCTCCACGGTCAAGTCGAGTTGACTCCAGCATTCCGGGAAATCGGTCACGTCGATGAAGTCGTGATGTCGCTCCGGCTTTGGGCCGTCCCAACCCTCAATCGGGCTGGACAGATGGAACATTGGCTCGCGGTTCCAGGTCTTCAGAGCATTGCTCGTGGCTTGCTCGACGCTCAGTTCGTCCGGAAGACAACGGTGATGATGCACGTCATAGACGAGAGGAATGCCAGTCGATTTGCAGATCGGCAGGAGATCAGCTGGGGTGTAAGTCTTGTCATCGTTCTCGACCGTCAGACGACTTCTCACCCGAGCAGAGAGCTTGTCGAGGCTGCGTGCGAAATCACCGAGTGCCTTCGACTTGTCACCATAGGCCCCGCCGCCGTGGATGTTGACCACATCCGCCTGGATCCATTCGGCGACCTCCGCCTGGTATTCCAGTTCGAGTATTGATTTCTCAACCACATCCGGGCGAGGCGAGTTCAGCACGACGAATTGATCGGGGTGAAAACAGGTACGTAGCTTGTGCTTCACGGCGAACTGGCCACACGCCTTGAATCGACGAATGATCTCGTCTCCCTCGGGCAGTTCATCCATCCGGTATCCGCAGGTGGGATGCGTTTTGATCGGGAGGATCTGGCTGACGACTCGGAAGCACCCGATGCCGTTGTGAGCACAAAACTGTAACGCTGCCAGAAGCGAGTCGGAATTGTGAAGACAGAGTTGGCTCAGCTTTTCCAAGGCAGCAGGTCGCTGCATTTTGCTGATGGCGGTGACAGTCGTCGTGGCGAACTTGATGGGTTCATCACGAAACATGCAACACAGACCAAGGCGGATCATGTCTTTCCTCTATTTAGGGCGGAGTGCTCAGAACGATCTTAGACCATACGATCAGGATGACGACATCGCTCATATCTCGCACTTGTCAGTATGAACCCGAAACGAGGAGAGTAGTGTTCCCGGTCCGAGACCTCTTGGCGTCCCCGAGGAAGGTGAGATTGCTCAATCCATCGGGCGAATCACGAACCGAGTCGGTGTCACCCACATCAATGATCGCGGCGATCCGAGGGGTAGTTTTTTTCAAGGCGTTCAACCAGTAGACTAAATGTCATGGCCCACCGGTGACAACGAGTGGACCTTGTCTCCACTCAGCTCAGACTCGACCACGTCGTATGCACTTCCCACAACAGCCCCTTGATCTCCTGGTCGTCGCCCCCCACCCGGATGACGCCGAGATCAGCGTTGGTGGGACGATCTTGGCCTGTCGTGCGCTCGGCCTGCGGGTCGGCGTTCTTGAGCTGACCAATGGCGAGCCGACGCCGCTCGGCTCGCCCGAGATCCGAGCCCGCGAGACAGCTGCGGCGACCAAGATTCTCGACCTGACATGGCGAGGAAATCTGGGGTTGCCGAATCGCAAACTCCAGGCTGATCTGGATGCCCGGTGGCGGCTGGCTGAGGTGTTTCGAATGACTCGCCCCGGAATTATTCTGGCCCCGTATCCCGAGGACGTGCATCCCGATCATGTGGTGGCGAGTCAGCTCGTTGACGATGCTCGGTTCTGGGCCAAGCTCTCACGGAGTGATCTGCCGGGCGAACCGTATTGGCCCCCGAAGCTGTATCACTTTTGGAGTATCCATCTGCGTATCCATCCGAAGCCCGCGTTCGTGATGGACATCAGCAGCGTGATTGACCGCAAGATGGAGGCGGTCCGTTGTTACAGCAGCCAGCTGATCGAGCAACGCTCGCGGCAATACCCAACGCCGCTCGATGACATCCGCGATCGGGCGAGGTACTGGGGCTGGACGATTCACACGGCGTTCGGTGAGCCCTTCGCGAGTCGCGAAGAAATCGGTGTCAGCGACCTGCGACCGCTACTGGGCGGATGAGGTTCGCGGGGCATTGCGGGCGAATAGTGTCCGAGCAAGCCCCAGAACGGGAAGAGGACTTCTATCCCTTCTACGCAGCACCGATCGCAATCGCCCCTCACTGAGAACTCAATGACCCAAGGTCCGACACCTTGGGTCATGGGGAAAGACTTCGGCTCACACTGTGCTGGCTCGCTACTCAATCCCCGGCACCGGGAAGACGCTGGCGAACTCGGCGATCTCGTGGCGAATCTTGCCCAGAGACTCATCGTCGCTGGCTGCTTTCAGACAACGCAGAATCCAAGCCCCGACTTGTTTCATCTCGGCTTCCTTCATCCCGCGAGTGGTCAGCGCAGCTGTGCCGACGCGGACGCCGCTGGGGTCCATTGGCTTCCGCTTATCGTAGGGGATCATGTTCTTGTTGACGGTGATCCCGGCCTTGTCGAGAGCCTGCTCGGCGATCTTGCCGGAGAGTCCCTCGATGGCAGTGACATCGCACAGCATCAGGTGGTTATCCGTACCACCCGAGACCAGACGAATGCCGCCAGCGACCAGTGTGTCAGCCAGAGTCTTGGCGTTCGAAACAACCTGCTGGGCGTAGACCTTGAATGAGGGCAGCAGAGCCTCCCCGAAGCAGACGGCCTTGGCCGCAACGATGTGCATCAGCGGGCCGCCCTGCAGTCCCGGGAAAACGGTCTTGTCGACCTCTTTCGCGAACTTCTCCTTGCACATCACGATTCCCGAGCGGGGTCCACGCAGGGTCTTGTGCGTGGTGGTCGTGACGAAGTCGGCATATGGGACCGGGCTATTGTGAACGCCACCGGCGACCAGACCCGCATAGTGAGCCATGTCGACCATGAACAGCGCCCCATGCTCGCGCGCAATGTCGGCGAACTTCGCATGATCGATCTCACGCGGGTAAGCACTGGCCCCGGCCACGATCATCTTCGGCTTGTTCTCTTTGGCCAGACGAGCCACTTGGTCGAAGTCGATGCGGTGGTCTGACTGGCGCACGCCGTAGTGCTTGAAGTTGTACAGCTTCCCCGAGAAGTTCAACCCCATCCCGTGTGTCAAATGGCCCCCGTGAGCCAGATCCATCGCCAGCACGGTGTCGCCCGGCTGAAGCACCGACATGTACGCCGCCATGTTCGCCTGTGATCCCGCGTGAGGCTGGACGTTCACATGCTCGGCCCCGAACAGCTGCTTCGCGCGGTCACGGGCGAGGACTTCGACTTCGTCGACGAATTCGCAGCCGCCGTAATACCGCTTGCCGGGGTAGCCTTCGGCGTACTTATTAGTCAGGACTGTCCCGGCGACTTGCAGGATCGCGGCGCTGGTGTAGTTCTCCGAAGCGATCAGCTCCAGGCCCTCTTTCTGGCGATGTTGTTCACGCTGAACACTTTTCCAGACAAGGGGATCGGACGATTCCAAAGGAGAGCGGGACATCGAAGAGACTTTCCGAAAACGGCCTGCCGCTCTCTCGGCCACGCGCGGCCAGGATCAGAGAGCGAGAAAAGAATTTATAGCCGGGTTGTGGGTGGGAAGCCACTGTTCAGAATGCGGGCCGGGCGAGTCGCCAATGTGACCGGCCTCTGGGTCGCCCTCTGGTATCTCGCTTTGCTACTCTGACCGCCAACATCACCGGATTCCGATCCGAAGTCACCCAGGAGATCACAGATGGGTTTCGCATCACGACTCTTCACCGTTTGTCTGGCCTTGAGTGGCTTTTGGGCTATGGCCACGACCGATCTCTGTGCTGATGAGCCGGCCAAGATTCATGCCGACGTGGTTTACGGTCACAAAGACGGCATGGCTCTGACGATCGATATCATTCAGCCCGCGAAGCAGAACGGTGCAGCGGTGCTATGGATTCAAAGCGGAGGCTGGTATTCCGGCTGGGCCGATCCGCAAGTGTTTCTCACAGCGGGGAAGCCGTACCTGGATCAGGAGTTCACTCTGATCATTGTGCGGCATGGCAGCGCGCCGCGGTATCAGGTGCCAGACGCCGTGGCTGATGTTCGTCGAGCTGTGCGGTTCATTCGCTGGAAGGCCAATGACTACGGAATCGATCCCGAGCGGCTCGGTGTCACTGGCGGGAGCGCGGGCGGCCACTTGACCCTGATGCTGGCGACCACCGGAGACGACGGCCAAGCCGATTCGAAAGATGAAGTCCTGCGTCACAGCTCCCGCATTGCAGCTGGAGTCGCCTTGTATCCACCGACCGATTTGCGCGGCTGGACTACGAACCCTCCCCAGGTGATTCGCGACATCCCGTCCCTCAAGCCGCCACTTCAATTCGAGGCGTCTTTGGAGTCCAGCGTCTCGCCAATCCTGCACGTCAGCGACACCAACGCCCCGATCCTGATGATTCACGGAGACAAGGACGAACTCGTCCCCGTCGCACACAGCACCAATATGGAAGCGGCCCTCAAGAAGACTAAAGCTGTCAGCAAGCTGGTCGTTGTTGAGGGCGCCGGTCACGGTTACAGCCCGCAACAACAAGCGGAGATCGTCGGTCCAGAGACGTTCGCCTGGTTCGCCGAGCACTTGAAGAAGAAGTGAGCTGCGAATCATTCCGAGAGCGCAGGCAGCAGTCTGGCGAGTCTTGTAGACACACAGAATCCGGTGGAGATCGCAGCTGAACAAGAAGAGTTGTTCTCAAGCATCGACAAGAAATCAGGAAGCTGGAGAGTCGTTCACAAACTCGAAAGAGTGCCTGAAAACCCACACCCCCTCTTCACTCACTTGAATTCGATTGTTGGGTAAACTGTTCATAGGGTAGAGCCAGAGATGCATCTCCAAGGGTACGCCAGACTTCACCTTCTCCAAGTTCTTGCCTGACAGCAGGGAGGAAAACTGCAAAACGTTGTCGTCCTTCTTGGGATATGGTGGTGTGACATCGACTACACCGCTTGGACTTCCCAGAGTGAGAGATACACCTGCGCCCCCATGAATTTGCTGGTGAGCTGAGGTTCCGACTGGATCTCTGTATGTACCTGGAGTCACGATGATCAAATGGCCTTCATACTTTGAGGTCTTGGTGATGCCCTCGGGAACTGGGCACCGGAAACGGATAGGGAGAGACTCGCCCAGCCCAATTTTCGCGGGGATCGGTTTCCCATCAATGTCAGCAGTGAACTGAAATTGATCATGATGGTAAAAGGATTCATCGACTTTGAAGGGATCGCGGATGAACACCCACCATCCGAGGAAAGTGACACAAATCATCGCGAAGCAGACTGCGATCTTTTTGATGATGGTCAATTCAGAATTCCCCAAGAACTTCGTTTCCATTCCGAGTTCCGACAGCACGCCACACGACGAGTTCAATTCCGTTCGCGACTGATCGCACCGCGCCGTCACCCATCAGTACATTCACGTGACCGGGGTGTTCACTGGACGCCGGGATGACATGATAAAATCCTGATGTCACACTGGAATCAGGCTGGCACCCAATTTCGTTCGGGGTGAGGATATGGTCGTAACCTTGTCCGCCCGCAGATCCGGATGTTGAAATCTCCATCGGGTAGGGGGTCAAGCGATCATTTCTACAGGCGTGAGTCAGAGTGTCGAGAGTCTGGTGACCGCTCGATAAGTACCAGATGTACCGGTTCGGGTCAGCTCGCAGTTCAGGCTCAGTGAGGATGTTATCGCTGATAGGAATGAGTAGCCGCTCTGCAACTGCTGCAGTCTGAGAGAGTCCGTCAGTTACATCTGACGCACGCAAATCACGAGTCGATGCCCGAGATATCGAGAAACCATCTCCAAGACCCCTGATGTGCCTTGCTTGGAGACCATCCAATCCATCGTTGACGAGATAACTGATGTAAGACGCTGCTTCATCAAAGCGTCGATCACTCGGACACCTCCAGTAATTCGCCGGGTTTCGTGTCAGTTTCGTAATCCGGGATGTGGGACTACCGTGAAAGAATTCAGAGGTCGGAAAAACGTGATGCAATTCTTCATGTGAGTGCATCGCGATTCCGAAATGATGGAGACGATTTCGGCAGTCGGTATCGCGAGACGATTCCCGCACTCGCTGCACTGCGGGTAATAGAAGTGAGATCAGTAGTCCCAAAATCGAGATGGAGACCAGCAACTCGACGATGGTAAACCCGGCTCGCGAGTTAAGCTGCAATCGATGGATCTTCATACTCCATTCTCACTCTCGAGTCACACTTGGGCATAGAATAAATACTTGGTCAATTCGTCGCAGTGTATGTTCCACTTGCCAGAACGGGCTGATTCGATTCATAGGTTGCGGGATCAGTGGTCGAGGTTCGCACATGCCATGTGTATGGGGTCCCAGTTGTATAGAGAGTGCCATTTGACAACGGAGCAAAGTAGATGTAGTTGGTCACTTGAGACTGAGAGTCGATCATGTTATTTCCGTAAACATGAATCTCCTTCCGTTTTGGGGGAAACCCAACATAAGACACTGTATACGTGTGAGCCCACAAAAGGGCATTTTGGGTGCTTGAGACGTGAGCAACGTTGACGACTCCGGATTCAGCAACACCACAAAATAGCATTACAAGGCTGGCAACAAGCATCTTCATCTCAAGTCTCCAGTAGCGAAGTAGCGAAGTAGCGAAGTAGCGAATGACCTCGCCTAGGGTGGAGTTTAATCTGCGTCCCAGAAATGTCAAGATGTGTATCTCGCTGACTTCAGCGAGTCCGTGCACGCTCCAGCAGGCACCTGCGTAGCGCGAGATCGACTGGCTCGTATGTCATAACTCGCGAATAATCCGCATTCAGATCCCGGCACCCGAGTTCGAGAGCATCGCAGAACGCCTTCACTTCCGCTTGATAGGCGATCTGTAAGCTCCGCGCTTCGACCAGTTGTTCTCCCAGGGCTTCGAGACCCTGGAACAATACCGGCCCGTCAAAAGGGAACTCGAGTTCAGCCGGGTCGAGGACATGCAGTAGTAGTACGTCGTGCTTGCGGGAACGTAACGCCCGCATGCCCGCCAGTACCTCTTCGAGAGGGCGCAGGCAGTCACTAATGACCACAACGACCGAGCGACGCTGAGTCATTTCTGAGAACTGTCCGAGCGCTGCCTCAAAGGGGCTTCCAGCTGGGGTGCCTGTGAGCGGTATGACATCGAGCTTCGAGAGTTCCTGCACCACGTTGTGCCAATGCGCCATGCGTCCACCCGGCGGGACTCGCATTTGCAGTGATTGGTCGAGCGTTGAGAGGCTGATCAGATCCTGCTGTTGCGTGACCACAAACCCCGTCGCAGCTGCGAGCCAGCGAGCGTAGTCGAGCTTGGAGACGACGCTTTGTTCGGAGCGATAGGACATCGACTCGGTCGTATCGACTAACAGGTGGCAGACGAGGTCCGACTCCATCTCGTACTGCCGGACGTAGTACCGATCACGGCGGCCAAAGACCTTCCAATCGACATGCCGCAGATCATCACCGGGGGCATACTGGCGATGTTCCGCGAACTCGACCGAGACCCCGCGCGCGGGGCTGCGATGCAGGCCGGACATCGCCCCTTCGACGATGGCGCGAGCCTGGAGTTCGAGTCCGGCTAGCCGCGTGAGTTGGTCGGGAGTCAACATGAGCGGCTCCTCATCTCGCGATCACCCTTTCGTTGTCCCGCTAGGGACACCCGATAGTAGCCCACCGTTTCAATGGTGGGAGCGAGAGCCGCCGAAGCGAGAAGTCCCTTCAGGGACGACAGAAACTCGCGACTCGTGAGGGGATCACCGAAAGGCACTTCTGGCGATGGCGTCGAATTCTGTCGCCCCTCTCGGGGCTGCATCCGCGAGGCGTGTCGAAACCCACCGATGAATCGGTGGGCTACTGTCGGATGTCCCTGCCGGGACCAAGGGAGGTCGAGCCTCATCGCTTCAGCTGCTCCTTGGCCCACACGGCGAGTGCCTCGCGGTTGATCTTCACGTTGTGTCGGGTGTCGACGGGCATCGCGTCGATGAATTGGAAGGACTCAATGGTCTGGGTGAGAGGCGACGATTGAGCGAGCAGTCGCAACTCTCCTTCGATCTTTGTTTCCATCCCATGGCCAGGCATCAGTTCAACCACGAGGACTGGTTGTTGCTGCCCCTTCGGCCCGATCCCGACCAACGCTGATCGGAAGACCTGCGGATGCGTATCAAAGACTCCTTCGCAGCACACCGAATACATCGAGCCATCGTTGGTGGAGACAATGTGAGCCTTCCGTCCGCAGAACCAGAGCAGCCCCACGTCATCGAGATAACCGACATCCCCGATGCGGTGCCAGAACGTTTCGCCATCGGGGATCTTGGCCGCGAGAGTAGGGCAGACATTCCTGTCTGCCTTTCCCGCCAGATCCGGCCTGCGGAAATATTCACGGGTCACTGCGGGACTGCGGACGATGATCTCGCCGATCTCGCCAGGGGGGAGCGTGTGGGTTTTGCTGATCGAAGCAATCGCCCCCTCGGTGATCGGGATGATGCGGATGTCGACACCGGGGAACGCTCGCCCGACACAGGTGCCCGCTCCTTTTCGAGTCATTGCAGCTGTGCGAGAGAGGACTTCTCTCGCCCCAATGGAAGCCACCGGTAGGCTCTCGGTCGCACCGTATGGCGTATGCAGATCGGCAAGCAACGGCGAGCGGGGCGGCGTCAGCCCCCTGGTAACATCTTGAAGATTTTCACCACGGAGGCACGGAGGCACGGAGGAGGAGGGATAGAGATCCACCATGTGCGAAGAAGGCATCGTGAGCGGCACGTCGCTAGCCACTGGCTCCGTGGTAACGTGGTCACCTGAAGAACATCTGGCTGATGGCTGATGGCTGACCGCTGACGGCTCTTCCTCCGTGCCTCCGTGCCTCCGTGGTGCACCTTCTGTCGCCGTTGGAACTGTCCCGGTCAAGACCTTGGTCATCATCTCCAGCACGCGGATCGGCACTGGCCCACCCGCCGACAATGCTCTGCGAAGCGAAGGCAACTCAATGCCGTTCTCGACACAGTACGATCCCACACGGTTCCAGAGAGCGGGCGACCCGAATGCCTGAGTGACCCCGTTGTCGTTGATGGCCTCAATGATCTTCAGCGGGTCAACATTCGCGGGCTTCGTCGGGTCCATGTCCGGGATGACGGTCGTCACTCCCATCGCTGCGTTGAAGAGTGCGAATAGCGGGAAGCCGGGCAAGTCGACCTCGCCCGGTTCGATGCCATAGAACCGTTGCAGCAGATCGACCTGGGCGTTGAACATCCCATGTTCGTATTGCACCCCCTTCGGTGGACCAGTGCTGCCGCTCGTGAAGATCACAGCTGCGGGGTCGGTGGGCCGGGTGCGGACGATCGGGAACTCTTCGTGGGATAGGCTTCCAGCCTGTCGTTCTGCCTGCGGTTCTGCTCCCTCTCCCCCCCCATCGGTGTGGAGTGCAGGGTGGGCGTGGCTGGGGGGGAGAGGGCCGGGGTGAGGGGGCGTGAGCGGCACGGTGGTCCCCCTCACCCTAGTCCTCTCTCCCGCAGTGGAGTCGTTCGTGTTGGCCATATTGAATGCGGGGGAGAGGGGACCGGAACCTTGGCTCTCGTTCGTTGCGATCTGGCTCACAGCAATGACAGGCTGGAAGCCTATCCCACGGAGCGTCTGGTACGTCGCGACGCACCCCGGTGCCCAGCGTCCACCGACGCGGACATTGAGCTTGGTATTGGGGAACTTTCGTGACAGCGTCCGAATCCAATGCACGGCCGGGATGGCGATGAACCCCTCGGGGGCGACCTCTTCCAGGCACTTGAAGATGTTCGTCCGCCCCATCCCTGGGTCGATCAAGACGATTACGGCTCCGGCCTTGAACAGTGCGAACGTCAGGGCGATGAACTCCAGCGAAGGCCGGACCATCAGCACCAAACGGCAACCGGGTTTCACACCGTGGGCGACAAGTCCGCGCGCGAGGCGGTCACTCTCCTGGTCCAACTGTTGAAATGTCAGCTGGGAGTATGTCGCCCGGCCTTCACGATCTCGCCCCACCGGACAGACCACAGCTCGCCTCCATGGCCATTTCCGGGCGGAGTCGCGAAGTCGATCGGCGATGTTGAGGGAGGAGTCCAAGGTTTCAGCTCTATTCAACATGTGGCTCGAAACAACTTCCCAATCTGATTTTGAACAGAAGACAACGAAGGAAACGAAGAAACTTCAGAATGAGCCTTCGTTCTCTTCGTTTGCTTCTCTTCAACTTCTTCAAGCGAAAACGAGAAGTTGTTTTGGACAATATCCTCAGCCATCTGAGCGGCTCAGGAAATCAACGCAAGCGCCCCGGCTTTCAAGAGATCAAGAAGGCTATCAAAAGTCACAGAGGACACCCTTTCCCCGACCGTTTTCATGGTGCGATTCCAGAGCTTGTCATCTCGGGCAGCATCTAAGAAATCGTGCCCTGGCCAAGTCAAATGCGAGATCATCCCGTATCCAACACCATCGGGAAGTGCGACTATTTGACCAACAATCAAACCCGCTTCTCGCATCAGGCCGCAATGGTAAAGAATCTCTTCCGGTGAAAAGGTTTCGATCAAGATATCTCCGACATCAAGCTGGTTGTCAGCCAACTCAATTCGAATCGCCAATTGTCGAATCAAGTCCATATTGCGTTTCATGCTGCGACTTTTCCTTTCCGAGAGTTCCTGACTTCGAAGTTTAACGATTCTACGAGCGCGCTGGATGGTGCATTCGATGGGTCACTGTGTGAGCCACAAAGCGCTAGCTGCGGGTTCTGGTGGGCGGACGATGAGTAGAACCGGCGGCTAGCGCCTTGCCGCTCACAAGTGTGTCATTCCGGATCACCCGAAGAACAGACGCCTTCGTCGTCTGCTTCGCCCTGCTCCGCACCAACCGCCTTCTTACAAATATGCAGATGCATTCGCGAGGTCGTGATGGTCCAATCAATCTCCCAGCAGGGGGGGAGTTGGACATCGACTCGCTCGGGGACGCGCAGGACCATGATGACATCAGGCGTGGTTACAGAATCACGGCCGAGACGCTCCAGCGAGGCACTGATCTTCGTCCCCGGCTTGATGTCCGGAGCCATCTTGTAAGGCGGGTCGAAGAAGACGAGGCTGTAAGGGGCGAAGTGAGCTTTCGCTCCTTTGGGTTTGAACGAGGTCCGCAGGATGTCGGTTTGCCAGCAGATACACTCGTCATCGACCCCCAGTGTAGTCACGTTCTTGTGCAGCATGTCGAACGCCACGCGATCGAGTTCGAAGAATGTCACTGAAACAGCACCACGGCTGAGGGCCTCGAGCCCGATGGTCCCGGTGCCGGAGAAGACATCCGCGACACTGCGCCCTTCGAGACAGCCGTTGTCCGACAGCTTTTGAAACAGTGTCTCTTTGACGCGATCCGAGATCGGTCGTGTGACCATGCCTGGATTGGCCAGTAGTTGGCGACGCTTGAAACGCCCCGTGATGATTCGCATCGGAAGTTGCCTGTGATCGCTGTTCTGCGTGCCTGGAAGAGAGTCCCATGACCCGCCTCCCGAGATGTTACTCGCCCGGCGCTCGATTCGCCTCTCTGGCTGTGAGTGGGGAGAAGAGTGTCACCTGGAGCGAAGGTGGGGAGAAAGCCTGATGCTCGCATGGGACACTGTCTTTTTGTCGAGTTGCCGATGAATTCAGGCAGTGACGACATTGCTGGCGCACATCTCATCAGACTGGGCAAATCCAGCACGCTTGACCTGCCTTACGAATCCCGTGAAAGTCGAGGCTGCGGATTGAATGTCGATCCGGATTGACCTCTCGTGAAGCCTTTCTCCATGTCCCTGCTACTCCCACCTGAACTCCAGTTCCGCTGGATCCTCCCGGTTCCACGCGTCGATCGATTGCCTGGGACTGGGAAGCCGCTCTGGGCGCTGCCGAAGGAGGCCGAGCTGACGGTCCCGCGAAAACTGGAAGAGGCGAACATCCCGGTTGTTTGGAAGGCCGCGTGGAATACCGAGGGGCTCGCTGTTGCCGTCGAGGTGACCGGCCAATCGGCGTGGGCCTGCAACCCCGATCGACCACTTGAATCTGACGGCATCCAGTTGTGGATCGATACACGCGATACGCAGACCGTTCATCGGGCAACGAGGTTTTGCCACTGTCTGTGCGTTTTACCGAGTGGCGGAGGTGAATCGGGTCGTGAGCCCGTGGTTGTTCCTGTCCCTGTTCCGCGTGCCAGCCAAGATGCCAAGCTCGCCGACAGCGAAGAATTCCTCGTGTACTCTGAGCACTCCCAGACCGGCTACCGGCTCGCTGTCTGGCTACCTGCCAATACTCTGACCGGATTTGACCCGACCGCTCAGCCACGCATCGGGTTCTTCGCTCAGCTGCGAGACAAGGAGTTGGGCCTGCACTCACTGGCTCTGACTCCGGAGTTTCCATATGACGGGGACCCGAGTCTGTGGCTGACTCTAGAGTTGGTTTCCTGAGCAAGCAGGACGTAACACCGATATCCCTGCGTCGCCGATGAAAGGGGAACGGACTAGAATCCGGCGGGATAAACTGACTCCACAGGGATACGAAGCGATGGGATTCTTTTTCTTGCTGGCCGCCGACGCGGAAAAGCCGCCCCACTGGGCTATTCAGGCGATCACCTGGATTCTGAGTCCGGCCTGGCTGGGGATTGGTCGACTGACGTGGGTCACTTTGGCGTTCGGAGTTGTAGTCACGTTGCTACTGCTGATCATCAGCAAAGTGCCGCTGTCGTACAACTTGAATAATCTGCGAGTTCGCTGGAAGAACACGGGGATGACGGCCCTGGCGTTCACATTGGTTCTCAGCGTGATGACGCTGATGCTGGCCTTCGTCGCAGGGATGACCAAGCTGACCGAATCGAGCGGGCATCCTGAGAACGTGATTGTGCTTTCCGCCGGCACCACCGACGAAGGATTCAGCACACTGGGATTTAGCGATGTCGGTGATATCGCCAATCAGGCGGGTGTTGAGTCCGAGGGATCGCGGCGACTGGCGAGTCAAGAAACCTATATGGTGGTCAATCAACCCTTGACCAACGCCCCCCCGGATCGACCGAAGCGTCGGTTCCTGCAACTGCGGGGGATTGATGATCCGCAGATCGCGGGCCTCGTGCATTATGTCAAACTCGACAACGCCGGAGCGTGGTTCTCTGAAGCAGGCGTTCGCGAAGGCTCCACAGCTGGGCAATCGATGATTGAGTGCGTCGTCGGCGAAGGGTTGGCCCGCCAGATGGCTCGTGATGATCGTGATCTGATGGCAGCTGGCAAGGAGAGTCTGGTGACGGGGGACACGTTCGAGTTAAACGAGCGGACCTGGGTCATCGCGGGAGTGATGCAGAGTTCCGGGTCGCTGTTTGACAGCGAAGTGTGGGCCAAGCGCTCGCTGGTGGGAGCAATGTTCGGCAAGAATACCTACACGACAGTGGTGCTGAAGGCGAAGTCTCCGGAAGCGGCGATCCAACTGGCCAAATATCTGAAGGACGATTACACGAAGGCCCGCCTCTCGGCGACCGTCGAGACGGAGTACTACTCGGGTTTGCAGGCCACGAACAAGCAGTTCTTGTATGCGATTTGGTTCGTGACCATTATCCTGGCTGTGGGCGGCGTGTTCGGAGTCATGAACACCATGTTCGCGGCGATCAGTGCCCGTCGGAAAGATATTGGCGTGCTGCGACTGATGGGTTTTGGACGACGGCATGTGGTGGCGTCGTTCATGCTGGAGTCGATTGTGCTGGGCATGATCGGCGGCCTGCTGGGTTGTCTGGTCGGGTCGTTGTGTGATGGGTGGTCTGCGAATAGTAGCGTCAGCAGCGGTGCAGGGGGTGGGAAGACGATCGTGCTGAAACTGGTCGTGGATTTGAACATCTGGTTGATCGGGATCGCATTGTCGTTCGTGATGGCATTCATTGGGGGGCTCTTGCCTGCCGTGAATGCGATTCGGTTGAAGACGCTCGATGTGCTGCGATGAGGGTGAAGGCGAGACCCACACTTCGTTCCTGGCCACAGATTACTGTCCAGAATCTTGGCGGGGCGAAAGCAGGTCGGCTTCAATCATCGACATGATGACTTGGCGGGCCAGTGGGGCGGCGATCTGACTGCCCGAACCGCCATGTTCGAGGAACACGGTGAACGCATAGCGTGGTCGATCGGCGGGGACGTAACCGGCGAACCAGGCGTGGTCTGGTTTGTCGCCACCGGCTTCGGCAGTGCCGGTTTTCCCGGCGACAAGCAGTCCCGGCACTTGCGCTTTGCGGCCTGTGCCTTGGGGGTGTTCGACCGTCATCTCTAATCCTTCGCGAATCGCTTGCAGCGTGCGATCAGAGAGCAGCTTCTCAGCAACGGGAGAAGCATTCTCTGAACGGGCCAGCTGGATGTCATGTCGAGATGCCGAGGGCAGGGGAGTGTCGCCCGTCGGTCGCGGGGTCAAGCGGGGCGTGACATCCCTTCCCCCGTTGCCAATGATCGCCATCAGTCTGGCGACTTGCAGTGGAGTGACCGTCAGATCGCCCTGACCGATCGCGAACTGTCGCGTGGTGCCCGGATACCAGCGGTTGTGCTTCCCAGCTGAAGACCGCGAGGGCACGTGACCCACTCGTTCGCCGCCGATGTCGATGCCGGTCGGTGCACCGAACCCGAGTCGTCGCGCCCATGTCTCGATCGGTTGCGGGCCAATCCGCTGTGCAAAATCAAAAAAGTAGACGTTGCAAGACTGACTCAGAGCCATGGGCAGAGTCACATCGCCGTGTCCGGTGCCGAAGTGCCGATAAATGTAGCAGCGGTCATGCTGTGGATCATTGAGGTACCCCTGGCAATGAAAGGGCTCCTCGGGATTCAGGAGGCCCTGCTCCAGTCCAGCGATGGCGGTGACCACCTTGAAGATCGAGCCCGGTGGGATGGTCGCTTGTGTCACGCGCGAGAGGAAGGGATGACCGGGATCGTTCATCCACTGGCTCCATTGCTCCTTCGAGGGGTGCTGCATGGCCGCGAGGTCATAGCGTGGGCTGCTTGCCGCAATGAGCGTCTCACCATTCTTCAGATCCAGGACGACGATGGCCCCTGCTGAGGGGGTCACTCTCACTGACGAACCATCCGGTGCCGTTTCGGTCGAGTCCTGAATCGGCTGTCCACTCAAGACAAGATCCAACAACTGTTCAGCCTGTTGCTGGAGCGACGCGTCGATCGTCAGAGTGAGATCGACTCCGTTATGGGGCGGACGAGTGACCTGTTGTTCAATGACTTCTCCAGCGTGATTGCGAACGACTCGTCGTAGGCCGCGAATGCCACGCAGGTGGCTGTCATAGGTTCGCTCGATCCCGCTTTGGCCGTACCGATCACCGACTTCGAGGGCGAGGGGATCGCCTTCTGGAAATCGCGTCTTTCTTTTTGTGATGTCGACGGCATCGACGGGAGTCCGGAGTCCGATGATGTGCGGAGCGATCGTCGCGTGTGGGTAGATTCGCTCGCTTGAAGTATGAATCTCAACACCGGGGAATCGCGAGGGCTGAGATTCGATCGTCACGATCTGATCAATCGGCACGTCGTCGAGCAGCGAGTGTGGTTCCTGCTCCTCCGCCAGAACGATCAGGCGATTGGTCGACCGATCCGGCGTGGTGTGGAGTTCCTGCCACAGGCGGTCAAAAATGGATGCACTGCGAGTCGGTAGGGCGGCGCTTGCGATGCGGGCTGCGTGACGGGCGTTGACTGTGTGGGCCAAGGCTTCCACCTTGATCTGTGCAGACTGGCGTCGAGTGGTGAGTTGCTCGGGAGAATGCCCGGTGACTGTGGCCAATGATTGCCAGAGGTTCTGCCGCTCTTGAAGGATCTGGGCCTGGGCTTCGGCGACCCGCTCCGAGTTTCTTCGATCGCTGCGTGGGAGTCTTTCCCTTGCGCGGGCTTTCAACCAGTCGGCGTTGACGGGTTCTTCCAGCCAGCGGTAGTGAACCTGAATCGAATACCGGGGCTGATCAAAGGCGAGCACCTGACCATCGCTGGAGAGGATGCGGCCATCGGTCGCGGGCAGAGTCTCGAAGGTCTCGGTAGTCTTGGTCCACGCGGCCAGGTAGCGGTCCGGGATCACGACTTGCAGCCAGACCAGGCGCATCCCGATCAGGAGGACCGGCAGGACGAACATCAAATACAACATCCCCAGCCGCGCCCGAGAGGCGGTATCGATTGACCAGCCGGGCTGGAGCGGTGGCTCCGTCCAGGAGTGTTGCAAGCTGTTCCGCATGGGCGCTGATCAGGATCTTCCGCCGGTACGGGGCAGAGTTACTGTCCCCCGAATGCTGTGGTGAAGGTCGTGGCCCCGTCGACGGAGACCTTCTGCTTCGACGGGTGAAGTTCAATGGTGCGTGCCTTAAGCGGACTGAATGGCCCACCGGGATAAGGCTGCACATTCACGGTGGCATTGTCTTGCCCCTTGCCGCGCAGAGTGAACATCTCCTTGGCCTGTTCGTAGTGCAGCGAGTTCGCCTGCGCGTAGAACAACCGTCCCTCCATCGCCGCATTGCCATGAGCCTCGATGAAGACCGACGGCTGTTGACCAGAGAGGCGATCCCCCGCGAAGCCGACAGTCAGAGTATCACTCCCCACCCAGACAGCATTGGCAGAGTTTGGGGCTTCGCTGGAGAGGTCGTCGTGTTTGAACACCTGGTGAGCGTTTTTGACGGGCGCATACATGAGCTTCACTTCGCGATGGAGTTTGCCCCACCGGTCCTGAGTGTTGCCTTCCAGCTGGCCTTTGAAATCGAGACCGACATATTCCCATTCGTAGTCACGATTGGTGTCAGCTGGACGATTGGCCTGAGCGGTTCCGCGTGACTGGACGAGCATGCGACGGGTTCCAGTGCGTCTCCAGTCCTCCAACTTTCCGGGGCCTTGCCCCTCGAACTTGCCCGATTCCGGGTCGATGACGAACTGTTGAAGAGTCGCAACGAGAATCTCGATGAGTTGGATGTTCTTGGGATCGCGCTGATACATTTCGACAGAGACCTTGTCCCGGCAACGGATCGTCTGGATCGCGAGGTTGCTGGTATCTGGTCGGTCGGCGCTGAAGTCAAGACGTCCATTCAAAGTGACTGTCAATTCTTCGGCTTTGATGACGTTTGCCAGAACCGTCGCTTTGACGCTTTGCAAGAAGGTTGCGTTTTGACCATCAAACGTGATCTTCTCCACGCAGGCAATGTTTGCGATGGCTGGCGGATTCAGTGGCTGGCCGGAGAAGTCGCGATTGACCGGAAACCGCAAGACGGCCGGGCCTTTCACGAGCTTGTGACGATCGATTTCGACCGTGACCAGATTCTTCGCTCGATCGAACACAATCCGAGGGCCTTCCATCGCGTAGTCCCCAATCTTGGCGATGACTGGCTCGCGGATATTACCCTGTTCATCAACGACGCCTCGCAGAGTCAGAATCTGGCGCGTACCGCCTTCATTGGTCACGTCAAACTCATGGGCAGTCATCCGGAATGGCTGTTGCTCGAAGGGCAGCTCAACGCCATTAGACTCCGGAGTGGCGCGGAATACTTGGACACCTTCGGTGCCATGCAGTTCCCGAATATCGGCCTGCTGCGTGGCAGAATCGAACACCGCAATCCCGTCGATCCGCGCGCACTCGAAGACGACCGGCTCGCCAGCCAAGAGCGAGTCGTCCTCCGCTTCATTGCCATTGATGTCGATGTCTCGTGATCGATCTGGTTGGTTCAGAGGAATGATCTGACCCGGTACGATTTGAATATTGACCTGATCGATACGGCGTCCGACCACACCCGGGACAATGAACGTCACATTTCCTATTGCTTGAATGCGACGGATAGGAACTTGGTCGGGGGAGACCTTTTTGGACACTGGTCGAGTCCGTGAGCCAGTTGTGACGACACCCGCACTCAGGTCTTCCAGAGGGGGCAACCAGGCGGTCAGAGTCTGACCCGAGAATTGCAACTGGTCGAGTTGCTCGACGGTAGCGTTGCCGCGCAGCGTCAGAGTCGTCTCCTGCTCCTGCGGATTCGGAATGAGGTCCATCCGATCCTTCCAGTAGGCCAACAGGTCCGGCCGTCCCACAGACTGCGCATCCGCTCGATGGGAGAAACTCCCAGCACCAACACCCGAAAGCTGTTGTAACCGCTGGTCGTCGGAGTGCCGAATTTCGATCTTGGGGGCATCGAACTTGTGCACCTGCCCGTCAAACTCACGGACGACCTGGACCTGCTTCCGATCCGTCAATGTGAACAGCTGCTTCGAGACATCGTACGCCAGGTCTTCCAGTGAACAGGTCAGCCCATTCTCGGACGAGCGGAGTACCACCTGTTCGCGAGTGACTGAGCCGGGCTTCTGGGTGGTTCGAGCCCAAACGCTCTTGAGCTCCATTCGTGAGAGCAGTCCCGGCTCGTTGTCTTGTGGCTGGTCCACTCCATCCAGTTGAGTGGCATTCGCGGGGACAATGTCTTGAGCACTCGAATCGAGCGACTTCGGGGCTTCCCCAAAGATCAAGGCGAGCAGGCTGCATTCGATTTCATCGCGATGGTTTTTTCCTCGGGGGCGGCTCACCAGGACTTTTTCGCTGAATGATGCAGTGTGGTGTTCGAAGTCGTATTGAAAGGGGCCCTCGCTGGTGACACGAGTCTTGGTCGGCTGGCCAGCATCCTCGGAGATGAAATCGAGAGCGACTCGGCCACGCAATTGAACGGATTGCGGCAGCTGTTCGATGCGGGGCATATCATTTCCGAGCGGCGAATGCGGAGCTGGGGTGAAGTCGATCACCAATCCAGCACTTGTGCCTCTGACCTGGACTGGCTTTCCCTGACGCGGCGGTCCATACCGAAAGTTCACGGCCCGGTCGCTGTAGAGTTGGGCATTCTCCTCGACGAAAATGAAATCCTGGCCACTGATCACCAGCCCATCGGGACCCGTGACGCGAACCAGGCCTTCGAGTGCTGCGGACACAACGCGTCCAGCGTCTCCCCCGGAGAGGTTGATCGAATTGTGGGCCAGTTGGCCCTGATCGAAGAACTGGTTCTCGAATGTCACGCGGGCTGATTCGGCTACGATCGTGAGTGGCGGATCATGGGGGTGCCGCTCGTCCCTCCAGATCATGGCGAACGGCTCCATGCGGATCGTGTCACCGGACGTGACGTCACGAGAATCCAGTGTCGTCTTTTCCGCGGCTGTCACCGTTCGGGCATACATAAAGGACTGGTCGGAGCGTTTCCACTCGATGACGGCCGTTTTGAGCCACTCCTCATCAGGTAGCCAAGACTGTGCGACTGCACTGACGATACCGGACGGCTTTGCGCCGGGTGAACTCCGCACAGGACGCTTCGGCAGCTCCACAGCACGAGTCAGCGGGGCCATCACCTGGGTGTACAGCTGCAGGGCTGCCAGCAGGCCCAAGCTGATTGCACAGGTGAGGAGAAATCGCTGCATGGAAGGCACACCGGAGTGTATGGACGAGGGAAGGCGGGCGGGTTACTGCGTTGGCAACCAGCCGATCACATCGGTGATGTCAATCAGCCCGACGGGGACTCCGTGTCGGTCAACGACAGGGATCTCGCTGATCTTTCTCTCGGAGAGGATGGCCACGATGTCCGAGAACATGGCTGTCATGGGGAGCGTGACCGGGCGGGGAGTCATGACCTCGGCGATCGGTCGATCCAGAGCTTCGTCGCGACGTTGTTCCATGAGACGAGCCAGATCACTATCCGTGAACAGGCCCGCTAGCGTGCCGTCCTCGTCGAGCAACAACACTGCACCCGTGCGACGACCGGGAACAGGCGTGGTGACGAAGACTTCGCGGACGGTTTGGACGGCTCGGGCCAGCCGCAGAGCGGACCGCGGTCGCATGATCTCTGTGACGGATTTCAGCTGACGGCCGAGGCTGCCAGCGGGGTGAAAGGTGGCGAATTGCTGCGGGGTGAATCCTCGTTGGCGCGCGACGACGAGCGCCAGAGCATCACCCACTGCCAGCATGGCGGTTGTACTCGTTGTGGGAGCCAGCCCCCACGGTCCAGCTTCACGCAGGCGGCCCAGTAGAATGCGAACATCGGCCTGCTGCCCCAGCGTGCTGCGATCGGAGCTAGTGACGGCAATGATCGGGACCCCCATGCGCTTCACGGTCGGAAGCAGGGCCGAGATCTCGTCGGTTTCACCGCTGTTGGAGAGAGCCAGTAGGACGTCTTGCGGGTGCAGGCAGCCCAAGTCTCCGTGGACAGCTTCCGCCGGATGCAGAAAGTGTGCTCGGGTCCCTGTCGAAGACAACGTTGCGGTCAACTTCTGGCCGATCAGGCCTGCCTTGCCCATACCGCAGACGATGACACTGCCGGAGCAGCTCAGCAGGAGATCGACCGCTGCGCAGAATCCCGCATCGAGTCGACGGGCGACCTCAAGGAGTGCGTCCGATTCCAGTTTCAGAATCTCGCGGGCTTCCCGCAGCTGATCGAACTGGGAATGTGGGATGAGATGCTCTGCCGCAGACATGACCGCTCATCCTCCAGCGGATGGGGAATGGCAGCCCGCCCCATCGAGAAAATCAGGCGAATCGCGCAGGGCGATGTCGCACCAGTTCGGCCATGATCCATCACCGCCGAAAACCGGTCGGGGAGTCTACGCCGAAATGGCAAAAACCGTCAACGTGCGTCTCGTTGGGCTGGAGCGGCGTTGCGAGGATTCCTCCTCAAAACGAACCAGCATCGCTGAGACGACTGACGGCAGGACGATCTGGGCACGGGTTCCGCTGGAATTCTGGAGCGATTTCGTTGGTATACCTCGGATATTGCATGTAAATGCAAACGGGCCAAGCTGTTGTGGCTTGGCCCGAAATCGTGGTGACTGGTTGACCGTTTTCGTACAACGTGGAGAAGGGTGTTCCTTCTCGGGGGCGTCCAAGGTGGTGTGTTCAGCGGCATGGGACGCCGATAATCAAGCCGCTGCCTGCTCGGACTCCACATGCGGCGGCGAGTATCCGTAGCGGTCAAAGGCGAACTTCAAACGCTGGTAGATCCGCTGCATCACCTCGGGATCGTCGTTGAACTTATTCTTCTTGTACTTCCTCAACGCCTCCATCTGTGGCTCAAGGGCGGTCTGCAATCTTTCAAACCCACCTAGGCCCAAAGTCTCGTACATCTTCCGCATTTCACCGACGGGATCTGCTTCCAGGCTCTCGAAACGAACTTCGTGCAGGTTCCCCTTGGGGACGAGAAGTCGATCTCTCTCATAGGTCTGGAAGCACTCTTCATAGCTGTTGAGTACCTCATCGGACATGTCTTCCGTCTGGCTTCGTCCGAGTGCATTTTCTTCGAAGATCGTCTTGCGGAAGTGGACGCTCGATTTCAAAACCGCATAGGGGTTTCGATAGATGTACACAAATTTGGCGTCTGGGAACATCTCCAGCAGGAGCTTCGTTCGAAACGTGTGGGACGGCGATTTCAAGACGACGGGCTTTCCCGTCTTCAAAGTGACCTTCTTCATCAGCAGGGTCAGGGCGTCTTTCCAGGACTGAAGTTCTTGGGGATTCAGGCCCTTCTCAACATTGAAGAATCGATCGATTTTCCGGGGCTGGTGCTGAAAAATGGGGAGCAAATACGGGGAGAAACCTGTCATGACACACAGGGCAAACTCGTCTTCCATCGGCAGATCGAAGCTGATCCCCATATTGTCCATCGGACGAGTCTTGGGCAGCATGGGCGACGCAATTTTCGAACCCAACCACTCGGTTGTCAGGCAATGGGTCGGAAACATCGCCTGATACAGATTGACGAAACTGAACTGCGGGTCCGAGGTAATCAGGTTGTGCAACAGCGTGGAACCGCTTCTCCAGTGACCCAGTACGAAAATGGGTGGCTGCTTGATTTCCGTTTCTCGCAGCTTCTTCCCGAACCGTACGTTTTCGACAAAAGACATGACCGAATTGTAAACCGCCATACCCGGCAGCAGGGCCAGGCGAGCCCAACGAGATGGGTGCATTTCTGCCCCGAGACGAGCCACCTGCGCCATCGTCGACACATTCATCCCGAGCCACAGGGTGAATGGACCTTGAGTGGAGGCTTTGGGAGCAGAGTCGTTCTTGGCGAGATTTGTGTTGGCTGCCATGGAGTGTTGCGATCAATTTGTGGCCAAGCGGAGAAACCCTCTTCGGCAGAGAATCGGCATCAGAATCATTCCCCATGACCGACTCCGGCCATTTGCAATGCATGATCGAAAATGGATTCCAAGTCCGTTCGCGTATTCCGAATGATCTCTTCCTCCCAGACTCCCCAACTTTACCGAATTCGTCAAGTCTGCGGGTGAGGAGGCTCTGACAGTGTGCGGCCAGATATTATGGCACCGGAGAGAACTCCCAACCTAAGCCCGCTGCGCCAGCCAGGGCCGCGTGCCGGACATCGATCACTGGGACCGTGAGTCGACCTGCTGGGCAGGGTCGCGATTCAATCAGCGAGACGGTGTCTTTTTCAGAGATAAGGCGACCAACTCACCTCTCCTGCTGAGGAAACCTAGGTTTGAGCCACGCGGCCCTGGCTGGCGCAGCGGGCTCAACGATTGTGACCCCCGCGATTGGGACTTGACGGGAAAAGTCGACAGCTGGGGGTGTTGTGCCCACCTTATTAGCGAGAGCCGTGTGCCTGAACATTCCAGCACATAGTCCAGGCTGGCCAGATCTTTTTTTCATCAACCCCTCCGCTCGGTCAATCACGATGGGGATGCACCAATCCCCACAGACTCTGCTGGGTAGCTCCGAAGCTGTCAGTGTTCCACGGGATTGCGGCTGGCCCATAAAAAACACGCCCTTCGAAAACCTCGAAGGGCGTGTGATCGATGTTCAAGCTGTCACAGCTGGGGAGTTAGAACTCACCCCAACCCCAGGGCAATTCGCCGCGGGTCCCAGTGGCATTCGTCGGGAGGAACGGGAAGACACCATTCGCCTCGAATTCGGCGTCCACGATTGTCGGGTCACCCGACAGACCTGGGTCATCCAGGATGAAGACATCGGCGACATTGACAGCACCCAGCCCCTGATCAGTATAGGTGTTCCCTGTACCACGAACTCGGAAGGTGCTGTCACCCATCCCCGGATAGAGGAAGTTAATCGAGAACGGAGGCACAGGTGGGAACGGTTGGAGAGGAGTGTTTGTCAGGTAACGGGACGGCAGGCGTTGAGCATTCCGGAGTCTCGCCGCGCTTCCGAATGGCCCAGTCGAAGTGTCGTTACGCACCGTTCGCGATTTGAAATCCCCTTCCGCATTGTTGTAGTACGCACCCGGTTGAAGGTTATCCACAATCGTCAGATCCTGGTTATTCGCTTCCAGTGAGCTGAAGGCGTTGTTGCTAAAGACCAGGTCGAGTCGAGACAAAGGATCGCTCTGAAAGTTATCGATCCGGAATTCTGTTTCGCTCCACACACCCGCCGAAGCGACAGGGTCGACCGTCGAACGGAACGAGTGGAACAAGATGTCGTCCCCGTAGTTGCCGTCGAAGGTGTTGCCGGTCACTGACATGGAGACACCACCTAGGAAGTTGTTGGCTGCCGCACTCAAGACACCATTGCCATCCAGGTCAACATTCAAGATGCCGTCGCCGTCTGGATCTTCCAGGTTCGTACCTGTCGTGGCGAAGACATTCGCGAAGAACGGACTGAATCCACCGCCCGAGGTTCCGACACGAACCACCAGTCCGGTCGCCGGGAAGTTCGTGACCTGTGATCCGTTCCCGATGACCTGATTGTTGTGAATGTCAGATCGCAGATAAACCGACCGATTCACAATCCCATTCTCCTGCAGCAGTTGACTGCTGATCGCACTGATCGATTGATCCGTGGAGTTTGTGTTGACGACGTAGATTCCTTCTTGCAGGTTCCCCTTCACGTGGTTCCCGATGATGGTTAGATCGCCAATCACCCCCCCAATATCGTAGAGATTTGGGTCTCCGTTCGGGTCAGTGTTGTCGAGATCTGTATTATCAGTGTCACCCGCACGGTTGAGGACATTGATGCCGCGGAACTGGTTCTGGGTGATTTCGTTGTTGAGTAGGGTCAAGCTCGTGGTGATGCCGATCTGCGGGCCACCGTCCGTGGTCCGGGAGTCGAACGCATCCGCACCGCTTTCATTCAACAGACGAACCCCGTCGCCGACGTTCTGTGAAATCAGATTGCTGAGAACCCTGACCTCCAGGAATGCGATCCCGGCTTGGTTAATGTCATCCAGAGAGTCGGGAGCCTGACCCGACAGGAAAATCGAATCGTCGTTTTCAGATTCTGGTCCCTGAATATTGATCCCCGCGTTGTTGAAGACCCCGCCCGCAGTGGTTCCATTGAAGGTAATCTCGTTACCTCCGATGTTCACCACACCGCCGCCGGTAATCTGGATTCCGTCCAGGTTGTTGTCGCTGATCAGGTTGCCGAGGTTGGACAACGTCCCCACCGAGTTGAGCGTCACATCTCCGATGACCAGACCGCGACCCGCCAGTGGGTCATTCGCAGCGTTCCCCATGTGACCTTGCAGCTGGATGCCGCTAAAGCCGTTCCCGGTGATGTCGTTGCGAGTCCAGACTCCGGTGATCGACCGGGAATCGCGAGCATCGTTCACACGTTCGCTCACATAGATCCCGTTCCGCGTATTGCCCGTAATCAGGTTCAGATCCATGTTCACCAACAGGTCGGCATCGGCCTCTGTCCGGAACTCAACCCCGTCACCGACGTTGTTGGTGAAGTTGTTGTTCAGGATGTCGATCGTGTCCGGAAGTCCATTGGCCAGGTTGCCTTGGCTGACACCGCCGACGTTGACGAACAAGCCATCATCGAGGTTCAGGTTAAAGATGTTGTCTTGAATCAGCAGGTTGTTGAACTGACCTCGTTCCGTTCGAACAAGGGCCAGTCCATCGTCACCGTTGGCCTGAAACAGGTTGTCAGTGATCTCGAAATTGTTGACCCGCGAGGCCACCGTGCCGATGTTGCCAGCGTCGTTATTGCCGGTCACCCCGATCCGGGCTCCGTCACCGGCGTTATTCAGCATCTGGCTGTTCCGGATGTGCCCGGTCAGGATTGCAGTGTCGCCCAACAGAAGCGTGACGCCATCACCCGTGAAGTTGGTTGTGCCCGGGATGTCGATGGCTCCAGTGAAGGTGGCGTTGTCAATCTCAATGTTGTTGACAGAGGCTCCCTCCAGAACCAAACCGATGTGGGCATCACGATTGTTCGTGAAGGTATTCGCATCGAGAGGATTCACGGTTCCCACGAGCATGTTGAGCCCGCCATCTCGGACGGTGCCACCGACTCCAAAGGTCGTGTTGGCATTCCCGCCGACGAAGGTGTTACGGGTCAGCGTCATGTTTGTCTGGACATCATCTGTGTCGAACAGGATACCCGCCGTGCCGCGTACGGTCCGGTCGAAGCTGTTGCGAGTGACAGATCCCAGGTTAATGATGCCGTTGACGAGACCACCGCTTCCTCCAACAAACATCCCCGCTTCGTCGTTATCGTTGAAGTTGTTGTCCGAGATGAATGGCACGGAGAATGTGCCCCCAGCTGTGTCCAGGATGCTCAAACCGTTCCCACGATTGTTGGTGAGAGTGTTGCCGGAGATTCCAGAGACATTAATCGCACCAGTGTTCACGTTGAACTGCACACCATCCCCGCCGGACGCCCCATTGGTGGATGCGGTGTTGAAGAACAACCCCGTGTTGATGATCCCGTTATTCGTGGTATTGAAGGCCAGGCCCGACTCACCGTTCCCCGTGAAGAGGTTGCCGATATTCTGAGTGGTCTCTCCATCCACGATGACTCCACCGATCTGGAGATTGATCGTGCCGCCATCGGCATTGACGTTGAGTCCGTTGGCATCGTTGTTGGTAAAGGAACTGCCCGTCATCGGCGCGGTCACATTCAATGTGCCGCCTGCCAGAGCCTGGAGTTCCAGGCCATCGCCGGTGTTGTTATCGAATGTGATCCCATTCAGGTCGGCAATCGTGAGTGTCGCATTGGCCACCACGATCTTTAAGCCATCCCCACCGTTCCCCGTGAAGCTGTTCGCGGCGAACGCTGGACCGCCCAACACACTACTTTCGACCGTCAACGTCCCGCCGTTCTGATTCACCAGGACCAGGCCGTCGCCCGCTCCACCGCTGGCACTGTTGTTGGCCACATCGAACAGATGAATCGTGCCGCCGTTGGCGATCGCCTCAAAGGCGCGGCCGTTCGGATCCGTGCCGCCCGTGGCCGTGTTGTCGGACACCGTCGCGTTGAAGACAGCTCCGGGGTTCGCAATCAGGCTGAGGCCGTTGCCGTTCGTGGTAAACGTGTTGTTGTCGATTGATGACGGACGGGTCGCGTCACTGGGATCATGCGCATTGATGGTGCCGCCATTGGCGACCACTTCAATCCCGACACCACGATCCAGGACACCGTTGGCGTTCTGGTCTTCCTTCGGATCGAGATTCCCGTCGAAATTGATATCTTCGCCCACGTCCAGCAGGCCGTTGTTGTTCGTGTCTTCCGCCGGGTCAAGTACACCGTTGCCGTTCGCGTCTTCACCCCGGAAGCCGGTGACAGTATTGCCTCTCAACAGCAGATCGAGAGTCCCCCCGGTATGTGTGATGCTGATTCCGCGATTCGAGGCCACCAAATCGCCGGTCGATGAGCTTTGGACATTCACCCGTTGGATGACGCCATAGTTCTCGATCGAGCTGCCGAGAACGGGCGTGGTGTTGCTGGTGATCGCGATGCCGTCGGTGACGTTCTGAATAAACACGTCATGGATGTTGAACGCGTCGATTCCCGTTCCCACGATTCCCGCGGAAGTGCCTGTTCCATCCAGCGTGAGTCCCGAAACTTCGTTGCCGTCATTCAGCGTGATGACCGGCATCCCAGTCGCTCCGCTATTCGACAGCAGCGGCAGTGGACCGGTCGTTCCAGGCAGGGAGACTGCTCCCTGACCCGAGACGAGCACTGGCCGTGTGACACCATCCGCCAAGACTCCGTCACCGAGAATTTTCTGGAAATCGAGCAGGGTCACTGTCGTATTCAAATCCGAATCGGACAGGTCTGTATTTCGGCGCACATACAGGATGTCAAACTTCTCGCGGTCAGCGACGGAGAGTGACATGTACTCGGCGAGCGACATGAAGGGCAGTGCTTGAGATCCGTTTCCGGCCACAGTCGCATTCGGGTCGATGAACGCGACGTTGATCGCTTGACCGCCATTCGGATTTCCACCACCTCCGGAGTTAGTCAGCACTTCAGTGGTCAGCTTCTGCTCTTCGGAAACCGCGATGCGGTAGTTTCGCAGGACATTGTCCGTGAGCGAACGCTGCACGGGGTTACGGCGGAACCACTGCGACGGCGGTCCATCCGGCATCGTAATTTCCAAGTTCAGCGAGAACTGCGACTTAAACTGGGAATCATAAGTGTAAGTGCCGTTGATCCACAGATCCTCCGTGACCTGGGCCTGAGTTCGTACGCTGGTCCCGATGATGTTGCTGGAGCTGTTGGCATCCAGGGCGTACATCCCCAATCCCACATCGAAGCCATATCGAGCCAGCCCGGGAAGCGGGGTGGCGATTTCAGCGTTATAGTTGGCGTACGACTGCTCGAAAAATGAGGTGCGGGTCGCCACGATCTGGCTACCCACGAACTGTGAGTCGCCGAGAATCGAAGCAAACTCGGTCTGGTCCTTGCCGACCGGAACTGAGAAACCGCCGCGCAGGCTCATCCAGCGACCGATCGATTCCACGTTCATCCCGAGTTGGTTGTAGCTGGCCCGATGACCCGCATCGTAGTCCCACCAGCCGGAGACCCCATAGACCCGGTCATCAGCTGGGTCGAAGAAGCGATAGCCGAGGCCCACGTTGGCCCCACCGTTGCCGTAATCGTTGATCGACGCTCGCGGGGCGAGGAAAATGACGCTGCGCGAACCATCGGTCGAGAGCGGCACGAACGCATTGATGTTCGTAGAGCCCCCGTTATACCCATAGTTGTCGAGGTTGTTCCGCCCGACACGCCAGATGATATCGTTCACACGCTCGGTCGAGGCGAAGCCGACTCCACCGTTCTCCGCGTAATAGCCACCGCCCAAGGCGTCTTCGAAGACATCGCCTGGATCGACGGATTGCACGTATTGGCTCTGCCGGACACCGTTCCCGGTGGCACTGGCCGAAGCTTGTCCTGTGCGGATGGAACCTTCATCCGAATAAGAAGGCGATTGGCCGCGCATTGTCGCAACCCCCGTCCTCTCCGGAGTTTGAGCCAGTGCGGTGCTGGTCACAAGAGCGGCCGCAACAGTTCCCAGCCAGCGCTTCCAGGTCTTCTTCATCGATGGCTCCAGCTTCCTGCTGTGTCTTTCGAGCGAATGCCGCATGCAGCACTCGCCGTCGTACCCAGTGATGGCGACTGTTCGCACTTGCGACAGTTCCGCCTTCTAGGGGGGGACTCTCTCTTGATGAGCCACGCGGCACTCTTTGCCGGATGGAACGTCCCGGTAAATCAGTCAAGCGAGACTGATTGTGCCGATAGAGACAGTTACTCTCAGTTTTCGGTCCACGAGGGCTGCGAAGTTGAACGGAAATGCCGTTTGGAGCGACTTTGACGATTCTCCTGATTGCTCATGCAGCGGGGGTAAAGCGTCGATTCGTGCGTAACTTAATACCAGTCAATTGGTTGTGGGATACTCTGTACCGGATTCCAACAACATCGCAAAAGTCACGGGAATATTCGAGCCATATCTGCCTCTTACTTCCTGACAGACCACAGCTGAGAACATGCGTCTCTCAAGAGCTGAGATATTTGGTCGGAACTGCTCGCTGTCGACGCGGGCTTGCTTGAGGATGAATGCGATGAAGAAGTACCTCGGACTGTTGTCATTGGTCATGTTCGTGGGTTGTGAGCCAGCTGCGACGACTCCAACCACCACACCAGCTGCGGCCACCACCCCAGCCGCTCACGCTCCTCACGCCGCTGAAGCTCCAGCTGCTCCTGTCGCCCCAGCCGTTGAAGGCGGAAGCGGAACAACCACCGAAGCTCCAGTTGCTCCAGCTCCTGAAGCCCCAGCGGCTCCAGTCGCTCCGTAGTTTGGTTCGCTGTCTTCGGACGGCATCAGCCGAGTGCGCAAGTACTTGGCCGTTTGAATCACAGCCCCTCGTCCAATTTGGCCGAGGGGTTTTTTGTTTCCAAGACAGCGAATCCGATCACTGATAACATGCGGCATTCCTTCCCGGACCGCTCCCGAGCCACTCATGTCGATCAGTTCCCTGCCACTGAGCTACTGCACGAACGTGCATCCCGGTGTGACTGTTTCGGAAGTCATCCACGGACTCCGCCTTTATGCGTCAGAAATCCGAAAGACCAGCGGGCGCCCCATTGCTGCCGGGCTGTGGCTTTCCCAGCCAGTGATTCGAGAGCTAGTTGTCGATGCGTCGCAGGTCGAACTGCTGCGCGAGACCCTCGCCAGCTCCGATCTCGTGACATATACCCTCAATGCCTTCCCCTATGGCGACTTCCACTCGGACCGAGTGAAAGAGAAGGTCTACCAACCCGATTGGACTGCACCCGAACGACTCCAATACACAGTCGACTGCGCCCGCATCCTTGCCCAGCTGTTGCCCGAAGGAGTCGAGGGGAGCCTGTCGACCGTTCCGCTGGGGTTCAAGTCGCTCAGTACCGCCCCCGATTTTCAATCTTTGTGTATTCGCCAAATTATCCAGTTTGCGAGGGCGATGGACGAACTCCACGATGACTCCGGGCAGGTCATTCGGTTAGCCATCGAGCCGGAGCCGCTGTGCGTTTTGGAGACCACGCCCGAGACGATTCAGTTCTTCGCCCAGCTGCGGGAGGCAGCCGATACCTCGGGGGACCGGGCAGCTGTCGACCGTCACATCGGCGTCTGTTACGACGTCTGTCACCAGTCGGTTGAGTTCGAGGATGTCGCTGCTTCGATCCGGGAACTGGGAGACGCTGATATCCGGATCAATAAGGTCCATATCACGTGTGCGATCGAGGTTCGGCAACCGACGCCCGCTTCGCTCGCCGAGCTGGCCCGCTTTGTCGAGCCGCGCTACCTGCACCAGACGTTCGCCCGCTCCGCCTCTGGCCGGGTGGTGAACTTCCTCGACCTCGACCGGGCCCTGTGCGAGAACCCGCCCGCCGGATTCAGTGACGCTGAAACTTGGCGTGTCCACTTCCACGTGCCCGTCGACACCGAGTCTCTCGGCTTGCTCGGCACCACTCGCGACGACCTGCGTAAAGCCCTGGCACAAGTCCAGCTGTTGAACTACGCGCCGCATCTGGAAGTCGAAACCTACACTTGGGGCGTCCTCCCCACTGGCGAAAAGCCCTCTCTCGTCGAGGGGATCTCCCGCGAACTCCGCGCGACCCAGCTGCTGCTGGCGAATCTTCAGTTGAATCAAAGCGGGCTGTCGGTGGTGTAACTTGCCAGATGCTTTCCTCCGACGATGAGCATTTCAGAGTTCCCAAATCCTGAACGGTAATCATGCCAAATCGTGACAAGATCGTTGTGACAGGAGTGATTGTGGGTCTGGCGATTATGTTTTCTACCTTGGGGCGCACACGATTTCGGTGGCTATCCGATCCTGACTTTTGGAATCTCGGAGAGGCCAATCCACTCCGTCGAATTCTGTTTGAAGAGAATGGAGACATCAGGCGTCTGGGAGTCATCACCATCTATGCGATCATCTTGGCACTGGTTTGGTTGACCTAGGGAACTAGTCCACAACACTTTCCCGATTGGATTTCGAACACGAAGGTCGCCAAGGAAGCAAAGAAACGTCGGAGGAACCCCTTTGCTTCCTTGGCGACCTTCTGTTCATTCCACTGTTGAAATCGTGAGGTGATCGTGTCCTAACTCCTGGCCAACTCGCCACATCTTCCGATGATTAGACTTGCTCCGGCCCCCCAGCTTGGAACGGTGAAGTCAAGTCAAGACTTCACCATCTCCACCACCAGCCGAAACCGAGCCTTGGGACTTCGCTTCCCCAGCTTCTGCAGGCTTTCCAGATGCAGGTCCAACGCCTCGCACGCATTCCGGAACGCTTCGTCCAAGGCTTGCCCGCTGGTGATGATGTCGGGGATATCCGGGAAGTCCACGACATAGGCGGGGTCGCGGGCCTCATAGGTCACGGTGAACACGTAACCGCGATACTCATGCGTTGTTTTCATCGCCCAGCACCTTCAAGAGACGCCGAATGTCGGCCGGATGACAGGTCTTCCGACCGCCGTGTGGTTTCACAATGGTCAGCACTCGTCCATCGGCTCGATGGTACGAACAGTGGCTACCCCGCTGGTTGAACAGCACGAAGTCGTGAGTTCGCAGCAAGGCATCCACTTCCAAAAAGCGAATGTCGCCGGGGTGAGTTCTCATTTTCTCCAGAAGTTTCTCTCGCCGAGACACGCACTCATCCTCCCGTAGAATTTCCCATCGACACCATCGTATCATCACCGAGGAGTTCCAGTCACCCGAAGTGTCCGTGAGCTGTCCTCCATGCGATCACGACCTGACTCGCTAAGACTTCTCAAATTGTCATCGCTCCCGTAGAACAACGAGAGACGTACGCCCTCGCTAACGCGTCGGATTGTTGGACGACTGACATCAATGGACCACCCGATGACCGCACCGACGCAGTATTCCCTGAACTGGGATCTCGATTCGATCCTGCCGAATCCGCAAACGCCAGCCTTTGCATCGCATCTGGAGCTGTTCAAGGCCGATCTCACTCAGCTGGCCGATGCGTCGGAATCGCTCCCGTTGGTCACTGCAGCTGGAGCATCGCAGGTCTGGGGGCCATTCATTGTGCAGCTGTCGTCGATCCTCGCACAGCAGGAGGATCTCAATGCGTTCCTCGGATGCCATGCGGCTGTGGATGCCGAGAACAAGGAGTTCCAGCGGATCGAAGGGGCACTCTCTGCGCTGACGCCGCTCCGGCAGAAGGCACTCGCCAACGTCGAACTCGCCTTCGTCGGAGTGGAAGAAACGGCCTTCGACCAGTTCATCGCCGGAGACGCACAGCTGAAGACGCTGCGGTTCGTTCTGGAAGAGTGTCGCCGCAATGCCGCCTTGCGACTGCCGAAGGAGCAGGAACAACTGGCCAACGAGCTGGCGGTCGACGGAGCGCAGGCTTGGTCGCGGCTCTACGATCGGCTGTCGGGAGAACTCAAGATCGAGGTCATGGAACGCGGAATCGTGGTGAAAAAATCGCCCGGCCAGATCCAGTTCGACATGCCCGAACGCTCGGTCCGACAGAACAACTTCTATGCCTTCGACAAGGCATGGGCCGGGCTGGCAGATACTTGTGCCGATGCCCTCAATCATCTGTCGGGGGCGCGGCTCACCAAGTACAAGCGGCTGGGCGTTGATCACCTCGCCGCCCCGTTGCGGCTCAACCGCATGACGCGGGGCACGCTCGATGCCATGTGGGGAACGGTCAATGACCAGCGGGCGTGTCTGCTCCCGTATCTGGATCGGAAGGCCAAGCTGCTGGGGCTGCCGAAACTGGCCTACTACGACATCTACGCCCCGCTGCCGACCTCGTTGGGGGAGAAGCCGCAATCGGAGTTGACCTATCCCGAGGCCGTCGATCTGGTGAGCGAGACGTTCTCGCGGTTCAGCCCGGACTTCGGCGATTTCGCGAAGCACGCCTTCCGCGAGAAGTGGGTCGAGGCTGAGAACCGGGGCGGCAAACGCCAGGGAGCCTTCTGCACCGGCATCCCGACGAAGCAGCAGACCCGAGTGTTCATGACCTACACCGGCACCGCCGACAGCATGTCGACGCTGGCCCACGAACTCGGCCACGCCTACCACTCGTGGGTCTTACGCGAGCAGCCGTTCCTGCTTCAGGACTACCCAATGAACCTCGCCGAAACGGCTTCCACGTTTGCCGAGGCCGTCCTCGGCGAGAAGCGCCTCGCAGCTGCGTCGTCCGTCAACGAGGAGCTCGGCATGCTCGACCAGATGCTCGGCGACTCGGTGGCGTTCCTGATGAACATTCACAGCCGCTTCGTCTTCGAGGACCGGTTCCATATTGAGCGAGCCAAGGGGGAACTCACCGCTGCCCAGTTGTCGGAAATGACGCTGGCGGCCCAGAAGGAGACGTATCTGAATGCCCTCGCGGACGATGGCTGGTATCCCGGGTTCTGGATTTCGAAGCTGCATTTCTATATCCACGGCTGGCCGTTCTACAACTTCCCCTACACATTCGGGTATCTGTTGTCGAACGGTCTGTACTCGATGGCGGCGGAAGGGGACAAGAACTTCCCCGAGCGATACCGAAAGTTCTTGATCGCCACCGGTTGCCAGCTGACCGAAGATGCAGTGCAGTCGACGCTGGGCTACGACCTGCGAAAGCCCGAATTCTGGGAACGAAGCATTGCGGTCATCGAGAAACGCGTCGAGCGGTTCGTGACGCTGGCGGATTCGGTGTTGGAGGCGTGATGCATGGCTGAGCCCGGTGACTTCCTGTGCTGGCTGCTGGAGCTTCTCGGACTCTCGACCGAAGGTGCCGGCGAACGAGCACAGGCGATTGCGCTGCTGGTGTTTCTCATCATATTTGGCTTGATTGCAGCCATCTTCACCGTCGGACTCGCCAGGCAACTCTGGGGCGGCGTGGCCGGATTATGTACAGTGCTGCTGGTAGTCGTTTCAATCAAAGGCACACGATGAACAAGATCGATTGGTCACAAGTCTACGTTGCAAGTTCTCAACGAGATCTGTTGACAGCTGAGGACGTGGAGTTTCTACGGTCTCAATGTGGAAAGCTCCCTGAGGGCTACGAGGCGTTCGTGACGACTTTCGGTGCGGGAGATCTCTGTGAAATCCAGGTGTTGAATCGAAAGCAGATTGACTGCGGGATCACGTATCTTCGAGACAAACTGACAGAGTGGTTTTTATCCGCGCAAGACGAAGATGTCCCACCTATTATCCCGGAACAGTTTGCTCTTGATGCAGTCCCTTTGGCAGCGACAGTTTGGGGAGACGACTATTTCTGCTCGCCATCAGAACCAGGTGTGTTATGGCGCATCCCTACAACGTGGGATTGGTACCATAGTCCGGCCCGGCTCCCGCTTGGATTTACGAATCCATTCGTGCGCCAAGTCCCGGGGGAGGAGCCAGATTGTATCGCTCCCCGTCATTTGCTGTTTGAGCCAAGCGTTGGACGGACATTTCGAGTGGTTCAGTTGGTACCCGGTGAGAAGACGCCGGTCGGGGTTGAGGACCTCCGAACTCTGATCCAGACACTGATCGCTGCAGATCTGGATGCCTCTGACGAACACTCCCTCGTCTTATATGTTCAGCGCTGGGGAGCCAGATTCGGGGCAGGGCCTCGGCAGCACAAATCGGGGTATATCTTTTCGTGCTTCATGGAGAATGAGTACCTTCCCGAGTTCGATCGACTGGTGCAGGCCATTTGCTCTTACGGGTATCTGATTGCTGCACAGTGACTTGCCAGTTCAGACTTTCAAAGCGGAGCCTTCCCGAGTTTCCGCTCTGAGTCGTCTGGCACGCGGGCGAAGCGGAGCTTTGGACCGAGAATGAAAGAACATTTCTCACGCAGGGGCGTAGAGTGCGCACAGAAAAACTGTAGGACACACTCCCCCTCTCTGCGTCCTCTGCGTGAGACTTCTGGAAATGCTGCATCGTCGCAGTTCACCGCACGCTTTCGTTTTGCGGGGAAGCATTGAGCGGATGACTCGCTGCTCCAGGCTCTGCTCATGAATGCCTGCGTACCGATTATACGGATTATTGGAGTCGTATGAGTTCCCCCGCCGGAATCGCGTGAATGTTGATCCGGTAAGACAGGCTGCCTCTTCTGGCGTAATCGTCAGGGAGAACAATGCGTGCTGGGAATCATGTAACGATTTGGCATCATGCTCCGCCTCATTCGTCAACGTGTGTTAGGGTTGCATCATAGACTTGATGGATTGTCTCGATTTCCCGAGAGGGAAGAGGACTTCATGCCGCAGCTCAGCCTTGCATCCTGGATTCTCGTGGTCGTGGTGGGTCTGTTCACCGCGATCGCCGCGATCTGGGATTACCGCCAGCATCGGATTCCCAACAACCTGACACTCCCTGTGTTCTTTGCAGGCTGGGTGTATCAGGGGATCTTCCATGGATGGCCAGGAGTTGGGAATGCCGCAGGGGGATTCCTCGTCGGGTTCGGCGTGCTGTTCCTGCTCTGGATTGTCGGGGGCGGGGGCGGCGGAGACGTGAAGTTAATGGGGGCACTCAGCGTCTGGCTCGGGTATCGACTGACACTACTCGTACTCATCTCCAGTACTGGCACAGTCATCCTGAGCACCTTGGTCATTATCGTCTGGAGCGTCTTCTCCAAGGGCGTTCGCGGAATGAAAACCGAGTACCTCGCCAATGCGAAGACAGCTGACGGTAAGCCTCGCAGTGAAACCGCAGATGAAAAGAAACGCCGACGGATCATGGCATTCGCCATCCCGGTCTGTGTGGCCACCTGGCTGGTGATGGCTTGGAAATTGCCGACGCTCGATCGTGTGACGGCACCCACCGCTCCCGTTCAAACCCAAACGACGGAGGCCGTGTGATGCGACGAACATCCACCACAACTCGTACACGTCGACGCGGCATCCTGAGTGCCGAGCTATTGCTCACTCTGCCGATCCTGACCGTTCTGCTATTCGGCTTGCTCGAGTTCTCGTTGCTGTTCTTTGCCCGCGGTGACGTGGTCGAAGCCAGTCGCGCGGGAGCCCGAGCGGCACGGCTCTATGGAGCGACACCCGAATCCGTGGAAGAAGAAGTCCGGTACTCACTCGGCGGGCGTCTCTCGCCACACGCTCGAGTGACCGCCGAATTGGGAGACAAGACCGGTGACGAAGTCAGCGTGGCCGTTGAGGTCCCGATGGCTGCGGCCTCTCCGGATCTGCTGTGGCTGATTGGCTACAGCCTCAAAGGCCGCGAACTGCTCTGCGAAACCCGCATGGCGAAGGAATGAAGTCCGGCGAAGGATCGTCACCGCCCTACACCCGCGCAACACGCACGTCTGGAACCTTCTGGAGACCTTGAAGTGAAACGTCTGTCACCCGCCACACTCACCCTGCTGATGCTGCTGATTATCGGCGGCCTCGTGCTGGCCTACGTCGGCAAAAAGCTGCTGGCCCGCGATGAGACCCCACCCGTCGATGATCGGATCGATGTGCCGATGGCCATAGCCGATCTCGAACCGGGAACCGTGATTACCAAGGCTCACCTGGCCATTGGCAAGAAGTCTCAAGGGACGATCACCCGTGACATCGTCAAGAGCGATCGCGTCCTGCTCGGTCGCGTCGTGAAGACCAAGATCAAGGCGGCTGAAGCCATCAGCACGCTCGACCTGTACGCTCCCAATGATGGACCACCTCTTGACGTGGGGACAGGCATGCGCGCTGTGACGATCTCCCTGACCGATGGCACAGCTGCAGTCGACGGGCTCGTCAAAGCGGGCGACCATGTGGACATCCACTTTGTTCCGTCGTGGTATCGGGACGCTGCCAAGAACGGTGGCATGATCATGACTCTCTTCAAGGGAGTGAAGGTCGTCGCGATGAACAAGAGCGTGAGCGGAAGTGCCGAGACCACTCGTGGTCAGAACACCGTCACTCTCGAGATGACTCCCGATCATGCCAACGTTTTGCTGCTCGCCAGCAAGAAGGGTCAGATGACCCTTGTCTATACACCAGACGGCAAGGCCGAGAATCAGTTCGCCCTCCGCGATCAGGACCGGGCCTATCTGGACGAGATCCTCGGTCTGAAGACCCCGGAAGAGAAGAAGAACGAACAAGTGCGCCCGACGGTCACCGAGATCTTCTCCGGAGCCAGCCGTCGGTTGCAGACGTTTAAGGACGGACTGCGTAGCGATCGATATGCCATCGAGCGGTTTGACTACAACCAGCCGCTCTATGCGAATGGCTATGGCAACGGCTACGGCGGTGGATACGGATACGGTGGGAACAGCGAACCACCACCACCACCAATGGATCGTCGTCGTGATGACAACGGCGGCGGTTATGGCGGTGGGTATGGAGGCGGCTACGGCGGTGGTTACGGTGGAGGTGGCTTCGGCGGCAACGGGGGAGGATACGGCAACGGATTCTACTCTGTCCCTCAAGGAGCGGCCGGTGGTGATTCTGCGGGAGCAGCGGGCGGAAACGCCGGAGGCTTCGGCGGTGGTGCTGGTCAGGTGACCGGCGCACCAGAAGGCAACCCGTAATCATTAAGCCCAGACACAAGCCCCCGCCGACCCTCCAGATCGGCGGCGGTTTTGTGACCAAAGGTTGATCCCAGCTGCAGCCGATTGGAATGTTTCCAATCGAGAACACTCTCTTGCACAGAAGAGGCAACCCGTGTTGTCATTGCGTCCAATCCGAACGACTTCGCCTGCACGTCCCCGGCGTGGAAGCATCGTCATGGTGGTCGCCATGGCCCTGCTGCTCGTCGGGGCTTGTCTGGCGCTGGTCTTTGATCGGCTCTGGCTGGACGCAGCCCAAGTCGAACTGCAGGCCGCAGCGGAAGCTGCAGCACTGGCAGGAGCGGGGCAATTGGCGACAGATGCTCGCCTCAATCCGAAGTCTGTGGATCTCACGACTTCTGCTCGTGACGCCGCGATTGCAATTGGTCGCAAGAACTTCTCAGTCGGCACAGCTGTCGATCTGAAGGATGGCGATGACGGAGATGTCCTGATCGGGACGATCGAGATGTCCTCCGAGACCGGCGAGGCGGAATTCGTCGCTGAGACCGAACATCCCACGACGTGCGTGGTCAAAGCGGCTCGCTTGCGGAGTCGAGGCAATCCCGTGGCTCTGTTCTTTCGGGGACTGACTCGCAAGACCGGAGGAGACGCTCAGGCAATCGCCGAAGCCAGTGTCGACAATCGAATCGTTGGTGTGCAGCCGAATGACAACTCACCCGTACCGGCTCTGCCGCTGGCCATCCTGTACACGCACGCCGATCCAAGACGTCCCGATACGTGGCAGCGGCAGATCGACATGCGGTTGGGAATGGATCGCTACGGCTACGACGCAGAGTCGGGCAGCGTGATCGCTGAGTCCGACGGAATTCCCGAAATCCTGCTGCATGCCGCTCCCGTTGGAGCGAAGGACGAAGACGCCGCCAAAGCCAACATGCTGACCATCGATATCGGCACCGGACTGCATGAGAGTCAAGTCGCGAACCAAGTCCAAACTGGCTGGACTGTGACCGACCTCAAGTCTTTCGGAGCTGAGTTCCGCACCGACCAGGGGCCGCAGACTCTCGATGTCGATGCAGCCCTGCCCGGACCGATTCAAGACGAGCTGCAGAAGCTTGTCGGCCAGACCCGCATCTGTGGTCTCTACATTGATCACCAACCAACCTCAAACACACTTGGTCACGCAGCTGTCGTCAACTTGGTCGGGATTCGCATCCTCGCCGTGGATGATGACGGCAGCCAAGGGCTACACATCACGGCACAGCCTGCCGTGATCGCCACCCGCACCGCTCTTCTTGAAACTCATGACGCTGCTTGGATGAGCGGCGTGAGTGACGAGAAGGTCAACCCATACATCTTCAAACTGTTCCTCAGCCACTAATTCAGTGGCAGTCCGGGTCTTTGCTGATCCGGACCGCGAACTTCCTCAGACTGATTGACAGGACAACCTGCCATGGGCGTCGATAACCGTCGGACCTTTCAGCAGCTCAAGACCAAACTTCACCGTCAGATTGTCGACTCGATCGACATGTCGAAGTCGGGTGAGCTCGGCGATGACGAATTCCGCAAGCAGCTCAAAGGGCTGGCGACACATCTGTGTGCTCGTCCGGAAGCCAATCTGACTGGTCGTGATCGCGACCTGATGGTGCAGGAGCTGATGGATGAAATCTACGGCTTCGGACCACTCCAGGAGCTGATGGACGATCCTGAGATCAGTGACGTCCTCGTCAATGGACACGACACTGTGTTCGTGGAACGGAACGGTCTGCTGGAGCGCACCGATGTGAAGTTCGCCGATGATGCCCATCTGCTGCACTTCATTCAGCGGCTCGTCGGCCAGGCGGGTCGTCGGATCGACGAGACCTCGCCGATGGTCGATGCCAAGCTGCCGGACGGATCGCGTCTGCATGCGGTGATTCCGCCGCTGGCTCTGCGGGGACCGACGTTGTCGATTCGCCGGTTCAAGACCAAGATCCTGCAGTTCGAAGACATGGTCCGCATGGGAACGCTGGCCCCGGAAATGGCCGAGTTCCTGATTCAGTGCGTCCGTGGTCGCATGAACGTGCTGCTCTCGGGTGGTACCGGTGCCGGGAAGACGACCATGCTCAATAACTTGAGCCGGTTCATTCCTGCCACCGAACGTGTGGTCACGATCGAAGAGACCGCCGAACTCCAGCTGCAACAAGCGGACGTGGTGGGACTCGAAACGCGTGTCGCGAACGTGGAAGGCAAGGGAGTCGTGACTCCTCGCGATCTGCTGCGTAACTCACTGCGAATGCGGCCCGACCGCATCATCGTTGGTGAAGCCCGTGGCGGCGAAGTCCTCGACATGCTGCAAGCCATGAACACTGGTCACGACGGCTCGATGAGTACCGTGCACGCCAACGACACTCGTGACGCTCTGCAACGCCTGGAACTGATGATTGCCCTCTCGGGAGCCGAACTGCCAACCCGAGTGGCTCGTCAGTACATCGCGTCGGCCATTCAGATCTTCCTGCATGTGGCTCGCCTCGCCAACGGCGAACGCAAGGTGATTCGCATCTCTGAGTTGACCGGTGTCACCAACGGCGAATTCGACATCGAAGACATCTTTGTCTACCGCATGGCCGGTGTGGACGGAGCGGGCCGCATGCTCGGTTCGTTCTACGCCACTGGCTACGAGCCACAATGCGTTCGCCGCATCGCAGCTCGCGGGATCGACGTGAACCCGAAGCTGTTCGCCGCCCGTGAACTGAAGTCAGGTTTCGAAGCCACTTCGATCTTCTCCTGATTGGCCTTCAGGTAGAGCAGACACTCCTGTCTGCTGATCGAGTTTCCCACATGGCAATGGCAGGCAGGAATGTCTGCCCCACTGACCCGACCCGAGGCAGACATGTCCAGCGACCTAATCACACCCCGACCTGAATTTGGAGGCATTCTGCGTGAGCAGGAGACCTTCGCCACCGGCGAATCGGAAGACGTCGGCAACCGCATCAATTCGTGGTTCGACCTGCTGATGATTCAGTCGGGGATGGGGCTCTCGCCCAGCATGGTCCTGGCACTGTGCCTGTGCTGCGGAGTCGCCTTGGGCGGACTCGCATACGTGATTCAAGAGAACCTCATCACCGCAGCCATGGCAGCCTTCATCGGCTTCATTGCTCCGATCGTGGTGTCTGTCATCATGCGTTCACGTCGCCAGACTGTGATGATGAACCAGATGCCCCCGATGATCGACGAGCTCGCTCGTGCGGCTAAGACCGGACGTAGCCTTGAATCCTGCCTGCAAGTCGTGGCCAACGACACCCCCGCTCCACTCGGTTCGGAACTTCGTCGTTGTACCGACCGCATCGCCTTCGGTCTGCCGCTGTCACAAGCCATGGAAGAGCTACCCGTCCGCACGGGACTCGTCAGCACAAGCGTCCTCGCCACCGCACTTGGTGTCCACCGCGAAACCGGTGGTGACCTCGTGCAAGTGCTGCAGCGCCTGGCCGAAACGGTCCGTGATCGGATTCAGTTCCAAGGTCGTCTGGCAGCTGCGACCGCAGCCAGTCGAGGTGTCGCCATCCTGATGATCACCTTGCCCCCTGCGATCCTCGTGTTCTTCTGCATCCGTGATCCGGGCTATTGGCAGAACCTGATGAACTCCACCTGGGGCTTCCGCCTGACGCTGCTGGCAGCCTGCCTGCAAATCATCGGATCTCTGTGGGTGCTCCGCATCCTGTCGTCCAGCAAGCAGTCGTAACACCCCCATACTGACACTGTTCGCTCACCGCCTCGCACACTTTTCTGACTGACGGACCCGGCGATGAAAAACTTTCCCATTGTCTCCCTGATGATCGCGCTGTCGGTGATCCTGATCTTACGGATCATTTACAAAGCGTGGCGCTCCCGTCAGGAGAACACTGCCATTCGGCGCCGTCCTGAGAAGGGCAGCGGCATTCATCGCTCCGTTGCTTCACCAGCCGGACCGAGTCCGCTGCAACCACCGCCAATTCCACCCGTTGCAGTCGTCCCGCCTGTTCCTGCAGTCGCAGTCGCAGTCGCTGCCGTGCCAACGCCGCGGGTGACTCGCGACACCGTGGCCTCGATTCACGACGACGATTCAACCTCGCGGATTACCCCCGAAGGGAGTCGTTCACGCATCTTCGGCAACAAGCCCACCGGGTCGGGAATCTGGAACACCGACTACGTCACCGCCAGCGGCCTGGGACAACAATCCAAAACGGAAGCCGCCGCGCAGCCCATCGAAGAATCCGCGCTCGGGGATGGCAGCGATCTCGTCTTCGGTCCCGTGACGACCACTCTGTCCTCGATGCTTCCAGAATCGGATGAGCGTCGGCGCGAGCTGACTCGGTCGCTTCAGAACGCCGGTTACTACGGACGTAATGCTTGGCACAATCTCTCCTCAATCCGCTATCTCGGCATCTTTTTGCCGATCATCGTCTGCGGCCTGCTGCTGGTGTTCGGTCCCCCTCGCTTGGAACCGTTTCTGATCGCCGCGATCGTCATGCTGCCCATCGTAGGCTGGGCGTTGCCGACCCTCATCATTCGCAGCAAGGCTGCAGAGCGACTCAAGGAAATCAGCAACGGCATGCCCGACATGCTCGATCTGCTGAACATGTGCGTCAGCCAGGGGATGACGGTTCCCAAGGCTTTGGGACGTGTCGGTGGCGACTTGGAGCCGGTCTATCCCGCTCTCGCCAAAGAACTGCGAATTGTCACTGAGCAGTCTCGAGTCGGCTCCATGCAACAGGCTCTGACCGGATTTAGCCAGCGGGTCGACGTGCCGGAAGTCCACTCCTTCACATCCTTGATCATTCAAACCGACCGCATGGGCACGAGCATGAGCAGTGCTCTGGTTGACTACTCCGACAGCATGCGGGAGACGATGCGTCAGCGAGCCGACCAAAAGGCCAACTCCGCTACGTTCAAGCTCCTGTTCCCAACTGTGCTGTGCCTGCTCCCTGCCGTCTATCTCTTCCTGCTCGGTCCCGCTGTGATCCAGCTGTCCGATTTTTACACAGGCCGGGGCCGGGAAGTTCTTCAGACGGGGAACACCGGTGGTGGGTCCGTCACGGGTCGAGTCGCCGATCGCCGGTAAACGATTGGCGTGAGGCGTGAAAATCAAACAACCCTTCGGTGATCGATCGAAGGGTTGTTTTCATTTTGGAAGTCCCGTCGCAGCATTCGTCGGAATTTGCTGTCACGCTTAGGGCTTCAAAATCGCGGTACCCGATACTGCCTGCTCCAGCTGCTCCCGAACCTCAGGCAGCAGAACCTTATCGACATGGCCCGCAGCTTGGTTGAGGTCATCGAGCTTTAAGGCTCGCGTCGCTTCTTTCGCGGCTTCTTGTCGACTGCCTGCGCTGTACAGCGCAATCGCTAACGAGGAACGAATCCTCGCCGAGTTTGGATAGCGATGGGCCGCATCGCGATACCACTGGATCGCAGCTGCTTTCATCTCGGCGGAAGCGGGGTCGACCGCCGCATACTTATCGCCCAGCAGCTCGTACGACAAGGGGTTCTCTGGGTTGCGGAGAATCGCCTCAGTACCCGCATCCAAGGCTGACTTGGACACCTCTCCGGACTCCGGCTTCGCGCGTAGCTGGACGAGCAAGACCCACGGCTCTGGATTGAGCGGGTCGTTCTCGGAGGCCGTGATGAGTTGTCGTTCAGCCTGATCCGCCCGAAAGGTTGTGGCCATGGTGATCATGGCATCCGAAAGATTCGCGCGGCACAACGCATTGGGGACAAGCGTCGTGCGGACACAAACAATCCCCAGAGTCAGGCAGCTTACGGCGACTCCCAGTGAGAATGGTAACGCCAGATATGGCAACTGCGTTGGTTCGACGGTCTCGATCGGCTCCGCCAGCAATCGCTGCGGAGCGGTCACCAGACATGCGAGCAGCAGAGACCAGACCTGAAAGATCGCGGGCATCGCGATCCCGCCCGCTCCGCACAAATGGATGGACAGCGCGATCCACGCAGCCCAGATTGGCGCACGCGACATCCCCGACGAGAGTGAAGTCAGCCACCCTCCCAGAAACGGACACGCGATCAGAAACACCCAAAGGCGTTCATCAGCGCCAGCACCGAACGCCACTTGTTGCAGGATCACCAGAGCCGGTCCCGCGAGGGCAGATTGCACTCCTTCGGACCAGCGCAGCAGTGGCAATGGACGATTGCCAGGACTGCTCACTGACTCGGCTATCACCGCTCGCCAGCCTGCGCGCACTCCCCAGATCAGCAAGGCCATCAGCCCCGCCCACGCGACGACACCGGCATTCGCCCAGACATCGAGCAACAGGTTGTGAGGGTCCAAGATCTCCTCACTCGCTCCCGCCAGTTTGTGATGCAGGTAGTTCGGTCGGAAGTTCCCCGGCCCACAGCCCAGCCAGATATGCTCCACGATCATCCGCGCCGTGGCTGCCCAGTACTCCAGCCGGTACTTCATCGACTTGGGCGATTCGGAGATCACTTCCTGATCGATCAGTCCCGTCAGGAGTGCCAGAGACATGATCGCCATCGCTGCCAGCACGACAGTCACAGCTGCGATGGTGCCCTGACGAAACCATTTTCCGGTCTGGCGAACGAACCAGTAGACTCCTCCCGCGATCAGTACCCCCGCGAGGGCTGTGCGGCTCTTCGTCATGATCAGACAGACCGCCAGCAGACCATAAAGAGCTGCGACGATCAGCTGCGGCCCCCAACGCTGGAGAAGTCCAGGGACAAACTGGGGATCGTCGTTAACCGGGCGTCTGAACAGTGACAGCCCATTCGCCAGAGTCAGCCACAGTCCGACGGCGAGCAAACCCGAGAGCGAGTTCGCGAGTCCGAAGCATCCGATGGGCTCTGTACTGCGCATGCGGTCGAGCAGCATCCGCTTGGTCCCGCCAGTCGCCAATCGGAAATCAGAGCCCAGTGAATCGTCGATTGCGTCGAGGCGGGTCGCTTCCTCGGGAGTCAGTGGAGTGCTTCGGCTGTGGAGTGATTCCCAACTGGCAGCCAGCGTGGCATTCTCTTTGAACCACACTTGATTCTGCCAGATGCCATACGCCGCCAACACGACGCACAGAGTGAGCACAGTCCGAATGAGTGTCCCGCCGTGCCCGCTCTCGAATCGCTTGCGGAACTCGAACCACAGCAAGAGAGACGCGATCCACTCCCACGCCATGTTGATGGCAGCCCGCTTCTGGCCCAATCCGCAGACCACTGCTCCCGCTGACACGAGATGCGCCCCAACCAGTGCTAGCATCGCTGCATCAACACGATCCGGTCGCCGAGGGCCTTCCCCGTTTCGCCATCGCAAGAAGTGTTGCGAGGCGGCGTAGAGTAATGTCAGTACGACCAGCCAGAGCGTGTCACCCTCAGCTGCCGATTCTGTGGGCAGGAAAAACCTCGCACCCAGCAGGCCTGCCAACGCGATGACAGACCAATCGCGTGAACCAGCGGCCACCTCGGCCGGGGAAAGAGAGTCGCGGCGTGAGCGTGGCACAGCCAAGAGTGAAAGTCTCGTCGGTCGGGAAGCGGGCTAAGATTTCGTCGGAGGAGTCCGCAGTGCCGCCAAACCCGATTCGCGGTCCACCGTGATCGTCCACAGCTTGTCGAGATTCGTGACTTCCAAGACCTCTCGGCAATACTGATGCAGCCCACAAATCACAAACTGCCCGTTTCGGCTCTCCATCTGCTTCCACAGACGGTACAAGACTTCGATAAATGATGAACCGAAAAACTTGACACTGCTGAGGTCAATTAACACTTTCGGCACCAGCGATTCCCCCGCATCTTGTACGGATTGAGCGACGACGGGCATCACATCCTCACCCAGATGCTGGAGATCATCGCCAAATTCGACGATGGTGATATCGCCTTCGTGAATGATTCTCGGTTTTTTGGAAGAGAGCATGAGGGGGCCTTCACTTCGGATGTCGCGTCAGGATGCCATGCTAGTCGAGTGTGGCGAACGGTCAATCGATTTCTGAACACTCGCCGCAAACTGCGATAGCTTACGTCTCACGCGGCTTGATCTGTCCCAGAAGTCTGCGGCATTCCTTCACAATCGTAGCTGGCTCCTCCATCCGACCCGGCCCCGTCGCACCACAGCTGAGCCAGCCATCCTGCGGACCAATGGTGTGCAGTCCGTCGGCCCGAACCTGCTGGACGTTTCTCTGGACCGAGGGCTTGCTCCACATCTCGTTGTTCATGGCCGGAGCCAGTAAAATCGGGCAGGTTGTCGTCAGTGCCAGCAGACTGACCAGATCCTCCGCGGCCCCGTGAGCGAGCTTGTGCAGGCAATCCGCACTGGCCGGAGCGATCACATACAGTTCTGCCCGCCGGGCCAGGCCGATGTGCTCGCCCAGATGGTGCTCATGAGGGGTAAAGATGCTCTCGTTGACAGGGCGCCCGGTCAGGGCCTCAAACGTGGTCGCTCCGATGAACTGCCTCGCAGCTGCGGTCATCACGACCGAGACGCGAGCGCCGGACTGCACGAGCTTGCTGACGAGATCAGCTGTCTTGTAGGCAGCGATCCCGCCCGTGACTCCGATCAAGATTTCGCGACCCTGCATGCTGCCTCCTACGTTGAGATTTTAGTGTTCAGTTCGAAGTCATCAGTCCGCACAAACATTCCGCTCGTGTTGAATGACGACTGAAAACTGACCACTGAAAACTTCTCCCTTACTTCCCCGCACGTTTGATGCGTTCATCCAACGTGGCGGTCGTTTCTTTCAGAACATACTCCAGATACACGTCCTGCTCGTGAATGAGCGACTGTACGGCGACATCGAGAGCGGCCTGGCTATCGAAGAAGCTGAGCGCACGAACGGCCTCCAAGCGGACTTGTGGATGTTCGTCGTTCACGAGAGTTTCGAGGACAGTCAACACTTCTGGAACGCGATCACGCTGGTAGCACAGCACGCGAGTCGCAGCGGCGCGGGCCTTCGGCTCCTTGGAGGCCAACAGCTGCTTGAGCAGAGCGACATCAACCACATCGTGCTGCTGCTTCACCCACAGGGCTTCGAGCCGCAGATGTTCGTTCGCACTCTCTTCACCTGTCAGGCCCGCCAACCACTTGTTGACGGCGGCCATCACTTGGGCCTCGTCGCGTCCGCGGAGTTCCAGGCGAGCCTTCTCACGGGTCCGCAGTTCAGGAGTCTTCAGCAACTCCAGCAGATTCTCGATCGGGGCGCCTGTCGTCTGTGCGATTTCGACAAGTGGGCGGTTCTTATGAGTCACGCGCCAGATTCGTCCGTGCACATGGTCACGGTTCGGGTCACGCAACGAGTGTTGCATGTGACCCACCAGCGGGTTGAACCAATCAGCGATGTACAGGGCTCCATCTGGTCCCAGGACCAGGTCAACGGGACGATAGTTGGGATCGGACGACCGCACCAGTGGTTCCACGGGGTCGGCCGAGAATCCAGACTGCGGCTTGTCCTCAGTCTTGAAGCGGTACTGCAAAGTCCCCTGGAACCCGATGCAGTTATTAATGAGGTAGTCCCCCTGCATGTCATCGGGGAAATGCCGACTCGACACAATTTCGCAACCGCTGGTCGGACGCCATTGCTTGACGAGAAACTCTTTCAAATTCGGGTGCTTCCTCGGGTAATCGAGATCGCCCGAGAACGCAGCTGCAAAGTAGTTGGCTCCTCCGGAAGCATCAGCGATGAAGTTTTGGCCCCAGTCATTGAAGCAGTGGCCCCAGGGATTCGCGAAACCGTACGAGACGAACACGTCCAGCTTTTCCGTCTTCGGCTCATATCGGAAGACACCTGCATTCTTGATCCGCTCGGGACCATATGGTGTCTCGATCTGCGAGAAGTGGAATGTCCCTTCCTGGAAGTACATTTCGCCGCCGGGTCCGCCTTCGAAAGCGCTGATCGAGTGGTGTGAGTCAGCTGTGTCGAAACCATGCAGGATCACATCATTGGTGTCGGCGACATCATCACCGTCGTTGTCTTTGAGGAAGTGTAGATTTGGTTGGAGTGAGACATAGGCTCCCCCGTCAGCGAGTTCGATGCCGATCGGCAGGTGAAGTCCGCGTGCGAAGACGGTCTGCTTGTCGGCCTTCCCATCGTGGTCGGCGTCTTCGAGGATTAGGATCTTGTCATCCGGAGGAGTTCCGGGCAGGTACTGCGGGTACGAGGGATTCGTCGTGACCCACAAGCGGCCTTGCCCGTCGAAGGTGATTGCGACGGGGTCCTTGAGGTCGGGGAACTCCACCTCCGAGGCATACAGCGAGATTTCGTAATCGGGTGGCAGCGTGAAGCTGGCTTTGGCCTCTGCGGGTGTGGTGATGTGAACTTCACTCTTGAAGTTCGTGGCCGTATTCACGAACTCGCCGGTGCCGCTGTCATCAATATGTTGCGATGGTGTCCCGCCCTTCGCCACCTGCCAAATACGGCCATCGCGGACGGCGATCATCTTCCTCAGCTTGGCGAATTCCGCAGGGAAGTTCTCGACACCGAACGGGGTCTTGCGCTGTCCGTAGATGTAACAGCCATTGACTGCGCGGTAGTCGTAATAGAACTGCTTGTTCTTCTCCTGCACTTCCGCATGCAGCTTTTCCAAATTGCACCGCAGAGCGGGGGCCGCACCGCTCAGGGCTTCATCCATGATCGGAGACAGTGCCGCGTAGCCCGCATCACTCAAGTGGACGCCGTTGATCGTTAAGAACTTCTTGGAGGCTGTCGATTCCGCAAACAACTTCAGGGTGGGGTGGAACAGGTCGACGCAGGCCACCTTGTGCTCGTCGGCAATCTTCTTCATCGCAGAGGTGTACATCTCCAGCCGCGCGTTATTCCAGGTGCCTGCCAGGATCTTGCGGTCGGTGCGGTCTTCGTTGGCGATGGGGGAGAGCAACACCAGGCGTGGTGGCGACTTCCCATCGTAGCTGGTCGTGGTGGTCGTCTTGATGAAGTCGGTCAGCTGCTGCTCGAACCTAGGCAGACCCTTCTCGCCGCCAAAGGATTCGTTGAATCCGAACGCAGCGATGATGACCTGCGGCTTGTGGTCTTCCAGGCGGTGACCGTGATCCTCGAACTTATCCTGCCGAGGACGCAGTGCGACTTCATCGGCTGACCAGCCTAGGTTGCGGAACACCAGCTGGTGCTCTGGGTACCGGGCATGGAGCCGAGTTTCGTAATGCCCGAAGAACGACATTCGCTCGGCAAATGTATTTCCGATCACCACGATCTTGTCACCGGGATTGACCGTGAGTGGTGTCTCCGCATGTGTGCTGGCACACAGACTCCACGACAGACCCAGCAAGGTCACAAAGGCAATCAAACGCAGCATGGAGCGACTCATGATCGAAGGGGAAGGCGGTCGAGGTGCTTCCTCGGGCTGCTCCCAATTCTGGCGTGTTGGGTATGGGATGTAAACGCATCGGAAACACCGAATCGATACCCGGGGAATGGAGGCGGTTGAGGAGACCGCCGACTCATTTGCAGTTGGTCAGCCGATGCGCGAGGATCATGTGAGTCTACGATCCCCCATGGCAGGCGACCCTCATCATGCATTTTCGATTTCTCATTCTGGCACTGTTTACGCTGGTCGGCTGGACTTCACTGATCGCTGGAGCGGATGCGGTCGCCGCCAAGCGTCCCAATATCCTCTTCATCTTGGTCGATGATCAGTCCCCGTTTGATCTGAAGGTTTACAACCCGCAATCGAAATTGGAGGCACCGAATATCGAGCGACTGGCTCGCGAGGGGATGACCTTCGATGGGGCGTACCACATGGGGTCATTCTCGGGCGCGGTGTGTACTCCTTCGCGGCATATGATCATGTGCGGACGGACACTATGGCATCTGCCGATTGCTCCTGAAGGACTAGACCGCTGTCCCCCAGATTTGCCACAGAGCACGATCCCAGCTGTCTTTAACCGGGCGGCGTACGACACGATGCGAACCTGTAAACAGGGGAACAGCTACGAAGCAGCCAACGAGCTCTTCACCGTGCGGCACGATGCCACCAAACGTGGCCCCACGGATGAGACGGGGAGTGCGTGGCACAGTGAGCGAGTTTTGGAGTACCTGCAGGCCAGGGAAGCAACGCAGGACACCGACCCGTTCTTGATCGACTTTAGCTTCTCTCACCCGCATGATGAACGCGATGGCAAGCCCGAACTGCTGGCGAAGTATGGGGCAACGAACCACACGGACAAAACTCGCCCACCCTCGTTGAACGATCAGCAGCCTCCGTTGCCGCCGAATTATTTGCCTGCCCATCCGTTCCCCCATGGACATCCGAATTTACGGGATGAGGTTGATGTCAGTGGAGTCTGGGCCCGACGAGACGCTGGCACGATTCGCAACGAGATCGGACGGCAGTTCGCTTGCAGTGAGAATATTGACATCCAAATCGGGCGAGTGTTGCAGAAGCTCGAAGCGATGGGAGAACTCGACAACACCTACATCTTCTATACGTCGGATCACGGGATGGCGATCGGGCGGCACGGGCTCCAGGGGAAGCAGAATCTGTACCAGCACACTTGGCGGGTGCCGCTGATCGTGCGCGGTCCGGGCATCAAGCCGGGGAGTCGCGTCGAAGGAAATGTTTACTTGCTGGATCTACTCGCCACGTTCTGTGACCTGACTGGGGTGCCTGCTCCCGAATCGAATGAGGGCATCAGCTTTCGTCCGGTGTTGGAAGGTCGACAACAGACGATGCGTGACGTTCTCTACGGAGCTTACTGCGGTGGGACAAAACCCGGGATGCGCTGCGTCAAACATGGGAAGTGGAAGCTGATTCAATATGACGTATTAGACGGTGCGGTCCGCGAAACCCAGCTGTTCAATCTGGAGGAGAACCCGGATGAACTGCTTCCGCAGCATGCTGATCCGGGCGTGATCGCGTTGACCGGAGTCACACCCACTGCGGGGCAGACCAATCTCGCGAGTGATCCTCGTTACGCCGAAAAGCTGGATGAGATGGAGGGGTTGTTGCTCTCAGAAATGCGACGGCTGAATGATCCGTGGCGTCTGTGGAAGCAGCCCACGGACGGTCTGAATCCGCCGTCGAAGACCGGCAAGGTCAAGCAGGCCCCATAGGCTGTTTTGCCAAAACACTGACGCGGCATGAAAGAGGGCGCTCAGCGGCGGATCACTTCGCGGGGTCGTGCTACTGAGCTTTGATCTCTTCGGTTCCCTCAGTCTGTAACGGCTCCGCCGGGAGTGACTCCGGAGGAATAGTGCTGGGGATGGAACTGGGCACCGAACTGGGGATGGAAGACGGCTCGATCTCGAGGGGGAGCAGATCAAGCGGAGGGGTGATGTCGGGGATGCTGCTCTTGGGGGGACTCACTTCGGGGGTCAATTCGGGAACGATGGGCAGACTGGATTTCCAGTCATCGTTCGGCGTCACCTCGTCACCAGTCCCGGGAGCTGTCCAGGCGGGAACCGATGTGGGATCGACCAGTGGACGGGGTTCGGCCTCCGGGGTTTCTGGCAAGCTATCATCGAAACGCGGCGCTGTCCGGGAGTCGCCATTCTCGATGGGGGTGGGCAATGTCTCCTCATCAATCGGAGTCGGTTCCCGGGGCGGGATTGAGGAAACCCCCGGTACGGTACTCCGGGCGGGAGATCGCGAGGGAGCTGGCCCGGTCAGTACAGCCAGCCATTCCGAATCGGACTGAGTGTCAAGGTCATCGGCCTCTAACGTCCAATGCAACGGCAATCGACCTGCCCCCTCGGCCAGTGCAGCAAACAATGCGCGGCGAGATTCATTCGGGGCCAGTCGGCTGATCTTGTGATCGACCAGCTCACCAAAACGATGTCTCAGCTGAGGAGGGACTTCAACGAGTAACCGAATGCCAGTGGCATCCGCAGTGCCAACATTCTCGACGGTGTAGTAGGCTTGGAGCTCTTCTCCCACTTTCACCGCTTGAGGTGGATCGAACTGGATGACGAGCTTGGGTCGTCCGGGTGCAACAGGGCGGACGACCGGTTCCGGGATCACTTCAGGAACGACCGGTTCCGGGTCAGGCTCCGCTGGTTGTTCCCGCTGTGATTCACGGACCAGTGTTTCGGCGATCACGGGAGCAGAGGTGAACGAGACGAGAGTGTCCTCGGAAATGGGTCGTCGCTTGTCCGGTCGAATGGTCACACGCATCTCGCGAGACTCCTTCGGAAGCAGTTCGGCCTGTTCCCAAATCAGATGCACATGACCGTTCTGGGATGCCACCATCGCCGGGGGATCGCAGTCGATGACGCGGTTGATATCGGACAGGTATTCCTCCACGAGAGTCGATTCGACCGGCTCTGTGCCGTTATTGGTGATGGTGATCGCATAGGTCAGCGGTTCGTCAGGCGAATGGACTTTCGGGACATTCTTTTCAATCAGCAGGGTCGGTGATTTCTGCATCAGATCGCGCGCTCCAGTCACGCCGGGATCGTAGACGTAATCAGGAATCTCGCGTGGCAGTTGCGCATCTCGCTCGCGAGCCATCTGCACGTAAGACTGCATCGGCGGTTCGTCGGTTTCGACGCGGCGTTGAATAAAACGGGTCCAGGCATCGCGCTGCGGGAGTGAGGATCTCTTGGGGGGGACGACTTGTGACTGGGTCGTGATCCGTTGGTCCAGATCGTATTGAGTGAGCCTGTTCCCTTGACGATCCTCTAGGTAGGTTCGCTCCATCTCGAATGACAGCTTCGCGGGGTCGGGGGCGTAGCCTGCAGGTAAGACGAGTTGATCGTCCGGGATGATCGGCATGTCATCCCGGTCAAAGAAGACCGGCCGGATGGCTCCGGGGGCCGCGTCGACCTTGGTCAGGTTCGGAATAAACAGTGCGACGGAGAATAAGACTCCGAAGACTCCGAAGATGGCCGAAACGGTCCACGCCTGGAGATATCGGATCGGCAGGAAAAAGAAGCGCTCGATCCTCCACAGGATTCGCAGCATCTCAATGTATGGTGCGGCGATCCACGGGAAGATGTGGCGAGGTTGTACCAGACGTCCTTTTCTGGGCACGGTCCGACTCCTGGAGTGGGTGGCAGCGGGTTGATACGGTGCCTGAAGGTCCTCCAGTTGACCTCCCAAGACACCGAATCTTCCACGTGCGAGCGGGTGGAATAGCAAAAACTGCCGGTTGGGGAAAGATGAGTTGTTTCCCGTTTTGCGTATTGTTTGGTCAAAACGACAAAACGGAGATTTCGAAGACGTGAATGAGCAAACTCCCTCTCGACACGATTTGTAAGCCAACTTACAAGCCTGCAATCGGCTCGGAATTCCTCCTGGCTGTGATCTAGCGGTTTAGCTGCACGATCGTTCGGGGATCGCCGGAAATGACCTGCGGTCTCAGTTTGAAACCCGCCCAGTACGGGTACGTTCCTTCCCAGAGAATAACCATGACCTCGGAGACCTTGATGCAGCGATCCACGCTGATCACCGAACTCCTCTCGGTCTCCGAGTCGAGTTCTAACGCTCTGGCAGTGGCTGCTCGGCCTCGGCGCGTCCTGCGTCACCGAGTTCTGTTGGTCGGCACTTTGCTGCTGGCTTGCGGCTGCCAAACCCCGAACAGCCTCACCAGCATGTTCAAAAAGACAAAACCGATTGAGAAACGGTCGCTGCTCGCCATCATTGATGAGCAGAAACAGGACGCCGATCCGGCGGGCCTGCCCTTGGCCTCAAAGGCCAAGTCACAAGGCGGAGCGCTCACTCGTCTACTTGACCGGGGTCAAGATTCACTCGCGACGTATTATGAGGACTCGAATCCCTCCCATCTGGCGGACGCCCATCGCTGTTATGAACAGGCTTTGGCACAAGATCCGAGGAACTCCGAATCGCACCACGGGATGGCCATTGTTTGCGATCTGCAAAAGGACTACCTGTCGGCGGAGCTTCATTATCGGGCGGCGCTCCGGGATGATCCCGACAATGGAAAGATCCTCGGCGATCTGGGCTACTCCTATCTGCTTCAAGGCCGACTGCCCGAAAGCGAAACCACTCTCACCCAGGCCACCAAACGCGACCCTGGCAACACACAAGCGTATAAAAATCTCGCCTATGTGTATGCGAAGCAGGGGAATTTCAATCTCGCCGATGCCACATTCCGCCGGGTCATGAACGAAGACGAAGTCCGCCAGGAAATGGCCCAGCTCTTCCCGAATGGTCGTCCCGAGGTGGCCGAGTCCGGGGATCGCAGCAAGCTGCCTTGGCAAGGGAAAGACCCGATCACAACGGATGAATTCGCCCAGAAGATGACAGCCGCCCGAGACCAGAACGCAGCCGATTGGCAGCGGAAGAAATCGGCTTTAGAGCAGGCGTCATCTCCCGCTTTGACGATCGAGCAACAGAAGGCCACGATTGCGCAGCTGGAGTGGGAACGCGATCAAGCGTATCGCATGGCGGAAGCGAGAACGCAGCAATCGTCCAACCAGCCGTTAGTTCTGGGTGGTCCGTCCACGCCATCGGAGCGAGCGACACCGGGGCAGCAGCCTCAGATGCAGAATGGAGCGAGTCCCGGGAATTCATCCGATGGACAGTTCTACGCCGGAACGCAGCAACAGTTGCCACCGATCCAACCCCCCAATTATCAAGGGGGACGCCGAGTCCGGAATGAATTGTACCCCAGCGGAACACCGCCGCAGGTTGGACAGAATCGCAATGAGATTCAGCAGGCGACTGGTCAGAATCAGGAACCCGGTCCGAATGGTCGTCGACCCGTCGATCAGGCGTATCTCGAAACGAACCGCGGGGTCGACCCGCGCACTGGCAGACCGTTGAATTCCGGCATCCAGCAAATGGAAGGACAGCAGCCGTTGCTGGTTCCTCAAGGCCTCGACAACTCGACATCAGGACCGAATCTCCAAGGTGCGTCGCCCGTTGATCGGATCGCCACCTTTGAAGATGCCAAGCGCCGAGCTGCGATGGCGGGACTCGGTGGATCCGAGATGATGTTCCCGATGCCGACAATTGAGGGCGCACAGCGCATCGCTCCCGGCACCGGAGGAACCTTTGGAGGCAGCGGCTTCCCGCAGCCGCAACGGATGCTTCCGATGGACGCAGCTCCACACGATTTGAACTTGCTCATGCAGGCTCCCTCGGGCCAGATGACTGTGCAGCCGAACAACATGGGCATGCTAAACTCGCCCACGGGTCCGAGCTTCAGCCAGCCAAATTTCGAACAACGACTGGCACCTCAGATCCCTCTAGTTAGTCCGCTGGGAAACCAGGGCACGAACTATCAGGATCAGGCTGATGCCGCGCAGCAATCGAGGACGTACCAGCCTGCACCCCAATTTCCACAGAGCCAGGATCCCCGGAATGGCGAAATGACGATCTCTCCTCAGTCACAGGGGGATTCGGGCCTGAGACAGGACTCGCGGAATCAAGTGAACTCGGAGCTGTACCAGTATGGGCAATCGTTCCGCAACAACCCCGCGCAGCAGAACGACAACGCCTGGAACCAGACGCCGACCTCGGCCTATGGAGTTCCGAATCAGCCGCAGACCGAGAACCCCAATCAGCTGGTCACACCAGATTGGAATCAGCAACAACTCGCGCCACGGATGACACCTCCTCCGTATCCGGGTCGTCCCTCGCAATTCGGCGATGAGCAGTCTTCGCAACAGCGCAGCGATGGAGGAGCCTTTGGAGATTCCAGCAGCCAGTATTCGAACTCAGGGGCAGCTGGATCAGTGATGGCTGGTGCCTCGTACTCCGAGCCCCCCGCCATTTATTCGCCCGGTATTCGAGTTCCCGCAGCCTACGGCAATGGAAATCGGAGCGAGAGTTCCTCTGGGCAGAGTCGCAGTTTTAACGTCCCTCGCATCACACCCGCTGGGCGATAATTCCCTCTCATCAGGTCAGCTTTTGGCGATCCGTGACTCGAGCTGACAAGTCGAATCGAATGAGAGCGGCAGCTGGCTGCTGACACTGGGCGACCGAAGTGTTTGTGAGATCCAGCAAGAACTGGAACAGCAGTCACAATTTGCGAAATCGGTGGACAATCTCCCTCGATTTCTTTCAACGAATACATCTGTGAAGAGTATCTTTACACAGGTGCGGGACCAAACAACCGCCTGCCCGGAATCGGGTTCGACAGGGTGTCATGCCCTTCCTCCGGGGCTCCTCATTCGAAGGGACGTTTCCCATGCGACTGATGATTCGAAGCCTGAGTACAAAACTTCCGCAAACAATCTTGGAGAGTATTGAGCGACAGCTCCAGTCGGCCTTGTCCCGGTTTGAATCTAGGATCGACAGCATCCAGCTGACACTGCGGGACAACAATGGACCACGGGGCGGGATCGACCAGCAATGCCGTGTGCATGTCCATCTCAACGATGGGACCGATATCACGGTTTCGGAAGTTCAGGCGTCCCTTTTCGCAGCTGTGGCGAGTGTCGCTGATCGGGTGGCTCACACTGTGATGCGCCGATTGGAACGCCGAAGAGACTTCGCTCACGTCCGACCCGTGTGAGTGCTGCCCAAGTTTCGAATGCTTCAGTCCTGTTCAACCTCAAGCCCCCTTTCGATCCGTGATCGATGAGAAATTAACACGATCGAAAGGGGATGTGTCTTCGCTGCGGTGAGTGCCAAAGCAGTCAAGCGACGCGATCCGCTGTCCCCACGAGAGCTCACAGGATTTGACTGTGGGTTCTCGTCGAGGCAGCGGATCGTGTCTATTCTGTTGAGCCGTCAGAGTGCTTAATCGAGCGTGGCATGACTGCTCGGGGCTGACACAAACGTGTCCATCGTCTCTGCCGAAGAGAAGAGGTAAAGCCGTCCCTTGTACCAGACGGCAAAGTCGAGTGTCCCTTCCAGATCTTCACCCGTGATCGCCTGATGGATGACGTCGCAACCGCGAGCGGCAGGGGCGTATTTGGCAGGATCTGATTGAAACTCTGTGACGGCCTGGCTCGAACTCAGGTAGTAAGTCTTGCTGTTATAGACCACTCGGAACTGGCTATGTGCATCGACCAGATCGCGGTCTTCACGGAGAATCACCGGGCAGAACCCCTTCAATCCTCGAAGGCCCTTGCGAGCAGCGATCATCTCCTGCTTGGCGCGAGTTCGTTCGTTACCCAAACGAGGTGCCGGTGAGAGCTGAGCGGGTGGGGTGGTCTCTGTCTGATCCACGACCAAAGGAGGCTCGTCACTCGCCTCTTGTGGATTCGGAACAACCAGCGTTTGAGCTGGGCGTACGACCATGTCGAGCGGAGACTCATTGGGCTCGGTCGGCGGGACCATCAGAGCTGGCGGGCTGGTCTGTGTCGTTGTCTCGAATTCGGACGGGGCCTTCAGCGGGATCTCGCGTGGAGTTGCTGTCGCAGCTCGAAGCGCCGAAGGATTCGAGAAAGGATCGGAATCCAGCGTCAGGCCACTGTAGGGGTTCTCCTCCACTGGATCGGCTTCGACTTCCGGCAGAGCCTGCTCCACCGGAGCAGCTTCCACGGTGACTGAAAGATCCGGTGCAACCACGGCTGTTGTTCCGGGGAAGAGGGCATCGTCGCTGAATGGGTCCGCTGGCTTGGCCGGGGCCGCTGCCACTGTCAACGGAGCGGGCTGACCCAGATCGACGGCATCCAACTTCGGCTCGTCAAGCGGAGCATTGAAGTCGATTGCTGGCAATCCATTGGAACTCGGCGCCACTGGAGTCTCGACAAACAGTGGGGCCTCAAAGCCCTGGTCCGCAGGAGCTGCTTCAGAAACAGCTGGCGGTGCATTCAAGACCGGCGGCTGCACTTGAGCCGGTTGAATGGAAGGTTGCTGAACAAACTGTTGCGGTTGCTGCGGAGCGGCTCCCGCAGAGCCAGGTTGGTTAAAGAGTTGACCGTAGTTTTGGAGACCTGTACTTGGCTTGGCAGGAGGACCGCTGAGTGCAGCGGGCGGGGTCGCAGGCGGTGCGGCCACAGACGGGACGTAGGGAGGTTCCGCTGGTGGCTGTGACGGACCTTCATCCTTTTTACCAAACAGCTTGCTCAGTAGCCCTTTCTTCTTCGGAGCTGAAACAGGTGCAGCTTGGTAGGTCTGAGTCTGTGCAGGCTGCGATGGCTGCATCCCTGCGGGCTGCCCTGTGGCTGACTCCGAGAACTTCGGGTCGACCATCTCGGGAGCTTCACGGCCGTTCTGCTCGTAGAGCTTCTCTAGCTCTAACTGGACTTCCGTCTTGGGACGCTGAGGAGCGCCAGTCCGCTGCTGCTGAGGCTGCTGTGGAGCAGGCTGAGCTGGCCGCTGCGGGTTGTTGTATTGTTGCTTCTCTCGCGGAGCCGACTGCGAAATCGGTCGGGCCTGAGCCTGCACGAACAGGGGCGCTGGAGCCTTCTCCTGGGCCTCGATCGAGGATGGCCATGGAGCCACCTGCAAACCAAGGACCACAGCAGCGGCTGCGGTGAAGAGTGTTCGAGATTGGTGTTTGAACGCCGGGCTCATGGGTATCCGACTCCTTGCATGCCTGACCCAAGAGGACAGCTCTTGGCACAGGGCTTTGCTTCCGAGACACCACTGGCGATAAACTCCCGCCAAGCGTCTCACTGGTTCTATCGACGGTCGGTTGTTCCGGTTTTGACGATGGTGAGACCCGCTACAGCGATTACGACCGCTTCCTCGCGACGAACTGCTACAGTCGGAATTTCCCGTAGAGTCTTCGCATCCCTCGCAGTGTGACAGTTCTTATGAGCCCCACAGATCTCTCGTCATCCGCAGGCCAGTTGCCTCCTCTCGTCCGTGTGGAACTGGTCAGGCCCCGCCGCTGGTGGCCGCGCGTGCTGTTTGGACTGTTCATACTCTCCGCATTGCTCAACCTGATTTTGCTCGTGTCGACCGCAGCTGTGGTGGGTGGAAGTGCTGGCGGGAACGAGACTTTTGTGTCGGGGGATGAGGCGAGTGGCGACAAGATCGCCATCATCGACATCTCGGGCACGATCATGCCCCCCTTCACGGGGCGGACCCTGAAGACGATCGATCAACTGATCAAAGATGACAGCGTTAAAGGAGTACTGCTGGCCGTTGATAGCCCCGGCGGGTTCGTGGCCGACAGCCATCAAATCTATGCGAGGTTGATGAAGCTGCGGCAGAAAAAGCCGATCTTCGTCTCGATGAAACGAATCGCCGCCAGCGGTGGTTACTACGTCGCCATGGGCGCCGGGCCCGACGGAAAAATCTTCGCAGAGCCCACGACGTGGACTGGATCAATCGGAGTCATCATTCCCCGGTACGATGTCTCGAAGCTGGCCGCTGATTATGGGGTCAAGTCAGAACCGCTCGTGACGGGAGAGTTCAAAGACTCGCTCAGCCCATTTCGCGAGATGACACCCGCTGAGGAAGACCTGTGGAAAGGTATTATGGCCGACTCCTTCGACCGCTTTAAGGGGGTGATCGACGAAGGTCGCGGCAACCTGACACTCGAACAGATCGCCCCGCTCGCCTCTGGCCGCATCTTCACCGCCAATCAAGCCATCGCAGCTGGTCTCGTCGACCAGATCGGCTTTGAAGAAGACGCGATTGAAGCTCTCAAGACGCACTTAAATCTGACCAGCGTGCGCGTCGTCCGCCATCAACAACCGCCGACCCTGCTCGACGCCCTGCTCGGTGCCCAAGCTCAAGCCAAACCCATTGATCCACTGCAACAACTGCTCGACGCGAGTACGCCGCGCGCGATGTACTTCTGCGGGTGGCAGGCGGGGCTCTCGAGCCGGTGAGCAGGCAACGCTCCGCTTCGACGACCTCGCGTCGCGGCTAAACGGCGGCGTTGACAACAACGGCGTTAAATCTCCGACCGAATCGCCACGGACCTCCCTATCTTCGATGACTCCAACCCGGCCAGCATGATCTCGGTCACATGCCGCGCGTGGCGGGCGTTCGAGTACGGGGGTTGTTTGTGGTCGCGGATGCAGTCGATCCAGTGCTGATGCGAATCGACGTTCGAGAACTTCGAGCAGTCGACCGCATCCTGGATCAGGCCGCCGTCTTCGTCGACGACTGTACTGGGGCGATACTTGAGTAAGTGTGGAGTCAGCGGCGGGTTGACCAGCTTCCCCTTCGTTCCGTGAACCTCGAACCCATACGTCCTCGCCCCGTCGCACCAGCCCGTCTCCGCCACTCCCAGCGTCCCACCGGCAAAGTCGAGGATCATCGCAGCTGTGTCTTCAAGGGTGGTCGGCTTGTCGACGGTCGTGCAGCGACCGGTGACGGAGCGCACGGTGCCGAGCAGCGTGACCAGATGGGCGATGGCGTAGACTCCCATATCGAACAGCGCTCCGACATCGGCACGCTTCGCATCGAAGAACCAGAGATCGTCCTCGTCCTCTTCTTGGAGGATCTGCTGGATGGTCGCGTAGTAGACTTCGGGGCCGCCGTGACTGAAGCGGCAATGAGCTGCGGAGATCTTGCCGAGGTCACCACGTTCGATGCATTCACGGGCCGCCAGTAATGCGGGACGTGCGACATAGGGGAGGCACAGCACCGTCTTGTCGGTCCTCTCAGCGGCTTGCACGAACTGCTCTGCCTCATCGAGCGATGTACTGAGCGGTTTCTGCATGTGGACATGCTTACCAGCTGCGAGGGCCATCAACCCGTACTTCACATGCAGCGGGTGCGGCAACGCGACGACCACCGCATCAATGTTCAGATCAGCAATCACGTCCTCATAGGAGTGAGTGTTGCGAGGCACGTTGAACTTCTGGCACAGAGTGTCGAGACGACTCTGACGCCGACCCGCGAGGACGGCGACCTCAACACCGGGAACTGCACATAACTCCGGCAAGTGCAGCTTGGCTGCGATCCCGCCTGCGCCGATAATGCCAACTCGAATTGTCATGCTGTTGATCCTGAAAGATGGTGTGATCTGATGCCGTGTGTCAGCGTCGCAGTCCCCACGAACCCGACGCGTCAGCGAGGGCCGAGCGTCGTGAGGTGGAACGTCTGTCTCTCGTAGAACGTCGGTGAGCGACCGCCCTCGCTGACGCGTCGGGTTCGTGGAGGCAATGCCTCATTCCGGCGAGACATCGTCCCATGGTGTGGGCGTTGTGACGTGAATCTCCACGATGCGGTATTTCGCCCGTCCGATCGGGGCTCCACCGTTATGGAACACGACTCCGCTCCGATGGTAACCTGCGAGTGGTCGATGAGTGTGACCGAAGCAGACCTGCCTGACGCCCTCTGTGGGCCCTTGATGAACTTCATGTAAGTACTTCAACAACCGATCTGCCACGATTGCCGGGGGGTAGACCGCGTGCGGTATCAACCGGTGAATCTGGGAGTGGACAATCAACCCATACAACCCATGCGCCCAGCGCCGACGTTGATCGTGCGAGTACCGGTCTCGCCGGGTTTGCAGTCGTTCCGCATTCATGCGCCGGTCAGCGGCATCTCCGTGCAGGAAGACGGTATCGCCGAGCCGCAGGTAGAAGCGATCCCAGTAGAAGTTCGCGTACTGTGTGGCCAGTCCCGGCAATAGCGAGACCAACGCAGGCAGGTCGTCATGGTTCCCCAGGACAAAGTGGAACTGACACTCCGGTACCGCTTCGACGAGACGACGAATCCATTCCACAGCTGCGGACAGACTGGCGTCATGTGAGGAGTGTGCGGACCACTTAAAGTCAAAAATGTCTCCGCCGAGAACGCAGACACGCGACCGCCGAGCTGCGGCCACGATGTCTGATTCCATCAAGTGCCCCCGCGTACGGCGGGAGAACAAATGGAGATCCGCGACAAAGCAGACGGGGATCGCGTGAACAGCCGGTTCAGTCACTTGAACTCCCCGGGTGGGGCGATGCGCCGGTCTGGCTCGCCGGGGCGCGGGCCGCGAATCGGGCGGGGGCCTTGGCCTTGGATGAGCAAGTCTTGATACAGCACCTTCCACGCTCCAGTGAGCTGGGTTTCGAATTTGGTACTGTCGGTACTCATGATGCTCTTCAAGCGGTTGACGTTGTTTTCTCCGGCGGCCAGGTACGCCTCCGCGAGCCGGGATTCCGTGTAGAACCGCTCGTCAACGCTTCGCAGACTGGCCAGCACTTTCGTCTGCTCCAGCGATTCCTGATCACGGCTCTTGTCCTTCAGATAGAACAACAACAGCTGCTCTTCCGCACGGTGGACCCACAGCTTTTCGGCGTTGTCGTTCGCAAAGTACTTCCCCACGGCTTTCCAGGCGTCTTCGTGATTCACGAGGAGCATGGCTTTGAGGAACTGTTCCTTGGCGGTCGCCTCCTTGTTGATCTTCGAGGGAGCTTCCGAGGACGGACCAATCCGTGATCGCATCAGCCACCCCACTCCCGCGCTGGCACTGCCCGTCAACAGAACCAGTAGCAGCAGCGTCAACCAAGGGCGCTGGCCATAGAGTTTGCGAGCGGGAGGCAGGTCGTCGTCACTCTCCACATAGGCAATCGTCACTTCGGCCAGTGTTCCGGTCTTGTGGGCCTTGGACAATTGGCGAATGTCTTCCAGCACTTCCGTGAACGATTGATATCTCTCTTCTGGCTTCTTTCGGAGCAACCGATGCACCAGATCGCACAGTGGCTTGGGCAAGTCATTGCGGCGATCGAGCAGTGCGGGCGGCGCATTGTGCAGGTGCTGCACCGCCACCGCCATGGCCGAATCACCCTTGAAGGGCGTCTGTCCGCACAACATGTGATAAGCCGTGACTCCGAACGAGTAGAGATCCGAGCGCTGGTCCAGCTTCTCCGCGCGAATTTGTTCGGGACTCATATAGAGAGGGGTCCCCATCGTGGTGTCTGCTTGAGTCAGGTTGAGCTTCTCGCCTCCTTGCTCGATCTGAGCCAACCCGAAGTCGGCCACCTTCACGCTGCCCTTTTCGGTCAGCATGATGTTCTCGGGTTTGATGTCGCGATGAACAATCCCATTCGCAGCTGCGGCCTCGAGTGCGGCAGCTGTCTGCCGCATCACTTGGAGCGCAGCGGCCACGCCGATACGTTTCTTCTGGGCGGTCAACTTCTGGAGATACTCACGCAGGGTTTGGCCTTCGACGTATTCCTGCACAATGTAGTGTTGTTTTTGCGTAGTCCCGGTGGAGTAGACCTGCACGATGTTGGCATGCGAGAGACCCGCAGCGGCATCAGCTTCACGCTCGAAGCGTCTCACGTACAGAGGATCGTTCATCAGCTCTGTATGCATGAACTTCAGCGCGACGTTTCGTTTCGGCTTCGACTGCTCAGCCAACCAGACTTCGGCCATGCCTCCCTTGCCGAGCCTCCGCAACAATTTGAACTCGCCAAACATTTGTCCCACTCGAGACAGCTCTTCGGCGGTCGACGATGCCAGGCGTTGCGACGCGGTGCCCGAAACCATGATCGTCTTGTCGACATTCGATTCGGCATCGGGTGGGATGGGATCAGCCATGTGTTGGTCCTTCATCATCATCGCGCGACTCGCATCACGCGCGGTCTTCGTGCATCACAAGAATAAGTACGGACGCTTACTCTGTGATCCACTTCACTGTACCCCGAGTGCGAGAAAACAGCCAGTTTCTCTATGTGTAGTAACGGTTTGGCGAATCTCGTGCGGCATGATGAATGGCATGAGGGTGACTGAAATTGATTCGACATGAGGCAACTCATCCACAACAGATTGGTCCACGTGAGATGCGCTCTTGTCTCACGTTGGAATCGCAATGAGTGGCCTTGAGAAGATGCGTGATAGCGCATGATTGGCTGTCCGGGATTGATGGTTGCGACATCGAAGATGCCATTGAATCGCGCGATGCTGAGTGACGATGAGAGCGACAGTGATGGTCAGCGCGGTTTGCAGTTTTGTCCCACATCTAGAGATTGTGCGGAAAGTGTCAAGAATAGGGTTGCATGCATTCGCCATTTTCATACCATTTGCCTCAAGTGATGTTTGTGCATGAGAGTTGGTGGTCGGTGGAAGGACCAATCACCCTCACTTGTGCACAAGCGAACTGGTCAAGGTAGACCAGTTCAACTCAATGGTGGCCGTCCTCGTCGATCACAAGCTCCCGGTAGCCCCGGCAGGACACCACACTGGAACTTTTGGAAGGACGAGACTCATGGCTAAGAAGGCAGCAGCGAAGAAGGCAGCAGCTAAGGCTGCACCAGCGAAGAAGACAGCAGCAAAGAAGGCTGCGAAGAAGAAGTAAATTCTGATTCGCAAGAGAAGTTCGAACGGGTGGCTGGGTTCTCTCAGCCATCCGTTTTCTTTTTGGTACTCACCGTTTCTCAGCAGCGTTCGTCTGTGCCCGATGGCAGCCTGACAGCTACTCTCCTTGGTATATTCCTTACAGAACGATCTCTTGCCCAACTGGTCGAGCCGTACCAAATGGCTCCCGTGGCATCCTCTCCCGATGCTTCTGGCAAAACTCTCTCACGGAACGCACCTGTCGCACCCCCCTGCGTAGTGCGTGCTATGGTTGCTCGAACTCTCTTCCAATGAACTCGCTGATCGAGTCCTCCTGCGGAGAGTTCGCTGACCGTCACCAGGCATCGATTGGAAGGAGGGAAACATGAGTTTCCTGAAGCGACTCACGAGGGACACCTTCCGCGATGGAGCGCCCGCGAAGTCACGCAGTGCTTTTGACACTGCAACAACGAAGCAGCTCGAAGAGCACTTGCGAACCGCGCGGTACGGCAGCTTCTTGCTGACCGAAGCCGTGCGGCCTTCGATGGACCTGCATGTTGTCCCCAGCGCCGGTTGGCGACGTGACACCTATCGAGATCCAGAAACGGGAACCAAGATCCCCGTCATCATGGCAGCTCAAACGAAAGAGAAGCTGTTCGATCTATTCATCGATCTGCTGGAGCCGCTCGGTGATGAAGTCAACATCGTCCTTGAGACCAGTCATGCAGATGAGATGGATGGTCACGTCGACATCTATCGTGAGCAGATCGATCTGCCCATTCTCAAGAGCACGCTCTACGACTTCGAAGACCTGCTCACGAACGATGGATGCACCGGCATCGCGATCATGCACTCGAGATTTCCCATGGAGATCCAGTTTGACGAACACAAGCTGTTGATCATGTACGGACATGATCTGGATGAGTTCGAACAAATTCTGGAAGACCGTCTCCCCTTGAGTGACACGATCCGCTTCATCACTGAAGGCGAACACGTGCATTCGACGTCTGACGAATATGCCCGCCAGCTCGATGAGCTGCGGATGCGTCTGAGCTGCGATGACGATTGATTGTCTGTTCTGCGGGGACCCGTCAAAAGATTGGTCCCGCTTTCTCCCCTCGTGAATCCGTGACTCCCCCACGGAGGACCAGAGATGAGTTCCCACTCGCGTATGCTCGCGGGAGTGATGATTGCATGGACCCTCGCGGGCCTCGGCGATCGTGTTCACGCCCAGCAACCTGTACCCCCGCGTTCCGCAGCGCGCCCTGCTCCTCGGAATCCGCGCGAACTACTCCCTCAAGAACGTCAGTTCCTTGAGTTGGAGGTGGATCTCGGCCAACCCGCTGCGTTCCCGATTCGCAAGCCAGCTGTGATTGCCTCACCGAAGTCAGTGCCAGTTCCACGCGAAGTCGCACGGCAAGAACCTGTGACGAGTGCCCCTTCTCCGGCAACAATTGTCGTGGGGCCAGTGAAGTGGCGTCGCGACTTCGAGAGTGCCAAACGCCGCCCCATTGAAACGGCGATCTTCGGAAAAGGTCCCAAGCGCATCGCGGTTCTCAGTAGTCTCACAGGGAATTCTGAGTCGACGGTCGAGCTCGTGGAAAAACTGGCCGGTGTGTTTGCTCGTGATGAACTCATGCCAGTTCAGCTCTCCGTGCTTATTGTGCGAACTCCCAATCCGGACGGCGTCGCAGATCGGACACTCACGAATTCTCGCGGTGTCGATCTCAATCGAAATTTCCCCACCACTCGTTTCACCGCCAGCCCGCGTCGCGAAACCGGAGAGAAGCCCGGCAGCGAACCGGAGACCCGGGCCGTCGTTCAGCTCTTGAATCAGTTCAATCCCGAACTGGTCGTGCATCTGGTGGAGTCGCGGAGTACCCGTGGGACGGTTCGCAGTGATGACTTCGTCCCTCGTGAGCTGTTGCCAGAGTACGATTCGGCTCCGTTCGACAAGGTCTACAAGACAGGTTCCCTGGCTGCGTACGTTCACGACACCCTGAAACGCAGCATCGTGGAAGTCGAGCTGCCAAATGAATCCACCGAAACGACTGATCAAGATGCACTGCTGCAGTTGATGGTCGCGACACTGGATCAGTCCGTGAGGAGCCTGCGCTCTCAGCTCTCTCCACGTAACGACTTGGCAAAGCAAGTTCCGTCGAGCACTTTCGAAGCGGGACAGGTTCGTCCCGATGGGTTGCGTGGGAACGTAGAGATTCTGCCTCCCCCACCGGGTTTGGCCCCGGAAACTCCGCCGCAGAGGTATCTTGAATTGCCCGCACCTCCGGAGTGAAGTCGTCGAGGCTCCTTCCTGCGACAGGCACCAGCCTGTCGCTTTTCGTTGAGACGCTCGTTAAGTCAGAGCTTGTCATGAGCGTGCGATAGAGATCCTCGAGACTCGACGTATCACACATCGGGGATCGGGGACTCCCAATGCTTCTCCGGGACTTGGTTTTCGACGTGTACATCCTGGACGGAGGTCGCGGTCGGAAATTCACGACAGAGTCACGCGAGACAGCAGACTTTCGAATATCAGCAGGAACCGCATTGCCCTAAAGCTATGACAGGATCAACAGGATCGACAGGATGATTCTGGCCCCTCGTATCGCGTCTGAGCATCCTGATCATCCTGTGAATCCTGTCAATAATTCCTCTCTCACTCCTTGAGAGATGACCGTCGCCAGAATGAGGGTCCAGACGGATGTCTCTGCCGTGCCTCTGAGCTGCATGACTTGACGCACTCTCGGTCTGCGGCGTTTCTGGCCAGACTTTATGGCACTGAGAGAAACGCTCGACTCGCTGACGAGTTTCCCGCTAAGCCCCGAGCACGGCGGTTACCTCTGTCTAGCCCGCCGCGCCAGCTAGGGCCGCGTGTCAGAAACCTCAGTTTTGCACAGCTAGCGGGCTTCGTTTATTGCCTTTCTCCCCGAAAAAAAGAGAGCCGTCTCACGGATTGAATCGAGCCCCTGGCTGGCGCGGCGGGCTGGACGTGGGGCGTTCTCACAGGTTCCGTACTGTCTGGCCGCACACGTCTGCGACTTCTTTTCAATGAGCAATTGCCAACCGAGTCGCTGCTCGCGAAAATGAAAATTGCCAATGGTGTACTGACGGGTCCCATGACTGAGCAGTCCTGTCCGTCCCACTGCCAATGGCTCGTCTTCATTCATTTCGCGGTTGATGCAGCTCATCGTTCACAACTTCAGGAGAGACTCATGGCTGGCGGCGGATCTTCATTACCCAAGCCGGTGTTGTCCAAAGAAGACGTGGCGAGAATTCTCGGTCCGATCGTCGTCGGTACAGCTGGTGTTGAGCCCGAGATCAACAAGCTCTTTAAGATGCAGATCAAGCTGGAGGCATCGGACATGCATCTCCAGGTCGGCAAGCCGATGATCCTGCGTATGCGCGGGACCCTCCGCGAAACCGACATGCCGCCGATCAGCGAAGAGCAGATGTGGCGAATGTTTCTGGAGGTCATGGACGATCGTAACAAGTACGTGATGGCCGAGACCGGCGGGGCCGACTTCTCGCACATCGTCCACTACGAGGGGAAGAACTGGCGGTTCCGCGTCAACTTGTTGCGTCAGCTCGGCCGGCCGGGGCTCGTCGCGCGTAAGGTCGAACTGAACATCCCGAACTTCGAGGGGTTGTATCTGCCGCCGGTCATGGCGAGCCTGTGCGACTATGAGCAGGGGATGGTACTACTGGCCGGGGTGACCGGGTCGGGCAAGTCGACAACGATTGCGTCGATGCTCGACTACATCAACCACCGCAAGCGGGTTCACATTCTGACGATCGAAGACCCCATCGAATTCGTCTACACTCAGGACAAAGCCCTGATTAACCAGCGCGAACTGGGGCAGGACACAGCTGACTTCCATGTCGCGATGAAGGGGGCCGTGCGTCAGGACCCCGACATCATGCTGGTGGGGGAATTGCGAGATAAGGACACCTTTGAAACGGCCATCCACGCCGCTGAAACGGGCCACTTGGTGTTCGGGACGATCCATGCTTCGTCCGCTCCATCGACTATTGGTCGTATTCTGGACCTGTTCCCGCAGGACATGCATCGCGCGCTGCGGTCCTCGATGGGCTTCAACATGAAGGCCATCGCTGCCCAGAAGCTGCTGGCGACGATCGTCGATAAGCCCAAGCGTGTGCCGATCATCGAGCTGATGATCTTCAACGGCACCGTCAAGAAACTGATCCTCGAAGGCAAAGACGAAAAGCTCTCCGCAGCCATCCGCCTGGGCAAAGAAGAAGGCATGCAGCTGTTCAACGACTCGATCTACCACTTCATCAAGAAGGAGTACATCGACCGTCCGACGGCGTTTGAAGTGTCGCCGAACGTGGAAGAGTTGAAGATGATGATCAAGGGCATCGACGTGAAGGGCTCGGCGATGCTGTAAAGGAGGAGACTCTTCTTTCCCGGATGCGTGCGTCGCCACCCCTCAGCGAGCGGAATCGAATCATGACGGCCTCGGATTCCACCTCACGGTTTTCCGATCGGGTCGCGGAATACGTGCGGTTTCGCCCGAGCTATCCCGACTCAATGGTCGAGACTCTCGTCAATGAGGCTGGTATAAGCCCAACCTCGGTGGTGGCAGATATCGGCTCAGGGACGGGGAGCTCCTCCGAGCTGTTTCTTCGGCACGGCTGCCAAGTTTACGGAGTCGAACCGAATCGAGAGATGCGTGAAGCTGCGGAAGCGAGGTTTCGAGAGGAGCCTCGATTCCGCAGTATCGATGCGACTGCTGAAGCGACTACGCTGGACGATGCGTCGATCGACCTCGTCGTGTCGGGGCAGGCATTTCATTGGTTTGACGTGGAGGGGACGCGATCGGAGTTCACCCGCATCCTGTCACCGCAGGGGTTGGTCGCTTTGTTCTGGAATAAACGTCGTACCGAGTCTACAGCGTTTTTGAGGGACTACGAGAAGCTGCTTTTGGAGTTCAGCACTGACTACGAGCAGGTCAACCATGCGCGAGTCGATGCGGCGTTACTGTCGACATTCTTCGGTGGCGACCATTTCCTGTCTCGATCTTTTCCGTACTCGCAGAGCTTTGACTTTGAAGGGCTGCGTGGCCGACTGTTGTCGTCCTCCTATGCTCCCGCAGCGGGACATCCGCAGCACGTTCCGATGCTGCGTGAGTTGGAGCGAGTCTTCCAAACACATTCAGTCGATAGTTGCATTCAATTCGACTACGACACTGAACTTTACTGCGGATCACTCGTTCCGACGTGATGCCAAGTGATTCATTGTCCTGGCTGAGGGACTGGCATTTGGGGCTGCGGCATCTGCGGTTTGTCGCCAGAGCTTGATACTCGGATCTTCGAAGTATTGCCGGTTCGGAACATCTCGCTCAGTTTCTCCTGCGCAGTGGCTGCGTCGAGGCCGGATTTGAGATGCATGACTTCGAACTTGGTCGTTGGCTTGGCCGCTTCATCCAAAGACTCGATGAGTTCGGCGATCCCGTCCATCAGCCCACTGGCCGAGGAGATGACGAGTGAGTTTGAGATTTCGTCGACGCCGACCGAGAGCAGCCCCTTGAAGCGGATCGGTTGTTCGGGCGTCTCCTCTTTCTTGCCAGAGTCGGAATTGCTTCGCCCGAAGATGTAGCTGTTGGATGGCCCCTGGCCTTGAGGAGCCTGCTTGTCATCGCCCCGTGGCTGGAGTGCGGTATCGTTGGCGCTAAGCAGGTCGCGATACACCGCCTTTAGGGTATCCGCGATTGCGGGAGCCTTGGAATACTTCAAACCAAAGATCCGTGTTTCACGAATCGCTCGCGGGTCATTCGAGGTGGGCAGATCGTAGACCGCGATCAGCTTCTCGATAATGACGAGTTGTTCAGCTGTCGCATTCTGAACCAAGATCGTCCTCGAGTCCTTGTCGGAGATGATCTTCAACACACGCCGTTTGGAAAGACGGTTCGGTGTTTTGTCTTTCGTGTTGACGACATCGCCGTACCAGTCGAGGATCGTTTTGTCGTCTTTCTCGGTCTCGAAATACTCCTTCAACGTCAATTCCAACCCGTATGCCCACGTGTTTTCGTACTTCAATTGGAACACATGAAAGTCCGGTGTCTTCGGCCGGATGTCACGGACCAGCTGTTCTAAGCGATCGAGTGCCCGAGTGTCTTCAGACCCGACGATGATGCGACCATCAGGCAAACGGTATACCGCGATGGGTGGAGTCGTCGAGGCGGTAGGCTGCTGTACTGGCCCGGCATCGACTTCAGCAGCCGGTTCTTCCTCGGCCAGCGGGTGACGTTGCGGTTGAGGTTCGGGAGTGGTCGCCTCCGTTTCCTTGCCGTCCAACACCGTTTCGAGTTGAGAGAACTTTACAGGAGTTCTCTTGGATCGGGCGGACGCGTCACTCGGTGGGTCGTTCTGTTGTGGCGGAGTCGTTTGTGGCGGTGACGAGGGCACTTCCGGAATCAACAGCTCATTCGGCGCGATGCCCGGCCACAGCTGGCGCATTTGCTTCAGCATCCGGTCGGCCTCTTCGGGAGAGGCGAACTCGATGGTTCGCGTGGACTGCGGGTTGACTTGATCACTGGGGATTTCGCCCATCTTGATGAGCAGGCCCTGGACCTCTTCCAGCTCCACGGTATTGGCCCACACCAGCAGCCGGTTGTTCTCCACATCGGCATCCACTCGGAACGGGCGCTCGTCTTTGCGGGTCGTCTCTTGTGTGTTGCTGCCGTAGAAATCGTAGTAGCTATAGCGAGATCGCGGCGTTTCCTCTTTCTTCTCCGGACCCAGCATGAACTCAATTGAACCGGCGACTTCATCCGCGCGCAGGCGGCTGAGGGCGATGACTTCGAATTCGCGGGGGCTGCCGTCGAGCTTCTCGACGAGTGACTGCACGGTGACATGGTCGGAGAGTGAGCCGAAGAGGACGAGGGAATTGTTGTCCTTGTCGACCCGGATCCGCGCACCGGGCGAGAGGTCGCCAACATCGTTGAGGATCTCCGACAGGGGACCGGGGTTCAGTGTCTTCAGGCGATAAACCCGCATTCGTTCCAGATTACGGAGCAGCTGGCCGTCGGCTTCGGCGGGGACATCCAGAGCTTTGACGGTTTGCTCGATGATCTCCATCTTATCGGGTGGCGCGTGAGCCAGAATGCTGTTCTCGCGAGAATTGATCACGAGGCGTGGCTCACTGGGCTTCTGCCCTCCAGCCCCCCCGGCTCCTCCTTGCTGTTGTTGCATCTGCTGCATTTGTTGCTGCATCTGCATTTGCATCTGCTGCATCATGCCATTCATGTCGTTGCCGCCGGAACCGCCAGACGATTTCTTTTCGATTCCCAGGATCCCCATCAGTGAACGGGCGACTTCATCGGCCCGCACATGCTCGAGCTTGAATTCACGCACGAGTGCCCGTTCCTGTTTTTGATTCGACTGCTCATCATTGAGCAGCGCGACAATGTCTCGCAGATTGGAGACCGCGTCCATCGCCTCGACGCGGTTCACTGCTTTGAGCGCCGATAGCTTGCCATTGGGACTGAGCATCGGGGCCAGCTGGGTGGCAGCGTCTTCGGCGATGAGCCAATCGAGTGGGAGTGAGAGCTTGACGAACTCGCTGGGCATCCGGGTATTTAACTCTTCCACCGTCACACGTGGCACGATCCCGGGGTTGATCCCCTTCACGGCGGCGACAGTCAGGACTTCATCATGCAGGAGCAGTGTGTACCCGCGCGCGAGCAGATGCCAGTTCAACAGATCGCGGGCTTCCTCGGGGTTGTACCGCTTTTGCGTATGAAGGTTGAGATAGTCTCCCGGTAGCTCCTGCCAATCGAGACTTTTGCCAGAAACCGCAGCCAGCCAATCCAGAACTGGCGGCCAGGGTGTGCCTTGGAAGTTGAACTCGACCTTCCCGTCCGCTCCGAGAGGGATCTCGATCTTGTCGCTCGACCCGGGCGTCTTCATGTATTCGCTTCGGCGGATCACCTTGATCCCGGAGTCGCTGGGTTTCGCATTGGGGTCGACAATCGGTTTGCCATCGGGTCCCATCACGACTGGCGGGCTGCCGGGGGGTATGGGACCGGAAGAATTACCAATGACTACGCCAGGCGGCTGCGCGCTGACGGGGGCCGAGTTCACAAAACAATAGACAACCGCCACGCTCAGCACCCAAGCTAAGGTGATCATCTTGGAACATCGGCCTTGCCCGTTGGCCCGGGGGCATAGTCCTTGCTGCATCTTTGATCTTCCTGAACTGGAATAATCAGTCACTTCGATACGATCCCAACCAAGCTGGACCATCACCGACGATCATACGCCGTTGTGGAGACGAAATGCGAATGGAAAACCAGGCATCAGAAGAATTCAGAGGCACAGGAGATCAGTGGTCTAATTGCATCGATGGGAGAGCAGCGTTTCGATTCCAGCGATAAATGCGTTTGCTGCTGCCTCTCCATCGATCCCTTCGACGGAGATTCCCAAAGACTCCAGCGTGGATCGCCAGGCTTCAGCGATTCCTCCGCTTCCGATCAGCAACACTGTTCCATGGGCCAGATAACCCGCTCGCCGGAATGCATCGAGTCCCTCGGCAACCACCGCCCCCATCAGAAATGCCAGTCGTTGCTCGGCGGTGACTCGTTCCCCGGCCTGCACCTCCCACAGACGCACTGCAAATAGGGTCCGGCTCAAACCATTCCGGCGATACATGTCAGCCCCGCGTTCCCGCCACTCCTCGTCGAATGACTCAGGACGTCCCGCTGGCACTGCACTCGCCAAAATGGTCTCTGTCATAATCACGTGCAGCATCTCGCCCGAGAGCGTGGTCCAGCTGCCAGTGATTTGCCCCTGCGAACTGACTTGAATGGCCTTCCAGTGCGAACCGAGATTCAGAACACTCAGTGGCTGACCGGGTCTCTGGCAGGAGAGTCCGATGCACAGCGTCTCTTCGCCGCGCATCAAGTCAGTCGATTCGACATCCTCGTCCTGGAACCAGGCCCCGGAACGTACTCCCGGGAAGAGTACGATGGGCAGATTGCAGATCTCTGGCTGATGAAGCTCAATGCTGCCTTCCGCAATCTCGGCAGGACCGGCGGGGGCCTCTCGATGGGGAAGTTCCCGAATTCCCAAAGACGAGGTCAGCATGCCCGCAGCTGCGATCCGCAGGGGGTGAGCAGACGACTGTCTACGGACTGAGGCGACCAGTTCGCGGAGCGCCTTATACAGCTTCCCCGGATGGCCATCGCGGGCGGTGTCGCGGACTCCGACAGCGACGGAATCCGCAGCAAGTACGACTCCGGATTGGACGAGCCACGCCCGCGAAGTGGTGGTTCCAGCGTCAATCGCAATGAAACAGTCTGTGGCAGGCATGAATCATTCCCGTGAAAGTCGCAGCCCTATCTCAACTTGTGGGGACGAATGGGCCGTTTGTCGGGCTCATCTTGGGCGATTTGCAAGAGCTGAGCAACTCGCCCGGAATCTCTTGGACATGTACGCGATGTCGGCTGAGTCGGACATCGATTTCGGCGAGACATTCGACCACTCCCCAAAATTCTCAGACTGGTCAGGCGGGCTCGAATGTCTAAAAAGAGGTGTCTGAAGGATCGTACAAATCACATCACGGTCTCTTGAAAGACCGCGTCAGGGCTCCTCACATGCGAATCGCCATCATCGGTACCGGGATTTCCGGCATGGTGGCGGCATCCTTGCTGCATCGTCAACACGAGATCACCGTCTTCGAAGCCAACGAATACGTGGGCGGTCATACAAATACCGTCGATGTCGCCCTTGACGGTCGTCATTATGCCATCGACACCGGATTTATCGTTTGTAACGACTGGACCTATCCTGCATTTCTCGGCCTGATGCGAGATCTGAACGTTGCACTTCAGCCGACTGAGATGGGGTTTAGCGTGCGCTGTGATCGCACCGGAATGGAATTCAACGGATCTTCACTCAGCGGATTGTTTACGCAGCGTTCAAATTTGCTCAGTCCGCGTTTTTATCGCTTCCTCTCGGATGTGATGCGATTCAATCGTCAGGCGCCGCGAGATCTCCATCAGACCTCCGAAACGATGACCGTAGGAGAGTACCTACGTCAAAACAACTACAGCCGCGAGTTCTCTGACTGGTACTTGATCCCGATGGGAGCTGCGATTTGGTCGTGCCCAACGGGGACGTTCGAGCAGTTCCCGATTCAGTTCATTATCGAGTTCTACAAGAATCACGGGTTGCTTCAGATCTGGAATCGTCCGCAGTGGCGTGTCGTGCAAGGTGGCTCACGGGTCTACGCTCGCAAGTTGACGGCTCCGTACCATGATCGCATTCGGCTGAACTGTCCGGTCCAGCAGGTGACTCGGTCCGGCGACCATGTCCATGTTCGCCATGCACAGGGGGCAGACAGATTTGACGAGGTGATCTTTGCCTGTCACAGCGACCAAGCTCTGCGGATGTTGTCTGAGGCTGACCACGTCGAGCGCGAGCTGCTCTCGGAATTCCCCTACAGCCAGAACGTCGCCGTCTTGCATACAGACACTCGTGTATTGCCGTCGAAGAAGAGGGCTTGGGCCAGCTGGAACTATCACGTGCGAGCGGACCGCCCGCAGCAGTCGACCCTCACATACCATATGAATCTGCTGCAGGGGATTGACGCTCCGGTCGAGTTCCTTGTCACGCTCAATGAAGAAGACGCCATCGACCCCGCTCGAGTGCTGGGGACATATGAGTACGCTCACCCGATCTTCACCACGGGGCGGGCTGCAGCTCAACGACGACACTCCGAGTTGATTCGTCACCGCAGGTCGTCCTATTGCGGAGCCTATTGGGGAAACGGGTTTCATGAGGATGGTGTGGTCAGCGCTCTGAGAGTGTGTGAGCGATTTGGCATTGTCCCGGACTGGAGTCCGCGTGCTGCCACTTTGAGTGGAGGCGCGCATGTCTGACGAGCCGCAATCACTTCAGAGTTGTGTCTACGAAGGCTGGGTTCGTCATCGGCGGACAGTGACAGCTTCACATTCGTTTCGTCATTGCGTCTTCATGCTCTACCTCGACCTCTCCGAGCTGGATCGAGTCTTCGAAGGACGCTGGTTCTGGTCGACACGCCGATTCGCCTGGGCGCGATTCCGGCGGTCCGACTACATGGGGCCAGCAGACCAGCCACTCGACCAGAGTGTTCGAGATCTGGTCGAACGGGAACTCGGCCAACGTCCCACCGGCCCGATCCGCCTGCTGACCAATCTGCGCTACGGCGGATTTGGTATTAACCCGGTCAGCTTCTACTACTGTTATGACACAACTGGTACGCAGGTTGAGTCGGTGGTGGCAGAAGTGACCAACACTCCCTGGGGAGAGCGGCATCACTATGTGCTTCCCTGGGACGACCGATCGTCAGGTTCGGAATCGCATCCGGCCGCACGCATCGCCCGACACGAGAGCCCCAAGGTGTTTCACGTCTCCCCATTTCTGGCGATGGATTACCAGTACCGGTGGCGTCTGGGCTCGCCGGGTGAATCACTGAGCGTTCACATCGAGAACTGGCGAGCCGAGACCAAAGCATTTGACGCCACACTTTGGATGCAACGCCAGCCCATCACAGGGATGAGCCTGGCACGCTGCCTGCTCCGCTTCCCCTTGATGACAGCTCAAGTGGTGATTGGGATCTACTGGCACGCGCTTCGACTCTGGATGAAGGGCGTACCATACGTTCCTCATCCACCTCCCTTGGCTCCGTCACGCCCCGCAATTTAATTCTTTCCCACCGAACTGACATTCCCGCCACACCTCGCCCCGAAATCATTATGAGCAGCTGCACTCCTGATCCTGTTGCCCTTCCGTCTCAATCGGCTGAGTCATCTTCCCCCAGCTGGCTCGACCGAGTTCTTCGTCGACAGACGTTGCGAACGCTGCAAAGCATCCGCCATGGTCAAATTGTACTCCGAGATTCGATTGGCAGTGTGACGCTGGGTGAAGTGGGGCCGGATGCACTTCGATGCACCTTGGATGTGCATTCGCTCTCCCTGTACCGAACACTGATGTCGAGCGGAAGTCTCGGGGCAGCTGAAGCCTTTATGGACGGGGTCTGGTCCAGCAATGATTTGCCGACGCTGGTGAGAATTCTATCTCGCAACATGTCGCAACTTGATGCGATGGACTCCGGGTTGTCCCGCATCGCGGGCTGGATTTCCCGCATTGGGCATTCGCTTTCGCGAAACACGCAGGATGGAAGTCGCAAGAACATCGCCGCCCACTATGACCTGAGCAACTCGCTGTTTCAGCTGTTCCTCGACCCGACGATGATGTACTCATCGGCTGTCTTCGAAGAGGAAACGCAAACACTGGAGTCGGCTTCGATCGCCAAGCTGGACCGCATCTGTCGGTCACTGGATTTGCAGCCTACAGACCATCTCGTGGAGATCGGAACGGGCTGGGGCGGCATGGCACTGCACGCTGCGAAGAACTACGGCTGCCGAGTAACCACAACGACGATCTCGAAAGAGCAGCACGATTTGGCGGCGAAGCGGATCGCCGAGGCCGGTCTGCAAAATCGCGTGACGCTGCTGCTAACGGACTATCGCGAGATGGTCGGTCAGTACGACAAGCTCGTTTCGGTTGAGATGATCGAAGCGGTGGGCGACGAATTCCTGCCGACGTACTTCGCAGCCTGTGACCGGCTGCTCAAGCCGGGTGGTCGCATGCTGGTGCAGGCGATCACAATGCCTGACCAACGCTACGCGAACTACTTGAAGACGGTCGACTTCATTCAGAAGTACATCTTTCCCGGTGGCTGTCTGCCTTCGGTCGGGGCGATGCAGTCAGCTGTCGCGGCAAGCACGAGCCTGCGGCTGACCGGGTTGTTCGAGTTCGCCGAGAGCTATGCCATGACGCTGCAGCATTGGCGAACCCGATTCTTTCAGCGACTCGACGACGTGCGAGCGCTGGGGTTTGATGACCGCTTTATCCGGATGTGGGATTATTACCTCTGTTACTGCGAGGGAGCGTTTCGCGAACGGGCGGTGGGTGTCTCGCATCTGGTGTGGGATAAGGTGCGGTTCTAGTAGGGGTAGTCCTTAGGACGTGCTGTTGTCGTCTTGTCAGTCACTCGTTGCCAATGGCCTTCTCAGCGGAGCGTCCCTTGATCCACTGATCTCCGCAGTCTGCAAATCCGTTGACCGATGGCAGATAGAAATACGCTTCGACCCTCGATTCGTGTACAGACTCCGGCAAAGGAAAATCCATCTCGATGGCCTGGCGTGCATACAGCCCGGCGCTGAGGCATTCTTCCCGATCGAGAATCGCCAGGCAGGCCAGATCCACAGCCCACAACTCGCCCAGAATCGACAGTCCGTCAGACGCTGGCCGCAGTCCTGGGTAGTCCCCGCAATCGAACAAGCGATATATCGGGAGCGTCCGAGCCTCACCCAAGAACTGCTGGCCGTCTAAAAAATGCGCGCGGCATAAGTCACGTTTCAACGTGCCGTAGACAAAGATCAAGTGCGAATATGACATGCGATGCCTCTTCGTGGGGCACGTTTTCTACGTGCCCGTTCCAGCCGCAGGCTATGTCGGTACGCACTCGCATTCTGCCAACATGCGTCTTGAGTTACGGGCACGTTGAAAACGTGCCCCACGCTCAGCGTCTCATGCAAACGACAGCGCGTGCTTCAGGCCTTCGATCAGATCGTCCGGATGCTCGATCCCGATCGACACGCGGATTGTTCGCTCCGAAATCCCAGCTGCGCGGCGGGCTTCGAGGGACATGGAGGCGTGGGACATCGTCTCGGGGTACTCGACGAGCGACTCGACTCCGCCCAGCGACTCGGCCAGCTGGAAGACCTTGAGGTTTTCCATCACGCGCTCCGCTTCGGGACGTCCGCCCTTCACGTCGAAGCTCAACATCGCGCCGAAGCCCTTTTGCTGCTTCTTGGCCAGGGCGTGCTGTGGATGAGTCTCCAGACCGGGGTAATAGACGTGATCCACCTTGGGGTGCGAGGCGAGGAATCGAGCCACCGCCATCGCGCCTTTCTGGTGAGCTTCCATGCGAGGGCCGAGTGTCTTCACTCCGCGTAAAACCAGCCAGGCATCGAACGGCGAACATGCCAGACCGAGGGCATTCGTGATATAGCTGATGCGGTCCGCATGCTCCTTGAACCGCGTGATGACACAACCACCCACGACATCCGAATGCCCGTTGAGATACTTCGTGGTCGAGTGAACCACGATGTCGACACCCAACTCGAACGGCCGTTGCAGATACGGCGACAGGAATGTGTTGTCCGCAATCGTGATCAGCTTCGCCGCCTTCGCGATTGTCGTGATCGCTTCGATATCAATGATGTTCAGCAGCGGGTTGCTGGGGGTCTCGATCCAGATCCCCTTGGTGTTTGGACGGATGGCCGCTTTGATGTTGGCCATGTCCTGCATGTTCACGAACGAGAACTCCAGCCCCTGCTCAGTCAGCACATTCGCAAACAGCCGGTACGTCCCGCCATAGATGTCGTGCCCGGCGATGACGTGATCACCCGGCTTGAACATGTACATCGCCGTCGTGATCGCTGCCATCCCGGTGGCAGTCGCTCGGCAGTCGATCCCGCCTTCGAGCGAGGCCAGATTCTCCTCCAGCGCCCGCCGCGTCGGGTTCCCACTCCGCGTGTAGTCGAACCCCTTGTTCGTCGTCAGCGTATCCCACGAGAACGTCGAAGACGTGTAAATCGGAGTCGTACAGCTGTTGAAAGCCTTGTCCTTATCGACGCCAGTGTGGACACAACGAGTTTCGAAGTTCATGCGAGAAATCCTGGGGCCAGCTGATGCACTTGCCATCTGAGTCGGAAACAGCCGAGTGCAGCAAACGCGAACTTAGTTTACGGACGACTTCGTCTCTCCACAATCAGCGACGAGTGGTCGTATGAGCGAAATTCAATCCGTTCTACATCCGCTCGACTGTCTGGATGCCGAGCAGACTGAGGCCGAGTTCGAGGACGCGGCCGGTCAGCTCGGCCAGCAGGCAGCGGCTGTTTTTCAGGGCTTCGTTGGGTTCGTCCTTGATCGGGCTGCACTGGTAGAACGTGCTGAAGGCGTTCGCGGTTTCGAAGAGGTATTGCGTCAGCAGGTTCGGGCGGTAGTCGGTGCAGACGGAGTCGAGAGCCTCGGGGAGTTTGAGGAGTTGCAGGGCGAGGCTACGCTCGGCGGGGTTGCTGAACTGGATGCGGGAGCCGCTGGCCAACAACCCGAGCGGGTCAATGTGGTTCTTACGGAGTATGCCCTTGGTGCGGGCGTAGGCATACTGGACGTAGGTCGCGGTGTCGCCTTCTTTGGCCAGCATCTTCTCCCAGTCGAAGACGTAGTCACTCTCGCGGGAGTGGTGCAGGTCGGCGTACTTGATGCCGCCGAGGCCGATGATCTCGGCGACAGCTTGCCGGGCATCGTCGTCGAGCGGCTCGTCCCCGTGATGGGCCTTTTGCGCTTCGTTGAGGTCGACAATCGTGCGGGCCTCTTTGACCGCCTCGTCGAGCAAACTCTCCAGCCCGACGGTATCCCCATCGCGGGTCTTGTACGCGCGCCGGTCCTTGCCCATCACAGTGCCGAAGTTGACGTGCCGCAGGTCGACCTTGGCCAAGGCGGGAAAACCCGTGGGACCGACATTCTTGTCGGTCGAGGCAGGCAGGAATGCCTGCCCCACTGAACTGTTCCGCCACTTCTTCACCGTCTCGAACAGCAGGGCGAAATGCTCGGACTGCCGCGTGTCGACGACGTACAGAATCTCGTCAGCCTTCAGCTCATTCACTCGATAGCGAATCGTCGCGAGGTCGGTGGTCGCGTAGGTATAGGCTCCATCGGCTTTGCGAACGATGAAGGGAGCTGCGTTGCCGGGAATGAAGACGCAGATGGCTCCATCGCTTTCGACCGCCATGCCGCTTTTCAAGAGTTCGTCGACCACGCCAGCCAGCAGCGGGTTGTACCAGCTCTCGCCCAGCGTCAGATCGAACTTGACTCCCAGTCGGTCATACACACCTTGCAAGGCTTGCAGACACGCGGGCATGAACTCGTTCCACAGGGCGAGGTTCGTCGCGTCCCCCGCATGCAGCTTGGCGGTTTCATCTCGCGCCGCACGGGCGATGCCGACATGGGCATTCGCGAGTGCCAGATCGGTGGGGCTGGACTCGACCCGCTCGACCTTCTTGGTCAGCGAGGCAATCTCTTCTCGCAGGCTGTCCCCCTCGGACCGCAACTTCTTAAGGGCCTTCTCGGCCTCTTTGTCTTTGGGGTCTTTGCTCCCTTTGGGAGGAATCGGGGCAGCTGCGAGTTCGCGTTCTTTGAGATCGAGTTCTCGGCGCTTCGTCGGCAGTTCGGTCCGCGCGGTGATGAAGTCACTCAGCTGGTTGACTAACCGATAGAGCCGCGCGAGTTCGGCCACCGGTTGGCGCGCGTACGCGTCCTGGTCCAGAAAGTTCTTATACCCATAAATGATCATTCCGAACTGCGTGCCCCAGTCGCCGATGTGGTTGTCGCTGATGACCGTGTGGCCCAGGTACCGCAGCGTGCGGCACAAGCTGTCGCCGATGACGGAGCTGCGCAGGTGGCCGACGTGCATCGGTTTAGCGACGTTCGGGGAGGAGTAGTCGACCACAACTGTGCGAGGCGGATTCGCAGCTTCGACACCGAGCCGCTGGTCGGTGAGGAGCTTGTTGACCTCGCGAATGATGACATCATCTCGCAGCCGCAGGTTGATAAACCCCGGCCCGGCGATTTCGACCTCGGAGCACAGGTCATCCAGCTGGACTTTCTCGGCAATTCGAGCAGCGAGTTCCTGCGGATTCAGGCCATGCCGCTTGGCGAGTGACATCGCGAAGTTGGCTTGGAAGTCGCCGAACTTCACGTCTTGAGCGGGGCGGACCATCGCCACAAACGGCGCGGGATCATCCGCATAATCCGCCAGGACGGGAGCAAAACGCTGTTGCAGCAAACGCAGAAGATTCATGGAACCAGATCACTCGAACAACCACACCCCCAGAGCCATCGCCGAAGGCAAGATCACTAGTGTAACGGGTTGAGGGACTCGGTCAGAGCGCACAGCTTCAGAGAGTACGGCTCAACGTCTCGTCGAAGCGTCCGAAGACGATTCTCGTTCCCGCATGTTCCGTCGAATTCACTTACGTCTCTTCGTCCGGATCGCCCTTCTGCTTCCCGCGCAGATAGAGCCGAATGGGTACTTCCTTGAATGGCAGATCCTCTCGGAATCGCCCGAGCAGATAACGCTCCCATGACGGGCTGAAGAGTTCCACGTCGTTGACCTTCACCACGATCGTGGGCGGCTGGATGGCGACCTGTGTCGCGAAGAACAGCTTCGGGGTCCGGTTCTTGGCGATGTGCGGCGGATTGGCCTTGATGGCGTCCTGTAGCACGCGGTTCAGCAGGCCGGTCGAGACTCGCTCGCGGGCCTGCTTGAAGATTGACTGGGCGAGGTTGATCAGCTGCTTGATGTTGTGGGAGTCCTTGGCGGTGATAAACGCCACCGGGACATGCCGCATGCTCTTGAAGCTGTCTTCGAAATACTTGCCCCACTTTTCGGTGGTCTGGCCGAGTTCGAGTCCCAAGTCCCACTTATTGACAACGAAAATGCAGGGCTTGGAGTTATCCAGAATCTCCTCCATCAGCTTCTTGTCGACTTGCGAAATGGTCTGTGTGGCATCGAAGACCATTAGCACGACATCCGCGCGGCGGATGCTCTTCTGGGCCCGCACGAGGCCGTAGAACTCGATGTCGTTAGCGAGACTTTTGCGTTTGCGAACACCGGGCGTGTCGATGGCCACGAACGATTTTCCGTCGAGTTCGAACCGCACGTCGACGCTGTCGCGAGTGGTGCCCGCGATCTCGCTGACGATCATCCGCTCGGTCTCCGCCAGAGCGTTGATGAAGGTGCTCTTGCCGACGTTACGACGGCCAACGATCGCCATCTTTAATTCCGGCTCTTCCGAGAGCGTTTGCCCTTCAGCGTCTTCTGTTTCTGAGGCAGGCGGCAGGATTCCCAGAATCCCCTTCATCAAATCATCGCGGCCACGATTGGCCTTCACGCTGGTTTGCAGCAGCTCCGCTTCGGCCAGACCGTGAAACTCGTGGATCTCGGCATCAGTCCGGGTCGAGTCACACTTGTTGATGACGATCAGCTTGGGTTTGTTGACCTTCCGCAGCCGTTCCGAGACAACCCGGTCGAGTGGAGTGACTCCGGTGATCCCATCGACGACGAACAAAATGACGGTGGCTTGATCGATGGCCACCTGGATCTGCCGCTCGATGTCCTCGGACAGATCATCCGAATCGACAATCCCGATCCCGCCGGTATCGATCATCTCGAAATAACGATCGCCCACGAACATCAAATGACCCACGCGATCGCGGGTCACCCCAGCTGTGGGGTCGACCACGGAGACGAGCCGGCCCGCCTGCCAGTTCAGGATCGAGCTTTTGCCGACGTTGGGCCGCCCGACGATCACCACTTTTGGAACTGACATCGCACACCTTTTCTCGAAAACTTGGACCCCTAATTCTCCGGAGTTTGGCGGCAGATGCAACCGGGTTGGAAAAAGCGGACGAAAAGAGTGCGAGCGATCAGCTTTCAGCAGTCAGCGATCAGCCAGCACGGGCCTCGCCCTGCCGCAGGTCGCGTTTGCCCGTGGAATCTCAAAAAGATGGGAATTTCCTTACCAATCGGCTGGCAGGCCGGGCAGGGTGTCTTTCAAAATCTCGTAGATCGCCAGCCGGTCTGCCGCACTCAAATGCTCATACTCCGGAGAATTGTTCTTCCCGGTGAGTACTGCCTGTAACTTTCCCAACACATCAGACTTCGCTGCTGAGGGCAATTGTGTGAACGCAGCCGAGTAGATCAGGGAGCTGCACGGGTATTTGAGCAGGCGGGTTTGCAGGTCGAGATCTCTCAGCGAGCGGCCTTTGGAATCGCGGGGCCCTTGGGCTGCGAACTCCTCGGCGAATCCCGAGGTGCCGGAAACCGGGGCTTCGAGCGCGTATTCCTGACTGAACAGCATGTAGCGGACCAGCTTTTCGGTGACACCGTGAATGCGGCGTTCAGTCAGTTCACTCCGGAACTCCTCCGGGCGTTCGAGGGCTTCGTTCATAATCACGTCATGGTGCAGCGCGCTGCGAGTCTCGAAATTGGCGAGGGTGATGAAGTTGTGCATCTGCACCTGATGCTCCAGCACCATCAGGGCCACGAGGTCGCTGTGCGGTGTCAAATAGTGCCCGACGGAGACGAACTTGCTGAGGTCGGTCGCATTGGCTCCCGCCTCGCGGTCCAGAGCTTCCGGTGTTTTTCGATTCGCCAGCACATTCCCCATGTGCCGCATCGAACCATGTTGCCCGCTGACATACCAGCCGCCCCACCGCTTGGAGAACGGGCTGGTGTGATCCGTGGAGAACGTGCCCGACCCCAGCAGCGGATGGCCTCCTCCGTCGGAGTAGACCGATCGAACCAGCAGCCCGGGAACTCCCTGCGTCCGCGAAGAGGCGTGGCACGTGATGCATTGCCCACGGTCCCGCACGAATTGCGGCTTCATGTTCGCAGATTCGGGTTCGCCTTGATCGAGCGTGTAAAAGATCGTTCCCTGCTGGGCGTCTTGTGCAGCGACCTCCAACACATCACCATGCTGGCAATAGCCGATGTACAGGTCGTCATTGAAATACACCGCGCGCGGGCGATCCGGGGTGATCCGCCTGAGCTGGAGACTGGTCTTCGAGAAGACGAGTACCTGGGACGACTGAGGCACAGCGAGCAGTTTCAAGACTGCTTCGAGGTAGCCACGTTTGCCATCCGGTTTGAGGTCGATCTCGCCCGAGTCGATCTGGGCCTGCAATCGACTAATGGCCGTATCGACCGGTGCCGTCTCATACGAGATCGGAGCGGCCTCGAACTCCATCTGAGCTGAGGCAGAACCGAGCCACAACTGGCTCAGCAAACTGGCCGTGAAGACGGCGAAAGCGACACGCGGAGTCGACATGGCGAGCTTCCAAGACCAAAGGCGGGAAGAGTCGTCACAGCCTGTCGAGGCGGGATGCGATCCAAGTGACCGCATAAAACAGGCATTGCGTACTCCTCTTTAATCCTACTCGGCATTCGGCAGCCATTCAAACTGGGATTTGAGGAATGGGCCAGCATTCCCGGAGATTGGAATTTGAGAAAACACAAACCCGAATCAATTCCGGCTCGGCTTGGCAGCGGGCGGCCGCCTCACAGTTTGAAGCCCTCCTGTTGGGTTACGCTCGAACCTGATAGTTTTCCAAGTCCAGTAGATGATCATACCGATCACGATGGTGGGAAGAAGCCAAGACACCAGGGGGACGACTTTCATGGACATGTGTGGGGAACCAATCCCTGAAAGCAAAATGACGAACGGCATTCCAGCAATCGTCGCCCCAAAACCAATGAAGACTAGGACGGCTGTTCCCCATGTGATCAGTGAGTACCCGAAGACTCGCGAGAATTGGATATTGTCGGGAAACTGATAAGCACAGCGGAAGTAGATTGCCAGCAAGAACCACCATGGCCAGAGTGAAATCGCCAGCAGGTATTCTGTCCCACGCAAGCCGAAAGACTGATAGAACCAGCTGCCTGAAACGGGATCATCAAGGCCATACTTGATGGCAATCTCCCGAAGAGAGTAGATCAGGAGTTGAGCCACCATTCCGACTGCGAACAAAACAAAACCGAGCATGATCGTGATGAGTAACCCCAGCGCCCGATAACTCGGTTCCGGCTCGTGAGCTGGAGTTCCTGAAGGGATTGATTTCGTATCCACTGGTTTGGTTCCTTGGAAACAGGGACTTTGAAGCAAAGGCCTGGTCAACGCGAAAAGTAACGGTTCGCCTCAGTCGGGAGGGCGAGGCTCCTGCCGAGCCGCGATTGAAATGCGCCGTGTCCCCTTGGCTCGCGGCTCAGCAGGAGCTTCGCCCTCCCAGGCGTGCCTAAATCAACCCCAAGTCTAAGCGTTGACGCAACACTATCCATCAATCAGCGTCTTCAGATGCACTTCCACCGACTCCGCCAATCGATCCACATGATACCCGCCCTCGAGCAGGCTCACGATGCGGCCACCAGCGGTGATCGTCGAGGCATCCACCACCAGCTTCGTCAGAGTCGCGAAGTCCTCGACCTCTAGCCCCAGTGACCCGACGGGGTCTTCGCGATGGGCGTCGAAACCGGCACTCAGCAGGATCAGCTGGGGGCGGCATAGTTCGACGGCGCGGGAGAGGGATTTCTCGAACGACTCGATGTAGTTCTTGCGGCTGATGCCGAAGGCCAGTGGGACATTGCTGGTCCAGCCGAGGCCACGCCCCGTGCCGGTCTCGTCAGCGTCTCCGGTGCCGGGATAGAACGGCGACCGATGCAGCGAGAGGAAGTAGACCGTTCCATCGCTGTAGAAAATGTCCTGCGTCCCGTTGCCGTGGTGGACATCCCAATCGACGATCAACACCCGGTCGAGCCCCAGAGCCTGCCGCGCATGGGCAGCTGCGATGGCGATGTTGTTGTACAGGCAAAACCCCATCGGCTTCGCAACGAGCGCATGATGTCCCGGAGGACGAATGAGGCACATCGCCCGCTGGAACGTCCCCTTCACGACCGCTTCCACAGCTGCGACCGCACACGCAGCTGCGGTGAGAGCGACATCTCCCGACTGGGGACAGGCGACCGTATCGGCATCGAGTCGTCCGCCGCCTTGGGCGCAGATCGCTTCGATCGCCTTCAGCATCAGTGGCGGATGCACGCGCTCAACCAGCGCCCGGTCGATCTGGGCGAGTGGCTGCACATCCAGCGATGGCCAGATCGACGAGCCTTCCAGCTTCGCATGAATCGCCCGCAGCCGGTCGGCGCACTCCGGATGCTTCCCAGTGTCATGGGCCAGGAACAGGTCGTCTTTCCACAGGGCAATCCGGCGGGTCGTCACTTCGTATGCCTTCGCAAGGAAGATGCAGCAAGACTGTCAGAGTCGCGTGAGCTGAAGCCCACGGTACGGAGAGGGGCTGGATGCCGCTCCCACTCACTCCTCCTCGACCCACCGCTGAGGCGTCCCGGCCAGGAAACCGTCGGGGACTTCCAGCGAGCAGGTGATCTCGTCGAAGAGCGGCTGCAACTCGTCGAGTTCGGTGTCAGTCCCCTGATTCGTCACCAGAATGGTGTTGTGAGCTGTGCGAAACGCCCGCAGCTCGGCGCGGTTCAGAAGTTCGAAGCACACGAATTCGATGTCGCGTCCCAGCCCCGGATGATGGGCCAGCTCGGCGGTCAAATCGAAGACATCGACCTCGTCATACAGCTCCATGAACGTATCGGCAGCTGCTTCGAGAACTTCTTCGACCTCGGGCCGATCATGCAGAACCATGACGGACCAGAATCCAGTCTCGCCAGGCGCCACCGTAATCGTCACGCATCCCTCGCCCGCCTCCTCGGCCAAGGACCACGCAGGTGGGTAGCGGAAGAGAAGGCCGTGGTTTTGGTAGAGCTTGTTCATGGGGGGGGTCGTGTGAGTTTTTACCCAAACGTGATTGACGTTGGGGTGGCTGTGTTTCAAGCCCCAAAAGGTTACGGCGGATGTGTTCGCCTTTCAATGCCTCTGGATACTGCCTCGAAATACCAGGATGAGTAGAGGAATTTCATGCGTGCATCCTCCGGGGATTCATGGATGGACCTCAATTGGTGCCTCGTGCCTTTGCGTGAGACATTCCTGTCTGAGCCAAGGTGACAAGCTGGCCAGTCGTATTCCCACGTCTTCCAAACGCTTCAATCGCTTTTTGAGCGACCCTCTCCCTGAGTGGACTGCTCTGTTTTTCTGATCATTGTTTCCCAAAACACATTTCGCCATTCTGACATTCCCGAGGAGTCCGAGAGATCGGCGAGACACCTTACGACCCACGATCCAGAATCTTCATCGAACTCGTCGTCTGTCTCACATTCGTTATAGATGACTTTGGCAACGTTTTCAGCGATGTACGACAGGATCAATTCCTGCGAAGCTGGACGCCAAGAATGCGAACTGGATTCGAGTACCAATGTTTGATTTCGAATTCGGTCAAAATGCTCCAATTTTGTTGTGTTCCACTCGGATTGCTGAATTGTAAGCAGCTGATCGTAGAGTGGATTCGACACACCGACACTCCGAACCGCTACTTCTAAAATGCGGCATGCCCAAGCTGCTCGCTGTCCGGGAGGAATTCTTTCAAACAAGAGTCTTCCGGCTTCGAGGGAATCCCCCTCAAACCATTGCTTCTTGGCAATTGTTAGATCGTTAAGTTCCATAGCTTTCCACCCATTGTTGGATTTCTACCACGCCCGTTTTCGGACGGTCAATTCTGCCCGTCTCATAGCGGTCGAGTAGAGTTTCCCAGACTCTGCTCTGAAGGGCCAGTGAGGACACGGAGGGTGAGCTCAGCCTGAGCCCTTGATCGTCTCGACCAAATCCTGATGCTGCTCGGCGACATTGAGCAGGTCCCAGGCGTCTTCAGGTTTGAGGGTCAACCACTCGGTGGGTTCGGTTTCGTCTTGGGCGGGGTTGGCGGTGCGGGTGACGAGTTGAGCGTCGGAGGTGCGGGTGAGGGTTTCACCGGTGGGCGTGGAGACGCGGACGAAAGGGCGACCGGGGGTGGTTTTGTTTGCCACCGTGAGGAGATTAATTAGGGGATTGTCGCCTTTTTCTCCGAAAAAGGACGTCCTTTTTCGGAGAAAAAGGCGACTCTCTTCGGACAACAACCATGTCGCCAACGTCTCGGCGATGTCGGTCGTCTGCACCAGTTCGAGAACCGTCGACCCACCGGCGTGGCCTTCACCCGCCTGCACAATCAGGGGGACTCGCACCAGTTCGGTATGCAGCTGAATGCGCCTGACGATGGGCCATTGCCGGGGCAGGTTGTCACCGAGCAGTCCGGTGATGATCAGCAAGCTATCGGGCTGGGCGTGGCGTTGGTACTCGCGAATGAGTCGGCCCAGTCGGTCGTCGAGCTTCTCGACGCATGTGGCATACAGGGCGAGGCTCAACCGATCGACGACGGTGTCGGGCTCATTCGGCTGGCGAAGGCGGGTGAAGGCACCCTCGGCGATCAGCTCCTCAATCGCCAGAGCGGGGGTCATCTCCTCGGACTCATCAGCGAGGAGTTCCTCCCACGAGGTTCCGAGCAAACGCGCGACTTCCGCGTCCCAACCCACATGGTCCGGCACCCACGGATCGGAGATGCCGATTCCCTGAATCCAAGTTAGCCCTGTTCGCTCACTCGACAGCTGAGACCGAATCGCCGCAACGCCGTCGTGAACCCAATCACGGGGAGTCTGGTCGGCGGTTTGCTTCACGGTCTCGACGAGGACTCCGGCCACCTGCATTGCGTCGAGAGAATCCGCGACGACGGGCTGCGCTGACCAATCCTCGGTCGGTGATCGCCCTCCGCCCGGCACCGCATGACACAGGCCGTTGTGAAACACAGCTGCCCGCGAGGCGAGCTGATCGAGCGCTGGAGTCCGCGCCCGATATTGGCCGTATGCTCCAACCTGACTGGCGGCGAGATGATCGAGCGTGATGAGGATGACGTGACGAGGCAAGGAGGGGTCCGTCTAGCAACTAACAGTGAGCGGCAGACGTCAGTCTGTCGAGTTTCGATTTACGCAAGCGACGCCCGCTTTGTGCCAATCAGCTGGATCAACGCCTTCTGCGGATCGGCGAACTTCTTGAGTCCCTCGTCCATCAGCGTCTGTTCCAGCTTCGCGAAGTCGACCTTGGCATCGATATCGGCCAGGATCTCGGCAGCGGGGTTCTGGTCGATGCGACGAGAGTAGCTCTGGCCGAGTTTCTCGACAGCGGCGTTGGTCGCAGGCGGGTTGGTCTGGATGTCAGAGCCTGCCAGTGCAGCGACATACTTATCGGCGGGCAGGTTCGGGTCTTTGGTGCCCGTGCTGGCGAAGACGATCTCCTGTTTGCGAGGGAGCTTGTGCTGCCCCCACCAAGTATTGTTCTCGGCCCAGATCCGCTTCGCATTCACGATCCCGACCTGGCCCTGAGCCGCAGGAGTCAGCTCTGGCACCTTGGCAGCTGAGTAGACATCGATGCGGCTGACGAAGATGCTATACACGGATTTCAAGCTGGTCGGGTCTTTCCGCCTCTGCGCCCCGCGCCACACAGCATCACGAGCGGCGCGATACTGACGAGTGGAAAAGATCAGCGTCACGTTCAAAGTGATCCCGGCAGCTGCGAGCTCTTCGAGGCAGGCCAGCCCGGCGGGAGTGGCGGGAACCTTGATCATGCGGTTCGTGTGGCCGGTGTTCCACGCCAAGCCAAGTTCGACATACTTGGCAGCTCGTTCGGCGGTACTCAGTGGACAGCTGGCGTCTTCGAGGAGCGGGTCGAGTTCAAAGCTAACGTAGCCATCGTCGCCCTGGGTGCGAGCGTGGACATCGGCGAAGACCGCTTCGGCTCGCGAGACCAGTTGGTCGGTCATCTTCCAGGCGACGGCGGAGTCATCGAGCCCTTGACTGATGAGCTGCTTGATCTCGACATCGAACCTCCCCGTTTTGATGAGTTCGGAAACAATGATCGGATTCGAGGTGGCCCCCGTGGCCCCTTGTGCATGGTTTTCCAAGACCAGGACAGGGTCAATACTGTCGAGCCACAAACGGGTTCCGCAGGCCACAAGTGATTTCAAACCGGTCATAGAGGAGTCCCGAGGAGGGTTGAAGTCAGTGGGTTGAGGGTTGAGGATCTTTCAACTCTCATCGCTCAACCCTCGACGTTTCGCTGGATCATCCATCGTAACCTCCCACAAGGCAAGGGTTTTCCCAAACGTTGAAACGGATAGGGGTTCAGTGGCGAAATGGACCTCGGTCTGATAGGTTCTGAAGAGCGAATTCTCCACTTTTCGCCGTTGATTGGCGGGGAGTGGGCGTGTGCATCCGCCGGTTTCGGTGTTCGACGAGGTGATCGTGGCAGTCTTGGCTCAAACCCCCATCGCAGGTGTTAGCTCCGGGCAGGATCGCATCATCGAAGTGACTTATCCCTCGGTGGCAGCCACGTTTCTGGGCCAGCTGATCGGACGGATCTGCTGCTCAATTCCGACACGGATCGGCGGCATTCCACTCTCTTACCTGCTGTTTGCTCTGCCGTTGGCACCGCTCGCAGTGTTGCTGTATCTGGGTCAAAAAGTCCTCGGGGACCGTTACCTACTGACCAATCGCGGCGTAGAGATCCGTAAATCCATCGGTGCCGCACTTGAAAAGCGTGTCGATCTGGCGAGTATCGCAGATGTCACCTGTAAGGTCCGCCCTGGGCACGATTTCCACCGCGCTGCGGACGTGGAATTGCGTGATTCCCGAGGAATTGTGCTCGCCACGTTAGAGGGCGTGTCACGGCCCGACCGGCTACGGAGTGCCATTTTGGAAGTTCGAGATGCCCGCGTCAGCAACGACGCCGCATTGGCTCAGATTCAAGCCCGCCAATAGTCGGTGCCTTCCGATTCTGCGACGACGATCACGTCGTCGCGTCTGACTGCGAAATAATGACGGGGTTTACCGTTTTCTCCGGACTGCCGAAACCGCGAGGAGCTTGCTCGGGTCTAACACTCTGTTTGCCGAATGTCCCCTTGGTGGGTATGCGGCGAGACAGCATCAGGTCGACTCAAGGGCTCAATCCCGTGTGATTCCACCGGTCGGATTCGTCACACAATTCCCAGATAGACCCTGAACTGTCTATGATCTGGTCAAACCATGACGACGTGATTCCTTACGGATATCGGGAGTACTGTACTCCGGTCACGTTGCTCTCATCCGTTGGAAAGGGATCGAGGATGTTGCTGTCGAAGATTCGCAGAATCCTATTGAGTGGCGTATCGCTGTTCGCGGTGCTCGCGGTGCCAGCGTTGTTTGCCCAGGACGAAGAAGTCACGCCGTCAGACCGGCTGCTTCCTCCAGGCGTGCTGTTGCATGTCCGCATCTCGGACATCTCCGACATGAAGGAACGTCTTCCGAAGACTGGCTTCGGAAAGATGTACCAAGACGATTCGATGTCCAAGGTTCGCGACAAGATCGAAGAGGGCTTTAACAAGGCCTCTGAAGAAGCGGGCAAGGAACTCGGCTTCCCGCTGAGCGATCTCCTCGAACTCCCGGCCGGAGAAGTGTCGTTTGCCCTGCTCCAGCCTGCGGGTCGCGATTTGGCAGGTGTGGTGCTGATGGATATCGGCGACAGCCAAGAGACTCTCGATCTGGCGCTCGGCAAGCTGGACGAAGCCTTGACGAAGAACGGTGCAGAGAAGAAGTCTGAAACGGTCGACGAAGTGGAAGTCACGATCTACGAAATCCCCAAGCAGGGATCCGATTCCGCAGATGGCCCAAAGAATACCTTCTGCTACTTCGCGGAAGATGGCATGTTCGTCGGTGGCTCGGATTTGTCCGTGCTGCAAGACATCCTCAGCCGGTGGGATGGCGAATCGGATGACGTGCTGGCGGAAGAACCCGTCTACAGCTACATCCGCACCAAGTGCGCTACCCGCGAAGATGACGATTCCGTGATGGAGTGGTACATCGACCCGATCGGCCTGTTGACTGCTGGGCTGAATGCCAGCGAAGAACTCTCGACTCAGGCACTGATGGTTTCCGCTTACCTCCCAACTCTGGGACTCGACAAGTTCAAGGCAGTGGGTGGCAACATCGATCTGGCCGAAGGCGGATACGATATGCACTCTCGGAGCCTGATGTACGTCGACCAACCGACAGCAGGCATGTTGCGGGCCTTTGAATTCCCCGCGACGGACCTGGCTCCACCAGCCTGGGTCGGTGCAGAGACTCCCCAGTACACCGCGATGAACTGGGATGCACCCGGTGCATATGCGGCTCTGACCGAAATGGCAGACACTTTGATGAATCAGCCCGGTGCCGCTGAACAGCAGGTGGCGCAAGCTGCACAGAAGTTGGGATTCCACCCGAAAGACGATCTGATCGATCAACTGGACGGCCCGATTGTGATGCTGAGCGATATCAATCCTGAATCGCAGCAAATAGCCCAGAAGATTCTGGTTGCAGTCAAGCTAAAGGATTCGTCAAAATTTCAGGAGACATTGAATGCCATCCTGAAAACAGCGGGGTCCAATGTCACCGAACGCGAGTTCGAAGGCCAGAAGGTTTATGACATTGAAGCTCCGACCCCAGACATGTCCCCGGCATTTGCGATCGCGAAGGACCACTTGTTCTTCTCGACCCACGCCGACATGCTGGAAGCGTCTCTTCGCCCCAGTAGCAGTGGTGATGACACGCTGTCCGAATCTAAGGATTACCGCCAGCTGGTCAAGTTGATGCCCTCGAAGGTTTCGATGATTACCTTCTCCGATCTGGCCAAGCAGCTGAAGCCGACTTATGAGCAGGTCAAGAGCGGCAAGCTCGATGGTCTGACCGAAGGTCAGTTTGACGCCAGCATCCTGCCCGACTTCGACCAGATCGCCAAGTTCTTTTCGATCTCTGGCGGTTACACGATTCCGGACGAGAAGGGTGTCTTCTCGGAGAACTTCGTGTTCGGTGCCGATGAGTAGTTTGAGCTCCGGCGGTTGACTCCGCCGTCGTGATGCAGCAGTCGCACAGGCTCACGGATCTCCGTGAGCCTGTTTGCATTTCCGCAGGAAAGTAGGGCGAAGCTCCTGCTGAGCTCTCTGCATTCCAGAGAGAGGTTCTCCTCTCGATTTCATATCGCATCTGCCTCAATTGAACTCAAGCGTCTTTCTTCCGCTCTCCCTCGCTGACGCGTCGGGCGACTGAATGCGCAATAGCCCGACGCGTCAGCGAGGGAGAGCGCAAATCAGACGCCTCACCTGGCTCGACTTCGTTCGAAAGCCAACCGCCAAATTCAAGTCTCAGGTCCATGCCCGCAGACCCTGGTCATAAAAACTCGCACCTCTCACCCACTGCCATCATCAAGCTCGGCGGGAGCCTACTCGACCTGCCGGATTTGGCACAGCGTCTTGACCAGCTGCGAGCGGAATGGGGGCCACGCCCGCTGCTGTTGGTTGGCGGAGGGGCCGCTGCGAATCTGGTGCGGGAGTGGGACCAGCAGCACCAGCTGGGCGAGGATCGGGCGCACTGGCTGGCTCTGGATTCCTTAGTGCTTACGGCGCGATTGTTGGAGTCCCTGTGGCCCCCGGCGCGCCTCGCGCACCGGGAGGAATTCGAGGTCGCCTGGCAGCAGGACCGTTTTCCCCTCGTGATCGCTCGCGAGTGGTTCGACGCAGCTGCCATGAGCGAGGCTGCAACTCCACCGCCCACCTGGCACACGACAACCGATACGATCGCCGCCTGGATCGCAGCCCTCACGAACGCCGAGTCGCTCTGGTTGTTGAAGTCCGTCGCCTGTCCGGATTCCTTAGCGCTGGCGACGCAGTTCGAACTGGTCGATCCCCAGTTCGCTCAATGGACTCCCCCCGGAACCCCCATTCGCTGGGTCAACCTGCGAGAGGCTCTTCATCCGCCGAATTCCGTCTGGCTGAACGCTGACAGCTGATCGCTCACTCACTGCGAGGCGGCACCTGCTCGCGCACACTAAACGTATCCTGCTCTCGCCCCGTGTAAGCCACTATCAACTCCGCCAGCAGGCCCAGCGAGATGGCTTGCGCTCCCAGTAACATGGCACCCATTGAATAAAACAGCAGTGGACGTGATCCAATCGGGGAGACCTTCAGCAGCCCCACGACGTTCATCAGCACCCACAGCATACTTAACCAGCCCATCCCCAGCAGGCCGAAGGCAAAGCACCCGAGGCCGAACGCCCCCAGCATGTGCTGTGGCCGTTGACCAAATCCCGTCAGGAATTTCACCGTCAGCAAATCGAGGAACCCGCGCATGAAGCGGCGGACGCCGTATTTTGAATACCCATACTTTCGTTCCCGGTGCTTAATCGCCAGTTCCGCGACCTTGAATCCTCGAGCATGAGCCAAGACCGGGATAAAGCGGTGCAACTCTCCATACAACCGGATCTCTTTGGCCACGTCGGCGCGAAACAATTTCAAGCCGCAGTTGTGGTCATGCAACCACAGCCCGGTCATCCAGCCGATCATGCCGTTGAAGACTTTGCTGGGATAGACCTTGTGCCACGGGTCGAGTCGCCGCTCCTTCCATCCGTTGATGACATCGAAACCGTCATTCAACTTACGGAGAAATGCCGGGATCTCCGCCGGGTCGTCCTGCAAGTCGGCATCCATCATCAGGATCAGTTCGCCTCGCGCCGCTCGCATGCCCGCAGTGAGTGCAGCCGCCTTGCCGAAATTACGGCGGAAGCGAATCGCTCCGACCTCGGGATGAGCCAAGGCGAGATCTTGAATCAGCTTCCACGAGCCGTCGGTCGACCCATCATCGATGAAGATCAGCTCGAACGGCTGGTTGCATCCCGCGCAGCTCTTCGCGATCTGCGCCAAGAGCTCTCGCAGGCTTTCCGCCTCGTTGAGCACGGGGACGATGATACTCAGCATGTCACCCATCCTCGGCGAAGGGAAATTTGGTCTGGTGTCGCACGGTAGCGAGTCTAGTCTCGCTCGGAAAGCAGAGAGAGGATAAGAGTGACCTCAATCATCGGCCGGAAACTTGCATTTCGCTGTGTCTCCATGCCTCTGTGGTGAATTTCGGATTCCCGCCTCGTTTTCTGACACACGCACCCAGATCGACTCGACAGGGGCCACCCGCGAAATTCTGACGAAGTGGCAGTATCATTCCGTGATCTTTCCCACACCTGCGTGCGTTGTGTCGTAGATGATTCATCACCCGGGGCCCAAATTCATGCACGACTCATCGACCGTGTCCGCAGACAGCGGAGCCGCTGGCTTCACTTCCATTCTTTGGAAGCGACCCCGATCAGGGCGGGCTAGGGTGCTGCCAGTCGCTTTATGTCTGCTGCTTTTCACATGGAGTGCCGGGCTGGCCCACGCGCTCGAGTTCCGCGATGTTCGCTGGGGCTTCAACGGTGCCGTCAAACGTAACGCCTTTAATCTCTGCTCGATCGATCTGCACAATCCCACACCGGAACCGTATCAGGGGGATGTCCAGCTGAGGCCGACGGGCGGAATTGGTCGCGGCGATAACACTCCCTGCATCGATCTGGGCGTGTATGTCGGCTCCGGTGAGACGCGGACGATCCAGTTTATGCCGTATGTCACCAGTCAGATGCTCGATTGGGAAGTCAGCTGGGGGGCATCGGGGTCCGAACGTTTTGAGTTTCCGCATTCGAAGCGAGAAGTGTCAGCCCCGGTGGCTGTTCAGTTTTACACCGATCAAGGAGTCTCCTCTCTGCTCAAGGGGATTGAGGCGTTTCAAGAGAGCGATTTTCCGATCGGAGCAGCGGGGACTGAGGCTCTTGGGAGTGTTGTGCTGGACCATGTTCCGCGCTGGGATGAGGTACGACGACGGGCGTTTCGGGACTGGCTGGGGCGCGGGGGTCGCCTGTATCTCATCAACGATCGTGATGGAAAGCCGCTCGACTTCCCCTCTCCACTCGAAGAACTCAACCTGCCAGCGGATCGTTTCCTGGTCGGGCAAGGCGTTGTGCTGCGACAGGGGATCGTCCAGGATGCCGGACAGATTCCCGGCTTGATCACCGAGGTGGCTCAGTCCACCATCGATCCGAATAACCCTTACGCGACTCAAAACTATGGCAATGACCCGGCCACCACGGGGATGACCCAGCTGTTCCAGACGATGCGGAGCATGGTGCGTCCCGATCACAACTGGGTGCTGATTTTTATTTTGGCCTTCGTCTATCTGCTGATTCTATTTCCGGGGATCTGGCTGATCGGTCGCAAGCGGGGCGATTTCCGCCTGACGTATGCGATGATCCTGGGAACGGTCGTCCTCTTCAGCTGGTTTTATGCCGAGATCGGCAAGCGAGGGTACAACGAATCGACCGGGCTGCGGGAAATGATCATCGCCCATCCGCTTGGGAATCAGCGCGTCTCGCTGCGAAAATGCGGGAGCCTGTTCGTGACCGAGGGCGGGGCATATTCCATTCCCGCACACGGAGAGGGAGCGGTCTTTAGCCTAGAGTCGGGCACGGAATTCTCCGGCAACGCGATGATGATGAATCGCCCTCAAGCCGGTGTCGGGGCCGACATCCCACCTTTCTCCGCCTGTGCCTACCAGGAGTCGGCCATCCTCCCGACGAAGGGGGATTACACGATCCAAGTGAAAGCCTTGGAACTGAATCCAGGGATTCAAAAGATCGCGGTCCAGCTGGGAGCGGGAATTCCCGGTGACTCACAAGTCTATCTGCTCTCGGCGGGAAACATCTGGACGCTGACATCCAATGGGACGCTCTGGGAAAACTCGACCCCTTCACAGCTGGCCTCCACCGTGTTTCAAGCACAGCCAGACTATGGATGGAGTCGCCTCGCCCCCGAGCAGCTCAAGAAGAACCTGGTCGCCTACTTGGTGCAAGCCGCGACTTCGGCAGCGATCGCGACGAATTTCGGGGGCTACATCGATCCATCTCAACCCATCGCGGTCCCCTCGTCCGCAACAACCGTGTTTGAAGGGGGGCAGATCCTGGTCTACGCCGCTGCTCCGGCCGAGTTTCTGCCCAGTGAATACAAGGCCTCGGGACAGGTGTTGTTCGTTTCGCAAGTCGACCCGTCGATGGCGACAATCGCCGCTCCTTAATGTGTTGAAGACATGACACGGCAGAAGTCTGACGACTTCTGCTACTTCCCGACTCCCACAGGACTTCCCATGAGCTCCCCCGTCATTGAAGTCGAAAAAGTCACTCACCTGTTCAAAGATCATCGCGCCCTCAATGGCATCAGCTTCGAGGTCGGGGCGGGGACGCTCCACGGCTTCGTCGGGCCGAACGGGGCCGGCAAAACAACCACGCTGAAGCTGATCTGCACTCTGTTGCGACCGCAGACTGGGCGTATTCGCGTCTTCGGCATGGATGTCCGCACCGATGTGAAGGCCATCCGCCAGAAGCTCGGATACATGCCCGACCACTTCAGCATGTACAAGCAGATGACCGTCTATGAGTACCTCGACTTCTTCGCAGCTGCGTATGGCCATGTGTCGAAACGCCGCGAGGTCATCGTCGGTGATGTACTGTCGCTGACCGATATGGAAGGCCGCAAGGATGATCTCATTCAAGGTCTCTCTCGCGGGATGCAGCAACGAGTGAGCCTCGCCCGCGTGCTGGTTAACGACCCGGATCTGTTGCTGCTCGATGAACCCGCATCCGGTCTCGACCCGCGCGCCCGCATCGAGCTGATGGAAATCCTGCGCGAGCTGCGGCGGATGGGGAAAACGATCTTCATCAGCAGCCACATCCTCAGCGAGCTGGCTGAGCTGTGTGATAGCGTCACGATCATCGATCGCGGCATGACGAAGTACAGCGGACACATGGATGACCTGCTGTACGCTCAAGAAGGCCACCCGGTGTATCGACTGCGCATTGAGGTCGACACCGAGCAATGGGCGACGCGGCTCCCCGCCTTGAAGGGGGTCGCCACTGTTGAACCGGTCGAGGGCAAGCCGGAATTCCGGCTAACTGCCGACGCGGCGGACATCGACGCGAACTCGATGCTGACCCAACTGCTGGCGATGGGTGTTCCGATTGCGGGATTCCAGCGTGACCAGCGGAAGCTGAATGATGCGTTCATGGACCTGACGGAGCGGGGCGTGCGGACATGAACAAAACTCTGGCACTGCTGGTCCGGGCCTTGCGGACGGAATCTCGCGACATCAAAAGCCATCTGTTCCGTGCGGGACTGGCTAGTGTTGTGGTGCTCATCCTGCTGATGGGACTGAGCGCTCTGCAGTTCGAGTCGGCGCCGGGACGCTTGATGTTCTACTGGATGACGTGGGCCAACTGGGTCTTCGTGACTCTGGCGGGTGGGACGTTCTTCTCGATTGCCATCAGTGAAGAGACCGAGCAGCAGACGCTGGGCCTATTGCGTATGGCGAATGTCAGTCCGTTGTCACTACTGCTTGGAAAGTGGTTGCCCCGGATGCTGGCAGCGCTGGTGCTGATCTCGATCCAGTTTCCGTTTACGTGGCTGACCGTCACGCTGGGCGGAGTCTCCTGGCAGCAAATCTGGGCCAGCTATCTGCTACTACTGGCGCATCTGGTCTTGGTCGGCAATCTGGGTTTGCTGTCGTCGGTCTTGAACCCGAATAGTGCCAAGGCGTGTGCGTGGACCTTTGCAGTAATGATCGCCGCCAGAATCCTGCCCGCGTTCTGCTGGGCCGCTCTAGAACTTGGCGCGTCGAAGGGACTGATCGCTCAAGCAACAGTCCAATCATTTCGTGAGGAGGTGGTCAGTCCCCTCAACAGCTGGTCGGCCAGTGGTCAGCTGTGGGGGTCGATCCTGTCGACTTCTTTCCAGGGGGATGCCTGGAGTCCGCAGGTGATTTCGAACCTTGTGGGTGGAGTAGTGCTGTTCCTCTTCGCCTGGATCATCTTTGATCCGGCCACGATGCGTCACATGAGCGGTGGATCACAGGGTCCGAGTTTGATCTCGCGACTGCTGACGCGGAAGACTCGCACCTCGGCCACAGCGTGGAACTGGGCACTCGGTTGGAAAGACTTTCGACAGGTCGGTGGCGGGCACAAATCGGTCCTCCTCAAATTTGTCCTGTACGGAGTGCTGTTCGGCATCATCTTGTATCTCAATACGATGTATAGCACTGACTATTTCGATGAGTTCGAGACCTCCTGTATTATTCTGGCCAACATCATTTTCTGGGCACTGCTGCCGCTGGAGCTGTGCTTTTTGGCGGCCAAGCTATTTCGACCGGAACTCAATGACCATACGTGGTCGACGCTGTTGACTCTGCCCAAGACGCTGCCGGAGATTGCTTACTCGAAGATCGCGGGTTCCATGCTCGGGCTGATTCCGACAGTGAGTGTCCTCTGCCTCGCTTCGATTCCCTTTATCGGCGAACTGCTCGCGGACCTCAGTCGGGAACCCGAAGCGATTCTGTTCATCGCCTATGGATTGGCGACGGTTCTCGCGGCACTTCATCTGGTCACCTTCTTTTCAATTTCCGTCACTTGGGCAGCGTGGCCAATTGCCATCATCCTGGGAGTCGGAGTCACCTTCTTCACGAATCTCCTCGCGTGGATTCTCATGGCACTCGGCGCCATGGGCATCGGAGGCAATAGCGGCCAGGGTGTCCTCTACGCCTGGATGATCTTGCTGATTATCGGTCATCTGCTGATCGTGGCCCTCACTCACTATGGGATCGGATTGCGATTGATCGCCAAGGGAGCTGAGAACTGAGTTCCGATGACCATCCGGCTCACGCCAGACACTCGCCGATTACCCGCCCAAGGCAGCTGTAAATGTTTCTAGATGGAACCCCACATAGAGGGTCTTGCCTTTACGAATCGTCGGGGCACGCAGATTGCCCGTCGGTCCGATGATCAGTGCCTGCAGTTCCGCAGCGGTCTTGGGATCCTTCTTCAGATCAATCTCGAACGCTTTGGTCCCCTTGCTGACGACCAATTTCGTACAGGGACCGACCAGTTCCAAAGCTTCGGGAACCCCCAGCTTGATCTTGTTCGCGGAGACAACTTCCTTCGCAGTGATCTCGAGCGAGGTCAGCAAGGCGTCCATCTTCTGGCAAGTGACGCAGCCTTTGCGGTGGTAATACCAATCAACAGTGCTGGCCATTGGAAAGTTCTCTCGGCAGTGTGGGGAGTTGTGATGGGCGAATGATAGAACGGATTCCCCGATCGACCAGAGCGAGACGATGTTTTATGCGAGGGTCGAGGATCCCGGCCATGCGGGGTGTTTTGCGGTGGTGAAGCGGACGAAGATCGCGGGCACTTGCTACACTGCGTCTGCGCTCTTGCCCCAAGAGGAATCTGTCATGCTGCCCGTCTCCCTGGCCATTCTCTGGCATCAACATCAACCGTATTACCCGGACGATGTGGCTGGCGAAACGCTGATGCCGTGGGTGCGATTTCATGCGACCAAGGACTACATCGGGATGGCCCTCCATTTGAAGGAGGTCCCCGAGTTCCGTTGCTCGATCAATCTGGTCCCGAGTTTGCTGGTTCAAATCCAGCGGTACGTCGATGGAGGCAGCGATCGACATCTGGATGTCTCCCGGATGCCGACCGATGGGCTGAATGCGCATGATGCCCGCTATCTCGTCGACAACTTTTTCGCTGCCAATCTCGAATCGATGATTCGACCGTTCCCCAGATATCTGGAACTCCACCGCAAACGCTCCACGCATCCCACGGGGGCCGATGGAGCGTTGTCCCGCATGTCTTCGCAGGATCTGCGAGACCTGCAAGTCTGGCACAATCTCTCATGGTTTCATGAGTTGTTGTTCGAGGAAGACGCGGAGCTGCGGGAGTTTCGCGAGAAGTCCCGCGACTACACCGAATCGGACAAACACTGGCTGTTGACGCGGCAAAAGGAAGTCATTGCGCAGGTGATCCCGCTGCACAAGGAGTTGCAGGACCGTGGTCAGGTCGAGCTGACCACGACGCCGTTCTACCATCCAATCCTCCCACTGCTGTGGGACAAACGATCGGCCCGACAGGCGATGCCGAGCTGCGAATTGCCCGCTTCTCTGGAGAGCTATGCCGAGGACGCGACGCGGCAGATCAACTCAGCTGTGGCTCTGCACGAAAAGCTGTTCGGGCGCAAGCCGCGTGGGATGTGGCCGTCTGAGGGCTCCGTCTCGGCGGATATCCTGCCAGCCATCATCGAGGCGGGGATTCAGTGGATCGCCACCGACGAGGGAATTCTGTCACGCTCGCTCGACGGGGCCATTCATCGAGACAATCACAAGCGGATCAACCGACCCGATTTGCTCTATCGTCCCTGGCGCTGGGAGCATCAGGGCAAGTCGCTCCAGCTGATCTTCCGCGACCTGGGGCTCAGTGATTTCATCGGGTTCGAGGCTCAGCGCCAAGACCCGGTCACGGCGGCTCATCACATGCTCAACGCCTGTGCGGAAGTCGGACGGGCGGTACGTAAAGACAATCGCGACGCCCCAGTCTTAGTACCGGTGATTTTGGATGGGGAGAACTGCTGGGAGCATTACCGCGATGGCGGAGTGGTGTTTCTGCGGACACTCTACCGCGAGGCTGTTCGCCATGCGGACGTGAAGCCCATGCGCGTGTGCGATCACCTCGAAGCGGCCCCCGCGCCGGAACCGCTGCAAAAGCTGCACGCTGGTAGCTGGATCAACTCGGACTTCTACATCTGGATCGGACACTCCGAGGACCGGCAGGCGTGGGATGTGCTGCATCTGGCCCGCGAGTTCCTGAAGAAGCAAGTTGCCAGTGGGAAGTTTGATGAGGCGACGCTCAACAGGGCGTGGCGTGAACTCGACATTGCCGAGGGCAGTGACTGGTGCTGGTGGTACGGTGACGATCGCAATTCCGGCCAGGACGATTTGTTCGATCAGCTGTTCCGGCGGCACCTGCAAAACGTCTTTCGGTTGCTGGGCGAATCACCGCCGAATGTCTTGTTGCGACCGATCTGCCGGATTCATAAAGCCAGTATTCATACCCAACCGAAACGCCTGCTGAGTGTGAAGCCCGACGGGCGCCGCCGCTATTTTGAGTGGATGTCAGCGGGCCAGTTTGTGGCGGGCTCGGAGCGGGGCACCATGGCCCGCGTCACCCAGGGGTTGATCCGGGAACTCCATTTCGGGTTCGATCAACAGATGCTGCTCATTCGTTGTGACACAGCTGAGCCAGCGCGAGACGCCATTCGTCCGGGGCAGGAACTTCGAATGCGGTTCCTGGAACCAGACGGACATGAGATTCGCGTTCGGCCTCGCGTATCGGGATCGCCTGAAGTCACGCTGCTGGGCGGAGGCACTCCCGAAAAAACGGGGGCTATTGCCGCTCTCGAAGATGTGGCGGTCGTGATGGTCCCATTAGCAGATCTGGGCCTGACTTCCGGTCAAGGCGTCCACTTCTATGTCGAGCTCTTCGAAGACCGTGTCAGCCTGGACCGCGTGCCATCGGAAGGCATGATCGAGCTGGTGGTGCCCTCTGAGGATTTGAATCTCCGGAATTGGCAGGTGTGAGGGGGTTTGCAGATCTGAAGACAGGAATGTGGAATAGAAAAAGCGGTGGTTCGCCCGAGGGCAGACCACCGCTTTTGGTGTTCTTCAGTCGGAAGCCAATTAAGGCTTCACGGCACCTTCGACAGCTTCCTTCACTTCTTCAACCTTGGTTGCTGCTTCTTCTTTGACTTCTTCAACCTTGGCAGCTGCGGCGTCGCCCACAGCTTCGACCTTGGCAGCTGCGGCATCACCCACAGCTTCGACCTTTGCAGCAGCGGCGTCGCCCGCAGCTTCAACCTTGGCACCGGCGTCCTTAACTGCATCTGTTGCAGCAGCAGCAGCACCGTGGCCGGCAGCAGTGGCACTGTCTTGCATCGACTTCATCATGTCCGTTGGATTGGTCGTTGGGGTGGCAACTGGTGCCTCCGGAGCCTTCTCGCAGCCAACCATCAGGCCCATTGCCAACGCCAAAGCAGAAACGCGCTTCATTTGAAAATCCTCGAAATCAGGTGTTGTGGAATTGGTTCCGCAAAGACTTTGCCGAACCAAGCACAAAGAAGATATCGAGGCGATTGAAAAAATTCCCGGCACATGAGCCGACGTGACAAGAAACTTAAGAAAAACCGCCGATGAAGCCTACTCTTCGTAACAGTGGGGCTGAATCAAACTAATCCTTCAACTCGAAAATGACTTCCACCTCGACAGCAATATTTCCAGGGAGCGATCCCATGCCAACAGCACTGCGGGCTCCCACACCCTCCTCGCCGAACAAGTCCCTGAGGAGCTGGCTAAACCCGTTAATGACTGCCGGATGCCGCTGGAAATCTGGTGTCGAGTTCACCATTCCGAGTGTTTTGATTGTGCGTTGAATACGGTCGAGCGACCCGAGTGCATTCCGCACGGTCGCCAATAACGTCAATCCAACAGCCCGCGCAGCTTCGAAACCCTCTTGTTCCGTCAGGTCGAGTCCGACCTTTCCGGTAATCAGAGTGCCGTCGCTACGCATCGGCCCATGCCCCGAGACATAGAGCAAGTTGCCCACACGAACAACCGGCTTGTAGATCCCACCCGCCTTGGGAACAGGCGGCAGAGTCAAACCCAGCTCAGTCAGTCGTGATTCGGGACTCATTGCAACCCATTCTGCTGACAGGGTTTAGCTGACGGCCTTGTGGCACTTCTTGCAGCGGGATCGGTAGCTGACCAGAGCGTTGCACTTGCCGCAACGCTTCTGCTTTTTGGCGATTTTCGCTTTGGTACGCGGTCGGATGACCATCACGGGCTCCACGGGTCTGGATGAAACGGAAGCCCCGTAGTATAGGGGGAAACGGGTTGGTTCGCAATGAAACCCGATTCAGTCCGAGTTCGATGGTCCGTGGCGGTTTGCAGGAGTGTCCCATCGGCGAACTCCACTGCGATTTTGACTTGGTGAGACATCCGTTCGCAAAGCCCGCCTTGTCTGTCGACACGTGAGTGCGGTCCGCCCTCTTAGCCTTTGGTCACACTCCCTCTCGCATCCCGTCAGACTCGTGGTCATCCCTTTCTCGCGGATAGAATGCGAGAGTTCGCTCCACCCCCAGCCCGTCTAGGACTCCCCCGTGCCGAGTGTCACTCTACTTCTGATCCAGGGCACCGATCAGGGGCAGCGGTTCGAGTTCTCGCAGGACGAGATCACGATTGGGCGCGGGGCGACGAATGATATTCGCCTGCACGACACCGAGTCCTCCCGGCGGCATGCCTTCCTCCGCTGGACCGAAGGCGACGGTTGGCGGGTGATCGACGAAGGGAGTTCCAACGGCACCTTCGTCAACGGCTCGCTGACCCGCAAACGTACCCTGCGCGACGGTGACCAAATCCAGATCGGTCGCTCCATCCTCGTCTGCCACTTCTCCACACGCACGCGAGTCGCAGCTGACCGCGTGCAACTGATGGGGCCGGAACACCCAGCGGACCAGTCGCGGATTGTCGCTCAGTCGCCGGGGGAGGCAGGTCGGACACTCGTCGAGGAGACAGCTGCCCGACTCTCCAGTTCCACGCATGCCGGAGCCAATCTCCAGCTGTTGTATCGGATCTCGGAAGAGGCGGTCCGGCCTACGGGTTCGCTCGACGAGGTGTTGCAAAAGATCCTCGATCTGACGCTCGGAGCGGTCGGGGCAGATCGCGGCTGTATGTTGGTCGCCGACAGTAAGACGGACCGCATCGAGCCGCGCGTCGTGGCCTTTCGAGGGGGTACTGATGCGACCGAACGCATCCCACTATCGACGAGTATCGTCGAACATGTCATTCGTGGGGGAGTCGCCGTCCGCACGACTGATGCCCGTCATGACAGTCGTTTTGAAGAGGCCCCTAGTGTCCTGCAATCGGGCATCCGCGAGGCGATGTGCGTCCCGATGCAGGGGCGGTACGAATTGATGGGGGTCATCTATGTCGACACGACGACCCCCTCGATGGACGTGCTGCGTTTCCCCGGTGGATCGCGGTTCAACGAGGAGACACTTAAGCTGCTGATGGCCATCGGGCGTCAATCGGCCCTGGCCGTCGAGACCCACCGCTTCCAGCAGGCGTTCGTGCAGGCCGAGCGGCTGGCCGCTGTGGGCCAGGCGATTGCCATGCTGAGCCACCATATCAAGAACATCTTGCAGGGGATGAAGGGTGGCAGTCACCTGATCCAGATGGGCCTCGATGGCGAGGACGATGGATTGATTCGGAAGGGATGGGGCATTCTCGAACGGAACCAAGACCGCATCTACAACCTGGTGATGGACATGCTGGCGTTTGGCAAGGAGCGGAGGCCGAAGCTGGAACTGGCACATGTCAACGAGACGGTCCGGGAGGTCGTCGAACTCATTCAGCAGCGGGCCGATGAGCAAGGGGTCACGATCCACACTCATTTCGCGACCGATATCCCCGAGACGCTCTTCGATCAAGAGGGCATCCACCGCGCGTCACTCAACATCCTGATCAACGCACTCGATGCTCTCTACGGGTCGGCGTCTCCGACGATCGACATCGCGACCCGCTTCGACTTCGCCCAAGATCGAGTGTGCATAGAGGTCCGCGACAACGGACCCGGCATCGACCCGGTGGAGCAGACCAAGCTGTTCAACTTGTTTGAATCGTCGAAGGGCTCTGCGGGAACTGGGATCGGACTGGCCGCGAGTCAGAAAATCCTGCGCGAGCATGGCGGCGAGATCATCGTCGAAAGCCAGCCGCAGGCCGGGGCCAAGTTCACGCTCGCCTGGCCCGCGCATCGAGAAGAACTCGATGCCCCCGAGTCGGCCACGATCTCTGGGTGACCGTTCGCGTGCCATGTCAGGGGAGTGCGAAGCTCCTCCTGAGCCGGTCTCAGGACGAGCATCTCGCCCTTGCTGGCGCTGCGGGCTGGCCCGCGACGCACGCCCCTCAACGAGTGACCACTCCGTGAGACAACACTTGAGCTAACGCATTGTCATGTGGATATGGGTGCCCCTTGTGCTGACGGAAGGCCTCACCGTAAGCGACTTCGATCTCGGCCCCTCGGCCCGCCGACCAGCGACGACACCCATCGAGGTACTCATCCAGACCATGCTGTTGCCGAAGCCATTCGCGCTGACTCGAATGACAGGCCAACATCGCCAGCTTCAGCTCAAACGTCTCGCTGATATCGACGATGAACTCGGGCGGAATCGGCTGGCCATACCAGTCAATCCCCTCAATGGGGTCGACATAGTAGAGGGCCGGAATTTTCGTTGTCGCCGGGGCGGGGTCCCACTGCTGCGTCTTGTAGTTTGGGCAGGACGCGCTGAACGCCGCGTCGCGCACCAGCAGGCTTGTCACCTCGTGGTCTGACATGTAGTCGACCGGAGGAGCAGTCAGCACGATGTCGGGTCGAGCCTTGCGGATCATCTCGGCCACACGCCGTCGACTCTCATTGTCGTGGCAGATTTGCAGGTCTTTAAACTCCAAACAGAAGTAGTCCGCCCCCAGCAAATCCGCTGCGGCTTTCGCCTCAGCGCGACGGACAGCTGCAATCTCATCGGGCCCCAGAACGGCGCTGCCGCAATCTCCGGCGGTCATCGTGGCCAGGATGACTTCGCACCCCAGCTGCTTCAGTCGGGCTAATGTTCCAGCGCATTGGATTTCAATGTCATCGGGATGCGCATGAATCGCAAGAATGCGGGGCAGGGACATGTGGCACCAAGAATTGCAGGGGGCTCGATCTATTGACAGATGTCGGCACCAGCTTACCGATTGATCTCAAAACTGTCGCCCGGCAGTCACACCCGGTCGTTGTCGCCTGCTGTGTCTTGAAATACAGTAGGAAGAGAGCCAGTCGCAAGAGAGTCGACTTCTCACTTGGCCTGTCCCCACGAGCGTCTCAGATGTCTGATATTCGAAATCTCCTGGGAGTGTTTCTCCAACTCGTGGCACTTACGTTTCTGCCGGTCTTAATACTTTGGCAGCTGAATTTTGGTTTCAATCTGCTGTGGATGCCGGGTCTGACGTTGCTGGGTGTCATCGTGTTTTTCATGGGTCACAAATTGCGTGATCGCGTGCCGTGAGGGAGTCTGTCCGCATGAGGCCTGTCCTCGCGTTATTCGTCACAGTTTTCTCTGTTTTATCGGCAGTGCATGATGTCTGTTGCGCCGAGGAGATCTCGGGAGAGCTCGTCGGGCTGAATGTTTCACTGGCCGCTGAAAAGCAGCTGGTTGTCCATGATCAGCTCGTGGCAGCAGAAGATTGGAGTGCGTCACTCGACCTGATGGACCGACTGAGAGCTGACGCGGACGGAGAGTTGGTGAAGGTCGGTCCGGGGCGGTTCGTGGGATTGCCTGTCGCCATTCAACAAAAACTCTGCCGCTTGCCCGTTGAGGGGCTGGCGGTCTATCGCAAGAGAACCAGCAGCGTCGTCTCGTCACTGCTCAGTCGAGCTCGTCGTGATCGCGATGAGGAGGCATTGTGGAGGATCGTCGAAGAGTCCAGCGCGTCCGTCGCTGCACCCCTTGCGAGTCAGGATTTGGCAGCCCGAGCTGCGGAGCGTGGCGATCTGGAATTCTCACTGCGGCTGTGGGGGCGTCTGATCAATCTCGAAACCGATGCACCGCTTATGGCTCCCCCTTCGATGCTTCCTCTGACCTCGTCGAATGCTGAGGTGACGCAGAACGCACTTCTGAAATTCCAGATCGCACGGCACATCGTCGGTTTCCCACTCACAGCGGAGCAGCAGACCCGTGTAGGACTACAGGAGTTGGGCGACGGGAAGCTCGCGCGACAGCCCTCTAGCGATTCCCTGATACTCGCGAATTCTGCGAGCGAGCCAGCGAGTCTGGGAGAAATTCACTGGTCCACCGTCGCCACTGAAAACTGTCCCCTGACGCAATGGCAGACCCCTTTGTCGGTGCAGTGCAATCAACGAGGGCTCCTGCTGCTGAACAATGGACAACAGATTCGGGCCTTGAACTCGGTTACCGGCGAGCCATTTTGGTCGGCGGGACTTCCGAACGATGTAGGCGCCCTCTTTGATGGGCCTCCCATCAGTGATTCCTCGTCGCGGGAACTTCCTTGCCGGATCGCCTGGGGAGCCTGCTCGAACGACCGCTACTTTGGGGTCATTGGCGATGCTGCTCGCTGGCGACCTCGTCCACCCTTGGTTCCCCAATCTGGAACGCTCATCGCTCTTGATACCGATCAGGGGCAGGGGCGCGTTCTCTGGCAAGTGGAATCTCGAAATCTCCCAGAACCGGAGTGGCAATTCCACGGACCGCCTGTGCTGTCTCCCGGAGCCTGGCCAAGCGACGACCTGGTGCTGGTGCCTTTGTGCCGTCCGGCTCCTCAAGTGGAACTCGCGGTGGCCGCCTTCTCACAAGACGATGGTCATCTCGTCTGGTGGACACGCATCGGGACCTGTGCCGCCGAACCGGGTGAGCCGCTGTCACAGACCCAGCTGCTGGTGAAGGGGGGCCTCGTGGTCGCGCGGACACTTCTGGGTGTGATTGTCACTCTCGAAGCGAGGCGAGGATCAGTTCACTGGGCCTCGACGGAAATGGTCTCATCGCCGCCCGCTCAGTCGGGATCACACGCCCCGCTCCTCGACTGTCTCGCGGGTGTACTTGTCGTCGCAGACCCGCTGCAATCACAGGTGATCGCGTTTTCGTTTGATAGCGGCGAGGTCCTGTGGAAGCAGTCTCTGGCGTTTCCCCTGCAAGGAGTTGTCTGTGCGTCGCGCGGGACGGTGCTGATTGCCGGGACGCGATTGCGGGCTGTTTCGCTCCTCACCGGCGATCCCCGCTGGGAGTTCGGGTCGGATGACCTCGCATCTGCGGGGACAGGAGTTCCCGTGACGGAAGGGCGAACAGTCTACTGGCCAACTCGATCGACCCTGTGGGGGCTCGATCTCCAAACTGGGGCGATTGAAAGCCAGCGACTGCTCACCACCGGACCGGTTGCGGTTCCGATGCACCTGTCGCTGGGTGATTCACATTGGTTGCTTTCGCTGCCGGAGACCATTCTGTGTGGTCAGAGAAACGCACGCACTGCCCCGCACTGAGAAAGGGAATCGAACCGCGCCCACAGGCTGGCTGTTTCCGATTCACGTGATGCGTCATGCCTTCCGACCCGTCGATCGATCCAAGGATTTCCACACTTGTCCCCGAGCGGCATGCGGCAGATCGCAGCCAGCTGGCCGTTCGGTTTGTCGGTCTGACAGTGGCGACTTTGTGTGCCGCATTTGTCCTGGCGTGGATACTGACACAGGTGTTCGGAAGAAACCCAAAAGCATCCCCTTGGACGATGGTATTTCACCCGGCGTTTGCAGTCAGCAGCGCTCTGCTGGTCTGGGGCAGTTACTGCCTCAGTCGATCGATTGTCTCTGTGAAGCAAGAGCTGCAGAGCAAGTTCCGGGTCTGGCTCGTACGCGGTTTGCTGGCGGGCGGACTGTTCACAGCTGTTCAGTGTTATGCCTTGTGGGCGATCAGTCCGTTTGAGCGAGGAGCGAGTGCCTCGGCTCTGGGTGTGAGGCCGTTTATCCTACTGCTTTGCACGCTGCACGCACTGCACTTCCTCATGGCGATCATGAGTTTGTCTTACGTGACAGTGCAGGCGTACGCTGACAAGTACGATCACGAGTACCACTGGGGGGTCTCGGTCTGTGCCTGCTTCTGGCACTTCCTCGGAGTCGTCTGGGTGGGAGTGCTGGCTGTAATCGCCATCGCGCTGTGAGCAGATGCCGTAGAACGGAATTGACTCCGTGCTACGGCGCGGCAAAAGCCCGAAATTAAGCGAACTCGGTGATGCCCGGCATCGCCACTTCCGGCAGGGCCAGTGTTCCAAACTCCAGCTTCTCGGGTCCGAGTGTCTGCTTGGAATTGATCGCTTCTTCCCAGGTAATCCGCTTGCCGGTGTATGCCGCCATGCGACCCATGATGGCCAGCATCGTGCTCTTCGTCATGTAGTCGCCATTGTTGATCGGCGTACCACTGCGGATGCTGGCGAATAGAGCGTTATGCTCCAGTTGATACATGTCGTGGTCCTTCCCATCCGGGGAGGCATACGACCAAGCGTTCGGTCCTTCGATGCTGGTGTTGTCGCTCTTGATGTGGCAGGTCCCGTGAGTCCCCCAGAAGTGGTCGGACACATCGTTTTGGCAACCGCCCTGTTGACGGCAGCGACCAAACCCCTTGAGACCGTCGGCATATTCATACTCGATCGCGAAATGGTCATAGATGTGACCAAACGCCGGTTCAATACGGACCTGCCGTCCGCCGGTTCCGGTGGCTGCGATGGGGGTCTGGTCGCCCATCGCCCATGCCAGTTTGTCGATACTATGGATGGCCTGCTCGACGATGTGATCGCCCGACAGCCACGTGTAGTAGAGCCAATTCCGCATCTGATACTCCATGTCGCTCCAGTTCTCCTTGCGCCCATGATTCCAGAGGAAGCCCGTGTTGTAAGAACACTGCATGGCGACGATCTTACCGATCTGTCCATCGTGCATCCTTTTAAAGGCTTCCATCACAGCGGGGTGATACCGCCAGCACAGCCCCGACACGACTGAGAGGTTCTTTTCTTTGGCGATCTTGCAGGCCTCGATCACGGTCTGCACACCGGGGGCGTCGACCGCCACTGGCTTTTCGCAGAACACATGGACGCCCGCAGCCACAGCGGCCTTCATCTGCGCGGGACGGAAACCAGGCGGCGAGCACAGCAGGATGACATCCACCCCCGAGGCCAACAGCTTTTCCGTACAGTCGAATCCTGTGAACTTGTGATCCTCGTCAACGGCAATCTTGTCGACGATGTCCTTCTGATTCTTCAAAATCGCGAGCCCGGCCTCCAACTTGTCTGGAAAGGCGTCGCCCATCGCGACCAGTCTGACATTCTTGTCGGCTCGCAACGCCTGCATCGCGGCGCCTGATCCGCGCCCACCGCAGCCCACAATTCCGATTCGCAACACATCATCGCCCGCTGCATAGAGCGAGCTGGGGCTGAGACTGGACAGCAACGTTCCACCAACAGTGGCGAGTGTCCCCGCCTTGAGAAACTGACGACGGGAGGAGGTGGTCGGAGTGTTCGGCATGGGGGGATTCCTCCAGATGCGAAATGGATCAGCAGGCGGGAAATGTCGACCCATCCCCATTCTTTGAAAAAGAATCGGAGATAAATCAGTGGAATCTGATGATAGCAAGGTGCCACTAGCAAGTTACAGCCAGAAACGGCGGAAAAAGTGAACTTCTGGCTCACTCGCGAGAGGGCATGGCTGCGAACCTCGACCGCAAAACGGTGTCCTGCTCGCGACAGCTCTCGCTTGCCGTGTGTGGCGGGCGTGATAGACTTTCCACCCGACAGCTGACCCGCTGTCGGCCCTCGGCGAGGTAGCTCAGTTGGTAGAGCAGCGGATTCATAAGCCGCGGGTCGTGGGTTCGAGTCCCATCCTCGCCATTTTTGTTGGTTGTTTTGAACGAGTCGCTCGTGTTTTATGTCCTTGAGTCTTTTGGCTTTGAAGTGCGGGCAGGGCTGCCTCGCTGAGAGATTCAACGCCGCCTAATCCGACGACAAGACGCCACGGAACCAACATCCGGCGACGCCCAGTTCTTGGATGAATGAACTTCTTCTAGCTGATGGCTGATCAATCCCCACTGCGAAACGCTGCGGTGCCGTGGTGAAAGCTCCTCTCTCCCTTCAGCCCATCGGCATTCCCCCCTAGAATCCGTGCTTCACCGAACGCAGCCCCTGTGTGCCTGATTCCCATGAAAACCGACGAACTCCGCGAAAAGTACCTCTCGTTCTTCCAGTCGAAGGGGTGCATCCGCCGTCCGAGCGATGTGCTCGTCCCTCGGGCCGACAAGACCGTCCTGTTCACCCCCGCCGGGATGAACCAGTTTAAGAACCAGTTCCTGGGCATCGGGCCGATCGACTTCACAGCTGCGACGACGTGCCAGAAGTGCGTCCGCACGGGCGACATCGGAAACGTGGGGGTCACGACGCGGCACCATACGTTTTTCGAGATGCTGGGGAACTTTTCGTTCGGCGACTACTTCAAGAAGGAGGCGATCCACTGGGCGTGGGAGTTCCTGACTTCGAAGCAGTGGCTGGGACTGGAGAAAGACCGGCTGACGGTCACGGTCTACCTCGATGATGATGAGGCGTTCGGCATCTGGAACAAGGAGATCGGTCTCGACCCGAGCCGCATCTCCCGGCTCGATGAAGCCGAGAACTTCTGGCCCGCGTCGGCTCCCTCGCTAGGGCCGGATGGCGTTTGCGGTCCGTGCAGCGAGATTTACTACCTGACCCCCGGCGCCAAAGAACCTGTCGAGATCTGGAATCTCGTGTTCACGCAGTTCAACCGCGTCGGCAACCCGCCGAACAATCTGCTTCCCCTGCCGAAGAAGAACATCGACACCGGGATGGGACTGGAGCGGACCGCGAGCGTGATGCAAGGTGTCCTCAGCAACTTCGAAATCGATTCGCTCAAGCCTCTGTGCATCGCTGCGGGCGATGTGGTCGGCGTGAAGTACGAGTACGCCGGCAAATCGGGCCGTGCGATGCGCCGCATTGCCGACCACGTGCGGGCCTGTACCTTTGCGATTCACGAAGGAGTTGCCCCTGGGGCCAACGGGGCTGAGTACATCATCCGCCTGCTGCTGCGACGGGCGATGCTCGAGGGGTATCTGCTGGGGAAGAAAGAGCCTTTCCTGCATCAGCTGGTGCCCTCGGTCATTGCGGCGATGAAGGGCCCCTATCCGGAGATCACTCAAACCGAGAAGAGTGTGGTCAACACAATCCGGGATGAGGAGTCGACCTTCCTCGCTACGATCGAACGCGGGCTGTCGAAGTTCGACCGACTTGTCGAGAAGGTTCGCCAAGGCGGCGGCAAGGTCTTGCCGGGCGAGGCCGTGTTTGACCTGCATCAGACAGATGGGTTCGTGTTCGATCTGACATCAGCGCTCGCTGCTGACCAGGACATGACCGTCGATAACCAGGGGTTCACTGTCGCCGAGGAGATCCACAAGCAGAAGAGCGGCCAAGGGTCGTGGGGCGTGATGTCTGCGGGGCCGCTCGACAAGCTGCAGCAGGAATCGGGCGACACCAAGTTCCTCGCCTATGAAGCCACGGAGTCGACCGCTCGAGTCGTGGGCATTCTGGAGGTTCACGATGGCTCGCTCGAACGCGTGACCGAACTTCACCAATTCGGCGTCACCGCTCAGGTCATCCTCGACCAGTCTCCGTTCTACGGCGAGTCGGGTGGGCAGGTCGGCGACAGCGGATTGCTGAGTGGACAGGGGCAGTTCGAAGTGTCTGATTGTCAGAAGCACGCGGGATTGCTCGTGCATACCGGCACACTGAAGTCAGGCTCCATCAAGGTCGGCGACACAATCAAAGCCGCCGTTGATCCGGTCCGCCGCGCGGGCATTCGCCGCGCTCACTCGGCGACGCACATCCTGCACCACGCCTTGCACCTAGTGATCGGCCATCACGCCACCCAACGTGGGTCGAAGGTCGACAACGATCAGCTGCGGTTTGACTTCTCACACGGTTCGGCGATGACGCCGGATGAGCTACTGCAAGTCGAGAAGATTATCAACGAGAAGATCGTGGAAGGGGCCGCGGTCTCGATCAACTTCATGAAGATCGAAGAAGCCAAGGCGTCCGGTGCGATGGCCCTGTTTGGCGAGAAGTACCCCGACATCGTCCGCATGGTCTCGATGGGAGACTTTAGCAAAGAACTCTGCGGTGGCATTCACTTGGCCAGCACCGGACAGGTTGGACTCTGCCGGGTCATCTCCGAGGAGCCGATCGCGGCGGGCATCCGCCGCATCACGGCTCTGACTGGCGAGAAGGCGATCGACAGCGTCCGCGAACAGGACTCACTCCTCAAGCAGATCGGGACTGCCCTCAAGTCTCCGGCCCGAGAACTGCCTGCTCGTGTGGCGGCGTTACAAGACGAGATCCGGACCCTCAAGCAGGAACTCACCGTCCTCAACAAGGCGGCGATTGCTCAAGCCGCCACGAAGCTACTCGCGAGCGCGGAGACTGTCGGCTCCTCCAAGCTGATCTGTCAGAAGCTGGAGAAGGTCGACCGCGATCAACTACGGCTCTACGCCAACGAACTGATCGCGAACGGCGGGACAGTGTCCGTGCTGCTGGGAGCGGTCATCGAAGACAAGGTCGCCTTCATCGCAGCTGTGAGTAAAGACCAGCTCAAGAAGGCCAAAGCCGGCGACTGCGTCAAAGCCGCAGCTGCCATCGCGGGTGGCGGCGGCGGCGGTAAGCCCGACATGGCCGAAGCCGGAGGCCGCATGCCCGAGAAGCTGGACGAGGCGTTGGCAGCGGGGCGAGCTTATCTGGAGAATGCCCTCAGCTAGCGATCTTGCCTGCACGACGTACATTCTTTCCGTGGATCAGCAGCGATGAAATCAGCAAACCTCATCGTCTGTGTCATTCTCGCGGCGGTGACGTTGCTGGTTTTTTCCCAGAGCCTGCACAACGGCTTTGTGCACTTCGATGATGACGGATATGTGCTGGAGAATTCTGCGGTTCGTGAAGGTCTCTCGACTGACTCGATCCGGTACGCTTTCACGACGTTGCATCTGGGCAACTGGATTCCAGTCACATGGCTGTCGTATGAGCTGAATGTCGCGTTGCACGGAATTCGCCCCGAGGCGTTTCATCTCACGGACCTGGGGCTCCATGTCCTCAATGTCCTGCTGATTTTCGAAATATTACGGAGGTCGACTGGATCTCTCGGACGGAGTGCGATCGTCGCAGCGCTTTGGGGGCTGCATCCGCTCCGCGTGGAATCTGTCTCATGGATTGCGGAGCGTAAGGATGTCCTCAGCACGTTCTTCATGCTCCTGGCAATTCTGTGCTACGAACGATTCGAGTTCACACGGAAACGAAGTTGGTATGCCGGACTGGTGGTGGCGTTCCTGCTGGGCCTCATGTCCAAGTCGATGCTGGTGACGCTGCCGGTATTACTGATCGGACTCGATGTCTGGCCCTTGAATCGGGTTGCAGCTCGGACTGCGACAGAAGGAGTCAATCCCTCGGAGCAGTTCAGTTGGTGGACGCGACAGCTCTTTGAGAAAGGTCCCCTGTTGGTGATTTCGCTGATCTTCGGATTCATCACGATCATGGCTCAGAAATCACAAGCGGCGTTGGTGTCAATCGGCCAGCAGTCAGTTCTCAATCGCGGTTTGCATGCTGTGGAGTCATACGGCTGGTATCTGGTGAAGACAGTCTTTCCGGTCGATTTGGTTCCATACTACCCACTCGATTCGACTCGACATGACTGGTCGCTCATCGCGACGGGAGGTCTCTTCATCATCGGTATTGGGGTTTGGGCGTTCGTTCGTCGCCGGACCCAGCCGTGGCTAATGGCGGGGATGGTTTGGTTTCTGGTCTCACTCCTACCGGTCATTGGAATCATCCAAGTGGGAGATCAGGCGTATGCAGATCGCTACAGCTATGTCCCCAGCATCGGGCTGCTGCTACTCGTCGTTTGGGAAGTGAGCGACTGGCTTGATCGACTTCCCCGGGGGATGACGGTCAAAGCAGTCCTGACAGTTGTCACTCTGCTGTTTTTGTCTGTGCTCACCTCGCTCCAAGTGGGGTATTGGTTCGACGCACGCAGCCTCTGGTCCCATGCCATTGAACTCAATTCGGAGAACTGGCTGGCTCATTTTCACATGGGACGCCTCGCCCTGCGCGAGAACGATGGCGATGCAGCTCTCCTGCATTTCAGTCGCGTCCTGGAGATCCGTCCGAGATATGCGGATGCTCATCTGATGATCGCTGCAATCCATCAACACCGCCGTAACTGGGATGCTGCCCAGATCCACTATCGCTCCGCTTTGGACCTTCAGCCGGACAAACTAGAGGCGACTTTCAACCTGGGGGTTGTGGCCCGCTCGATGTCTAGGTTCGACGAGGCAAGAACTCTTTTCGAAGACTGCCTTCAGCGTCCCGAATTTGCCGGGCGCGTCTATCTCGAACTTGGTCATCTGGAGGTCGAGCAGGGCCAGTTGGAACAGGGCTTGTCTCAATTCGAAGCTGCGATTCGTGCTGAGCCTCAGCTGGAGATGGGGTACGAATATGCAGCCACAGTGTGTGAGAAAATGTCCCGCCCGCAGGACGCACAACGCAGGCTGGAAATCGCCCTGCAAACTCTGCCTCGATCGACCCTGCTGCGGACCCATTTAGCCCAGCTGCTGCACTCTCGGGGCGAGAAGGGCGCGGCGATCGCTCAATTGCGAATCGCCTGCGAGCTCAACCCGGGCAATCTCCCTTTGCGACAGATGCTGGAATCCGTGGAGAGTTCCAGCGATGTCCCCCAGTGAACTCCTTGAGCCCAGCATGCTTTACGAAGCCACAAACCGGCGATGCATTCCCGCATAGGTCCCATTGAGCTTCAGCAGCTCTTCATGTGTCCCCTGCTCCACCAGTCGGCCATGATCCAGGACTAGCACGAGGTCAGCCTCGCGAATCGTACTGAGCCGGTGGGCGACCACGAAACTCGTGCGTCCTGCGAGGAGCTTGGCGAGGGCTGATTGCAACCGATCTTCGGTCTGACTATCGATGCTGCTGGTCGCCTCGTCGAGGATCAGAATCCGTGGGTCGGCGATCATCGCCCGCGCAAAGCAAATCAACTGTCGCTGGCCGAGTGACAACGAGACTCCGCGTTCGCCGACGGGAGAGTGAATCCCTTGTGGCAGCGCGTTGATCAGGTCGGCACAATCGAGCTGCTCGAAGACCTGCAAGACCTCCTCATCCGTGGCGCTGGGCTTGCCAAAGCGGACATTCTCAGCGACCGTCCCAAAGAACAAAAAGTTTTGCTGCAACACGATGCCCATGCGGCGATGCAGGGCGTCACCGCTCAATGTCTTGATGTCGTGTCCATCAATCAGCACACGGCCCGTGTTGGCGAGATAGAACTTTGACACCAGATTGATGATTGTCGTCTTGCCACTGCCAGTATGCCCGACGAGGGCGATCGTTTGTCCGGGAGTGACTCGAAAATTGAAGTCGAGCAACACCAACCGATTCGGCTCGTAACCGAAATTGACGTTCTCGAAGACGACCTCCCCTTGAAGATCATCCAGCGAGATCGCATCGACTGGATCGACCCAGTCAGGCGGAGTGTCGAGCAGCTGAAACAACCGCTCGGCGCCCGCCATGGCAGTCATGGCCTGGTTGTACTGGTTACCCAGAATAGAGATCGGAGCGAAGAACAGGTTCGCCATGAAGAAGAACCCGACGAGATCACCGACGTTCGTGGTGCTGCCCGGCTGAAAAGCGCGCCACCCACCCACGATCAGGAGCAGGGCAATGAAGATCTGGCTGTTGAGTTCCAAGAGAGGCAGGAACTGTCCGTGAGTCCGCATCACCACGGTGTTGAACTTCGAGTGGTCTTCGGCCAGGTCCTCGAAGATACGTGCGTTCTCATCTTGTCGAACAAAGGCTTGCGTGACTCGAATCCCGACGACGGATTCGGCCAGCGTGGCTGTGATCCGGCTAAAGGACTCGCGCATGTTACGGAGCGAGATGCTCAGCTTCTTATGGAAGTGTTGATTGATGAACCAGATGACGGGAGCCAGTCCGAGCACAATCAGGAACAGCATCGAGTCGTACCACAGCATTGCCACGGCTGCGAGGAGCATCTGTCCCACCTGGACCAGGCTGACGAAGAGTACATCTTGCACTCCCAGCCGCAGATCCTCGACATCAGAGGTCATGCGGCTGATGACGCGGCCGACCTTGGTCTGGTGGAACCAGCGCATCGGCATTCGCTGAATGTGGGCGAACAGTGCTTTACGGATGTCGGTGACGACCGCCTCTCCCAGCTCCAGGGCCAGCCGCTGCCGAAAGTGCATCACGATCTGTGTTGAGAGTGCCAGCACGGCGAAGATCACCGCGCCCCATATTACGCCTGAGACACTCTTTTCTGCGACCGGGCCACGAATCACAGCTGCCACCATCCACGTCAATGCGGGCAGCTGGAACGAGCGCAGCGCCACGGTCAGCAGCAACCAGTTCCGCTTGGCAGCGTAGGGGCGAGTGAACTCAAACAGCCGCGAGATCAACCGGTAATCAAGTGGACGCTGGCGCGGTTCGTCCTCCCGTGCGATGTGCCGGGTGAGGGATCGATTGAGCGTTGTGACAGTAGCAGTGGTCATCGAAGCCGTGCGAAAAGTCTTGGTCCAGGTCCGCATGCATCGTAGGCAATCTGGCCGGTCTCGTCTTGATCAGAGTGTGCCCTTCGTTGCGTGAACCGCCTGCGTCTGGCAGGCTGACGGGGTCTCTGCTACCAATCTGGGTGCTTCCACTGTTCCTCGAACGCGGTCCCACGCGACGCAGCTTGTCCCGGCCAATCATGATCAAGCTTCCAGCGGCCCTGATGGCGATCCACATTCTCACCCGCCAAGAACACATTCTGATCCGCAGCTGTCCACACGCCGACAGGAACTGGAGGGTGAAGCGGAATTCCCAGCAGCCACTTGATACCCTGCATGATGAGGAGCAGAAGAGGAAACAGGATCAGCATGACGAGAGTCATGGGAACCAGCATCGGTCCCAGCGAGAAGAACCGCTTTGCAAAATGTCCCCAGACTTCTCGCCAGCCAAGTAAGATGAGGAGCGTGCCTAGACTCAGATACGGGCCATAGGGAATCTCTTTGTCGAGTCGGAACGACATCGAAATCACTTGCGCCCCCGTCGCCAAAAATGCGGCGAGGAAGAACGCCAAAACGGTCGCCTGCCAGCCGATGAAGGCCCCGACCATCGCCATGAGAAAGATATCCCCGTCTCCCATGGCCTCGCGTCCGAGAACGCGTGTTCCGATGCTCCGCACGACGGCGACCATCAGCGCCCCCACCACCAGCCCGGCGACACTCACCAGGAATCCATGCAGATGCGGTGAGGTTGTAAACCACGCCGGAACATCCCATTCCGGAGTCAGCCACGGGTGCAAAGACTTCGGCAGGGCGATGCGAAAATCCCGCAACAGCTGGGGATCTTGATGCCAAGCTGGAACCAGATGGAGCCGCCCGAAAATCGTGGAGGCGACAACTGCAAAGATCGTCTGCGGGATAGTGCAGGCATCTGGGATAATCATCAGATCCCAGTCGATCAGCGTCGCGACCAACAGGGCTTCAATCAGCACCAAATGGAATGCCACACGCAGGTGCAAGAAGACCAGCGGAGACAGGCTGCCTAGCCCTGGGATTGTTTGCGGTCCGAGGTCCGCAAACACCGTACTCGTGGAAAGAGCCTGACTGAAACCAAACGGCACCTCGAGCCAGTACACGAGCACAAACAACAGGGCATTGAATAACTCGATCAGCGGATACCGCATCGAGATCTTCTGCCCGCAATCTCGGCACCGACCTCGCAATGACAGCCAGCCGAAGATTGGCACATTGTCATACCAGCGGATCGGCGTCAGACATCGCGGACAAAATGACCCTCGATTGGCAATGCTCTTCAGTTGACCCCAGAGCCCTTGGTGCTGAGGGATGCGGAAGACGCAGACATTCAGGAAGCTGCCAATGCAGGCTCCCATCCAAAACATGAAGGGGAGAATCAGCCACGGCGGGAGATCTTGGTGGACATGGAGCGTCGCGTTCACCGGGGACTCCCGATGGTCAGCGAAGAGGGGAGCGACAGCATAATCTCATCGACAATCGAAGCGGGTGAGCGGCCTTCGGTATCGAGGACATGCGTCGCAGCTTCCGCATAGAGCGGAGTCCTCGCGGCGAGCAGCGTCTGAATCTCGGTTCGAGGATCGGCTCCCGTCAGAGAGGGCCGGCGCTCGGCGGTCGTCGAGTCCCCATGAACACGCGCGTAGATACTGTCGAGGCTGGCCGTCAACCAAATCGCGGGACCGGCTTCCCGGATAGCTTTGCGAGTCAGTCCATCAAGAATGGCCCCGCCCCCAGCTGCGATCACGAGACGATCCCGAGTGAGGAGTTCGAAGAGTACTCCCGCTTCTCTCGCGCGGAAGCCGGGCTCGCCTTCGAGTTGGAAGATCTCTGCAATCGATCGACCAGCCCGTTGCTCGATTTCTACATCCGCATCGATCCAGTTCCAGCCTAGTCGCGAGGCCAGCAGCGGTGCGATCGTCGATTTCCCGACGCCGCGATATCCGATGAGAGTGATGGTCATAGAGGTGTCGAATTCGTGCGGAAAGAAACCACCAGGGGACTCATGCCCCCCGCTCGCCGAGATCACTTCACGCTGGCGGACTCCGTCGTTCCGATGCGATACAAGTGGTGTTCGCTGCGAATCAACAGAGACTTGTCGACCACTCCGTAGGAGGCGAACGTCCGCTCACCCTCGGCGAACTTGTTGGTGGCCAGCACCTCGAATGTCTTTGAGGCGGCGACGACCACCGCCTTGCCGTTCTCGTCCTGGAAATAGATACGTCCGCCAGCTGCGGTAGGAGAGGCGGAATAGTTCCCTTCCACGCGCTCATGCCAGTGGACTTCGCCGGTCTTCGCATCCGCACACGTTGCGATGCCGCCATCCGAAACGAAGAACAGTAATCCATCGACGGCCACCATCGAAGGGTTGTGCGGAGCCTGCTTGTCGGTTTGCCAGCGGATGTGCGTCTCAGTGATGTCGCCGGTACCGGTCGGATCAATCGCCAGGAGGTTGGGCTTGTTGTAGCTGGAACTGACGAAGACGAGGCCCTCCGCAAAGATCGGCCGCGGGACGACGCTATAGCCATCGCCATACTGGCAACGCCAGATCTCTTTGCCAGTCGCCGGTTCGTAGGCGAACACGGTATTGCTGCCGGGACAGACCGCTTGCAGCTGGCCGTTGACCGTGATGATCAGCGGGGTACAGAACGAGAAGCCTCGATCCGGTTTCGTGTCACGCGGGGTCTTCCAGCGAATCTTCCCAGTGGTCTTATCGAGTCCGGTCACGAACTGCAGGTCGGCACCATCGCAACAGATGATGAGCAAGTCGTCGACCAGTGCGGGAGAGCCACCGGTTCCGTGCTGAGGAACGTAGACCAGCTCCTCGTTTTTCCAGACCACTTCGCCGCCGGTCTTCACGCAGGCTGTGCCGTGCGGGCCGAAGTGGAAGTAGATCACATCTCCATCAATGAGCGGAGTTCCGCTCGCGTGACTATTCTTGGGGTGCATCTTCAACTCCCCCTCGTGATGGAACAGCTCGATGTTCCACTCGACGGCTCCCGTCCCAGCATTCACGCACAGGCCGCGCAGCTCGTGCGTTTCGGGTTTATCACCCTCAGCGGGGATGTCGACACTCGTGGTGATGTAGATCTTCCCCTGGGAAACGACCGGCGAGGACCAGCCCAAGCCGGGAATTGCTGTCTTCCAGGTGACGTTCTCGGTCTCGCTCCAAGTGAGCGGTAAGCCGGCCACGTCACTGGTTCCCTGTCCGGTGGGACCGCGAAACTCGGTCCACTCTGCCGCCGAAACCTGTCCGCAGACAAAGAGAACCACCACGCCTGCGATCAATCGACCATGCCACATCAGAACGTCTCCTCGACTTGCCAGTTCACACTGCTTCCCACTGTACTCCGCCAGACGCAGGGTTTCGAGTGAGGGGGACAGGTTGTGATTGAGCGCTCGGCGAGTGGAACGCATCATGGCCCCAGGAGATCTAGACAGATCAACCGGTCTTCGCATCGCAGATACAATCGCCCACGCGACAGGACGGGAGCGGTCCAGCTGGGGTATTTCAGGCCGGAGACTTCGCAGCGAGAGACCTCGTCGAACTGAGTCGGACTGACTTTGACGAGCGACAGCATTCCGCCACGTTCGGCCAGCACGATGAACATGCCATCGGCCATGATCTTGGAGGCCCGGCCATAAAAGGGCCACGGCAGGACTTTTCCATCTTGGGCGCTGATGACCTTGCCATCCGGGCTCTGCTTCAAGTTCTTGACCTGCTCCTCGGTCATTCCGGGGGTTTCCCACAGGACTTCTCCGGTGCCCGCTTTCAGGCAGCGAAATAAGCCCTCGTTCTCGTGCCGTCCACTGAACCCGTAGAACTCCCCATCATGGTGAATCGCGGTCGACCAGTGGGTGAGCAAGTTACTGGCATTCTTCCATACGACATCATAACTCTGGCCATCGGGTTTCACTTTCAGCAGAGCGGCCCCCAAGCGATATGCAGCCGAGATCATAATCGTGTCGCCAGCCACGACCGGTTGAGCGGCGTTGACGGACTCATGCACACGTGGGCGAAACCAATAGTGGAATCTCTCCTTCCCGGTGGCTGGGTCCAGCGAAACCAATCCGTGCCGCATCAGGCAGAGCAAGTGCCGCTGCCCATGGATCGTCGCGCAGATCGGGGATGAGTAGCTGGCGACCATCTCATCGCCGGTCCACTCGTATTCCGCTTCCCCCGACCAGCCGGTCGCAGCTTTGTCCCAGGTCGATTGACCGACGTTCGCCCACAGCGGCTTTCCGGTTGCGGCGTCGAACGCCACGACGCCGGAATTCGGTTGTCCTCCGACGAGTACGATCAGCGTGTTCCCCTCCAGAAGGGGAGATGCTCCGATTCCAAAGAACCCGTCGGGGATCTTGTACTCCGTACGGAGTTCACGCTTCCAGATCATGGAACCGTCGAGCAACGACAAGCAAATGAGCTTCCCCTCAGCTCCCAGGGTGTAGCACCGATCTTTGGTCAGGACGGGCGAGCAGCGCGGGCCATTGTTGTAGCCATACGGATCTTCGAATCGGCTCGCTTCCGCATGCTTCCAGGCTGGCTCCCCGGTGTCTGCCCGCAAGCACTCGACGATCTCCTCGTCTTTTAGGCGATGATGAAGCACCAGCCGGTTGCCTAGCACAGACGGCGCGCTGTAGCCCGTGCCGATTTCTCGATCCCACAACCGTGGCGGGCCCCCAGCTGCCCATGCCTTCAGCAAGCCCGTCTCACCCGAGATCCCTGTGTGTTGGGGGCCGAGGAAGCAGGGCCAGTCCTCACCCACTCGGTCGGGCGGAGGAACCTCCTGTGCCAACAACGGCGTCCCCGACGCAAGGGAGATCAGGGCCAGAAGAGCGAACGCTCGCTTGACAGACACGTGCCGTACGACCGACTTTCCACAAGCTGTTGAATTGAGCATGTCTGGCCTCTCTCGTCGACTCGAACTGACGGCGGGTTGGGATAAGTCTCTCAATCACAGCCCGAGGGCGACACGCTGGATGTATTGAATGGCTCGCTGGCAGTCGCCGACGCGGTCATCACCGGTGGTTCGTCGGACGGTGCCCCAGAAAGAAAATCGCATTTCGTCCAGCAACGCCAGGAGTTCGTCCCACTTGACCTGCCCCCGTCCGAGGGACACTTCGACGCCGACTCCGTCGACATCGCGGCGGCCATCGCGGAACTGGACGTGCTGGACGTGTTCGTGCAGTTCGCGAAGTGTCGCCACCGCGTCACGGCGGGCCATGACGGTCCCCGCAGGATCGAAATCGACCGCGAGGAGTCCGTCGGTTACGGATCGGCACACATCGATCAGCGTCTGCGAGGCATCTTCGCTGGGGGTCAGGCAGGGAACGACACCGATGCGATTTCCCAGACGGGCGAGATCGCGGAGGACATCGACCATCCGAATGTGATCGGCAGAGGTCGCCTCGTCGGGGATGCGACCGACACGGATCGTCAGCTGGCGGAGTTTCATACGCGACGCGAGTTCCATGGCCTCGGTCAGGGCATGCACGCGGACATCGATAGCCTCGAAGTCGTACAGCGGGCGGGCGAGAGAGTACGTGGCAGTCGCCACCTTCAGGTTTCGCTCCTCGACGTAATGCACGAGTTGCTTGAGAGCTGTGACCCCGAACTCGGATGCGGTGACTTCGCGGGCGAGGTCAAACTGAATTCCCTGGGCCCCGATCAGACCAGCAGTGCTGATGGCCTCCTTCAGGGGGAGACGGAAAGGGGCAGTGGCGACAGCAATTCGGAAGCGAGGCATGGGGGATTTCAACGGAAGGATCAGACGATTCGACGGAATGATCATAACCACTCTCGTCGGGAGGGCCTAATCGGCAAGCGGCGAAGATCGAGTCCCCAGTATGTTCAGAGGTCGTGATGGCTGGTACGATCAAGAGTCTCTTGTGGCGGTCTCGCTTTTGACATTCGACCTTCTGATCACCCTGCATGAAAAGGGCGGCCATGCTGATGCATCTCGTCCCGCTGGTCGCTGGCCCTGCGATTCCAATTGACAAGCCGATTCTGTTTTTCGGTCGACAACCGGAATGCGATGTGGTGCTGCTTAATAGCCGCAAAGTCTCGCGAAAGCACTGCTGTATCGCCCAGATCGACGACCATTTTGTCGTGCGTGATCTCGGAAGCATGAACGGCGTCCGGGTCAACGAGAAGCAAGTTTCCAAGGAATGCCGGGTCGCAGCTGGGGATGTCGTCCACATCGGGGACGTGGGTTTTCGGCTGGAGATCCGGATACCCGAGAAAAAAGTGGCCCCGCAGCCGAGCAAGAAAAAACCAGTCCCAGCAGCTGCCAAGGCGGGTACAGCGCAGCCTGCAACTGGAAAGCCTGCACGGCGAGTCGATCCGAAGTTCTTGAGTCAAGATTTGCCAGTCGCGATTCCGGACGAGCGGATGGATTTTGCGGTCGAAGAGACGCAGCGTAAGCTCAAGCCCACCCAGCCGAAGCGTCCGCCCGAAGGCGAGGTCATTGAGTTGGATGACATTGATATCATTGAGGATTGAGCGATTTGGTCGGGCGACCCTGAACAGAAGATCACTTTTTTCAATTCGAGCCGGGGCCGCACTCGCAGACTCCCCCTCAAGTTCGCTAAGCTATCGAGGCTGTCGCCTGCGGACTCGGTGCGCACCGAGGTCTCGCGGTTTCCCAATTCATTCGCGGGGGAATGACTTCCCCTGCCAGCCCCGGCTCCCTCTCGAATTCGAGAGGGTCAGACCCGGCAAGAAGGATACCGATCCATGACGGAGCCACGTTCCGCCGGTGGAGATTCATTCGATCTCGACAAGCTGCAACTTCTCGTCGAGATGATGGAAAAGCACGACCTGCGTGAAGTGCAGCTGCGTCGAGGCGACCAGCAGTGGAAGCTGAAACGCGGTCCGCAAGAGGTCGTCCATGCCGTGCCAGCGGGTGGATATGCTCCTCCGCCGATGGCCCCGGCCGCGGCGGCCGCTCCAAGTGCTGCCGCCCCGGTGGCAGCTGCGAAGAGTGGTGATGAGGGTTTGCTGAAGGTGAAGAGCCCGATGGTGGGGACCTATTACTCCTCTCCACAACCGGGCGAGCCGGTCTTCGTCAAGGTGGGGGATCGCGTGAAGAACGACTCGGTCGTCTGCTTGATCGAAGCGATGAAGTTCTTCAATCCGGTCAAGTCGGAGTGCACGGGCTCGATCGCCAAGATCTGTGTCCAGGACGGCGACGCGGTCGAGTTCGGCCAGCTGTTGTTCCTCGTCCAACCGTAGTGCGAGTCTTGACGCCCCAGAGCCCAGCTGTAATCACGGTTGGGCGATCTTCTCTTCTGACAAAAACGCATTCATGTTCCAGCGAATTTTAATCGCCAATCGTGGGGAAATCGCCCTGCGGGTCATCCGGGCCTGTCGCGAAATGGGCATTGGCACCGTGGCTGTCTTTAGCGAAGCGGACCGCGGCGCGGCGTACCTCGATCTGGCGGACGAGAAGTTCTGCATCGGTCCAGCCTCGGCCACCGATAGCTATCTGAAGATCGAACGGATCATCAGTGCCGCCGAAGTCGGGAATGCGGACGCCATTCATCCGGGGTATGGATTTTTATCCGAGAACCACGACTTCGCCGAGATGTGCCGGGCGTCCAAAATTGAATTCATCGGACCGCCCCATCAAGCGATGGCGGCTCTCGGGGACAAGGTCGCTGCGCGGCGTATCGCTCGCGAAGCCAAGGTTCCGACAGTGCCCGGCAGCGAGGGACTGGTCGCCGACGAAAACGAGGCGGCTCGCGTCGCCGCCGAGATTGGCTATCCCGTCCTGATCAAGGCCACGGCCGGCGGCGGCGGCAAAGGCATCCGTGCCGCACACAACGAAGCCCAGCTGCGAGTCGAGTTGAAGGCTGCTTCGAATGAAGCCGAGAAGGCGTTCAAGAACGGTGGCGTATACGTCGAGAAGTTCATCCAGAAGCCACGGCACGTCGAAGTTCAACTGCTGGGTGACATGCACGGGAACGTGGTTCACCTCTGGGAACGCGACTGCACGATGCAGCGAAAACACCAGAAGCTGATCGAAGAGAGCCCAGCTCCTAATCTTCCGCAAAAAGTGCGTGAGGAGTTATGTGCCGCAGCTGTGCGTCTGGCGAAGACAGCGGGTTATTACAACGCCGGGACGTGCGAGTTTATCGTTGACCAGGACAACAAGTTCTACTTCATCGAAGTGAACGCTCGAATTCAGGTGGAGCATCCGGTTACCGAGCAGGTGACGGGGATCGACCTGATCAAGCAGCAGATCCTGATCGCCTCGGGCGAGAAGCTGGCGTTCACGCAGAAGGACATTCCCTGCAACGGCCACGCCATGGAAGTGCGGATCAATGCCGAGGACACCGAGAACGGGTTCCGGGGTTGTCCCGGGACGATCACCAAATTCCGTCCACCGGGCGGGATGGGCGTGCGGTTCGACTCGCATGCCTACGAGGGATACAAGATCTCCCCGTACTACGATTCGATGATTGGCAAACTGATTATCCATCGGCCCAACCGCGAGGAGACGCTCAAGACGCTTCGCCGGGCACTGGATGAGTTTGCCGTGGAAGGAATCAAGACGACGATCCCGCTGGCTCGCCGGATCATCGATCACCCCACGTTCATCAGCGGCGAAGGGGACACGGGGTTTGTCGAACGCTCGATGTTCTAGGTGAGGGCACGAGTCTCCTCGATTCATGGACGATCAAGTCCGTGATGACTGAAGACTCGTCGCCGCTCTCGCGGTGTCCTTGAAGCTCCGTTTCGACGAATCTGGCTGGTCTCTCCTCGCGGAAACCCCGGTGTCACGATGCAGCAGTATCAGGGCCTGATCGGCATCGTCACGTTGATGGGGATCGCCATCCTCCTGTCAGAAAACCGCCGCCAGATCGTGTGGCGACCGGTGTTAGTCGGGCTGGGTCTGCAAGTCTTGTTTGCAGCCTTGATCCTCAAGACTCCCTGGGGCCAGCCATTCTTTGATGCCTGCGGCAGAGTGGTGAACCTGCTGATCGGCTTTAGTGATCGCGGCACCGATTTCCTCTTTAAAGAGCTGATGTATCTCAATCAGCCCGAGAAGGCGCTCAGCGGACCGCTCGTGAATCTGGCGTTCCGCATCTTGCCAGCGATCATTTTCTTTTCCGCGGTTTTCGCTGTGCTGTACCACTGGGGAGTGATGCAATTCTTCGTGCGAATCATCGCGTGGGGCATGGTGAAAACAATGGGCACCAGCGGGGCGGAGACGCTCAGTGTGGCGGCCAACATCTTCCTCGGGCAGACGGAAGCTCCACTGGTCGTGAAGCCGTTTCTCTCACAGATGACCCGTAGCGAGATCATGACCATCATGCTCGCAGGATTTGCGACAATCGCGGGGACAGTCATCGCACTCTATGTCGGAATGCTGGCCCCTGTGCTGGGAAACGACATTGCGGGACACTTGATCGCCTCGTCAGTGATGGGGGCCCCTGCGTCGATCTTATTCGCCAAGCTGCTGGTTCCGGAGACCGAAATTCCAACGACACTCGGGCAAGTGAAAGTGCCGATGGAACGGACAACCACCAACGTCATTGAGGCCTTCAGCGAAGGGGCCAGCGAGGGGCTCAAGCTGATGCTCAGCGTGTGCGCGATGTTGATCGCGTTCATCGCCGCGATGGAGATGGTCAATGCCTTGCTGGGCTGGGGACCAACGATTCCTGTTCTCGGCGTGAAAATCCCCGCCACTTCGATGCAGGAGATCTTTGGCTGGGCGTTTCGACCGATCGCCTGGACGCTGGGAGCCAACTGGGAAGAATCCCGCGTCGTGGGCAGCTTGCTCGGCGAGAAACTCGTCCTGACAGAGTTGATCGCCTATACCGATCTGGCCAAGCCAGAGACCATCTCCCAGCTGTCACCACGGACCGCCAAGATCGCGGCATACGCACTCTGTGGATTTGCGAACTTCGCCTCGATTGGAATTCAAGTCGGGGGTATTGGATCGATGGCTCCCGAGCGGAAGGGCGTCATCTCTCAGTTGGCGATGAAGGCGATGATCGGCGGCGCACTGGCTTCGGCGATGACCGGGGCCATTGCAGGATTGATGATCTGAATGACGCGGGTGACTTCGTGGACTCGCTGCACTGGCATTTGATGCCGCCCACGAGCCTGAGTCGCGCTGTTCCGGTTGACGCGGTTTGTGCAATGATCTCTATTCCAGTCGATGACGAGGCACACTCGGAATCGTTCTCGAAGGGATTCGAATATGACTCTGTTCTGGCGATTCGGGGGGCTGGCGAGCAGTCTGCTGATGCTGACTCAAGTCGGCTGCATGGCCTTCGACCGGCGGACCGTTTCGCACGATCCTTGTACGGTGGGTGAAGTTCTGGTCGAGCGTGGGGAAGACAATCCACTTATCGATGGAGTCGGCTGGGTGGTCGGGATTCCGAGTAAAATTCTGCTCTGGAATCGGCGCGTCGACAATCACCACATTTCGCCCGATACCGAGGAGCAAGTACGGCAGTACATGGCCCAGAACGGCCTGCAAGACACGCAGGTGCGGCTGAACCAATATGCCCCCGGTGATGAGTGGCGACGACTGGTCCAGAACCAGCATGTGGCCCCCGGTTGGCGCTATACGTTCGGGGCTCTCGACACGCTGGGGTACACACTGTTCCCCGGTCGAATCTTTGGCGGAGACCGCTACAACCCCTATACGAACAGCGTCTACGTCTACTCGGACGTACCCGCATTGGGACAGGTGAGCGCGGCTTATGCCAAGGACGTCAATGCGCGGACCTATCCGGGGACGTATGTGTTCACGCAGAGTTTCGCCGGATTCAACATGATCCACGAAACCATCAACACGCGCGACGTGCTGGCGTACTCGCAATCCAATTCGACCCCAGCTGGGCAGCGCGAAGCCCAGAACATCCTGAGCCCGCGATACGGGATGGCACTGGGCAGCGCATCAGCCAGCTTCGTGAATATCAATCCCGCCAATGGGGCTCTGGAATTGATCGGAGTTCTCGGCGGGCATGCGGTCGGGCGATATCGATCGAGCCAGATCACCGATGATGCTTCACAGGTTGAAACGGTGAGTCATGAGGAATCGTCGAGCAGGCCGCGTAACGGCCAAGTGCATCACAAGATTGGGCCACTCACAAAGTCGGAACTGGAGGAACTGGAGGAGCTGGAGATGCAACTCTTTCGCCAGGCGCAGCAAAAAGCTGAGGGTCAGTCGCCCGGCACTTCTCATTGAATGAGTCTGCAATTGGCAGGCATTCAACAAAGCGAGCGGACCATGTTGGCCCGCTCGCTCTATTATTGGCATCGATCGAGAGGAGCAGACTCCGGGGAATGCTCTACGGAGCAGGCACTGGATCCAGAGGAGTCGGACCCGCCTCGGATGGCAACGACTCCGGCGTGGGAGCGACTTCGAGGGGGGCAGATGTCTGCGTGGGAGCAGGTGGCTGGCCTCTCCCCAGGCTGGCATCCCAGCCTGCGTCAATTGACAGTAGCTTGAGGGCTGACTCCACACTGCTCAAGTGGCTGGTGGCCGATGCGGAGCCTCCATTCCTGGCTTTCCAGCTCTCAATCACGGGCGTGGCCTGAGCCAGGATCGCATTCATGTCGGACAACTCGGTCAGCATCGCCTGTAAATCGCCTGACGCGTTCTGAGAGGCCAGCTGCTTCGAGCGGGTAATCAGCGAATAGACATCGCGATACACCTCGTTGAACTGCGGGTTCCCGAGATACGACCCGTGGAGCGCGATGCACAGCTGGTTGGTCCGGTCCGCGACAGCATCCGCCAGCTCGGCGATGTGAGTTCGGCCTCCCTGAGTGACACCGGGAAGACTGGTTCGTTGCTCGAGATTCTGAGGCGAGCTCTCGATGATTCTCCGAGATTGGATGCTTGGTTGGACACTTGGGGATTGATAAATGATCGTCGGAGCTGGATTCACGTATTGCGGAGTGACGTAGACGCTCGACCCATAGTTCGAGTAACCGCCATAGGACGGGTAGCTATTGTACGGCGCGTATCCATACCCGGAGGAGTAGCGGAGACTGTTGTATCCCCCATAGCCTCCGTACCCGCCATAACCCAAGCCGCTTCCGTAGCTCAGACCGATGCCGCCGCCACCAATGTAAATCCCGCCGACACTGCCACTGTGATGGTGGTGAGTGGCCCCGCCGAAGCTGCTGCCGCCATAGCCTCCACCGCCGTGGTGGATCGAGCCGCCACCTCCACCGCCGTGGTGCATGCTCCCCCCACCGCCGCTGTGGTGTCCGCCTCCATGATGCTGAGCGATGAGTGGTTGAATCGAACCACTCGAAAGCAGGAAGGCAAGTGCCAGACTGCCGGATTTGAGGATGTAAGTCAGCACGAGCAACTCCTGAGAACATGCTATGGGGCACCAGCCACGATGGCCAAAAATCGCCATCGCAAACCTTGTCCACATTGTATCCAAGAGGGGGCAACAGGCGTGATACGACGAGGAAGCATTCGCAAAGGGTCGGTGAATTTTTGACTCGACAACGTATGCTCGCTTGCCAAACGGCCAACGGGTCGACAGGCTGTGAATTCTGGAATCAGAGATCCATCGTCTGGAAGGATAGCCATGCGTTCTATTGCCGCACTCTTCACAGTTGCCGGAGTTCTCGCCCTCTCGGGGCTCATGCTCCGCGCGGTGCAATCGGAGACGCCGCCGCCTGTTATTCCACAGCTTGCCAAGGGGGTCGTGTATCTCGACGCCAATGAGAACCGCCTGCGAGACGCCGACGAGAAGCCGATGCCAGGAGTGCGGGTCTCCAATGGCAGCCAAATCGTGACCACCAATGAGCAAGGACTGTATGTCTTACCCGTGGATGACGACACCACGCTGTTCGTCATCAAACCACGCGGCTATCGGACTCCGGTTAATGCAGACCAGCTGCCACAGTTCTACTACGTTCACAAACCGAATGGCTCACCCGACCTGAAGTTCGGCGGCGTGAAGCCGACCGGCCCGCTGCCAGAATCGGTTGACTTCGCGCTCTACCCGCAGGAGGAACCCGAACAGTTCAAGGCTCTGCTCTTCGGCGATCCCCAGCCGCGCGACCAGAAGGAAGTGGATTGGATCACGCACGATGTGGTCGAAGGAATCATCGGCAAGACCGACGCTTCGTTTGGAGTGACATTGGGCGACATCGCCTTCGACAATCTGGAGACCTTCGAGCAGCTGAACCGTTCGATCGCGCTGATCGGCATCCCGTGGTACAACGTCATCGGCAACCACGACATCAACTACGACGCCCGCACCCGGCGGCACGCCAACGAGACGTACGAGCGGGTCTATGGCCCGTCGTACTACTCGTTCGATCACGGACCCGTTCACTTCTTAGTACTCGACGACATCGAATGGATGGTCAAGGACAAGGAAAAAGACAAGTGGGGTTATCGCGGAGGCTTCGGACCTGAACAACTGGAGTTCATTAAGACCGACCTCGAACAGATCCCCGAGGATCAGCTGGTCGTGCTGATGATGCACATCCCGTTGTTGGAAGTGAACGACCGACACGGGCTGTACCGGCTGATCGAGAAGCGACCGTTCTCGCTGTCGATCTCCGCCCACACGCACACGATGGAACATCACTACATCACCGACGCCGATGGCTGGCAAGGGGCCAAGCCGCATCACCACATCATCAACGTCACCGTCTGCGGCAGTTGGTGGAGCGGAGCCCCTGACGAACGCGGCATCCCGCACGCGATGATGTCGGACGGAGCCCCCAACGGGTACTCGGTCATCTCGTTCGATGGCCAAAAGTACTCGCTGAAATTCCAACCCGCTGGCCGCAGTGCTGATTACCAGATGCAGATCGACCTGCCAGAAGAACTCCCCGCGTCGAAGACCGCCGAGACTGATGTCTACGCCAACGTCTTCGAAGGCTCGATCCTCTCGACCGTCGAGATGCGCGTCGACGGGACCGGCGATTGGCAGCCGATGACCCACACCGGCGAGGTCGACCCCGTCTTCGTCCGCGCGCTGGCCCATGAAGAGGAGCTGCTGAAGCTCAAGCCCAACGACTGGCGAAAGCTCCCCAAGCCGGGCATCTGCACGCACCTGTGGAAGCTCAAGCTTCCCGCCCTGACGACGGGGGTGCATGACATCGAGGTACGGACAACAGACCAGTTTGGTCAGAGTGATAACGGGCACCGGGTGCTGCGCGTGGTGGGGGAGTGAGAGCTTGCCGTGCCACTGGACATGCTGAATAGAGGAGGATTCCGGCAAGCCAGGCTAAGTCAGCCCCTGGATTCCGCTAACACGAGTTCGACTTCTGAAGGTCTGAGGGCTGATGCCATCTTGTAGGCTGGGGTTCGACTGTTGGATTGCGGATCGCCTCTATATCGGAACGAGATCAGGCTTGATGTTTCACACCACTCGGCATTGCCGAAATGAGCCGCTCTGACATGCCGAACGCGAACTCCACAGCATCCGATGACGATGTACTCGCCCCTTCCCCTTCCTCTTCCTCTTCCTTTGGGGGATCAAAGCGATTGTGGGCTTTGATTTGTCTTCCCCTTGTGGTTCTGGCCACCGGCGGATGGTTTTGGTTCGCATCAGTGAATGAACTGCAATCTCATCTGGACGATTGGAAATCCAAGGGCTGGCCCACATCCGCCGATGAAGTCAATGACTTCTACAGGGTTCCAGCAGGAGTGAATGATCGAACACAAGAATGGGTGGCTGCCATTGAAGCGGTGGGGGCCGCCAACAGCCACTCAAAGGAAAAATACCGGCTCATATTTGGGAGTGATAAGGAGGAGATCCCGCCGCCGGGCCAGCCTTGGGACAACTTTGAAGCAGGCCGAGTTCTCGCTCTCAGCCTCGACAACGAATTGCAACTGGTCCTGCACGCTGCAAGTGTGCCTGGGCAAGTGCGATTTCCTCATAATTTCTCTAACGGGATCGATACTCTCCTTCCGGATACGAAGTTCGCCAGCGAATCCACCAGGCTACTGAACTTCGATGCTCGCCTGTGCGCCCACGAGGGGAACTATGCGAGAACGCTGCAAGACACTAAAGCTATATTCGCATTCTCAGACGCGATCAGTGGAGAGCCGTCCACTTTGCCAGAGATGCTTCGCATCGCTACTTACTCGGTTGGAGTGAGTTCACTCGAGGCACACCTTCCGCACTCTGGATGGACAGATGCCGAGCTCTCCTCGTTGCAAGATGCTGTCAGTGTCGCCCATTTCGAGACTGAAATGCAGCGGGCCATGGCCTGCGAGACGGCAATCGCACTGTCAGAGATCGACAAACTTCCGATCGGGCCACTACGCAACACCAACAAGCTCAGCATTATAAAAGTGATGGACAAAGCCATCGGCGCATTTTCCCAGCCTTGGCCGATGCCCACGAAAATCCTGTCAGAGTCTACCGCAGAAATCAACAGGCTCTTGAGCCAGTGGTCGGCCAATCAATTCAAGGACGCGGGGTTGCGGTTGTTTATTCCTGCCCTTGATGACTTGGGGCAGTCCACATGTCGGGCCGTTGCTTGCCAAAGGTATGTCAACCTCGGCCTTGCAGCCTATCGTCACCAATTGAAACACGGACAACTCCCCGCGTCATTGGACGAACTCGATAAATCACTCATTGCGGATTTGCCAAGCTCACCGGATGCCACGATTGACCCTTTCAGTGGACGGCCACTTCGCTTCCGGAAGGACGCCACCGGTCTGTTGATTTACAGCGTATCGCGGAATCTCATCGACGATGGGGGAGCTGTGGTTTCCAGCAAGACAAATCATCCTCCCGGAGATTTTGGGTTTCAGATTCTGATCCCAATTCCGGCAAACAAGTAGCTGGCAGTGTCTCCGATCATGTGGCATGTTTGGGGAGTTCACCGTATCGTCTGGGGCGAAACGGGATTCGACCCGAGTGTGAAGACTCCGGGATCTGTTTTTGTCCGTCGCTTGGAAACATATCTCGCATCGACTACGACACATGCTTGTCGAGCGTTCCGATTCGAAATGATTCATGAGGCAGTGCAATGTGGCAATCGTCGATGTGGTGCGTGAGCGTCGGTCTAATCTTGTGTCAGCCTTTGACTGGGTGCGTAGCCTCGGCGGAGGACAAGGACGCTGGTTCAGTCCCCAGCCCGATCAAGGTCGAAGCCAGCGACTGGCCGTGGTGGCGGGGTGCAAATCGCAACGGGATCGCTCCCTCGGGGCAGAAGGCACCGACGAAGTGGTCGGCCACGGAAGGCATTCGATGGATGGCTCCGCTCCCCGGTAAAGGACACGGATCGCCTATCGTGGTCGGCGATCAAGTCATTCTCAACACAGCTGCGAATGAACCCGACCGGCAGTTAACGATCGCCTTCGACAAGAACACCGGCAAACAGCTGTGGGAGACCACGGTCCACGAAGGCGGCTTTGTCGCCAAGCAGAACGAGAAGAGTACCTCGGCCAACTCGACCCCAGCCTGCGATGGCGAGCGGATCTTTGTCAACTTCCTGAGCCATGATGCGATCTATACCACAGCCCTTGACCGACAGGGGAAGCAGCTGTGGCAGACGAAAATTACGGACTACGTGCTGCATCAGGGATTCAGTTCGTCCCCGATGGTGTATGGTCCGCTGGTCATCGTGTCGGCGGATACCAAGGGGGGCAAGGGAACACTGGCGGGCCTGAACCGCGAGACCGGCAAGATCGTCTGGTCCCACTCCCGACCCGCGCTGCCGAACTACCCCTCGCCGATTATTTTAAAGGCAGCTGGGAAGGAACAGATGTTCCTGATCGGGTGCGATCTGGTCACTAGCCTTGATCCACTCAGCGGCAGCCAGAACTGGGAGTTCGCCGGTGCGACGACCGAGTGCGTGACCTCGACCGTGACAGATGGAATTCATATCTACACGACAGGTGGTTACCCTAAGAATCATCTGGCGGCGATGAAGGCGGACGGCTCGGGGACGGTCGTGTGGGAGAACCCGTCGCGGGTTTATGTGCCCTCCATGGTGCTGCAGGACGGCTACCTGTACGCGATGCTCGATGCGGGCGTGGCGACTTGTTTTAAGAGCGACACCGGGGAAGAGATGTGGAAGCAGCGTGTCGGCGGCACATTCAGCTCGTCACTCGTGCTTGTCGACGGAGCGATCTATGCCACCGATGAGTCGGGCAAGACGACGATCTTCCAGGCCGACCCCAAGGAGTTCAAACTCCTCGGCGAAAACCGACTCGGCAACGAAGCCTTCGCCACCCCCGCCATCTGCGGAAGCCGCATCTACCACCGCGTGGCCGACACGACCAATGGTCATCGGCATGAGTCTTTGTATTGCGTGGAGTGAGTGTTGCTCACGTGAAAAATGAGCTGAGCTGAGATGAGGGCGGAGCGATCCACAGATTACGCCGTTTTCACAGATTGGGATTCGAGATCGAATCTGTAAATCGATGCGATTTGCTGGTCGACTTCAGGTTTGGCAAGGCCCCGGATCGCAACACGAACCTTTAAATCGCCCGCACGTCCGTCACATGCCCCGCGAGCGCCGCAGCCACGACCATCGCGGGGCTCATGAGCAGGGTGCGTCCAGTCGGCGAACCTTGGCGACCCTTGAAGTTGCGGTTCGACGACGAGGCGCAGATCTCGCGGCCGACCAGCTTGTCGGGATTCATCGCCAGGCACATCGAACAACCGGCATCTCTCCACTGGAAACCCGCTGCGGTGAAGATCTTGTCGAGACCTTCTTTCTCAGCTTGAGCCAGCACCTGCTGTGATCCGGGGACGACCAGGGCCTTGACGCCGGGGGCAACTTTCTTGCCCTTCGCGATGCGGGCCGCTTCACGCAGGTCGGAGATGCGACCGTTTGTGCAAGACCCGATGAAGGCCACGTCGATCTTAACCCCTTGCAGCGATTGCCCGGCTTTGAGTTCCATGAACTCCAAAGCCTCGCGCACGCCGACTTGATCCTCTTCTGGGAACTTGGCCACAGCTGGGATGGGCTCGCTGATGCCGACGGACTGGCCGGGGTTGATGCCCCAGGTGACGGTCGGCTCGATGTCAGCTGCGTTGAATTTCACAACATCATCGAAGGTCGCATCTGGGCCGGAGGCGAGCGACAGCCACCACTTCGCAGCCTTTTCGAACTCTTCGCCCTGGGGAGCGAACGGCCGGCCGCGCAAGTATTCAACGGTGGTCTGGTCCGGGTTGATATACCCGCAGCGGGCCCCGCCTTCGATGCTCATGTTGCAGACGGTCATCCGTTCTTCCATCGTCATGCGATCGAAGACCTCGCCCGCGAATTCGTACGCGTAGCCGATTCCGCCCTTCACGCCGAGATGGCGGATGATGTGCAGGATCACATCCTTCGCATAGACGCCATCGGCCAGCGTGCCGTTGACCTCGACGCGACGAACCTTGGGTCGGTCCATCGCGAGGGTCTGTGTGGCGAGAACATACGCGACCTGCGAAGTGCCGATCCCGAAGGCGATCGTCCCGAACGCTCCGTGTGTTGAGGTGTGGCTATCTCCACAGGCGATCGTCATTCCGGGCTGAGTCAGACCCTGCTCGGGACCGACGATATGAACTACCCCCTGGCGATTGTCATCGATGTTCAGCAGCGTGACGCCGAACTCGCGGCAGTTCTTCTCGATCGAGGTCATCATCTGCTCGGCCAGCAGATCCTGGAACGGGCGAGCCTGATTATCGGTCGGCACGATGTGGTCGACGGTCGCGATCGTACGATCCGGGTACATCACCTGCACGCCGCGATCGCGCAGCATCTCGAACGCCTGCGGGCTGGTCACTTCATGAATCAGATGCAGACCGATAAACAGCTGGGTCTGCTGCCCGGAAGCGAGCGTCCCGACGGTGTGTTGATCCCAGACTTTGTGAAACAGGTTGCGTGAGTCGCTCATGTTCGCCATCGCTTGCTATGTGATCCCAGCGGGAAACGCTTTCCGCGACCGGGCTAGGAAGTATAGCAGGAGAGCGGCCAGCCATCAGCAGTCAGCCAACAGCCTTTCGAGGAGAGTGAGCGTATCCCACACGTCGGCAAAGCCTGTCTTCCTCCCTCTCCCCAACTTAGATCGGGTTTTCAAAGGAATCGTGTCTGTGGGGAGAGGGCCGGGGTGAGGGGCAATATTTCCCCCTCACCCCAGCCCTCTCCCCCGCCAGACAGTCTTTCTCCTCGAATTCACATCCAATGCGGGGGCGAGGGAGCCGAACTTTTGGATTCACCGGCGATTGAGCAGGGCACACTCTGGGTACCAGACGCCAATGCTCGTGGCGATTCCGGCGGAGATCAGCCCTCGGCCTTGTTCTCGGGCCCGTCGCCGTCTTTGACGTTAAACTTGTTCATCGCAGCTGAGAGGCCGCTCTTGACCCAAGTCTCGACAGCGTCAGCAGCTATGGAGACAGCTGCGTCGATACCGGGGCGTTCTTCCGAGGTGAAGCGGCCGAGGACATAGTCCGACGGGTCGATTGGCGGCAGCGGCCTGCCGATGCCAATTCGCAGCCGCGACACCTGGGTGGTCCCCAGCAGATCGACGATATTTTGCAGCCCCTTCTGGCCCCCAGCTGTCCCGGAACCCCGCAGTCGCAGCTTGCCGCTGGGCAGGTTTAAATCGTCGCAAATCACGAGCACATCCGCAGGTTCGGCCTTGTGGAATCCCAGATGAGACTTCACCGCCCGCCCGCTGAGGTTCATGAAGGTCGTCGGCGCGACGAGCAGAATCTTCTCGTCGCCCAATCGCCCGTCGGCGACATCCGCCTCGAACTGAGACTGCCAGTGATCAACGCCCAGCCTCTGGCCGAGGACCTGCAGAACGTCAAACCCCACATTATGCCGCGTCCCCGCGTACTTCCTTCCCGGGTTTCCGAGGCCAACAATCAATTTCATCGGGGACACCTGCTGCTGCGGAGACAGAGAAGTCACGAGTCTGAGCGATTATCGAGGGGGTTTCCATCGATCGCGACTCGGAATCTGATCCTGCGAAGTTCAAGTTGATCAGAGAAGAGTACGAGCCACAGCGGCACGACGATACAAACAAATGGGCCGTAGAGCCCCTTTTGAACCGTTGTGTCTTTCTGCCGTCGTCGTTACATCCGCTCCCCATCCGCGAGGCTGTGACTTGGCTCGAATCGAGCGACCTGCGAAGCTACACCACTTGTTGCGGGGCAGTCAGGCCCTTGGCGATGCAGTGGTCTCTTCCCGGTCGGATGGTCATGTTCCAACGTGTTGATGAAGCTCAGTTTGTGTCCGGCGAGCACGAAGTCCTGCGTTTCTGGCAGCAGCAGCGGATCTTTGACCGTTTGAAGGCCCAGAACGCTGGCAAACCGAAGTGGTCGTTCATCGACGGACCGATCACCGCCAACAACCCGATGGGGGTCCATCACGCGTGGGGACGCACCTACAAGGACACGTTCCAACGCTACTTCGCCATGACCGGGCGGGAACTCCGCTACCAGAACGGGTTCGACTGCCAGGGGCTGTGGGTCGAAGTCGAGGTCGAAAAGGAACTCAAACTCGGCTCCAAACGAGCCATCGAGGAACTGGTTCCGGGCGACCGCGATGCCTCCATCGACCGCTTCGTCGAGTTGTGCAAGGCCCGCGTGGACCGCTTCGCCCGGGTGCAGACCGAGCAGTCGATCCGCCTCGGCTACTGGATGAACTGGGACCGCACCGACGCGGACTGGGCCAAACCCCCCGGCGAGCGCAAGTCCTACTTCACCATGTCCGAAGAGAACAATTACACCATCTGGGCGTTCCTCAAAAGGTGCCACCAGCGCGGGCTGATCTACCGGGGCAGCGATGTGAT
>JAYWHX010000008.1:0-22322 GCA_043777375.1 Planctomycetota bacterium | reverse complement strand
TTTCAGCGCGCGGGATTGGTCCGCCGCCGCTCCGTCCGTCGGGATGGTCGGAAGTCCCCACTCCCTGAGCAGCGACCAATCCCGGTGAGCAGGGGAATGCTATAAGGCTCCAAAGCGACCCAACCGGTGGAACCCTGCGTAGACTTCGTGTCGCGGCTAAACGATTGCGCTCACGGCGCGGACGCTTCGATGAACTTCGCCAGTTCTTCCAAGTTGTCACTAAACACTTCACTCGACAGATAGACCCGTCCATCGCCGAACTTAGGCTGGCCGGTGAGGCGGTCTCCGGTCACGCCGCTGATCCAGCGGCCCTCGGCGTCGAGTTTCTCCAGCGTGGCGCGGGTTTCCTTCGCGAGAGACGACGCCTTTTTCGGTTTCGATGGCGACCAAGTGCCTACCTTCGTCGCTTCGTACTCCTGCTCCAATTTGTCGAGCTTCGACTTCTGCTTCCAGCCGTAATGGCTCGGGACATTGCCGTCGTCATAGGTCAGCTCGTACTCCTTGTTCATATAGAGCGGCTTGTTGGTCTGCAGTTCATAGAACCGGGCGATCTGGCCATCGGGAAGCAGTGATCCCTTGAGGTACTTCAGCGCCCTCGGAATCGGTTCGAGGTATTTGGCATCGCGAGTGTGGCGATAGACGAGCAGCAAGGTCGAGATGGCGTCCTGCGACTCGTGCCCCGTGATCGCTGGTGGTTCAAACTTGCGCGCCCACGCCGGGTGCATATCAAGCGTGTACTGCTGCGCCCAGGCCGGTTGCGGCTCGGGCAGCTGGGCGAGGATCAGGAAGTCCCCGAGCTTGCGAAGAGCCAGACTCGTGCGAACATCTTTGTAGATGTTGTGAGCGGCCAGCAGAGTGTCAGCCATGTCGCCAGCGAGATCGTCGTTGAGCGTGTAGAGGTCCCAGTACTCCTTGACTCGGTGTTCGGTCTTCCAGTCATAGTCGGGGAAGCTGGCCTGGAGGATCGGGTGCTGCGGCGCGGGGCCGGTCCAGACCTGCGGAAAGGCTCCGTTCGGGAACTGGGCGGCGAGCAGTCCTTTCAAAGCGTATTCGACTGCCTCGTGAATCGCGGCATGCTGGAACTTGTGGGCGTGGTCACACTGCATCAGCAAGAGCAGTGCCGCCTGTGTCTTATTGTCATCCAGCGATGACTGGTCCTTACCTCGCCCTTTCCCATGCCGGTACAGCCCCGAGAGCTTGCCTTGCGGGTCAAAATCGATCGCTGCTTGCCACCCGCCCGACTTCATCTGGCCATAGAGTAGAGCCTCCGCCGCTTCGGTAGCCGCTTCCAGATAGAACGGATCTTGTGTGGCCTCGTACGCTCGCAGATAGGCCATTCCCACCGTCGGCGTCCCCGGCGGCTGGACCCAGATCTGAGTGGCTGTGGCCTGCTCCTCGCCCCAGCGAGTCTGGAGATCGAGTGAGTAATAGTAGACGTACCCGCCCCGGACAGCGACCTTCGACCGGTAATACTCCGCCGCCCGTTTCATGCCGGACAAGCAGTCCTGCCTCAAGGTGGGCAGGTCTTCGGCACACTCACACGGCGACGCCCCGCTGATCGACAGCACGCATCGCAAAACACAGCAGAATACATGCCACGGACGGAGCATGAGGAGTCCTCATCAATGAGACGCAGGGTACCACCGGTTGGCTCGCTTTGGAGGCTCCCAGTGTGCCTTGGCACAAGAGGTTCTCGGTGATAAATCTCTCGATGTCAAAACCTTTTTCGGCTGCGTCGCCCCGGTCGCCCAAAGCGGCAGCCGGGGCTATCCTACGCCGATTGTCCATCACGGGAACTGTTATCCCCTCGCAGTACGTCTGGCAAGCATCACGCTCGCCGGACCTGCTTCGTCATTTACTGGCGATACGCCTGCGTCGTCAGCGAGTAATTCAACCCGCCCAGCTTGTACTGGTATTCGCCGAAGATCGCGACGTGGCCGTTGCCGGTTGGGTGACGGCCAGAGAACGAACCGTTGGCGATGTCGAGCGGCTGCGAGGTCCACTTCTCGTCGCGGAAGTCCTTGTCGTCCGAATCTGCGGTCCAGAACCGGACGCCGATCGGGGCGGGGTCAGAGGTCATCGACAGATGTAGGGCGTCCGCCTGTGGGTTGTATTTCCAATCGAGTTGGGGCATGGCAATCTGACCCGCTTGATGCCGGAAGAACACAGCCACCGTGGTCAGCGCGGCGTCCCGGCCGTCGTCCAGCCCATGTCCCGCATTGGGGACCTGCAAGGTGTACTTCGGGCCTTCCAGACCATCCCAATACAGGTTCATGGCATCGACCACCCAATAGGGGTCGTTCGTGCCCACAACCATCAGCTTGGGCAGCGTCAGCTGTTGGCGATAGCTGTATGGGTCCATCATGTCGAGCAGCTGCTTCTCGCGCGGCGTCTCGGTCCCGGCAGGTTTGATCAGTCCCTTGCTGGTGTAGTCGGCGATCTGCTCGCTGTACGCGCCCCAGGTTTCCAGCTGGTATTTCATCTGCTCGGGCATGTTGAGGACGTTGATCACAATCGGAGCTGTGGCGATGACACGCTTGTCGGCGACGGGAGTCAGCCAGCTGGTCCAGCCACGTTTCGAGGCTCCGGTGATGACGAAGCCTTTCGACTTGACCTTAAACTGCTCCAACGAGAATTGTTCGAGGGCATCCATCGCCTTGACGGCACTCTTGACCATGGGAAACAGCAGCGGCCAGCTGTCGTCACCGGTTTCGAGGTACTTAAGCCAGGTTTCGGTGATCAGGTCATCCTCCACACGGTCGCCGAGAGCGGGCTGATTCGGCACCGCATGCAGCGTCGCGACACGTCCGCCGCAGCGTTCGGCCAGAGCCAGTCCCATGGCCAGGTCGCCGTCCTTGGGAATTTTTCCGGTGGAGCCCCCGGTGACGAAGAGGAGCATGTGATCGGGATGGTCAATGACCTTGGGTTCGTAGACCAGCAGCGCGTGCTTCCAGACCAGTCCCTGCCACTTCTGCGAGGTCATCTCCAGGCGGTAGACCGTCCCCTGCGGTGTCGGGATCGTCTGAGCCAACTTCCACGCAAAGTCCGGTTCCTCCCGAGCCACATACCGATGGATCGCATCGAGCGGAGCCTGAGATTGGGCCCGCTCCTCAGCGACGAGGAACGTGGGAGAAGACAACAAGCAAGCACACAAGCACAGCCAGCGCATTAGGAGATCTCACACAAGAATAAAACAATCAGAACTGGAATGCCCCAGTGAGTTTCGGATGTCACTCTGTTTTCGCAAGCCAATAGAAAGGAATGAATTCCAGTCTATGCTCCAGACAAATGACGACCGCTATGGAAAAGACCATCACGCTTACTTCTTCTTCCCAGATCCTTTGAGGTCGATCGTGCCGAGGTCGAGCGGTTCGTCTCCGGCAGCGACTTCGAATGTCTTGGGCGATTCTTCGATGGCGTCGTACTTTCCGCGGAGCAAATCGGGCTCTTTGAATTGATTCGAAAGAGCATCGAATTTGAGGCATGTCGCGACGAGGGAGTAGCTGCCCTCAGGCACACCGTCACCGGGAGCATACGTCGAAATCTCAAAGCTTCCATCTTCTGAGGTGGTTGCCGACGAGACACTCGGATGTTCTGCATCCGAAACCAACTCGGATCGGCACTCCAGCTGAATCGGAGTCTCTGGTGGACTTCCATCGACGGTGATGATCCCGGACACTTTGATCGTGGCCTTGGTGAACGGCTTCTCAGATTTGGCACCGCAGCCCGCCACGAGACACAACAACCCACACCCGATCAATCGTCCTAAATTGCGCATCTGAGTTCCTGACCTGATGATGAAAATGTTCAAAAAAAGACCCCGTTCCCGGGATTGATCTCGGAAACGGGGTGATCCAGACTCTTAACTAGAACTCGCCGACCACTTCGCCCTTCTTGCGAGTGATCAGGGCACCCATCGTCTGGGCTGCGACGTTCTCGCTGATAAACCGCACGGCACCGTCACCCATGAGGAAGTGGGCACCACCCGTGTGGAAGCTGTGGAAGCCACGACCCCGGAGATTGGTGCAGTTAATCGGACATGGTCCGCCGCTGCCGGTCCCGTCATTGAGCGAACCAGCGATCCAGTGTTCGAACAGCAGAGCATCGGCCCAGCCACCACCATTTGTGGGCCCGAGAGCTTGAAAAGCAGCGGGGGCCGGCTGGGTCTTGAAGTAAATCACGGTCCCGCCTGTCTTCTCACCCAACAGGAACGTGTTGGATGTCCCATCCAGCACGTCGCGCATGCGCCCGGTTGAGCCGGGCTTATACCCAGGTCCTCCGGGGAAGCTAGTCTGACCAGCTGCCTGAAGCATGCCGTCTCGGTCACCACCGGCACTGCCGTTGTAAGCAAGGTTGGCGAATGTCCCGAGGATACCAGTCGTGCCGCTGTAGTCGGACCGCGCACCGAGCATCACTGCATTTGCGTTGGGGAATGGTCCGAATGCCCCCGCTGGATAGATGTAGGTATGCTTCTGATCCCCAGGTGACGACGGGCACATCATGCCCGGAATGATCGTCCCTGCCAGCAAAGTATTGTTGGCTTGAATCGTCGTATTGAAACCCGTGGGCCCCGTGTACAAGGGGACATTCTGATCCAATTGGTTGTACAGCGGCGCTTGGTCGATGTATGGGAGGATCATGGTCATCGCTCCCTTCACATGCTGATCAGTCGTCGGTGTCCCCAGCACGAGGAAGTATCCCGGTGGGAAACAGTTGGCGGTGTCGTGGTAATTGTGGAATGCCAGACCGAGCTGCTTCAGATTGTTTTTGCATTGTGAGCGGCGAGCCGCTTCGCGGGCCTGTTGCACGGCAGGCAGCAGGAGAGCAATCAGTACGGCGATGATCGCGATCACCACCAGCAGTTCGATCAACGTGAAACCACGTGAACGCTTCTTGAATGTCATCACGCAAAACTCCTGACGTAGAGGACGGTACGAACACCCGCTTCAAAAACTTGGTCGAATGACCAGTGGAACTCTCAGTCGAAATGAGAGATGAGCCGAACTTACCGCCATTCTCGGGGAAAATCTATGGAAAATATGTAGGCTACAAAAAAAACGCACAAAGACTGTTTGATGTCAGCCAGTGTCGCCGGGCGAGTGGTTCTGGCACTGACCGTGAGTTGGAAGTCTCGGCGGATGATGCTGTGGCACTCACGCAGGACGGGGTAACACATCCCGGCGAGCGTCCGGTGGGAGCCGGATGCTCGGGCAGCGCCGCATAACCAGGGGACTGACGCACCTGTGGTGCTTACTTGACCAACCCGACGCGTGAGCGAGGGAGAGCGAAAGCGACTTTTCACTGTGTTTTCTATCGCTGACGCTTCGGGTGAATGAGCTGAAACAAGCACCAGGGGGCTGACGCCACCCCGCTCGCCAGGGCGACGCTTACGCGAAGTCACGCCAGCTGTGGGACTCGAATTCGACGAGGCGGGATTCGAGGGTCGACTGGATCTCGGCCAGTCGGGCCTCGCCGGTCACCTTCGATCCGTCGAGTTCTCGAACGTAAAACACGTCCAGCACCTGATCCAGATGCGTGGCGATTTTGGCCAGATCGACGGACAGATTCAGATCAAAGATCGACTGCGACACGCGATACAGCAGCCCCGTGCGGTCGTGGGCGAAGACCTCGATAATGGTCCGTGAATCTGATGAGCTGGCGTCGATCCGCACGCGGTTGGGTGACTCAGAACCAAACGACAACGGGCGAGTGGCCCCGAATCGACGATTCTTGCGAAACATCTCTTCAACGGTTTGCCGCTTCAGTAACACATCCTGCATCGCGCGTGCGACTGTCTGTTTCCGATCGACGGGGGGCTCTTCGGCGAAGTCGCGGTCGCGGACGTGAAAACTGTCGATGACCGCCCCGGATTGAGTGGTGTTGATTTCCGCAGAGAGGATCGACATCCGGAGTGCGGTCAGCGCTCCGGCCAGCCGATGAAAGCAACCCTGAGCTGCCTCTGGGTTGCGGGTAAAAATGCGGTACTCCACCGTCTTCGTAATCGGTTCGTAGACGCTGTCGACGATGACTTCGTCACTCGACAGGCGATTCAAGATTCGCAGGTCAGCGGCCACCCGATCAGCTTCCGTACAGGTGAAGTAGTACGCAGGCAATCCGGCCAGCTGCGACGCGACCCAGTCCTGGGGGATTTCAGGAGCCGCCAGTTTCAGCAATCCACCGACCTGCGTCGTGGTCTGTTTCAGCCGAGCCGCTTCATATTCGCCGTAATGCCGACCGCTTAGGACGACGAACGACCGGTCATAGAATTCGCCCAGCTGCAATGCCTTCCAATGGCTCCAAGTTCCCGGCCCGACAGCTGTCACATCCGCCACGGTCAGAGCGTACAGCATCTGCAATCGTTCGGGCGTTTCGCACAGCTGGGCAAAGGGAACGATCTGAGCTTGATCGGTGTGGTCACGACGAAAGGCGATGTCTGCCATTTCGAGGTGCCAGCGGATGAGGAACTTGACAGTGTCGATCTGCGACTGCGGCAAGTGCAGGCGATGTCCGACATTGTCGGCAATACGGACCCCGACGAGGCAGTGATCCTCGACATACCCCTTGCCGATGTCATGCAGGAGGAGAGTGAGATGCAGCAGGTTTTTATTCTGCATCTCCAGATAGACCTGCTGCACGAGTGGTCCGCTGTCGGGAGGGTAGTTCGTCGCCACGGCCACCGCTCGAATCGTATGTTCATCGACGGTGAAATGGTGATAGGGATTGAACTGCATCAGGCAGCGAATCCGTGTGTACTCGGGCAGTACGATGTCGAGGATTTCCGTCTCGGCCATGCTGCGGAGAATCTGCGGCAGGACTTTTCCATACTTCAGGATGTCCATGAAGTAACCGGCTTCGACCGTCGAGAGCGTGTCTGACTTCAGCTTCGGGGCGGCGCGCTTCATTCCCTCTTCCAGTGCCTGGGTCGGCAGCAGTCCCAGCGATGCACACAGTCGATAGACACGCAGCACCGACTCCAGGTTCCGCGTCACGACAGCCAGCCCGCGCTGCGAGCAGTCGACCGTCTCGCCCACTTGCAGGACGCCCTCGGCTCGATGGCTGACGAGAAAGGCCTTCATTCGCGACAGCAGCGGATGCGGTCGATTGCGGGCCACGAACCGCTTGGCGATCGAAGCGACCAGACTGGTATGCCGGAAGTACTCCTGCATCAGACGTTCGACCCCGCGCTGACTCTCGGTGTCGTGATACCCACGCTCTTCCGCCACGCGCAGCTGTTCGCTGCGGCTGAATTTGTCCTCGGCGTGTTTGTTGTCGAAGTGCAGATTGATTCGCAGCCACGTGAGGAATTCCCAGGCTTGCTTGAGGGCGAGCGCTTCGTCCTTGTCGAGAGCGCCCTGCATGCGGAGGGAATCGATATCCGCGACCCCGTGCATGGCATAGCCGACCCAGCGGATCAGATGCAGATCACGCAGCCCGCCCGACGAGGACTTGATGTCTGGTTCCAGTTCCTGGACCGCGCGGCCGTCTTTCCATTCCGATTCTCGGCAGAGAACCGACTCGTCAATAAACTGGCGAGGTCGTTGCCGAATCACTTGCTTACGGAAGATGCGTGACAGGTTGTCGACGAGTGGCTTCGATCCCCACAGGCAGCGAGCCTCGACCAGTGACGAGGCAAATTTCGGATCGGCCTTCGCGCCTTCGATGCACTGTGGAATCGTGCGGAAGCTGGCCCCGGGTTTCAGCAGTGCATCCCAGCAGGCGCGGACCATGCGGTCTTGTGCCTCGCAGAACACAGCACTGGCCGGACCACCGTCAAGGAATAGCAAGTCGACATCGGAGTAGGGGCACAGCTCGCCTCTTCCGGTTCCCCCGATGGCGACGAGCGCGCCGTGTTTCTGAATCTTCTCCACGATGTCCGGGGGTGAGTCGCGGAGCGTGTCTTGCCAGATGTCGAGGATCAAAGCATCGAAGGCCTCACTCAGGCTGGTGGCGGTCTGAATGCCGGGGGCGCCGCTCTCAAAGAGATGGCGAGCTTGCTCGCGAATCTCGACGAGGCGTTTTCGATATCCATCGATGTCGTCAAACGAAAATGTCATGTCGATGCCACAGGGTCTGGGAGCGCTTCCAGGCGACTCGGCACGGCCCACGAAGCGGGGCCACTGATCCGCGTTTGCGCGGGACTGGCTACAAAACAGATCGAGGCCCGGAGAATTTCCCCGAGCCTCGATTGTTGGAGTTGGAGAGAGACTAGATGGCGGTATCGCCAGTCTCACCCGTCCGGATGCGGATGACTTCCTCGATCGTCGTAATGAAGATCTTTCCATCGCCGACCTTACCCGTGCGGGCGGCCTCGATGATGATCTTCACAGCCTTCTCGACTTCACTGTCATTGACGACCAGTTCCATCTTCAGCTTGGGCAGGAAGTCGACGGTGTACTCGGCCCCGCGGTATTGTTCCTTGTGACCTCGCTGGCGGCCGAAACCACGAACTTCGGTCACGGTCATGCCGACGATGTTGGCAGCTGTCAAGGCATTCTTGACTTCCTCCAACTTGAAGTGACGGATGACGGCTTCAATTTTTTTCATGAGTCTGGTCCTGTGTCTAAGCGGCTCGTAAGAACCGTTGTGATGTGGAAGAGATGACGGGTAGGCGGGGCGCTGAACCTCCGCAACACCCGGGGGCTAGATCGAACTTTCGTCCGTCTCGCCGGTGCGAATGCGAATCACTTCCGGAACACTGGTGACGAAAATCTTTCCGTCACCAATTTGACCGGTGCGGGCGGTCCGAAGAATCGTATCGACGATCTTCGCTTTCTCCGAGTCCGGAACGATCACTTCGACCTTCACTTTGGGGAGAAAGTCGACAATGTATTCCGCGCCGCGGTATTGTTCCTTCTGCCCTTTTTGGCGTCCGAAACCGCGCACTTCCGTGACGGTCATCCCTTGCGCCCCCGCTTGCGTGAGGGCATCCTTGACCTCTTCCAGTTTGAAGTGGCGGATGATCGCCTCGATCTTCTTCATGATGTTGCGTTCCTGTGGACTGTCTGGAAATGGATCAGGAAAGGGGCGGTCCGACTCGAACCGCCCCGAATGCCTCTTCGCTTAGTGGAAGATGTAGCCTTCTTCGCCATGTTGCGTGATGTCCAGACCCTGAACTTCGTCGTCCTGCGAAACTCGCAGCCCCATCGTGGCGTCCAGGATCTTCAGGATCACGACGGTGCCGACGACTCCGATCCCGACAGCGGCCAGCACGCTGACTGCCTGCGGAACCATCTGGCCCCAGTTGCCGTCAACCCAACCACCCATCGGACGGGTGCCGTAAATGTTCTGCGTGGCGAAGACACCCGTCAACAGGGCACCCGTAATGCCGCCAACACCGTGAACGCCGAACGCATCCAGCGAATCGTCGTACTTGAACTTCGACTTCAGCGTGGTGCAAGCGAAGAAGCAAACACAGGTTCCTACCGCCGCCAGAATCATGGCATGGATCGCGCCAATGGTTCCGCTTCCGGGAGTAATCAACACCAATCCAGCTACTGCCCCAGAGCAGGCACCCAGCACGCTCGGCTTACCCCGCTGAATCCACTCCAGACCGGCCCAGACCAGCAGACCAGCTGCGGCGGCGAAGTGGGTCGAGACCATGGCGCTGACCGCCTGAGCGGTCGAACCCAGGGCACTGCCCCCGTTGAAGCCGAACCAGCCCATCCAGAGCATCGCAGCTCCGATCGCGGTATACGTCAAGTTGTGGGGAGGCATCGGCTCCTGGCCAAACCCCAGACGCTTGCCCATGACCAACGCACAGACCAGCGCCGAGACTCCCGAGGTGATGTGAACGACGGTGCCCCCGGCGAAGTCGATCGCCTGGTACTTTGCCGCCGCATTCCACTCACACAACCAACCTGCATCCGCCCACACCCAGTGTGCGATCGGGCAGTAGACAAACGTGGCCCACAGGATCATGAAGACACACATCGTGCTGAACTTCATGCGTTCTGCGAATGCACCGCAAATCAGGGCCGGGGTGATAATGAAGAACATTCCTTGGAAGACCATGAACAGCAACTTGGGGATGCCGTATCCCGTGTGGACCGGCCACATCCCCGGAGCATCTGCCGTGACGCCTTGCAGTAAGACATGGTCGAAGTTCCCGATGTAGGGGTTTGTGCCACCGAAGGCCAGCGAGTAACCGTAAACTGCCCAAATCACGCTCATTAGACCCATCAAGAACAAGCACTGCATGAAGACGCTGAGAATATTCTTCTTCCGGACCAGTCCTCCGTAGAACAGGGCCAGCCCTGGTGCCGTCATCATCAGCACGAGTGCCGAAGAAGTGAGCATCCAGGCAATATTCCCGGAATCGAACACCGGTGCTACCGGAGCAGCCGCAACCGCAGCTGTGGCTTCTTGAGCGAAGGCCGGAATCGTTCCGAACAGGAGCGTGGACAATGCGACCAGCCCCCCAGTCTTGAGTCGAGCGAGCATTTGAACCTCATTGGTGCTGGGAGGTTACGTCGAGCGTTGACGCCATGTCAGGTTGAAGATTTTGTTCTGGAATGAACCAGATCCAACCAATTGCCACCGAACAGTACTTCCCAGCAAAGAACTCGGCGATGGCAACTGCAAATCTTACAAGCAATCAGTGTGCCACAATTTTGAGCGGGAGTCGGGGGACTGCTTGTGTTCTGCTCTCCCGCGCTCCGCTGCGAGGACTTCGCGTCGCGGCTAAACGGGATTGATCGGTTGCCCCTCGCTCCTTGGCCATCAAGCCCGTACGATACCTTTGCCACGTTCGGAGTGGGCTGAGCGATCGCTGTGCGGGGCAACCTGCATGGAGGAAAGTCCGGGCTCCATAGGACACGGTGGTGGGTAACGCCCACCACTCGCAAGGGTCGGGACAGTGCCACAGAAAACAAACCGCCTCGCAGGCTCCGCAAGGGGTCGGTGCGGTAAGGGTGAAAAGGTGCGGTAAGAGCGCACCGCGGTTCTGGTGACAGAACTGGCAGGGCAAACCCCACCGGGAGCAAGACTAAGCAGGGCGAAGACCGGATGGTATCGTGCGGAGTGATGAACAGTGGAGCAGACATTCCTGTCTGCCTGCGGCTCGTTCCCCCCCCGATTCCGTCCGGTCACGGAGCGGTCCGTTCCGTCTGACGTCCGGGTAAGTCGCACCGAGCTGCGGGGGTAACCCCCAGCCCAGAGAAATGGTCGCTCACGACAGAACCCGGCTTATAGGTCCACTCCGAACGGCGGTATTACTCCAGGCTCTCTGACTCGGAGGGCCACTCGATCCGCTCGTAGATCTCTGCCAGTGGCAGTTCGATCCCGATTTCCGGTAACTGTAACACGGCGTCCCGGCCCACATAGACCTCGCGCACGAATCCTTGCTCCGTGCGACGATAGACGATCACAGCCGCCTCATCCTGTTCCACAAGCAGGTAGACTCGCAGTGAAGGGATCGTCAAATATCCGTCACGTTTCTCCCCGTCGTCCAACCGACGAGTCGAGTCGGACAACACTTCCACGACCACTACCGGGTCATCTTGAAAGGAGTCCGTCTCGGGGTTCGAGCGACACACGACCAACGCATCCGGGTAGTAATACCGGGTGTGAGTCGGCAGGCGGATATGAACCTTCGTGTCCGAGTTGAACGGCCTGCCCTTGAGCCGGGTTCGCAGCTCGCCCGTGATGTTGTCGGCAATCGTATGATGCCGGTTCCCCGCACCCGCCATCGCATGGAGCGTGCCACCAATGTACTCATGCTTGACCGATGACACGAGTTCGCCCGCCAGGTAGTCCTGTTCCGTCATCAAGTTCCACTTGCGGGCACCGGTCATCGGAAATCCTTCGTACACCGAGCGTGGGCTGTGATCATTGAGCGAGAGGAATCGAACTCCCGATCCGAAGCGACCGCTCCCTCAGTGTAAGTCAAGAATGAGCGGCTTCCAATTGAGATTCGTCAGCATGTCGTGGCTGGCAAGTTTGTGAATCAGAGGCAGTCAGTTTTTCTCACACCAAGGCACGCCAGCACAAAGAGAATTTGAAACGAAACCAAAACACTGTTTTCAGTTTTCTTCGTGCCTTCGTGTGAGGCAACTCGAGAGCAATTCTTGATCCCCTGATTATGACCGTGGCCACCCGTGACCTGTGCGTGGATCATCGCTGGGCGGCATCACACCCCAGAACTTTTCAAAATCTCTCCGACCAGTCGCCCGGTCTGGCCATCCAGCAGAGTGGCCGGACCATTCGGCCTCTGAAACGCCAATTGATCGGCCTCGAAACCGAATAGGTGCAGCAGCGTGACATGCAGGTCGGTATGGCTGACCGGGTCGAGCACGGCTTTATGCCCGAACTCGTCCGTCGCGCCGTGAACGTGACCGGCTTTGATGCCGCCACCGGCCAGCCACCAGCTGAAGCCATACGTGTTGTGATCGCGTCCGACGTTCTGCTCGTTTTGGACCACCGGCAGCCGCCCCATCTCCCCGCCCCATTGCACCAGAGTGGTGTCCAGCAGGCCACGCTGTTGCAGATCGCGAACGAGCGCTGCCGAGGGCTTGTCGATCTTCTTGCAGGATGCCGGGAGCGCCGTCAGCAGCCCCCCGTGGTGGTCCCATTGCTGGGTCGAAGTGAACAGCTGGACGTATCGCACCCCGCGTTCGACGAGCCGCCGGGCAATCAGGCAGCGTGTCCCGAACTCGCGAGTGGCATCATCATTCAGGCCATACATGTCTTGGGTCGCCTGCGTCTCCTGCGAGATGTCGAGCGCCTCCTTGGCCGAGGACTGCATGCGAGCGGCGAGTTCATAACTCGCGATGCGGGCCGCCAAGTCATGCTCACCGGGATGCGAAGCCAGATGCTCGCGGTTGATCTCTCGCAAGTAATCCAGGAATCGCCCCTGGGGTTCCCCAGCCAGCTGAGGGGATGGATCGAGGTTCAGGATTCGCGGCTCTTTCGGACGGATCACTGTCCCTTGAAACAGAGACGGCAACCATCCATTCGACCACATGTCGGTCCCCAAAACTGGCAGACCGCCCGGGTCAGTCAGTACGCAATACGATGGCAGATTCTGACTCTCGCACCCCAGCCCATACGTCAACCACGACCCGAGCGAAGGCCGCCCGACCGTGATCCGCCCTGTATTCAGGGCATACAGCGACTGCCCATGATTGTTCACGCCCGTGTGCATCGACCGCACCAGTGTGATGTCGTCTGCGATCCCACCCAGCTCCGGAACGAGTTCGCTCAGCTCCATCCCGCATTGGCCGTACTTCGTGAACTTCCAGGGGCTGGCATACACCTTGGCGCTCGACTCAGCGGCATTGTCGTACTTGATCTCGCCCGGAAAATTCTGCATGTGGAGCTTCTGCAGCTCTGGCTTCGGGTCAGTCATATCGATGTGACTGGGTCCGCCCTGCATATAGAGCGAAATCATCGCCCTCGCCTGTGGCGCCTGCGGCGAGGCCTTGGGCAGGAGGTCAAACTTGGGCTTTTCGAGAGACGGCTTGAGCGGTCCGGCCAGCAACCCGTCCTGACTTAACAAGCTCGCCAGTGCCACGCTGGCCACCATCCCTTGCGACGCGAGGAAATGCCGCCGCGAACCACAGGCTGTGTTGTCGATGTATGACATGTCAGGGTTCCCGGCTGTGAATCAGGGGGCATCGGATGGCAAGCTCTGAGTCATCGTCGCAATACAGTTCAATGTAGATTGATGGATGTGATCCGTCTATCTCGTCTCATCGAGTGCGGTTCACATATGTCTGGGTCATACGCATCGGGATCACGATTCGCCCCCGGTCTGCCTTTCGGAGCCAGCATTCGGATTGCATGCGATCAACCAACTCATTTGGAATTGGTCCGAAACGACTTCCCAATTTGCATATGAACAGAAGGTCGCAAAGAACGCGAAGAGATGCCTCGAATGACCCTTCGCGTCCTTCGTGACCTTCTGTTCAAATTCCTCCACTCAAATTGGAGTCTGACTTTGCACCATGTCCTCAGCCGGGGCCATTTGGACAGCGAGCGAATTGTGCTAATGAATGTCTCTCAAAATACGTAGGCATCAAACACTTGCAGTGTGATGGTCGCAAGCGACTCGTCAATGCGAAATATGGGGGTGATTCATGAGGGAGGGCGAGGCTCCTGCCGAGCCGCGATTGCAAGAAAACGTGCCCCTTGGCTCACGGCTCAGCAGGAGCTTTGCCCTCCCGGGCGAGCCGGATTGCGGGGACCAGCACTCTGCGGATTGCTGCGACGATCATTAATCAGTTCGGGAGATCCTTCGGCATTGGCCCGCGTGGCTTCTCTTCACCCCCGAGTTCGACCGTGACATCAACTGGACGCTCCTCTCGCAGCACGGTAATCGTCACGCTCTCGCCGGGCTTCTTGCCTTCTATGAATCCCAGGAACTCCGCCGGTGTGGCCACCTTTTCACCATCCACTGCGGTAATCACATCTGCAGCTGCGAAGTCCTGAACGACGAACACGCCCCGTTTGGTGATTTTCGGGCCACGCAGCCCCGCTCGACCGGCCGCTCCCTCGATATCGAGCTTGGCGATTCGCAGCCCATTCTCGACGACCTCGACGTGAGTGATGCCGACATCGCCACGGACGACGTGCCCATTGTCGATCAGCTCGGGCACGACTCGCTTCACGAGATTAATCGGGATCACGAATCCAATCCCCGCACTCTGAGCCACTCGACTGGCGATGGCTGTGTTGATGCCAATCATTCGCCCGTGTGAGTCGAGCAGTGGGCCGCCAGAGTTGCCCGGATTGATCGAGGCATCGATCTGGATAATCGACTTGATCACCCGGTTCGCTTGGATTTCCAGTGTGCGATTGAGGCTGGAGATGATCCCCATGCTCATCGTGCGCTCGAGGCCGAAGGGATTCCCGAGGGCAAAGACCCGCATGCCGACCCGCACAGTGTCTGAGTCACCAAGTTCGACCGGATAGAGATCCTCATCAGGCGCTTCAATGCGAATCACGGCGATGTCATTGATGGGGTCAATCCCAATTGGCTTGGCGGCAAATGACTCTCCGTTATAGAGAGTCACTTGAATCCGCTTGGCTCCCTCGATCACGTGATAGTTCGTGAGGATGTGCCCCTCCGTGCTGATGACCGCGCCCGAGCCGGCTCCTTCCTCTGGAATCGCCAGCCGCAGGAACCCCTCGGGCCGCACGCTGACCGTCGAGATATTAACGACGCTGCGGTTGCACTGGTCATAGACGGCCACACTGATCACTTCGTCGGGTGACAGTCCATCCTCGTTGAACAGCGACTCCGAAACCCGTTGCGGTAGCGGCGTCGATGACGCGCGGCTGCGCTCGGTCCCGATCGCGGGCCCTTGAGCATTCAGTGCCGGAATTCGGAATGAGTCTACAGCCCAGAGTGTGATCAGACTGGCCAAGACAGCTGTGGCCAATGTGGCCAGTAGAGAGCGCATCGCAGAATCCTTCCGGGGTGTCTCGGCCATTGAGTGCCGAGTCATCCCGCATTGTATCTCTGATGCGGGCGATCAACTCAAGAGGGATTCTGCCGGTCCACGTGCTGTGGGAGTCAATCGCTGGCTCAATAATGCGGAGGACGCTCGTCGATCGGCGACGACTGCTGGTCCTGCCATTCGGTCGCCAGCGTTTCGATCTTCTTGAACTGCGACTGAATTCCGTGAAATTCTTTCTGCTGACCGAGGATCGCATCGTTCAAGATCTCGACGTGACGCTGCAATTCCATCAGCGCGGATTCAATCTGTACCAGTCGATCTTCAACACTCATGAGAAACCGATTTCGGTCTTGAGACGTGGGGGAGATTTACGCAGTTCACTGCCGACTGCGGAAATCATGATTCTCAGTCTACCGGAGAAGGCCCACAAACTCCCGCCGAAGAGGAATCGCCGGCCTCACTGTCTGCGGGCAGAGTTTATGGCACCGAGGAGAACTCCCCACGTCTAGCCCTTGCTGGCGCTGCGGGCTAGACTGAGGTGACCGCTGCGCTCAGGGCTTGGCGGGAAACATCGACTCAGCGTCGGGCGTTTTATCTCGGTGCCATAAAATCTGGCCGGACAGCTCCTCACTTAATCGGCGGTCGCCGTCAACGACAGTAAGGCCTCGGCCAGATCCAAATCATCCTGTGTCGTAATCTTGAGATTCGAGGCCCAGCCGGTCACGACCTCCACGGGCAGCCCGAGATGCTCGATCAGCTGAGCCTCGTCCGTCGGTTGGAAGGAACCTCGTTCCGCGAACGCCCGTCGCAACCAATCCTGCCGAACGATCTGCGGTGTCTGTGCCGCCCACAGTCCGGCCCGCGATACGGTTTCAGAAATCAACTGGGCCGGGTCGACACGCTTGATCGTACTGGAGATCGCCGTCGCCGGGATGGCAGCTCCCGTCCGCCGCGCGGCTTGCACTACCGCCTCGATGGTGTCGTCTCGAATCAGCGGGCGGGCGGCATCATGCACGGCGATCAACTCGACACTTTGTGGAATGATGCGGAGCGCCGCCTCGACGGTATCGGCTCGCTCAGTTCCCCCAGCGACAACCTGGATGCGGGCGTTCGCCAGTTCGTTGGCGAAGCGGGTGCGGAACCATTCGAGATCCTCGGGAGAAACCGCGATCACGATCTGTGCCACATCCGCACGGCGAAGAAACGGCGAGATCGACCGAAACCAGATCGGTTTCCCACACAGGTCGATGAACGGCTTTTTGAGAGTCGCGGGATGCACCTCGACTCGGCCCGCTGCCGTCCTTGCGGAGTTCACGAAGCGTGTGCTCCGGCCCGCTGCCGGGAGAATGACTGCCATCGACTCCATATGTCTTTCCGTCATCTGGGTGAGTACTTCGCCAGCAGCGAAGCAGAACGGATCAGGCAGCAGGTTGCAATGACCAAAGCAGGGGCACTCCGCCTGTACTGCCCCATGACGCTCATCGACAATTCGCCTACGATAGAATCATTCGTCCGCCCGCTGCATCTGCCATGACAGTGGAACCGAGATCGAAGGGAGTTGTCCATGGGGTGGTTCGAGCTGTTCAGTTGGGGGTTGGTGGTGATCTGGGCCATCGTTACATTTCCCGCTTGGTACGGAGTGATCTGGCCGCGTTTCCTCCGCGATGTTCCCGCCAGCCCAAGCGAGACGCTCCCCTCGATTTCGATCATCGTTCCCGCGCGGGATGAAGCCGCTGCAATCGAGGAAGCTCTCCGGCGGATGTTGAGTCTCGACTACCCCGACTATGAAGTCATCGCGATCAACGACCGCTCTACCGATGGGACGGGAGCGATCATGGACCGCGTGGCCGCTGAGGTGGGAGCCCAGCTGCAAGTGGTCCACCTCACGGAACTTCCGGCCGGTTGGCTGGGAAAAAACCATGCGATGTCGGTGGGGGCCAGCCGGTCTCGGGGGGAGTTCATCCTGTTCACGGATGGCGATGTGATGTTCGATCCGCTGGTCTTGCGGCGATCGCTGACGGTCGTCGAGGACCGGGCACTCGATCACTTGGTGCTACTTCCCAACGTGGTGACCACTACGTTTTGGGAGGCCGCTCTCATCAACTATTTCTGTGTGATGCTGATGGCGGCCACTCGGTTCCCTCTGGTGCGTTGGAAGTGGTTCAAGCAGGCGTATCTCGGCGTGGGGGCGTTCAATCTCTTACGGAGAACTGCATACGAATCGATTGGTCGATTTCAGACGCTGCAACTCGAGGTGGCTGACGATGTGATGCTCGGGCGATTGGTCAAGCAGCAGGGATTGAATCAAGACGTGTACGGCGGTCAGCAGAACTTGAGCGTCCGCTGGCAACAGGGCGGAGTCTGGTCGATCGTGCGGGGCCTCGAAAAGAATGCATTTTCGGGTACTCAATACTCGGTGATGCGGACCATCGTGGCTGTGGCCGTTCTTACCTTGCTGTTCGTTGGGCCGTTCGCGGCTCTGCTCACTGGGCTGGTGTCTGCCCCGGTGCTAATCCTGTCGATGGGCAGCCTGCTGCTCTCGCTGGGCACCGCCCGGACGGTTGGACTTCCGCTGGCTGTCGGACTGTTTTTTCCGTGGGCCGTTCTGGTGTTCTGCTTCATCATGCTGCGCTCAATGGTCATCACGCTGCGGCAGGGGGGCGTTCGCTGGCGAGAGACATTCTACTCACTGGCTGAGTTGCGACAGGCCCGCCGTCCCGCTCCCGTCACGCCCCCGCCTGGGTGAGCCTTCTTCCCACTCTTGGTGTCTCCTGACTTGAGCGTTACATTTCCCAGTCAACCAAAACGCCGAACCTTAAGGATTGCTGATGACCGGACCCGTCAACTCACCAGATTTCCGCCGCGCTGAACTGATGCCGTGCATCGCCCAAGACGCTGAATCCGGGCTGGTGCTGATGCTCGCGTATATGAACGAAGAGGCCTACGAAGAAACACTTCGCACCGGCAAGGTCTGCTATTACAGCCGTAGCCGTAAGAAGTTATGGCGAAAGGGTGAAGAGAGCGGCAACTTCCAGCACCTGAAAGCCATCTTCTTCGACTGCGATGCTGATGCCATCCTGGTCAAGGTCCAGCAAGTCGGCGGAGCCGCCTGCCACGAGGGCTACCCGAGCTGCTTCTTCCGCGAAGTCGACCGCACCACCAAGGAAGTCGCTGTGGTCCAAGAGCGGGTATTCGACCCACACAAGGTCTATCACAAGTAATCCGGCGAGCGGGGCGGCGTCACCCCTCTGGTTCTGACTGTTTCGCCGGTGGGGACGCATCAGAGCGTCCTTTTTCGGAGAAAAAGGCGACAATCGCCGAGCTCCGGAGAAAGCACGATGGCCATCGGTTACGAAATCGCCGACTTTGACGCGATCGCGGGGGTTCCGTGCCCGTGCGGGATCGCGAAACGGGCGTTTGCCGATTTGGCGGACTTCCCGGCCACAGTGCATGTCACCGAAATCCGCGAAACAGCCCGTTTGCATTACCACCGGACCCTCACGGAAGTCTATTATGTCCTCGCCTGTGACGCCGACGCCCGAATGCAGCTGGATCAAGAGTTGATTCCGGTTCGGGTGGGGAGTTGCATCCTGATTCGACCAGAGACCCGTCATCGTGCCGTGGGGCGGATGCAGGTGCTGATTCTGGTCCTTCCCAAGTTTGACCCGACCGATGAGTGGTTCGATTGATAACCTGTTGCCCGTCGTTTCGATGGACGCTCCCGCGAGCTGTACCAAGGAACCCGCCACAGCCCACGCCCATTCTCACGGTGATGGCTGCTGCTCGCATCCCCCCGTCGAGGGAGCCACCCCCGCAGCCTGTGCCACAGAACTTCCCGCCGGAGCAACTCTGCTCGACGCCGATGAAGAGCAGATGATCGAGGCTCTTCGCACCGTCATCGACCCCGAGCTGTTCATCAACATCGTTGATCTCGGTCTGATCTACACGATCAACCAGGGAGACGAGGGCAAGGTCCAAGTCGAGATGACACTCACCAGCCCCAGTTGTCCCGCTGGCCCGCAGATTGTGCATCAGGCGAAGACCGCCTTGGAACAACTGCAAGGTGTGACCGAGGCGAAGATCCGTCTGGTCATGACCCCGCCGTGGACTCCCGCCCGCATGACCGACGACGCCCGGGACAAACTCGGCATCTTCTAGCGTGCGGCAGACGGCAGTCTGCTGAGGCCGCAACCGCGACCCGCTGAATTCGCCCGTGGAGAATGGTGGAAATCGCTGCCCCCGGTATGATGGCAGGCTTCTTCCCCGCTCTCGTTTGGCCTCGTGTTGTCATGCCCTCCAAGTCCTCGGACGGTCCGCGTCCGCATTCGTTTCAGCCACCTCAAGGGGCGCTCTCGCTCATCGCGGGATCGGCCAGCCCCATCTTAGCGGCGAAGGTCGCAGCGGCTTTGGGTGTCCGCTTGACTCCCAGCGAGGCCCACTACTTCAGCGAGGGCAACGTCTTCGTCCGTGTCTTGGAGAACGTGCGCGGTCGCGACTGCTTCGTGATCCAGGGGATCCATCACCCGGTCAACGACAACTTCATGGAGTTGCTGTTCTGGATCGACGCGCTGAAGCGGGCCAGTGCCGCACAAGTGACAGCTGTGATCCCGTTTTTCAGCTATGCAAAAGCGGATAAGAAGGACGAGCCGCGCGTCTCGATTCGGGCGCGAGTCTGTGCCGATGCAATCGAAGCGGCGGGGGCGGATCGCTGCCTGATGATGGATCTGCATAGCCCGCAGATTCAAGGGTTCTTCCACATCCCGGTCGACCATCTGTATGCCCGCTACGTCGTGGCGGACCATATCAAGACTCTGGGACTGACCGATCTGGTCGTGTGCAGCCCGGATGTTGGTTTTGCGAAAAGTGCGTCGGCGTTTGCGAACTATCTGGGCGTGCCGGTGGTGATCGGCAACAAGACTCGCCGCGACCATACCGAGACCGCGCGGGTGCTGGAACTGATTGGCGACGTGAACGGAAAGAACGTGCTGATTGTCGACGACTTCACCATCACCGGAGGCACGCTGATCTCGATGGCCGAGGTCTGCAAAAGCCGCGGTGCCAAGGACATCTACGCCGCTGTCTCGCACGGTGTCCTCACCCGCGATGCGGCAACGCAGATTGCCGCTAGCCCGATCAAGATGCTGTTCATGACCGACACGATTGAGGGCCAAGAGGTCCCGCAGGCCCCCAACGTGAAGGTGGTCTCTGTGGCTCGCCTGTTCGCCGAGGCGATTCAGTCGATTCATGACCGGACCAGTGTGTCCCAGCTGTTCCCGGATGGCCCGGTGGCCTAGCGTGCTGTGGGGCACGTTTCCGACGTGCCTGTCTTTGTAGATTGCCGGTCACAGGCACGTCAAAGACGTGGCCCTCGAAATCACCATCCGGCTCACGCCGGACGCTCGCCAAAGACGGATCGAAACTCCGCAACCGACCATGACATCTCCTGCCCATCGTGACGTTCGCATGCGAGGATTTGCCTCGCGGAGTACTGTCGTCGAGGCATGGGCGTGGCTCGATCAGGCCATGACAACCCTGCCAGTTGAGTCAATCGCCATCGAAGTCGCGACGGGCCGTGTTCTGGCGGAACCACTGGTCGCTGAGATCAATGTCCCGGCTTTTGAACGCTCGGCGATGGATGGATATGCCCTGCTCGCCGATGAGACAATCGGAGCGGGGGATTACTCTCCGACCGAGTTTCGCGTCATCGGGCAAAGCCATCCCGGTCGTCCATGCACCGAGAGAGTTGTCCCTGGAACGTGCGTCCGAATCATGACCGGCGCTCCACTCCCGGCAGGGGCCGATGCCGTTGTTCCCGTGGAGAACACGCGGACAACAGCGACCGGTATCGAAGTGACCGAAGCCATCCCGCGCAGCAAGCACGTCGCCCGAGTGGGTGAGGATCTGTCCGTCGGCCAATCAGTTCTGCCCATCGGTCGCCGCCTGCGTCCCCAGGATGTCGCGGTGGCGGCCTCGCTGGGGCGGGCAGAACTTGCAGTCTACCGCCAGCCGCGAGTCAGAATCCTGCTGACCGGGAACGAACTGGTTTCGCCCGGACAACCGCGCGGGCCGTCCCAGATTTACGACGCCAACTCGTTCATGCTGCGCGGACTGGTTCCGCGCGATGGGGGAGTGATCGAGAGCGTTCAGCACCTGCTGGATGACCCATCTGCAATTCGAGAGGCATTGTTGGCACCGGGGGTCGATGTGATCCTGATCTCGGGCGGCTCCAGCGTGGGGGACGAGGATCATGCTCCCCAGCTGGTTGCCGAACTGGGCGAATTACCAATTCACGGGGTCGCCATGCGGCCGAGCAGTCCGGCGGGGCTCGGACGAATCGGGGCTGCATTGGTCTGCCTGTTACCAGGGAATCCTGTGTCGTGTTTATGTGCGTACGATTTTTTCGCAGGTCGCGCGATTCGCCAAATGGGGGGGCGATCTGCGGAGTGGCCGTATCGCCAGTCAGCAGTCCTGCTGGCCCGCAAGCTGGTTTCGGCCATCGGGCGTGTCGACTATTGCCGAGTGCGTCAGACAGCTGAGGGGATTGAGCCGCTGGCCCTCAGCGGGGCGTCAGTGCTGTCCTCCACGACGCGCGCCGATGGATTCGTCATCGTCCCCGAGATGAGCGAAGGGTATGGCCCCGGGACTGAGGTGACGGTGTATTGGTATGACTGAGGCGGAATTGGCATTTCGTCCAGAATCAGGAACACTCATCTTCACTGATCACCGCGAATCCGGAGAGGAGCTGGAACACCACATCCTCTGATTGATTGTGGCAGTTCAAACTCTCTGAATCAGTGGTCATCAGCGGAGATCAGTGCTCCTCAATCCTCTGGAGTTAAATCTCATCCTGTGCGAGGCAATCAGCCCATGATCGCCCCGCCATCCGGGCTCGTCCCGGTGGTTCCCGCGCACCAGCGCGGGAAC
>JAYWHX010000007.1:0-77204 GCA_043777375.1 Planctomycetota bacterium | reverse complement strand
GGCGAACACACATAGAACGTACAAATCAACCTGTAACCCACTCCCACGCCCTTTCGCAAAGCCTCCAGGGACGTGCCACCCAAATCACTTCTCTTGAGACTGTCGGGCCTCTACGGGCGTGCCACCCGACCCGCATTTCTTTCAGGGAGGTGCCACCCTTTTCACTCGTTTCCTTTGGGGATCAAATCATTCGGGTGTGCCACCCGACCGCGGTGGTAACACGAGAATGTAATGAATTGAACATACAGGGCGTCATCCACTCGACGGAGCTTGCTCATGCAGAGGATTTTCTAAATCGCCTCGCTGCCCGTCAAGCCTCTTGTTGCTCTGCAACCCAGACATCCAAAGCGATGTCTGGGCCACCCCGCGATGTCTGGGCCACCCCGCCCATGCTGGATTCAGTGACCGTGAGTTATCTCGATCAGATTTCCCTGCATGTCCAATTCGATTAACGCAAAGCATCCGACGCATTGACTCCTGTCTATGACAAGAACATGCCAGTTGCATCCAGATTTAATTGTTTTTGTGTAATAACGCCAAGGAGAAACTGTGTGCATTCTACAGTAAATCAACAATCCAATCCGACCGGCCTTATCCTCGTCGCTGATTTCTAGCCGATCTTGAAACACACTGACAGCAATGAATGACGCGTACATGGCAATACATGTTACAATTATTGCAACCACGGCTTGCAAGACTCGCATTCGCCTCATGGTTAATACACCCTTCCAACTTCAGGAAGCCCGGCGTCTCTACAAAACGCATTGCCAATCTTTCGTTCGGCTTGTAACATGTGAGAAAGTTGAAATTTGCAGGCTCGGGTAGGACAAGAGAGCAACTTTTTATACAAGCACTCGGCACTGATTCGGTATGCCTCGCACTCCTCGGCAGATTGCTGGGATTTTGAGTATTTATCAATGTGATCCCTGAAACGCGAACAAGTTCTCGACTGATTCGCGTGATAAGTTTCATGATTCAAAACGCAATCCCGATATCCTATTGCGGCATCATGATCAACATCTGGAAATTCTGGAAGAACGGTAGTGGGGACGAACATCTCGCGATGAAAGAAGTAGCAGGCGACCTTGCGCCCGTCGCAACAAGCAACTCCACCAGTAACATACTTGCGCATCGACGGATCTGCCGGTGAAATAAATTGATCCCTTAGCGACGCACAGCACTCCAGTGGAGTTTTGATCTGCCTGGGGGTGTAGCAAAACTGAAGTCCTATTCCTCCGGTATGCGGGGGTTGGGGCCAAGGCCAATTCGGAATTCCACCCACTAGTCCTGATGGGTCAGTTCCTTTGCATGCAAACCATCCCGCGTAGGTATTCTCCCCATCTGGATACAAGATCGGATCATGGCTCAGGAACCTCCCCTTGCTTCCTTCGTACATGCGGGCGTTGAAGTAGTACAACCCCGTTTCAGCGTCGTACTCTTGGGCGGTGTAGAGGTACGGATTCCCAATGAACGATGCCGTGCGTGTGGTGGTCCCCGCCCCATCAAGAATCTTTGGCTCGCCATATGCCGTGTAGGCGTACCGCTCGACCACCGCTCCGGCATTATCGGTGAGGGCCGTGATGCTGTATTGCTGGTTGCGGTGGTAGTAGAATCGCTCCTCCGTCCCGTCTCCCACCGACCCCGCAGCTGTGCGGTCGACTATCAGCACCGGTTCGTCGACGTACGGGCCGTACGTGTATTTGCGCAGCGGGTTGCTGTACAGCTGGGACGCTTGGTACTCGGCATAGACCTGCGAACCCACGTGGATATAAACCGTCGTGAACGGAGTCCCCGTCGAGTCGGTCGTCTTCGCAATGCGGCGGCCCAAGGCGTCATACTTATACAGATGCGTTCCCGCTGTGCCGGTCGAGCTGCCCGACGGAACCACAGCCTGCTTCAGCATGTTCGACGTGTCCCACGTGAACGCTTTGGCCTGCTCATCCACGGTCATGTTTCCGCGTGAATCGTGCGTGACGGTCGCAGCTGCCATCGTCAGGATCTCATGCGCGGGACCGTGCGTCCGAGTCTGGGCGACCCCCGCATCCGTAAACGTATTCCAATCCCCCACCGCCGACAAGGCCCAACTCTGGTTCCGCGCCCCGTCCGTGCGGTTCCAAGCTGTCAGCCGGTTCTGATTGTCATACCCACCCGTCGGGACGGTGAACCCGTAGTTCGACATCGCTCCGGTGATTGTTTCACTCGTCTTGTCTCTCTCGAAAACTACCGCGTCCTCGCCTTTTTCCTCCCTCATCGGTCGGCGGCGAGGACTTGCTTCCCACCCGTAGCCGTAATTCCCCACGTTGGTGTTCGCGATGCTGGCCGGAAGATTGTCGCCAGTGAGGTAAGATCGCGTGACGACCTGTCCGTTCCCGAGAGTCTCACTGGTCAGCCGACCCCCGGCATCGTACGTGCGGGTATCGATGGTCGATCCGGCTCCGCTGTCGGGATACTTCAAGGTCGCCAGTAGGTTGCGGGAGTTGTACTGGTGATTGACCCATTTGCCATCGGGGTAGGTGATGTTCTGAGGACGATTTCCGCTGTCGTAGTTCAGCGACATTTGGTACGTCTGCCCGCTGAAGGTCAGGGATTCGCGGTTCTTGCGCCCCTGGGCATCGTAGGTCAGCGTCACGGTACTGGCCGCGTGGCGAATGTTCACACTGTCTGACCACCTCTGTGCGTGACCGCACAATGGAATTGCAGGATGAAACTGGCCCATTCTCATCCTCCTCGATCAATCCCCCAGCGTCTGCTTCAACCGCTCCCGGTGATACGCCAGACGCTGCTCGGAGGTCATCTTGGCGAAATTCGGCGAGGCGGCCTCGACTGGCTTGCTCGCCACAGTTGGGGACTTCGTCGCGGCGGGCTTGGTAACCGGAACGTTGACCGTGCGCCCGCTGCCGCCGTAGCTCATCACGTTCGTTTGCAGGGTGAGGTCCTCTTCCAGAGCCCTCTGTGGCTTCACGCCCAGCTTCTCCAGCACCGAGTGGTAGGCCTTCACCGCTTCGACCGGCTCCAACACACCATCCGCCACTAGACGCAGGAACTCCACAAACGCCAATTGATTCTCGGCCTGGTTGATCTTTCGCCCAAACAGCGCCGCCTTGGCTCCGTACTTTTGGGCCTCGGACAACAGCTGGAATGCGTCGAGGGTTGTCCCCGCCGCCCCGCCCAGGATGCCGACGACCAAATGCGGGTCGTACCGCACCAGATCCTCCATCGCCTTTGGTCCTTGATACGCCATCTTTAGGAAAACGGGCCGCTGCGAACTGGTCACACCGGCCAACGTGCGGGCAATGACATCATTAATGAACCCCGGCAGCTGCTCGGCGGGGACGGCGCCAGGCAAGTTGGGGTTGAAGATCTCCAGAAAGTGACGGAACCCCTTGCGCTCGGCCTCGTCCCGAAACAGCTTGTACGCGTTGAGCGAATCAAGATCGAGGTCGCGATCGTTGTTGAATGTGATCGAGTACAGCCCCAGGCTCGATCCCAGCACGCGGTCCCCCGGCTCGCAGTCGATATACCCGCACTGGGCATGATCCAGCGAGGCTGTGCGGAATGGCACCGACGCCGCCTGCCCGATCCGGCTGCCGCGAAAGACATGGATATCGCTGGTGTCATTGGTCCGAATCGCCGGCGTCACCGCGCTGTTCTCGAACAGCCGCTCTTGCACCGCCAGCACATCGCTGGTACTGGCCGACATCAGCATGATGTCCACGATCCCCTGCTGCATGATCTGGCGAATCTGCTGGCGGTACTCGGCCAGCGTCTTGAACCGCAGCTCTCCATCATGCCGCTCGGGCGAGTGCCCCGGAGCGCCGATCCCGAACGCCATGTCGGCGTCCTTGGCATCGGCAATGATGAACTCCCGGCAACCGCTGGGGTCGGCGTGAATGGCGGCAAGTTTCTGGTCGAGAGTCTTCGTCATCGATGCACCTGAAAAAGGATGAACCAGATGATCCCGTTTGTGTCCGATTCCTGCAAGAAGAGAGTGAGAACTGGCAAGGCGTGGCGTTTCGTGACGTCCATTCCGCCCAGCCCGGTGTGACGTATCTCACGCCGGACCGCGACTGAGATTCAGCCTGCCCAGCCTCGTACGAATTGCAGTCCCCCGTCTGAATCCCTTGAAATCAGTGCAATCTGTGATCAAAACTGAGCAATGGCCGAATTGCCCACTGCCATGGATTACCGGCCTCTCACCTCGAAAAGCATCAGCCATCACCCGTCTTCCACTCCCAATTCCCTCGCAGGGATCACCGCCCCGCAAAAATTGACCACAGCTGGCATTGCATCGATAGCACGTGTCTGCAAAAATCCAGATTCGTCGTGCTGCGGTACGACACACTCCCTGGTAGCTCAATGGTAGAGCGAGCGGCTGTTAACCGCTAGGTTTGAGGTTCGAGTCCTCACCGGGGAGCCTTTTCGATCGGTCGCGAACCTCGTGACCGCTGGTGAACAGAAACGCCGAGAGGTTCAACCTCTCGGCGTTTTTTCGTTTTCCCAATACCCGCAGGTGACTTGCGTCAACCGCCCTTTCAGGGCTGGGACCGTTTGAACTCAGAGACCTGGGGCGGCGCTCCCGTGGGTCGCTGTGCCCCAGGCTGGTTTGTGGCTGCCCCTTCGGGGCGGAAGGCCATGCGAGCCGTCCGACCAGGTCTGGAACCGAATCGCAAAGTGCGGCTCGCACGACAGCCAGCAAGTGAGCAGCGAGTCACCGTGTGGCCGGGCGACTTCGCCATGAAGGAAATGCAGCGGAGTGCTGGCGGGCTGGATCGTCTCTGCGTTAGCCTTGTCTGTGGAACAGCTGCAAATCCCTGCAGCTTGTCGATCAAGAGGCACGGCGGGCCATGGCCAATCCCTGGAAAAATGTCAGTGCGGACGAGGCGTACGCGGAAGCCCAGCGGCGGATTGCCGCAGCCCGGGCCGACGGGTCGACGCAGCTCGATCTCGGCGATTTGCCGTTAGAGGAGTTGCCCCCGGAGATTGGCGAGCTAAAGCTTTTAGAAAACCTCCAGCTGCATCACCGTTTCGAAGATGACTGGGATGACGTTGGAACCGGGTACTCGGGTACGAGCTTGGCTCCTCTTGCAGGCCTTTCTTCGCTCAAACACTTAGACCTCTCATCATGTGAAGAGTTCACCGACTTGCGGCCTTTGGCGAATCTCACTGCCCTCGAAACATTGGATCTTGCGGCCTGCCGGCTGATTTCTGATCTCCGGCCAATCGCCGGCCTTTCCGGACTTGTCAATCTTGATCTCTCAGAGTGCGATCAAATCGATGACCTGACCCCGATTGAGAGCCTTGCTGCACTTGAGACACTGGGCTTGAACTGGTGCTATCAGATCACAGACCTTCGACCGCTTGAGCGACTTACGGCTGTGAGGTCATTGTCGCTGCTTGGGTGCTATCAAATCCAAGACTTGAGATCGCTAGAAAAACTGACCGCACTCGAAGACTTGATGTTGGTGAAGTGCGACCTGATCAACATCAAATCACTCAGTGAGCTTGGGAAGCTAACATGCTTGGACCTCTCGGAGTGCAACAATGTTTTCGATCTGGAGCCGCTGGCGGGACTTATCACACTTACGTCGCTCAATCTGAGGTGTTGCGAGCAGGTGAGCGACCTGCATGCACTGTCGGGACTCGTCGCGATCGAATCGTTGGACCTCTTTTGTTGTGAGCAAGTAGCCGATCTTCAGCCGCTATCCGGACTCACCTCGCTCAGGTCGCTTAACTTACATTGCTGCCAACAGGTGCAAGATCTGCAAGCTCTTAAGAATCTCACGTCACTGGCATCTTTGGACCTGACAGCGTGCGAACAGGTGACCGATCTGAGCCCGCTAGCTAATCTTGCATCGCTTGCATCGCTGGACTTAACTCAGTGCAAGCAAGTCAAGGACTTGCAGCCACTGGCAGGACTTACGGAACTCACAACCCTCAGCCTGGCCTGGTGTACACAATTTCCGGACCTGCGACCGCTTGCGCATCTCAAGCATCTCACAGACTTGTCTCTGACTGGTTGCCAACAAGTTGCTGACCTGTCGCCTCTTACAAGTCTTACATCGCTATCGGCACTGTATTTGGCGCATTGTGACCAGATTACTGATGTTCAACCCCTTTCAGAACTCAAGTCTCTCGAAGTGATCAACCTATCTGGATGTCATCGGGTTACCGATCTTCAGCCGCTTTGGGCTCTGCTAGATTTGCGTGAACTCGTATTTGAGAATGCCGGAGCTCAGTCATTCGAATTCGTGAAACCCCTTCTCGACCGTTTGTACCAGCTGCGTATTTTCAATACGCAATTCTCCGATCTTGATGAGAACCTTCAGGGTACGCGTGAGTTCGAAGATGTTATTGACAAAGTCCGCTCACACTTTGAAGACCTCGAATACGGTCAAGCCACCGAGACCGAGGTCAAAGTCTTCGTCCTCGGGAACGGGCGGATTGGCAAGACGCAGCTGGTCCGGCGGTTGATGGGGGACGAATTCGATGAATCGATCTCATCGACACATGGGATTCAGTGCCGACACCGGACCGAAGGGCAACTGGCGGGATGGAAGACGGTCCGGGTCAACTTCTGGGACTTCGGGGGCCAGGATATCTACCACGGGTCGCATGCACTGTTTCTACATGGGCAGGCGATCTTTGTGCTGTTGTGGACACCCGACAAGGAAGCGGGGGAGTATGTCGAAGGCCGGATGACGATGCGGAATCGTCCGCTCGCTTACTGGCTCGACTATGTCCGCACGCTGGCCGGGACCGATTGCCCGGTCCTGGTCGTCCAAAGCCAGTGCGATGACCGCAGCTGCGAACGTCCGACTCCGCTGCCGGGGACGCATGATTTTGAATACCTGCGCGATGTGAAGTTCAGCGCGAAGTCAAAGGAAGACCGGGGGCTGGAGGAACTGAAAGGCCTGCTGCGGGAAGCCGCGTCGAAGGTGTTGACGAAGTACAAGGGCTGGACAATCGGCATTGGTCGGGCCGATGTCCGGAACCAGCTGCGCGACTGGCTGGAGGAAGATCAGAAGGAGGTGGTGACCGAGAATCGCGTGCACCGGGTGCTGAAGCCCGCAGAGTATCAGAAGCTGTGCAAATCGGTGAACAAGCAGCGGCCCGGATCGGTGTCGAGTCCCGAGGCGCTGCTCGATTACCTGCACCAGACCGGCGTGGTGTTTTACAAGCCGGGACTGTTTGGCGGTCGAATCATTCTTGACCAGGAATGGGCTCTGGGGGCGATCTACACGCTGTTTCATCGCGGAGAAGTTCTGCCGCATCTGGTGCGTGACAAAGGGCGGTTCACGCGATCACTGCTCAATGACCTGATCTGGGGCCGCAAGGTCGACAAGAACGGGCCGTACAGTATCGAGGAACAGGAGCTGTTCCTCGACATGATGCAGGAATGCGGGATTTGCTTTCGCGTCGACCGCCGAGACGACAATGGGCATGCGGTGGAGCCGCTCTACATTGCCCCCGAACTGCTCCCCGACTGGGGGGCGATTCGCGAGAGCGAGTACCACTGGACCGACAACACCCCGTGCAGTGCCCGCGCGACGCTGCGGTACCGGTTCCTGCACGAAGGGGTCTTTCGCGGGCTGATCTCGAAGATCGGCAGCCAGGCGGGCGAGGGAGCCCATTACGGTAAGCAGGGGTGCGGGTTCTACGACCGAAAGACTCACAGTACGGTGTTGATCGAAGCTGTTCCGCTGGAGACCGCCGAACACCCCGGTGCGGGGGAGCTGCGACTGCACAGCTGGGGACCGGGAGGGCGGGCGCTGATCGAGACGATCCTGAAGTCGGTCCCGTCTGTCGCGGTGGTCCCGCCGGAGATTGAGCGGAGTTGGGACGCGGAGCAGGGGAGGTCGTTGATGGGAGTCGGGGGGATGTTGGGCGGGGAAGAGACCCTCACCCCCGGCCCCTCTCCCAGGGGGAGAGCGGAGAAAGAGGCTGGGCTGGAGAAGCTGGACGCCCGGAAGCAGCGGGTCTATCTGTCCTATGCGTGGGGCGAGGAGGGGGACGCCCGCGAAAAGGTGGCTTCGCAGATCATCACGAAGCTCGACGAGTGGGGGTATGAAGCGGTCTTCGACAAACGAGCAATGCGGGCTGGCGACCGGATCTCGGAGTTCATGATAGAGATCGCCTACGGATACAAGATTGTTGTGATCGTCAGCGGGAAGTATGTGCGATCACGGTACTGCGTGAATGAATTGCACTCGATCTTTCAGCGAGAACTGCGAGAGAAGCGAGAGTTCCTCAATCGCATCGTCCCCATTGTCCTGAACGATGCCAGTGTCCATGACCCAGAAGATCGAGCGACTCATTCGGAGTTTTGGGAAAAGAAGCAACAAGCTCTGGAGGCCAAGAAGGGAAACCTTGGTCCAAGTGATCTCGATCTCTGCCGAAAGTATGGAGACTGGACACGTGACATTGGCGAGATTCTACATCTCATCAGCGACAAGCTGTCGCCGCAGAATATCACTGAGCTGACTGAGTTGGATTTCGAGAAGATTCGACAGATGCTGGGACCGACATCGTAAGGGATTCAGGGCTAAGATTCTCATGCGTTCGAGGGTTGATCATCGCATTCTCTTGATCAGCTTGGCGCTGCCAATATGTGTTTGCAGGTAAGGAGCGAACACCGCGCTCGGTGATCAGATCCTTCCCCCGCTCCATTGGCGGCAGGAACAGAATCTCTTCCTGAATCTCCGGTGCCAGCAGCAGCAGGTCCGTGATCTGCCTCACCCTCACGCGGCTGATGTGGGCGAGGTCGGCTCGGTTGTGCGCGGTGCGGGACAACCGAAATTCCAGCGAACAGAATTGGTGGCGAAGCCCCTAGCGAATTGCCCAAAATGGCTGAGGTCAAGCACGCACGTACTTATTTGCTCGCAGGGGGGTGAGCGATTTGTGGAGATGAGCGGCGGCGACGGTTACTTTTTCCTGACGATTACTTTTTCTCCAGAGTTTCAACGAACGGCAGCTTCTGGCGATAGAGTTCGACGCGGGCGTGGACGGCGAGAGCTTGGTCGTCGGTTTTTAGGCGTACGAGGGCCTCCTCACCGATTTTGACAGCCTCTTCGAATTTCCCCGAGGCTGCGTGCGCAGCTGCGAGGGTGTCGAGGTATGAGCCGTTTTCGCGGTTGGTCGATTTGCAGGCACGATCTGCCAGTTCGGTGGCGCGGGCGGCGTTTCGGATTTTTTCATCCGGGCAGGTCACCAGGAGCCAGGCGGCATCGTTCGCGATTTCGGCTGAGACCGGGTCGTAAACCAAAGCCTTTTCGAAGTCGGCCAAGGCTTCTTCGTAGCGTCCGAGCTGGCGGAGTGCGAAGCCCCGATTGGCATGGGCCGAGGGGTACTTGGCGAAGAGTTCGATGGCTTTGGTGTAGTCGGTGATGGCTTCTTGGTATTGAGACTGGAGTCGACGCAAGACTCCGCGATTATTAAACGCCTCGGGTGAGTTCGGTTCGAGCGTGATGGCTTTTTCCAGGTCTGCGGCGGCTTCCGGGTACTGCTTCATCTCCATCAGGACAGAGCTGCGCTCGATGTAGGGCAGTGCCATGTCGGGGGAGAGTTCGATCCCCTTGGAGTAGTTGACCATCGCTTCTTGGGCGAGGCCCCGCCGCTGGAGCACAGTGGCCAGATTGATGTAGACGGCTCCGTCTTTGGTGCCGCGACGGATCGCTTCTTCGAAGTCTGTCTGAGCGAGTTCGAGCTGGTCGAGCTGGAGTTGGGCGATCCCGCGATGCAAAAAGACCGTGGCGGTGGGCTCTTTCTCAACGATTGAGGAGTAGTGCTTCACGGCATTTTCGACGGGCACGACATCGTCCGCAAAGACCCATCCGCCAAAGCGAGGGACCATGAGCCATTTCTCGTGCACTTTCGAGAAATGCAGGACTGCGCCGGGCGGAATGACTCCGATGGGCTTGTCAGCTGCAAAGACCTGGGTGTTTTGAGACAGGACGATGACAGTGCGGCTTGGAGAGTAGGTGGCCGGATCGAGTGAAAGTGCCGGTTTTTCCGCCTGTGCATCAAGCACATTCAGTACGCTGAGCAGTACGAACGCCCACATGAGTGTGTCTTTCAAAAATCGGTGAAGGTGGCAGGGTTGCGGCTTGCAAACGCTTACGGCCCGCTTATCTTATCCAGACAGTGCAAGGTCCGCACGTGGCGCAATCATCTGTTGTTGCCTCATCTATTCGACTGGACCCTTGCTTCCCGTTCAAGAATGCGGTGTGTCGCCGCAGAATTGGCAAACGTTCCTGAGGAGGACTGCTGATGAGACGATTGTTAATGGTGTTGCCTGCTATGGCCTTGGCCCTGACGGCGACGTATGCACAGGCTGGCGGATGTGGTTGGCACCGTGCCCGCTGCCGCCCAGCTCCATGTGCAAGTGCATGTAGCCCATGTGGTGGTGGTTATGCTGCCGCTGGTGGTTGTGGAGTTGCTGTTGCTGACGGAGCTGCCATGGGCGGAGCCGCCGGTGGTTGCGGCCCACAGTACACGACCGAAGAGCGCACGGTCATGGTTTCGGAAATGGCCACGGAAACACGGACCGTGACCGCCACCGAAATGCGTCAAGAGCAGCGTGAGCGGAAGTATACCGTCAATAAGATGGTTCCGCGAACCGAAGAAAAGACCCGTACGGTCAACTACTCGGAAAACGAAGCTCGCACCCGTGAAGAAGCGTACACTGTGTACGAAACTGCCACGGAAGAGAAGACTGACACCTACACAGTCAATGTCCCGACTTCGGAAACGAAGACCGGCACCCGGACTGTGTATAAGAACGTGATGGAGCCTCGTGAAGAGAGCTACACCGTCAACGTTCCGACTTCGGAAACGAAGACGGCGACTCGCACCGTGTACAAGACTGTCACCGACAATGTCGAGCAGGCTTACACCGTCAACGTCCCGACTTCGGAAACGAAGACGGCGACTCGCACCGTGTACAACACTGTGACCGAGAACGTTGAGCAGGCTTACACCGTCATGGTCCCGACTTCGGAAACGAAGACGGCCACCCGGACTGTGTACACCACCGTTTCTGAAAATGTTGAGCAGCCCTACACGGTCATGGTTCCCTCCACGGAAACCCGGACCGCCATGAAGACTGTCTACGACACGGTTCAAGAAACTGCCTACCGGACTGTGTCTCGCGACGCTGGCCAGTGGGTGACTTCGCAGGTTGCCGATCCTTGCAATCCATGCAACACCCGTTGCTGCAAGAAGTGGTGCCCAAGCGTCGTCTGTGAGCAGGTTCCTTACACGGTCTGCAAGCGAGTCTGCCGCCAGGAGCCTTACAGCTTCAACGTGACGGTTTGCCACCCAGAAACCCGGACCCGCACGGTCCAGGTTTGCAAGCAGGTTCCTTCGACTCAGGAATACACCTACACCGTTGCCGGTTGTCGTCCAGAGCAGAAGACCCGTACGATTCAGGTCTGCAAGCAGGTTCCTTCACAGCAGGAATACACCTATCAGGTCGCTGGCTGCCGTCAGGAACAGCGGACCCGTACGGTTCAGGTTTGCCGTCAAGTGGCTGAACAACAGGAATACACCTACCAGGTCGCTGGCTGCAAGCAAGAAACCCGGACCCGCACGGTCCAGGTCTGCAAGCAAGTCGCCGAGCAGCAGGAATACACCTATCAGGTCGCTGGCTGTCGCCAAGAGCAGAAGACTCGGACCTACACCGTCAGCAAGCAGGTTCCAGTCGCCAAGACTCGGACTGTGAACTTCACGGTTTGCGTTCCGAAGACTCGCGAAGAGAAGTACACCGTGACGGCTTACGACACGGTTGCTGAAGAAAAGACCGAAACGTACAACGTGTGCGTTCCAGTCCAGGTGCAGAAGGAAGTCACCGTCCAGGTTTGCCGCATGGTTCCTAAGACCGTTACGGTCCAGGTCCAGGTTGGCGGATGTGGTAATGGATGTGGTGCCGCTGCTGCCGCTCCTTGCGGTGGATGTGCTGCCGCTCCAGCTGCTCCTTGCAACTGCCGTTAATCCCGGTTGTTGTTGAAGAATGAATTAAACGGCCTCGCGTGGCAACACGCGGGGCCGTTTTTCGTTGATCAGGGGTGTCTGGGACTCAGGATCGACCCGGATTGCGGGCAGAGTTTTCGCAACCGGACGGCTTTGGCTAACTGTTGCTTTCAGCGAGGCTGGTCAACGCGACGGAACTGCTTGAGGCAACCCCTCTTGCGGCCTCTGGGAACGTGTGTCAGACTAAACGGAAGGTCGCGGTGGGGTTGTTCTCGGCTGTGATTTCGATGTGTCTGGTGAATGTCAAGTGCCGGTCAGGAGTGCGTGATGCGCCTCGTCAATTCTATGGTTCTAGCACTTTGCCTGTTGGCTTCCTCAGTACAAGCACAGGGGCTTCTCTGGAAGCTGCCTGAGGGTGAGAAGACGTGGTGTCGGTATGAGGGAACCTACAAACAGACCGTCCGGCGTCCAGAGTCTGCGGAAGGGGATCTGACCCTGGAGTGGGTGCGACACCTGACCATTAAATCGCTGGGCCAGGAAGACGCCGACTATCACGGCAAGACTGTGTCTTGTCGCTGGATCGAGATGAAACTGCTGACCGGCCATGTCAACGAAGGAGTCGTTGATGCCGGACCCGGCGGGAGTCGGATTTATAAAATTCTCGTCCCTGTGAGTGAGATTCGTGGGACTGTGACTGAACCTCTCTTAGCAAACCGCGAGATGTTTGTGTCTTACATCCCGATCGTCAAGGGGTACCGTAAAATCGGTGACGAACCTGCAGCTGCGATTGAAGGAGGCGTGTTTGACCTCTATCCGATGGTGTCTTATCTGCGCCACTTCCGCGAGTTGGAATCGACAGGGGATGAGGAGGTCGTGCAGACTCCATTTAAGGACTTAACGGGCAAACTTCAGAAAGGGACGATCGCCAGCGAGACGCCGACCCTCCGCACGACGACAGTGGCTGAGATGTACCGTGCTGATGAGTCGCCGTTTGGATTGGCCAAGTGGACGGCCAAAGTGAATACCGAAACGAAGCAGTCGACCGCCGCGCGGACCACGTTCATTCCCGCGATGGAAATCGTCGAGACGATGGCCCTGAATGCTGTCGGAGATGACGCGGAGACGGAACTTGTGACGGATGGGGAAAAGTAGAGCCGGGTCAGAATGAGTATTCATGGGGTCGATGAGGCTCGACCGAGCGGGCTAACCTCATCGATTGTCCAGCAATGGACACTGTCGGACGATCAATCCAGGAAGAGAGAGTCAGGCGATTGGCTTCCGGTCGCCTGGCTTCCAGCCACGCAAGTATTCCTGCTGCGGTCTGTTCCCAGTCCGGCTCGCTGAGCAATTCATGGACATGCCCGGCGAAGATGCGAAGTGTCTTGTCTGGCGCGGGCAAGGTTGCCCACCATTGGGTAGCGGCGTCCGGATTGACGACCTCGTCCACAGCCCCTTGCAGAAGCAGGGTCGGCAGCGTGAGGCGGCTGGTCTCATCCCAGGCGGCGACCATCGCATCGAGAACTTGAAAGTACCAGTTGGCTGTGACTGACCGGCAGCGCAGGGGATCTGTTTCTCGGACGCGCCGAGCCGTCGGATCGCTGGTGAGTTGGTCGGGGCGAATCGTCGTTCGGAAGCGGGTTCGCGGAGCAAAGATCGAGCAGAGCCTGCCGAGCGAGCGCTTCCAAGCGGGGACTTTGAGTTGCAGGGCTAACAGCGGGCCGGACAGCACCAAGCCTCGCATCGAGTGCGGGCGAGTTTGGGCATACCGCACGGAGATCAGGCCGCCCAGGCTATGGCCAAAGACCATTGTGTCCTCGGGTACCACCAATAATTCCTGCCAGACTTGGTCCAGATCGTTGAGATACTGGTCAAAGCGATCGACATGCCCGGGAAGTCCTCCGGAGAGTCCGTACCCGCGATGATCCAGCGAAACGACTCGCCAATTGTTTTGGGCGAGCAGCCGGGCCCAATGCTCATACCGCTGGCTATGTTCCCCAGCCCCGTGGACAACAATGATTGTCCGTCGGGGGGTGAACCCCGCTGGGCGGGTCACTCGCACGAGCAGCGGAAGTCCATCGCTAGTCGTTAGATGCACAGATTGTTGGACAATCGTTGCCGAGCGTTCACAGTGCATCACGATCGCCTCCTGCGTCGCCGATCCCAGCCCACTCACGGGCTATCGACCTTGGCGGATGCTCGGCCCCAGTTGTTTTGGCTCGTGATGACCGAGCGATCAATAATCGCACTTCGGCGTAGCAGTTGAAGGGATGTTGGATTGTCGCTCGATGCCAACAAAGAATATCCCACTGTTCCGAACGTCTAGCCCGCAGCACCAGCTAGGGCCGCGTGCCAGACACACATCGCTCGTGCTGAGAGTCGATTTGCCGACCCACGTGGCCACTCTCCTGCGAGGCGACATCCTTGTTCGGCGGAAGAGGGGACAAATAGAGGCCGCCTGATCGTCGGACAAACCAAAGTTTCTCCCACGCGGCCCTTACTGGCGCTGCGGGCTGGCGAACCCGACGATCACCGGCTCCCGATGGGGCTCGCCGGTGCTATACCCAAACCGGTGCTTCGCAATCAGTTCCGCGATCTGCACGGCGTTCGTGGCCGCTCCCTTACGCAGGTTGTCGCTCACGCACCAGAAAGCGAGGCTGTTTGGATGCGACAGATCCTTGCGGATACGGCCGACGTAGACCAAGTCCGACCCGTCGCAGGTTGATGGAATCGGGTACTGGCTGTTTTCGAGGTCATCCACGACCTTGATCCCCGGAAACGCTGCGAACAACTCGCGGGCTTTCTCCGGAGAGATCGGACGCTCGGTCTCCACCACGATCGACTCGCTATGGCAATTCGATACGGGAATCCGCACAGCTGTCGGGCAGACCAGGATCGACTCGTCGCCGAGGATCTTGCGAGTCTCGTAGACCATCTTCAGCTCTTCGCTGGTGTATCCGTCGGCCTTATGGCCCCCAATTTGCGGGATGCAGTTAAAGGCGATCGGGTGCTTAAAGGCGGTATAGTTGTAGCTCTCGCCCTTGAGGTGGGCAGCTGTGCCTTCCTTGAGTTCGCGCTGCCCCTCGACGCCGATTCCGCTGGTGGCCTGATAGGTCGACACGATCACGCGTTTGACCTTGCCGAAGTCGTGCAGCGGCTTCAGCGCCAAGGCCATTTGCGTGGTCGAGCAGTTCGGGCTGGCGATGATACCGGCCTTGATCTTCAGGGCTTCCTGCGGGTTGATCTCCGGGATCACCAGCGGGACATGTTCGTGCATCCGCCAATAGCCCGACTCGTCGATGACTGTCGCCCCGGCTTCCACCGCGAAGGGCAGAAAGTCGCGGGCGACCTCATCCGGAGTTGTCGCGATCACGAGGTCACACCCCGCGAATGCCTGTTTCGTCAGCTCCTCGACGACAATTGGTTTGCCGCAAAATGTGATCGTGCTGCCCGCACTGCGTGCCGAGGCCAGGAAGCGGTAACGCTCCACTGGCAGATTTCGGGTCTCCAGCAATTGCCGCATGATGCGGCCCACAGCTCCCGTGGCACCCACGAGCGCAACACACTTAAACACGGCACAGTCTCCCAGAATCGATTGAACAGGGAAAGAATCATAGGGGCAGGGAACCACACCCGGCAACAACGCAGCCTCCGAAGCTTCTCGACCAGCGGGTCTTCGCGTTACGCTTTCCACATGATCCCTACGATCCGCCCTCTTTGGAGTTCGATCATGCTGCTCGAATCGTTCTGCCGTTCACTCCCCGTCGCGCTGTGGTGTCTGGGAACTCTGTGGGCCACCAGCCTGTCTGCTGACGACAAGCCGATCCGCTGGAAGAAGCACAACGTGAACGACCAATCGCCCTACGAAGCCGCTGGGGCAGCCGACTTCAACGGCGATGGCCAGATCGACATCTTCTCCGGTGATTCCTGGTACGAGGCCCCGAAGTGGACGCCGCACAAAGTTCGTGAAGTTCCCGCCGCGACCGCGAACCCGCACTACTACGAGGACTTTTCGGACTCGCCGCTCGACGTGAACGGCGATGGGCGTACGGATATCGTGACGTGCAATTACTTCGGCCAGCGGGTCGGCTGGGTCGAGAACCCGGGGGGCGATGCGACCCAAGCGTGGACCGAGCATGAAATCGACACTCCCGGCAACATGGAGACCGGCGAACTGGTCGACATCAACGGGGACGGTCAGCTCGACTTCCTGCCCAATACCGGAAATGTGGTCGTCTGGTATGAGTTGACTCAGAAGAAGTCGAAGGTCGCCTGGAAGAAGCACGACCTCGGCAATGAAGGGGCAGGGCACGGCGTCGGCATCGGCGACATCAACCGCGATGGCCGAATCGACATTATCACCCCCAGCGGCTGGCGCGAACAGCCCGCTGATGGCTCCGACACGTGGACCTTTCACCCCGAATTCCAATTGGGCGCAGCGGGGATCTTCATCCATGGCCGCGACATCGATGGCGACCAGCTGACCGATGTGGTCTGGGGCATGGGGCACGGATTCGGGCTGTACTGGCTCAAGCAATCGAAGGGTGCCGACGGCAAGCGGGAGTGGACGAAGCACGTCATCGACGACACGTTCTCGCAGGTCCACACGCTGGTCTTCGCGAATCTCGATGGGGAAGGTGATGACGAACTGATCACCGGCAGCGGGTCTACGCCCACGAAACCGAACCGGGAGATACCGACCCGGCGGTGGTGTTCAGCTACCAGTATGATCGTGCCGCAGCGAAGTGGGTCAAGTACGAGATCTTCCACGGCGACCCGGTCCTCAACGCTCCGAAGAATGCAGCGGACCGCTGGGCACTGAAAGACTTCCCACGCGGAAGCGCGGGGACCGGTTTGCAAATGGCCGCCCGTGATATGGATGGCGACGGCGACATCGACCTCGTCTGCCCCGGCAAGTCGGGGTTGTACATGTTTGAGAATCTGGGACGGTGAAGGAGTTCTCCAATGGAGGGCGACACTCCAGATTGGTCCAAATCTGTGGCATTCTTTGTCCCACCAGGGACACCCGATAATAGCCCACCAATTTATCGGTGGGGCCAACTCTCAGAATTGCGATTACCAGTCAGAAGTCCGCCAATGGGGGACCGAAGCGAACCAATGGGTTCGTTCGTCAGCCTCGCCCATTTGTATGCCATCGAACGATAACGAGTGAAAGAAAAGAACTTCGTTAGACTGCGTGGTGAGTTCGATAGCTCCGCAACAGGGGAGTCCGTCAGCATTGCATCCAATGAAACACTTTGCATCCCGGATATGAGTTCCCTGGCCGCTTCGGAGCGATCGGAACACCAAGCAGCCCACATCAATGAGACACTCTGTGTGGTTGTCTTCCAATTCAAATTGGAAAGAAAAGAGAAACTCGTTGACGACTTCCATTTGCATGAGATTTGTCTGTCCATCGAGGCGAATGACAAACTTCATGGATCGAGTCATTAGAAAAACTGCGATTACGAAAGGCAAAATCTCGTCGGGATCTTCCTCCACATCGATCAGGCCGGGAACGTAAACCCTTCGGATCTGTTCCCCAACAATGGGCGGAATGCGATGACTCATGGCTTATTGATAGCTCTTGCTTCCTCCCATTTCCACTCCAGGTGAATCCGACGTAGAGCGGGAGTTCAGACAATTTCGTCAGAATACAGTCTTCCGCTTGAATTCTCCATAAACAGGTGTAGTATTAACTAAGTCCACTCTTGAGGTCGCCTTCATGTTGCCGAAAACTGCTGAGTACGCCTTGCGAACGGTCGCCTGCCTGGCAGCTGATCCGGAGCAGGCGGAGTCGGCAGACCACTTGGCCGAGCGGACCAAAGTGCCGCGTCGGTATCTGCACAAAGTCCTGCAGGATCTCGTGCGGGCCAATCTCGTCCGGTCGCGGTCAGGACCGGGCGGCGGGTACACGCTGGCCTGCTCGGCAGACTCACTGACGCTGCTGGATGTCGTCAATGCGGTCGCTCCGCTGGAGCGGATTCGCCACTGCCCCCTCGGACTGCCCACCCACACCTCACTGTGTCCGCTTCACAAGGAACTCGACCGGGCCTATGCCGCCACTGAAGCGGCGTTCGCTCGCGTCACGATCGGACAGCTGCTCCGGTCGACTGGCGACATGGTGCCCCTGTGCGATTTCGCCCGCAGCTGACCCCCTCCCGCCACTCCCTCCCTATTCAGGACACCTCCCATGCCATCGACTTGGAAGATCCTCCCGCAACTGTTGCTGGGTATGACCGCTCTGTTGTGCCTAACGATCGCTCTCCCAGCGGAACCGACAGAGGGCGAGAAGCCCGCAGCTGTCACTCCACCCGCTGACGCCAAGCCGCAGCCGAAGATCGACGATAAAGACCGCGTCTCTGTGGAGGTGGCTCGCGACCGCGCGAAGCTGATGCACGACATCTATTCCTCGACGCTTGACGTGATGCACCATCGTTACTTTCATGGAGAGAAGGCGGCGATCCCCGCACGAGCCATGGAGGACATCTTCGCCGAGATGAAGCTGCAATCGAAATCGGAGGCCCGCTGGATTTCGGTGAACCTGCGGTCGATGAGCATCGACCACGAACCGGAGACCGAGTTCGAGAAGAAAGCCGCCCGTGAAATCACCTCGGGCCAGAAAGACATTGAGGAGATCGAAGACGGGTACTACCGCCGGGCCATGGCGATCCCGCTGACGGGCGGCTGCGTCAGCTGCCATGAGGGTTCGTTCCAGGCTCCGTCGAAGGCGTCGAAGTTTGCGGGGCTGGTGATCAGTATTCCGATCACGGTGGCTCCGGTGCCTGCTCCTACTCCCAGCGCTCCTTGATGATGTCGTGCGTCAAGTCGTCGTGGGTGGCCGGGTCAGCAGGCTTTGCGGAAGGCCCGGTCAGTGCGACGTTTTCCGGAACAGGGCCCTAGGCAAAGCCTGCTGACCCTGCCACCCATTTGGTTCTCCCTCATGAAATTCGTACTCGCGCTGGCTGTGCTGTTCGCAATCGCGTCGTTCTCAATGGCGTGGACCGATGAGCCTCTTCCTCTGGAAGTACAGTCCGCTCCGGTCAAGACTCTTCCCACCGCGAACGAGGCGCGGCGGCAGGCGGAGATCCTCCACGACACGTTGCACTCCACACTGCAACACGTCCACCACCGCTTCTATCGAGAGGACGAGGGCCTGCTTCTCCCCGCAGCTGTGATGAAAGAGGTCTTCGCCGATGTCGAGAGGCAGCAGGGCATCCAGCTGCGATGGCTGGCGGTCGAGGGCCAGGCGATGAACACCGATCACAAACCCCAGAACGAATTCGAACGCGCGGCGTTCAAAGCACTGGCGGCGGGGAAGCCAGCCTATGAAGAGACGACCGAGGGAATTTATCGCCGGGCGGGGCCGATCACGCTCAGTAACCAGTGCCTGAAATGCCACGTCCCCGACCGCAAGAGTACAGAGGACCGGACAGCCGGGTTGATCATTGCGATCCCGGTGCTGGCCAAGTGACTGCGGGAGCGGCACGGCGTCAGCCTGCCGAGGCGTTGTGCAACCCCACTCCCCGGTTCGCAGGCGAGGGCCTCGACAGGCTGTCGCCTGCCGCTCTCGTCGACAACGTTCACTCTGTCCGGGGCCATGCGCAAAGCCTCCTGACCCTGCCACCCTGAGTCGAGCGTTTGGCCTCGCCCCGTTGAGATGACTTTCCCCGGTAACTCTTCATAATCCTCAAGATCTCGTGAACCTTTTTGTTCGGACCGCGGAATCACTGGCATCGTGAGCGACCCGCCGAACACCGAAGTTGAACTCTTACGTCTTGCTCAAGCGGGCGATGTGGCGGCGTTTCGGCAACTGGCCCACCGGCAGCAAGCGTTTCTATTTGCCTGCGCCTATACGCTGTGTCGCGACCGCCACTGGGCCGAGGATTTGGCCCAGGAGACGCTGGTCGCTGCTTGGCGTTCACTCGCCCGCTTCGACGGCCGCTGTAAGCTCTCGTCGTGGCTGTATGGCATCCTCAAGAATCGATACCTGAAGGCCGGGCCGCGACGAGTCGGCCCGTCGATCGATGATCTCCCTGCCGAGACCCTCCCGCAGCAGACAAGCACCCCCGCGCGGGATGCCGAGCAAGTCGAGGACGCCGCACAGGTCCGCGCTGCTGTGGCTTCGCTGCCGGACGAGCATCGGCAGGTGATCGAACTGCGGTTCTTTGCGGGAGCGAGTCTGGAGGAGATCGCTGGCTTACTCAACTGTCCCCTCGGGACGGTGAAGTCGCGGTTGCATCACGGTCTGGAAAAGTTGCGAAAGCGGAAATTCGAGCTGAACCTTTTCCCGTCGGACCGGGAATCACTGGAGAGGAACCCATGAACAACGACTTGCCCACTTGCGAAGCCTGGACGGAATCGATCGGGCTCCTGGCTGCGGGGTGTCTCACTGCGAGCGAAGAGCTTGAGGTGCGGCAACATCTCGCCGGGTGCGACGCCTGCCGCGAGACGTTCTCGCAGCTGGTGTCGGTTTGCGCGGGTCTACATGCCGCAGGTTCGACGAGCGTGCCTCTCGATCTCGACATCGCCTCGCGAGCGGTGGCTGAGATTGAGAGTGACATGAGCGTTCGAGCCCCGTCGGTGTGGCCGTCGTCACCCTCCCGGTGGAAGGGAATTGCGGCGGCGCTGGCCGCGTGTGTGTTGATCGCTGTGGTCTGGCGGTCGTTTATGGGGCCTTCAGCGACACCAGAGGTGGTGCGGGATTTGCCGCCGGTGGTGCCTTCCGTTGTGGAACAGGCACCGCCCGAGCAGGTCGTCCTCACTCCGGTGGTCGAGACCGGTCCGCCCACGCTGATGGCGTTACGGCGGGCCGCAGCTGAGTCGGATGAGGCCCTCGATCGGTTGCTGGCTCAGAGCTGTGGGCTGCAGCGCTCAACTCGACTCGATACCCAAGCACTCTTACGGGATGAATTTCCATGAAACGTTGTCTGTTGCGATTTGCGGTTTGCTGCGTGGCTTTGAATCTGTATGCCAGACCGATGTGGTCTGCTGACGAACCGTCGGGGGCGAGTCCACCCAGCGCTGCATCGGTCGGCCACAATGCCGCCGTCATCTATTGGCAGGCGTTCGCGGCGCTCCGGTTGACGGAAGCTCAGGAAAAGGAGATCCCTGCAGCGGTCAAAGCGTTGGAATCTCATGTCCCCAACGACCTGCGTGCCTCGCTTGCGGGGTTTCAGGCTTCACTTCATGAATTGCACCGGGCGTACCCAGTCCGTGAGTGTGACTGGGAGCTTGAATACGCTGCGGGGCCGATGCTGCGGCTGCCCCATCTGAATCACGTTCGCGAACTCAGCTATGTCGCCCTGTTGCGAGCCAGAACCCGATTCGCGGATGGCGAAACCGATGCGGCAGTGACGGATGTTCTGGCCGTCATGAAGATGGCCCGTGACTGCGGTCGCAGCCCCGTTCTGATCCCGATGCTGATGGACATCGCGATGGAGAAAATGGCGACTGATGTCCTGGCGGCGAATCTCTCGCAACTCGATCCCGCTCAACTCAACCAGCTGACGACTTCGCTTCAGGAATTGCCACCTTCTGCATCTCTGGCCGAAGGACTTCGTCAGGAATCGGACATGTTCGGCGGTTGGGTCGGTCGGCGGATCGAGCAAGAAGCGGCTAAGATCAATGACCTGAAGGCTGGTGCCCAGATTCTCGGGGTCATCCAAGCGGAGGGGCTGCTCGGGGACGATCTGACCATGGGCACCGATGCCGACGCGAAACGGCGTCGTGAACTGGTGCAGTCGCTCACCTTGGAAGAACTCCGGTCAGCGGTCCACCGCCTGCACTCCGACTACGAAGAGGTGGCGAAAATTGCGGAACTGCAATACGCCGAGCGAGGACCGAAGTTCGCCGCCTTCCAGGCTGGGTTGGACCAATCTCGTAAGTTAGCCAACCGTGACGATCTGGTGCGGTCCCTGTCAATCCAGTTCTTGCCGTCGTACCAGATGGTCTCACTGCGAATGAAGGAACTCCATGTCCGCCGGTCTCTGCTAGACTTGGCCATCCAGGTCCAGCTGCACGGGCCGGATGTCCTTAAAACGGCTCCAATTCATGGAGCCACCGTGGAGCATCACCAGACCGATGCGGGCTTCGAACTGCGGTACCAAATCCCCGGTGCGGATAAAACGGAATCGCTGAAGGTCCCGGCGAAGAAGTAGCCATTCGGCCCGTTGGGTAGGCTTCCAGCCTGTCATTCACCAGCCCGCAACGGGGGATCGGCGTCCCTCGTGGCGGGCTGTTTCGTTATTCGCTCTTCGGAGTCACCGGAGCTGTCGAATTCATTTGGTCCAGGTATTCCTGAGCGTCCAGTCCGGCCTCCGTGGTGGGGTATTCTTTGACGACGGTCTTCAGCTGTTTGATGGCGGCTTTGAGATTGTTGGGAGATTTGGCAGCGGACTGCTGAGCGCGGGCGAGGAGCTTTTGGGCGGCCTGTTCCTGCTTGACGTCGTCATTCTTGGTGAGTTCCGCTATGCGGGTGGCGACATCATCGGGGATCGCGAATCCCTTGAAGCGGATCGGGATGACGGAGAATTCTTTGAACGCTTCCCACGAGTTGCCGTCATCGAGTTGCTTCTGAGCTGCGGCGACGCGGGCGGTGAGGTCGTCCATGACGACCGTGTTCAGCTTCTGAGCGACTTCCAGTTGAGGGCCTTTGCCCGCCAGGCCGCGCGTAATCCCCTTGGCCGCATCGGGGTAGCTGCCGAATTCGATGGCGAGCCATGCGGGTTGCAGCGCCGCTGGAATGTCTTGAGGGTCGACCTTCCATTTCGCAGATGTGACTGCCTGTGTGGCCGAGGCCCCGATATCGCTCCAGTCCCCGCCCTGGAAATTTCCATCGGGCATCAGCATCTCAACCTGCGCGATGTTTTGGAGTGAGATCTCGAACCCGAACTGCTTTTCGAACGAGCGGTCCCAGTCATTGATCGCGGGCCATGCCACGTTATTTCTGCGGAGGTATGCTTCGAATTCCGGACGCGAGGCTCCCGAATTGACGGCGATAAACATCACCGGCTTCCCCTCGAATTTTGACGAGGCTTCGAGGATCCCCGGCCACTTCTTGGCACAGTTGGGACACGTCTCCTCGATGAAGTAAAAGACAGCTGCCTTTCCGGCCAGCATCTCTTTCGTGAGTGGCGGCGAGTTGATCCAGCGGGTGGGGTCCGCCGGGAGTTCCTGGGCAGAACAGGAGGAGCCCGCTAGCAGTAGGCTCAATAAGGATAAAGAGAGGCACGCGATGCGTTGAGACATAGAATAGCTCGGGACAGAGCAGTGGGGCAACCAGCATCCATGCCGTAGAATTGTGGTGCAGAATAGCCGGATCGAAGAGGGATGGCTAATGCTCACTGGGCGTGAGCAGATCCAAAACCATGGCGGCAGATTTCACAGGTGCCTGACGTGACTCACTCCTGCGGAGTGGTGGGGCCACGCTGAACGGCATCGTGGAATATTGTTCCGAACATGGGCTTGAGGCGACGGGCTCCCTCGATGGTCACGTGGCCCGAGTCGCGATACATGGCGACTCCATCGATCTCTCCCCGGCAGAGTCCCGTCTCGTCCGAGAGATAGGGGGTCGGATCAACGACGCTGACCAGTGGACCAGCCATCCTCTCCAGCCACTGGTCAGCCTGCTGGTTCTTGATGCGATGAGCTTCGACCGAGACGCCCACCAAGCTGACATCGTGCCCCAATAACTTCGCTCGCACTAACAGACGCGGGATGTCTGCTTTGTGGACAGGAACCGCCCGCATGAGGACCACTCGGATGCCCGCAGCTGTCAGTTGATGGATCGTGTCTTCGAGGCATTTTCCGAATGGTTCCTCGGTGGCATATAGTGACCAGGCGGCGACCATGACCACGAGGCGAACTTTGCGTTCCCGGGCCAGTTTTACGACGGCGGCATTGAACCGAGGAGAATTGGGGCCAAGCCCCTTGCCGGGTGGAAGCGAGAAGCCGAGCAGAGGAGGTGTGTTCGAGTACATGGCTGCGGACCCCCGCAGGCCGTTTTCACGACAGAGTTCATCGAGGGCGGGCATCATGGCCATTGCGTGGCTGTCGCCCCAGGCCAGGCAGATGGCGTCGCTGCTGGCCTCACCGAACTCAAACAGGTTCCCGCTCTCGACAGCGGGGATCTTGATCTCGGTTCCGGCATAGGTGGTTTCGCGATCCGGAGGCAGAAACTTCTGCGTCTGTGAGTCAAACCGAGAGCGAACTCCATGATTGCAAGAGACGAATGCACCCGCCACCATTAACAAAAGCGTGGCCACTAACGCGGCGATGAACAGCGGCCGACGGGCTTGGAGTATGGTCCCCTTGCGGATCGGCGTCTCGACCACATACAGCGAGAGAACCGATCCCAGAAAGGCTGCGACCATGAGCCCGAGCCTGACCGTCCACGGCATTTCATTTCGAAACCAATAGTCCGCATAAGCAATCACGGGCCAGTGGATCAGATAGAACGAGTACGAGATTTTCCCGATGAACACGATCGGGGACCACGCCAGAATCCGCCCACCCGTCGTGGTCAGGCCAGCGTTGGACCAAATGAAGGCGACCGTCCCCAATGTGGGAACGAGCGTGGCCACTCCGGGAAATGGGACATTGTCCTGGAAGAACGCGATCGAGCCAAAGATCGCAGCCAGCCCGGCCCAGCTGGTGATCTCCTTGACCCAGCGCGGGGCTGAGGTCCAGAGGAGGGGATAAGCGGCGAGGAGTGATCCAAACAACAGTTCCCAGGCACGCGTCGGCAAGATCCAGAACGAGACGCGGGGGTGAGTGTTGGTCAGCCAGACGGCCAGACCAAACGAGAGGAGGCACGCGACCCACAGCAGGGGTTTAAGCCAGCCTCGAATCCACCGATGAATCCCCATCAGTACGAGCGGAAGGGCAATGTAAAACTGCTCTTCCACGGCCAGGGACCATGTATGCAAGAGCGGAAACGCTTCGGTCGCCGGAGTGAAATAATCGATCTTCCAACCGTGAAAGACGTTCGACAGGACCAATCCCTGCGCGATCACACCCTGGCCCAGTCGCTCATAATCAGCGGGCAGGTATAAGAACCAGCCCGCGAGCAAAGTGGCTGCGACCCACACGGTCAGCGCGGGGGCGATGCGCCGGACTCGCCGCTCCCAGAAGTCGATCAGCCGGAACTTGGATGAATCGAGATCTCGTAAGATCAGCGAGGTAATTAAAAAGCCTGAGATGACAAAAAAAACATCGACGCCCACATACCCACCGGGGCATCCCAACCGAGCGTGGAACAGCACCACAGCCAAGACCGCGACCGCCCGCAGGCCGTCAATCTCGGTGCGATAGGGCGATCCGTGAACAACAGGTCGCGGCGCATCCATGCGTGCCAACTCCAGATCCAGCTGTCGGGTGGCATCAACTGCCGCTGTCAGTGCTGGTGCTCCAGCGTTGCAGGAGGTTATGCGAAAGCCGACGCCCGAGGCAAGTTCCTCTTCGGGCTTAAGCGTTCGCAATGACCATCCGGCTTACACCGGACGCTTGCCAAGATTATGCGAGGCTGGAGAAGACCTCGCTGGCGGCTTTCACGGTGTCGGCGATGTCCTTCTCCGTATGACACGCCGAGACGAAGTTGGCTTCGAACTGGCTGCAAGGGAGATAGACCCCCCGCTCGAGCATGCCGTGGAAGTAGGCGGCAAAGCGTTTGGTGTCGCTCTGGGCTGCGGTCGGGTAATCACGGACAGGCGTGGCGTTGAAGAAGAGCGTGAACATGCTGCCGCATTCGGCGACGGTGTGTGGGATGCCAGCTGCGGTCGCAGCTAGGCGGAGACCGGCGGTGAGGGTTTTGGCCTTGGCTTCGAGGGCGGGGTACGGGTTGCTGTCGCGGAGGGTTTTCAAAGTGGCGAGACCGCTGGCCATGGCGAGCGGGTTGCCGCTGAGCGTGCCCGCCTGATAGACGGGACCGACGGGGGAGATGTGGTCCATGATGTCGGCGCGGCCTCCGTAGGCTCCGACCGGAAGCCCGCCGCCGATGATCTTACCGAGCGTGGTCAAGTCGGGCGTCACGCCGAACCGCTCTTGGGCTCCGCCGTAAGCGAGGCGGAAACCAGTCATCACTTCATCCATGATGAACACGGTCCCATGTTTCGTACACAGGTCGCGGACCGCCTCTAGGAACCCCGGCTCAGGCAGCACGACACCCATATTGCCCACGACCGGCTCCAGGATGATGCCCGCGATCTCTGGGCCGCGCTCGGCGAACGCTTTCTCCAAGCCCGGGACATCGTTGTAGTGCAGCACCATTGTGTCAGCCGCACAACCGGGCGTGACGCCGGGGCTGTTCGGAACGCCAAGGGTCAGCGCCGCACTGCCAGCAGCGACCAGTAGGCTGTCGACATGTCCGTGGTAGCAGCCCGCGAACTTGATGATCACGTTTCGCTTGGTAAACCCACGCGCCAGGCGGATCGCGCTCATCGTCGCCTCGGTCCCGGAACTGACCATGCGCACCTTTTCGATCGACGGCACAGCTGCGACGACGAGTTCGGCGAGTTCGGTTTCAAGGATGGTCGGAGCGCCGAAGCTGGTGCCCTTCTGGAGAGCCGACTCAATCGCCGCAATCACCGCCGGATGTCGATGCCCCAGAATCTGCGGTCCCCAGGAACCGATGTAATCAATGAGCCGGTTGCCATCAATATCGAACAGGTACTGCCCGTCTCCGCGATCGATCAGCGACGGGTGCCCCCCGACCCCTCCAAACGCCCGCGCGGGGCTGTTGACCCCTCCGGGAATGGTCTTTTGAGCTCGGGTGAATTCGGCTTGGCTGCGGGTGCGTAGCATGGGTGTGGGAGGGGCAAGGGTTGAGGGTTGGATTTCACGCAACGGGCGAATCGCTGCTCATCCAGTTTGTGTCGGTGAGGTCGAAGAGTAGTGATTGTACTGCAAGAACGCTTGCGGCCCAAAGCTGTCACCCTTGACGGCGGCTGTGTCTAGCGGCGACGGGGAGGGCAGTTCGGGTGTTTTTCCAAATAGACTTCGTACCAGCGGCAAGTCTCGCTAAATCGCCGGTGGCATTCATCGCAAATTGGCTTCACTTCTGCATACTCGTCTGCTGTGAATCCAAACGATCCCAACTCTGTCACACGCACGTAGACCGTTACACCTGACGGCAAAGTCTTACCGGGCATCGGCTCCCAGGGCTTATTTACAGCGACAAACTGGGAATCCCAATGGATCACTGATGGATGAAAAGGTTCCATAGCATTGACTGTCGGAACTTCTCTTGCGAACGCCTCATTCTGTGCGGTTTGTGACCAGATCGTCTCTTGGATTCCCTCCTGCCGCTGCCCTCGCCACTCGCCTCGAAATCGTCCCCAGTTCGGGCGGGCATACGTTTCCCATGCGGCAATTCCCTTGGAAGTCAGTTGGTAGAAAACCCGAAATGGGATATGCAGTTCTCCATTCGGCTCCTGAAACCATACCTCATTCTCCTGCTGAATGACTCTCTCGAAATGATCCAGATCAGAGGTGTCGAAAGGCAACCGCTGAGAGTCCTCATCTTCGGGAGACTCAAGACAAAATACCTCGATGTCACCTGCATCACTCATTTTTCTGAGGATCTCCGCCCGCGACCTCGGCGACAGTCCATTCGCTGGCATGTTCATGTTTTCATTGAAGCCACTCTCGCGAGTCCACTTTCCGTCGTGGATAAATCCAATGGGCAGTGGATAATTGCCCCGATTGATGCCCAAGTAAAGCAACCACAACTCACCGAAGCTAAGAGTTCGATCGTCCATTCATTCCCGCGAACTCTGTTCGATGTAGTGGTTGTCTGACTGATCAGAATCAAGGTTGGTGGCAGGGTGGTTGGGTTTGTGGTTGATCAGCAGACGTTGGACAATGAGATGGGCCAAAGGCAGTCGTCGTCAAAGGGGGCAAGCAGACTGTATTGTCAGGCGGGCTTGGGTTTCGAATCCTTAAATTAAATATGTCCCTTTGATTCCCAGATCGTCCAAAGCCAGAGCCACCAGAGTGCCTGAACCAGAACGGTTATTCCGAGTACGAAGTAGAGCACCCGGACGGTTGTTCTCCAGGGTTTATCCGAGCCTGCTCGTTTGGCGACACTGAGTGCGACCGGAATTGCCACAAGTGCAGAAAGAATTCCGAGACAAACCGGAAGAAAGTAGAACACGGCAATATAGATAACGAGAAGCCCAAAGCCGCTTTCCTGTGCGAAAAGTCTGTGGTCCAAAAGGGTCTCCTGAGTGTTAGGTGGGGCTCGTCCTGTTTGGGGCATTGGCACACAGAAAAGTAGGACGAGCAAGCGTGCCCGTCCTACTGGAAGACTCCGGGGGTTGACGCCGCCCGGCTCGCTAATTCTGGCTGACAGCTGATCGCTGACAGCTTCTTCAGCTACTTCGCAGCGGCGAACCGCTTGGCGACTTCGGCCCAGTTCACCACGTTCCAGAACGCGGCGATGTAGTCTGGACGGCGGTTTTGGTAGTGCAGATAGTAGGCGTGCTCCCACACGTCCATTCCGAGGATCGGGGTCTGGCCTTCGGAGAGTGGGCTATCCTGGTTGGCGGTGCTGGTCACGACCAGGCCGTGATCCTTCGCCACCGACAGCCACGCCCAGCCACTGCCGAACCGGGTGGTGCCAGCAGCTGCGAATTTTTCCTTGAAGCTGGCGAAGTTGCCGAAGGCGGCGTTGATCGCTGTTGCGAGTTCGCCGGTCGGCTCGCCTCCGCCGTTCGGACCGATGACGGTCCAGAACAGAGCGTGGTTTGCGTGACCACCGGCGTTGTTGCGGAGAGCGGTGCGGACGGCTTCGGGAACCTTGGTCAGGTCCTTCAGCAGCTCTTCGACGGGCATGTTGCCGAGGTCGGGATGAGCTTCGAAGACCTTGTTGGCGTTGTTGATGTAGGCTTGGTGATGCTTGCCGTGGTGAATCTCCATCGTCTTGGCATCGATGTGCGGCTCGAGGGCATTGAGGGCGTAGGGCAGAGCGGGCAGGGTATACGGCATGGGATTGACTCCTGTGTTTCAACTGTCGGGATGTTCGGTCGAGGTCCACGGGGCCGCGACCAGCACCACGGCCTTGGGGGACCAGTGACTGAGACGCTCCCATTCTAGGGAGAACGGGGATGGCAACAACTGAGTGGGGGAGTGGGGAGCGATCTCAAGGAGGCGAGGCTCCTGCCGAACTGATCTGGCGAGAGAGCGTCCGTTGGCGTTCGCAGCTCTGCAGGAGCTTCACCCTCCCATCGCGAAGCAGCAGTTTCGCGCGACGTTGACACTTGGTATTGATGTGGGCATTCTTTGATGCGTTCGGGTTGAAAAGTGAATTCAGCTCGCGATTGCCGAACATCTTCCCCATGAGTGATGAGGCTGCGATGACGACTCCACGGCGTGATTTTTTGATGACGACAGTGGCGGGGGCGGCGACGTGGGCTTTTGTTGGGACGGCGAAGTCGGATGATCCGTCGCGGAAGCTGGGTGTGGGCTTGATCGGTCCAGGCGGGCAAGGGAGTAGTCATCTCAAGTTATTGGCGGCTCGGCAGGACATCGACCTGCGGTGGGTGTGTGATGTCGACCAACAGCGAGCAGCCAAGGCTCTAGAAACCGCGACTGGGGGAGGGCAATCGACCCAGGCGACGGGCGATCTGCGACAGGTGCTGGCCGATCCGAAGATTGACGCGGTGTTTATCGCCACGCCCGATCACTGGCACGGTCCCGCGGCGATTCTGGCTCTCGATGCTGGAAAGCATGTCTACGTCGAGAAGCCCTGCTGTCACAATATCCGCGAGGGGCAGCTGATGGCCGAAGCGGTGCAGCGCTCGGGGAAGATGTTGCAGGTGGGGACGCAGAGTCGCAGTACCGGGTTTGTGCGGGAAGGGATTGAACATGTGCTGAAGGGCGAGATTGGCGAGATTCTGGTGGCTAAGGCGTGGAACAGCCAGCGGCGGGGCTCGATTGGCAAGACCCAGCCGAGCGATCCGCCGCCGCACCTCGACTTCGACACCTGGACCGGCCCCGCTCCGAAAACACCCTACCGCACGAACCTGCTGCATGGCGTCTGGCGGTGGTGGTATGAATTTGGCTGTGGCGATATGGGCAACGATGGCGTGCATGATATTGATGTGGCCGCGTGGGGGCTGGGAGTGCGAACTCTGCCGAGCCGCGTGACGTGCCTAGGAGGTAAGAACTACTTCGATGACGACCAGCAGTTCCCCGATACGCAGTACGTGGTGTGTGAATACCCCCATGATGGAGCCCCCGCAGGACGCCACAAGCAGCTGGTTTTTGAACAACGAATCTGGTCCCCCTATGTTCAGGAAGGGTACGAAAACGGAGCTGCGTTCTACGGCACCGAGGGGGTTCTCGTCATGGGGCATTCGTCGGGTTGGAAGCTGTATGGTCCCCGGAACAAGCTTCTGGCCGAGGGGTCAGGCGGGGGCGATCTGGCGGCGCATCACCAGAATTTTTTTGACGCGGTTCGCAACGGGACACCGACGAACGCCGACATCACCGCTGGCACCACAGCTGCGGGAATCGTGCATCTGGGGAACATCGCCGCGCGGGTGGGGCGGTTGCTGAATGTGGATCCCCTGCTGGGGCGAATCAAAGATGACGCGGAGGCGGATGCGCGGACTCATCGGCAGTATCGCGAACACTGGGCGACGCCCGTGGGTTAGGCTTCCCGCCCGTCAGCTGGGTGTCGGTTGCAGTCTGGCACGGGGCGGGAGGGGGAAGCCAGTGCTAAGCCGCGAGCCAGGGGACATGTCAACTCGCCAGAACGGCTCGGCAGGAGCCTCGCCCTCCCGACTGAGGCGCGTCCTAACAATCAGTGCTGAAGGGGCTCCAGTGTCTCTGCCACTATTCCTTCAGCGGCACGAACAGCTCATCTCCGGCCGCGTCGTAGTGATCCTCATCGATCAGGGCGTATCGGTGTTCGGGAATGAAGAGGAGGTCCCTTGCGAAGGCGGTCGAGATGCGACGGACTTTCGGAGAGTCATTGGGCTTGCGAGCTAGGCGGAACGTGCGGTGGAAATGCTGGATCGTGAGTTTCTCATCGCAGGAATCGCGAGAATGGTAATGGATCGTCAGTGGACCCTCGTTGACCTTGAGCGGGTCAGCTCCGAACTCGAACAAGAACTCCGTGATGCGGAAGTTGCGGTCGGGAGGCACTCTTCCGGCAGCGGGTGGCCCGGTGAATCTCACCGCGACTGTGTACCACTGAAGGGCGTTCACGGGAACGACTGCGTGGAACAGGAGCTGCTGGCCCGGCACCACATGGAACGTGTGCACCTGCCCGCCGTATTCGATGCAGGGGCCGACGACCACGGACTGGCGATATTTCTCGGTGGTCTCGGTGGTCGGCTCGTTGGCCGGGAGACCGGGGTGGAAAATGTGAGTGAATTCGACCGGCTGGAGAACGGAACTCATTCCGTTCTCATCATTTCGCTGGGGCGGAATCAATTCCGCCCGACGATCGACCGGGAATCGAATGACCTGATCGGTCCGCCTCCCGAGGATGTTCATGTCACCGGCTTTCACCCACTCGGTGCCACTCAGTTGCGGACGCTGGTCGGGCAGATCATCGGGGTAGAATTGCAACTGCCAGCGCTCCTGGAAGGACTGCGGATTGTTCTCGGCCGGGCTGGCATTGGCTCCCAGGATCGGGACCAGCAGAGCTGCGATCAGCAGCCATGATTTCGTGGACATGTTGGACTTCCTCACCGCTCGATTGGCTGCGGTTCGAAGTTTTCGAAGCGAGGCATCTCTTGGTCTCATCGTGATTTGCAGATCGGCAGCGGGCGGCTGGAACTCAGTCCGCCGTGTTGGGGTGGCGCGGTCATGCTCGCAGACAGTCGTTTGGTCGGAGAACGTCTCTCGAACACGTGGGACTCACGTCCAATGCTCGCTGAGGTTCGGCACACGGCGAAGCGGAGCTTCAGGGAGATGTGGCCCCCAGCGGAGCTGAGGTCAACGAGCTACCTCTCATCTTCCACATGGGAGTCCACTAGAACACATCCAAGATGAAGTTGTGGCTGCCCAATCGCATGCTGGTTTTCACAGGCTGAAACGCCGACAGCCGGAACCCACCGCCCCAGCTGCCGTAGGGAGAGGTCGTCACGCCGTTCTGGGTGCTGGCCTCGTATGAGTCTTTGCCGCCCTCCAATGTCACCATCACGAACCCCGCCTCACCATCCTTGAGCAGCCCCGCATGCACAGCTGCGGTGCCGATGTCGGAATCGTCGGTGTAGGACCCGGTGCCGTAGACGGTGCCGCTCAGGCTGCCGACGACATAGACGGCGAACGGGGGTTTGTCCTGACCTCGCATGTCATAGACGCTGTCGATTTCCGGGGCCGCTCCGTCGATGCGGACGCTGCCGCCGAAGCTTTGCCAAGGGCGGGGCGTGACTCCATTCCGGGTACTGCCCACATACGAATCTTTGCCAGCCAGGATTGTGAACCGGACGATCTCGGTCTCGCCGACTTTCAGCACTCCGGCATGGACAGCTGCGGTCGCCAGATTGGAATCATCGGTGTAGACATTGTTCTCTCCACCCCAGACGTAGTCGGCGACCGAGCCGGTGACCTTGCGGTAGAAGGTCTTGCCGTTCTGGCCGCGCAGGTCATAGGCATTGGGAGTCTCGACGGCACCCGGGGGAGTCACGGCCACGGGTTCCGGCAGTGAACCAGCTGCAATGGCTTGAGCTTGCAGATGGCGAATCATGTTGCGGACGGCGAGGGCTTCGTCGAGCTGGGCGTTGCGGCAGTAGGCGTCTTGTAGAGTTTGGAGTGACTGGATCAGCTGTTGCCGCTGGAGATTGGCGGCTTGAAGTGGGGGCTGGCGACCTGCTGGATTTGACTGTAACGGGATCACCAGGTGATCGACAGGGTAGACTCGTCCTCCCCCGGTTCGGAATGTCTCTTGGTTATCGGCGTCAGGCAGTCCGAGCAGTTCTTCTTTGTCTTCCGGGATGATGAACTGTGGTTCGACAGTAAAATTGAGTGGCTGCGATTGGGGCTTGCCCGCTTCTCCGGCGTTGTTCGGCCGGCGAATCCAGCGCCCCGTTCCTCTGGGTTGATTCGGATCGATTTTGGTGCGGGGCTGCGTCGATGATGCTGGTTGCTCAGGATCGACTAACAGATCCAGTTCCTGGATCGGATTCCGGTTGCGGGGGCCGGATTCCATGACGCCTTTCTCGACACCTGGGGCCTGTTCCAAGATCAAGTCGAGTTCCTCAGCGCGGCTACCCGTGCCAGTGAACAGTCCGATACCTAATGCCACAACCCAGCCAGCCAGACGCTTCATTGTCTCTCTCCGAGAAAACCGGGCAAGCGGCCCTTGAACGGATGTATGACGCACGAAAATTGAAAAAATTGCAAGAGGAGTTTGATTTTACGGAGCCTACGTGATCGCTGTGTCGCTCACTCGCACTCTCGCCAAAGCACGGATCGACCGGCTATAACGCCTGTGTTGCTCCATCGGGAGCTCGTTCACGGAGTCCATCAGGGATTGGCCCATGAAGCTTGAAACCAAGGTCTGGATGGTGATCTTCGCGGTGGCGGGGCTATATCTGGCGACGCGCGCTGCCACGACCGGTGTCGGGCTGGGGTACAGCGAAACAGTTGATGGGATCACACAGCCAGCGACGTATACCCAGACTCAACTGGGGTTTGGGGAGATTAGCTGGTCAAGGACAGCGGGGATCTGGACAGCTGCGTTCATGACGTTGGCTGTGTTATCGTTTCTGTACCGGGACAACGTGGTTTACAAACTGTCGGAGTCGGTGTTCATCGGCGTTTCGGCTGCGTATTGGATGATTGTGAGTTTTTGGACTGTGCTGGTGCCGAACCTGCTGGGAAAGCTGTTGCCGAAACTCACTCAGTCCTGGGCGATGCCTGGGTTATCTCCGGTGCGCGATGAGCACTGGGCGATCAACCTGGTTCCGTTGGTGTTGGGGGTGATGCTGTTGTGGCGATTGGCACCAAAGGGGACGTGGATTTCGCGGTGGCCGCTGGCATTTATCATTGGAACCACGGCGGGACTGAAGCTGGTCAGTTTTTTGCAGGCCGATTTCCTCAGTCAAATTCGGGCGTCGATCAAGCCATTGCTGGTGGTCGACGAGGTCAGTGGGGCGATTGTGTGGCTCGACAGCTTCTCCAACACCATCCTGCTGGTGAGCATGTTGGCCGCTTTGACGTACTTTTTCTTCTCATGGGAGCATAAAGGGGCGTTTGGCAAGGTTTCTCGCGTGGGTGTCATGGTCCTGATGATTACCTTTGGAGCGGCGTTTGCGAATACGGTGATGGCCCGCATTGCGCTACTGGGGATTCGGTTTGAGTTCCTGTTTGATGACTGGCTGTGGCTGGTGGACCTCGATCAACAGCGGTTGGGGATGTGATGGACGCCCGGGGAAATGAAGCCCAGTTGCTGGAATCCCCGTTGTCGCGGGCGGTGAGGGCGGCCTGCTTGGTGACCTTGGTGGTGATGGTCATCGCTTTAAAGTTGGAAGATCGGGTGTGGTTTTGCGGCTGCGGCAGCTGGTCGCCGTGGATCTCCGATGTGGATAGTCGGCATTGTTCGCAGCACATGTTCGATGCGTATAGTTCTTCGCACATGCTGCATGGTGTACTGTTTTTTGCGGGGTTGTGGTTATTGCGAGGCAAAATCAGGCCGGGTTGGCGGCTGTGGGCGTGTGTGGCCTTGGAAGCGGCGTGGGAAGTGCTGGAGAACTCGCCGCTGGTGATTGATCGCTATCGCACGATGACGATTGCACTCGGGTATACCGGCGATTCGATGGTGAATTCGGTGTGCGACGTGGCCTCGTGTGTGGCCGGTTATTGGCTGGCGAGCCGGGTATCCTGGAAGTGGTCGGTCGCGTTTTTCGTCGTTGTGGAGTTGGTGTTGCTGGTGTGGATTCGTGACTCGTTGGCGTTGAATGTGCTGATGCTGGTCTATCCGCTGGATGTGGTGAAGCAGTGGCAACTGGGGGCCTAGTTCGAGGATTGTGGGGATGGTTTCGATTCCAGAAGTCAGGGATTTGGCAGAAGTTTTCTTCCGGTGATCGGTGGGGAGATGCGAATCAATGGGTTCGCTTGCTGGTCAGTTCGGGATGAGATATCCTTACCAGTTCCCATCGCTGGAGGTCAATTACAGGGCATTCCCTGTGCGGCGAGGGAGCTAGGATTTCAAGCACCATGCACAAGCTCATCCACGTCGCTGAGAAGCCGAATCTCCGTCAGATCCCTCTGAAATTCGAGGTGGGTGACTCGGTCGATGTCCATACCCGTATTCTGGACGGGGATAAAGACAAAGAACGCATCCAGATCTTCTCGGGTGTGGTGATTGCCCTGCGGGGACGCGGCGTCGGTGAGATGTTCACCGTGCGGCGGATCGTCAACGGAGAAGGGGTGGAGCGGACATTTCCAACAAATAGCCCCAAGATCGCTGATGTTGTGGTCAAGCGGCACGGCATCGTTCGCCGTGCCAAGCTGTACTTCCTCCGTGACCGAATCGGCAAGGCGACTCGCCTGGTCGAGCGTCGTGTGAAGGCGGCGGCTCCCGCGAAGTAAGTGTGTCAAGCCAATTCAGTGGCTGTGGTTATGAATCCCTCGTCGCGATCGTGCTGGCGAGGGGTTTTCAGTGAAACAGGGCTGTTGGTGCACTTTGCTGGCCATGCTGGCAGTGTGAGAGTCACAGTTTTGGTTGCATCTGGAGTGCAGGGTCTGGTCTTTCCACTCGCAAGAAGAAAGAGTCAAGCACTGTGATCCGGTTGCTTGACCATCACGATCAGCACCAGTATATTCCTCAACTTCCCAAAAATCCGGCCCTGACAGGCTGCGAGTTCCGGACAGAGAGCATCTGACGTCATGCCGACAATCAATCAGCTAATTCGCAAGCCGCGGAAGAAGCAATCCACGAAGACTAAAACGCCGTTGCTCGAGGGCTGTCCTCAGAAGCGTGGCGTATGCCTTCAAGTACGAACGATGACTCCGAAGAAGCCGAACTCGGCTCTTCGAAAGATCGCACGTGTTCGCTTGTCGAGCGGCAAGGAACTCACGGCCTACATTCCGGGTGAAGGCCACAATCTTCAAGAGCATAGCATTGTGCTCGTCCGTGGTGGTCGTGTGCGTGACCTTCCCGGTGTTCGCTACAAGATCATTCGCGGTGTGCTTGACACTTTGGGCGTCTCTGCCCGTCGTCAGGCTCGCTCCCGTTACGGTGCCAAGCGTCCCAAGGCCAAGTAGTGTCGGCTGCCTCGTGTGAGGCAAGTAGTGCCCCTTGACGGCATTCTGTTGATTTCGTGAATCGGAAAACCAAATGGCTAAGAACTTTACATCCAGTGAAGATCAGCTGCAGCCCGACGCCAAGTTCGGTTCGTTGCTCGTTTCGAAGTTCGTCAATTGCATGATGCGTGACGGCAAGAAGTCCGTTGCTCTTCGCGTTTTCTATGATGCGATGGACATCATCAAGAAGAAGCTTCCAGAAGCCAGTGAGCTGGAGGTCTTCCAGCACGCTGTTGACAATGTCAAGCCGGCGATCGAAGTTCGGTCCAAGCGCGTCGGTGGGGCGACTTATCAGGTTCCGACTCCGGTGGGAACTCGTCGTCAGCGGGCTCTGGCCATTCGCTGGATTCTAGAAGCCTGCCGTGGACGCAAGGGGCGCGGGATCGCCGCATCTCTGTCGGAAGAGTTCTTGGCAGCCTACAAGCGTGAAGGGGCTGCGATGACCAAGCGTGAAAACGTCCACAAGATGGCCGATGCTAACAAGGCATTCGCTCACTTCGCGTGGTAGTTCGTCTCGCTGGTTGATTGCCGAGCAATCCCCAAGCGCGTTGATGAAATCATCAAAAGGAGGTATCCGGTAACGGGTGCCTCCTTTTTTTTTGGAATTCTTGGGGTGCAGAGTGGTTGCGGTTGGGTGAGCAGGTGTCCGCTTGCTAGGGAGGACGGTCATCTCGATGCCCCGGGCTTCGAAGCTTATACTTCCTCCTGTTTCTGTCCCGCCAAAGACTCTCTGTCCTCATTCTCCCAGTGGCCGCTGGCCATTCCATTTGAAGGTCTCCCGTGGCAACGACAATCGCGACCCCGATCGACAAGATTCGTAACATTGGAATCGTTGCGCACATTGATGCGGGTAAGACGACAACCACTGAGCGAATACTGTTCTACACGGGGGAGTCCCACAAAATGGGAAACGTGGATGATGGGACTACGGTGACGGATTTTGATCCCGAGGAGGCGCAGCGTGGGATTACGATTTACTCAGCTGCGATCTCCTGCCGCTGGAAAGACATCTTCATTAATCTGATCGATACACCAGGGCATGTTGACTTTACTGCCGAAGTGGAGCGCAGTCTTCGTGTGCTGGATGGGGCGTGTGTGGTTTTCAGTGCAGTGGAGGGAGTGGAGGCGCAGAGTGAAACGGTGTGGCGACAGGCGACGAAATATAATGTCCCTCGTCTGTGCTTTATAAATAAGATGGACCGCATTGGAGCCAGCTTCGAGCGCACACTGCAGCAGATGCAACGACGCCTGCACGCCGAGCCGGTTCCGCTGTTTATCCCCATGGGGGCCAGCACGACGTTCACCGGGATTATCGATCTGATTGAGCGTAAAGCGATGTACTTCGACGCAGCAACGCTCGGCAAATCGATCAAGACCACTGAGATCCCCGAGGAGTTTGTCGCGGTCGCCGAAGAGTGGCGTGCCAAGCTGATTGAGTCTGTGGCGGTAATTAATGATGTCGCGATGGAAGCCTATTTGACTGACAATGACCTTCCGGTTGAGATGATTCACTCCTTGCTGCGGCTCGCGACTCTGCAAGGCAAAATTCAGCCGACATTCTGCGGGACATCGCTGCACTATTGTGGGGTCCAGCCGTTGTTGGATGGAGTGATTCGCTATCTCCCCAGCCCGCTCGATCGCCCGCCCGTGGAGGGTGATAACCCGACGGCCCGCAAGCAGGATGAACTGCGTGTGTCTCGTAAACCTGATCCGGAGGAGCCGTTTGCGGGTCTGGTGTTTAAAATTCAAACCGACAAGCATGCGGACCTGTGCTGGGTGCGGGTCTATTCGGGAGTGCTGAAGAGCGGGTCGCGATTGCTGAATCCTCGCACTGGAAAAAAAGAGCTGATCAGTCAGTTGTGGCACATTCAGGCGGACGCCCGCGAGAAGATTGAAACCGACTTCGTGGGGCCTGGTGGAATTGCGGGGGTGGTCGGTCCGAAGGAGGTGGTGACGGGTGATACGCTCTGTGATCAGAAGCATGGAATTCTGTTGGAGCCGATCGTGTTTCCGGAGACGGTCATTTCGGTGGCAGTTGAGCCGGAAACCGGAGACGATCGCAAAAAGCTCGAGGAGGCTCTGGCTCGGCTGGCCAAGCAGGATCCGACATTTCGGGCCAAGGTTAGCGAGGAAACTGGGCAGACGATTATTAGCGGGATGGGGGAATTGCACCTGGAGGTGCTGCAGAAACGGTTGCTGCGGGATTTCAACCTGAACGTCAAGGTTCACAAGCCGAGGGTGTCGTATCGGGAGACGGTTCGGGCCTCCTCAGTGGGAGAGGGGGAGTTTCATCGAGCGGTGCAGGGGACTGTGCAGCAATTTGGAATCAAGGTTCGAGTGGAACCATTCGAGGGTAAGGATCCGGTGACCGTCGCCAGTGGGCTGAAGCATGATGAACTGCCTGTCGATGTGGCTCGGCTGGTGTCCCAAGCCATGTTGGAGGCTGCTCAGTCGGGTGGGATTGTGGGTTACCCGCTCATGCACGTCAAATTCACCGTCATTTCGGTCGACTATGTGCCTGGGGAGTCAACCGAAGAGGCGATCCGTACAGCTGTATCTCAGGCGGTGTATGCCACCTTGGGGCAGGCCGATGTGGGCTTGCTGGAGCCGATCATGAAGGTGGAGGTCGTGACCCCCAATGAGTTTATGGGGAATATTCAGGCAGACCTTGCCCAGCGACAAGCACGCATTAATGGAGCGGAGCCCCGTGATCATCTGACGGCGATCGAAGCGGAGGCCGCCTTGTCGCGGATGTTTGGCTACTCGACACAGGTTAGGAGTCTGTCGCAGGGGCGAGCGTCGTACTCAATGGAGCCGCTGAAGTATGATTTCGCGCCACAATCGGTCTTGGATGAGATGATGGGGCGGTAAGAAATGCACGGATTGGATGCAAGAATCAATTTCGGAGTGAGGGAATAGATGCTGGTCGTGCATTGCGAGTGTAGTTGTAAACAGCTAAAATGAAACGGGTTGTGGAAAACGGAATCGGCCGTCGGGTTGCTGAAAAGACGCTCGGATAACTTTTCTGCGAATCATCTTGCAGTTCGTTGACATTTTCGGCCTGCAAACTTACCATTTCTCGCTTCCCGCTTCGGATGGTTCAGGCGGGGTGGCGACGAGAGTTGCAAGTCGTTGGATCAAGGGGATTTACGTGGCCGGTAGTCGCATTCGCATTCGAATGGAAGCCTACGACCATTCTGTTTTGGATTTGTCGGCAAGTGACATTGTCGATACGGCCAAGCGGACTGGTGCGGTGGTTCACGGACCTATTCCGTTGCCAACGAAAATCGAACGATACACAGTGCTTCGGTCGCCTCACATCGACAAGAAGTCCAGGGAAACGTTCGAGATTCGTACGCACAAGCGAGTCATTGATATCGTGCAGCCTACCGGCAAAACAATTGACGCTTTGAATAAGCTGTCTTTGCCTGCTGGTGTTGACATCAAAATCAAGGCGACGACGTAGTCTCGGCGGCTTAGTGTGTACTCGGGTGTGAATTCAGTGTCGGAGTGGGGTTTGCCATGTCGGTTGGACTGCTAGGCCGCAAGATTGGCATGACTCAGGTTTACGGTCCGGAAGGGCAGTCAATCGGGGTTACAATTCTGGAAGTGGGCCCCTGCCACGTCCTGCAATTGCGGTCAATTGCTCAGGATGGGTACGAAGCTGTTCAGCTCGGCTTTGCTGATAAGCTAAGCCGTGCAGACTTGGGGCGTGAGCCAGCTGCTCGTTCCCGTGGGCGTGCGAGTCGAGCTGAGCGTGGTCAGGTGATCGCTCTTACAGGGACCAACTCCAAGTTACGGGATGCGGCGGGTAAGTCAGCGTCACCGAAGGCTGGCTGCGAGCCACAACGATTCATTCGAGAATTTCGCACAGATGGCGAGCAGCATGGCTGCGAAGTTGGCCAGGTGTTAACTGCCAGTGCCCTGGAGGGTATCTCGTACGTTGACGTGACAGGGACGAGTAAGGGGCGTGGATTCTCCGGAGTTATGCGGCGGCATAATTTCAAGGGCCAACGAGCCTCTCATGGTGTGAAGAAATGTCATCGCAAGGCAGGGGGCATTGGTGCTGCCACTGACCCATCCAGGGTTTGGAAGGGGAAGCGAATGGCAGGGCACTTCGGCAATGATCGTCGAACAACCCGCAACCTGAAGGTGATGCGGATAGATGCTGAGAATCATATGCTCCTGGTCAGTGGTCCAGTGGCAGGCCCTAATGGTGGGTATGTGGTGATTCGCAAGGCGTAGTTCTGTCTGGGCACCGCACGGTGTGCGGCCTGTGAGTCGGTTGTCAGGTGGAAGTCATGATCAGTGTGCCAGTGGTCGACATGTCCGGAGCATCCGTGGGAACTTACGAGTTCGACCCGGCTGAGCTGGCAAAGGGAATTAACAAGCAGATGCTGCATGACGTGTGCGTCATGTATGCTCTGAATCAGCGAGTCGGTACAGTTCGCACGAAAACTCGTGGCGAAGTGGCTGGTAGCACGAAGAAGTTGTTCAAGCAGAAGGGCACTGGAAATGCTCGTGTCGGAACCAAGCGGTCTCCGATTCGTCGTCACGGTGGTCACGCATTCGCTAAGCGTCCGAAGGATTGGGGCTATCGGATGCCTAAGAAAATGCTTCGAGCTGCCACTCGCATGGCAATTTTGAGCAAGTTTCAGGATGGTGAGGCGATCGTTCTGAGTGAGTTGGCGTTGCCAGAGCAGAAGACGAAGGCGGTCGCTGGTGTCTTGAAGGCTTTGGGTGTGGCTGGTCAGACCTGTCTGCTGGCTATCAAGGAACACGATCCAGTCGTATGGAAGTGTTCACGTAACATTGAATCGCTGTGGGTCTCCCCCGGCCTTGACCTGAATGCGTACGACTTGCTTCATCAGAAGCGGCTTGTGATCACGCGTGATGCGATGGACGCGATTCGGGCACGTGGCAAGGTCGTTGAGGCGGGAGTCTGATTATGGCCGATGGTGGAATTCAGCTTGAGCCGTATCAAGTCATTTTACGGCCACTTGTCACTGAGAAGGGGACGCACCTCTCGGAGCGTCATCATCAGTATCAGTTTCAAGTGAACCTGATGTCAAACAAAATGGACATTCGGAAGGCAGTGGAACTGCTGTGGAATGTTCGTGTGCTTGATGTCCGGACACAGTTGTACAAGGGAAAGCCGCGTCGATTCAAGATGCGGATGGGACGGACTGGGGACTGGAAGAAAGCAATCGTCAAGCTTCACGCTGAAGACCATATTGCGTTCTTCTAGGTTCGCCATAATATTCTGTCCACGGGATCAGGTGCATCATGGGTATCCGCGTCTACAAACCGACATCAGCTGGCCGTCGCAATGCGTCGGTGAGCGATTTCGCAGACATTACGGATCGTAAGAAAAAGCGTGAGAAGTCTCTGTCGATCCGCCTGCCTCGGCATGGTGGTCGTAACTTCCAGGGAAAGATCACAGCACGTCATCGTGGCGGTGGTCACAAGCGTCTCTATCGCATCATTGATTTCTCCCGTAAGAAGGACGGAATCATTGGTGAGGTTGCATTCATCGAGTATGATCCAAATCGGACATGCCGGATCGCTTTGATTCAGTATACTGACGGTGAGAAGAGGTACATTCTTGCACCTTTGAATCTGAAGGCTGGGGATAAGATTCAGAGTGGTCCGGGTTCCGAGCCTAAGCTTGGGAACTGCTTGCCACTTAGCGAGATTCCTCCAGGTACTCAAATTCACAACGTCGAGATGCAACCAGGCCGTGGTGGTCAGTTGTGCCGCGCCGCTGGAACTTATGCGACATTAAATGCGCGTGAGGGGCAGTGGGCTCAGATTACTTTGCCTTCGGGTGAAGTTCGCAGAGTGTCAAGTTTCTGTCGTGCCACAATTGGCCAGATCGGAAACATTGACCATATGAACATTGTGATCGGGAAAGCTGGGCGTGCTCGATGGATGGGGATTCGTCCTTATGTCCGTGGGTCAGCCATGAACCCGGTAGATCATGCGATGGGTGGGGGTGAAGGTCGCCGGTCTGGTGGACGTCATCCGTGTAGTGCGAATGGTCGTCCCTCGAAGGGTGGAAACACGCGTAAGCGTCGTAAGCCATCAAGTCGTGCGATTATTCGTCGTCGGTGGAGCCGTCGCAACGGCCAGAAGAAGGTCTGAGTCCAACGTTTGGTTTTGGGGTGAGCTATGGGTCGTTCCCTTAAAAAGGGTCCGTACATCTGCCCGACGGTCATGAAGAAGATTCAGGCCCAAGACGCAGTCGGTCGTAAGGATCCAATCAAGACATGGGCGCGTCGCTCGACGATCTCTCCGGAGTTTGTCGGACACACGTTTCTTGTACACAATGGTCGTCTGCACACCCAAGTGTACGTGACGGAAGAGATGGTCGGGCACAAGCTTGGCGAATTCTCCCCGACTCGTACATTCCGTGGTCACGGCGCACGGGGCAAGAAGTAAGCGGAAGGCGAGAGGGTGCAGCAATGGTTCTGGTTCGTGCGTTATGTCGCCACGTCCGCATCTCCTGTCGTAAGGTGCGTCCGTTTGCTGATCTGGTTCGGGGAAAGACGGTACAGGAGGGACTCGATACCCTTCGTTATCTGCCTAACCGCGGGGCCAGAATGATTGAAGATGTTCTGAAGTCTGCAGCTGCAAATGCTGAAGATCGAGGGGCACGTAATGTTGAGTCCTTGTTGATTGCTGAATGCACAGTCGATGGGGGACCAATGTTCAAGCGATTCCGTCCACGTGGACGCGGAATGGTGTTCACACTTCGTAAGCGATTCGCTCACATCCTTGTGGCAGTGGATGCTCCGGAAGTCGCCGAGAAGGCTCAGGATTAACCATGGGACAAAAGACACGACCAACAGGCTTTCGCGTGGGCATCACCGAGGACTGGCGAAGTAAGTGGTATGCTCCCAAGCGTGAGTTTGGGACATTGCTAGTAGAGGACTTCAAGATTCGGAAGTTCGTGAGCGATGAGTACAAATCCGCTTCGATTGCCAAGGTTGTGATTGAGCGTACTCGTGATCAGGTGATTGTCAATTTGCATTCAGCTCGTCCTGGCATGATCATTGGGCGCAAGGGTGCCGAAATTGATCGCATGAAGGCACGACTGGAAGATCTGACTGGTCGCCGTACTGAAGTCAAGATTGTCGAAATCAATAATCCATTCCGCACTGCCTTCTTGGTGGCTGAGGACATTGCTCAGCAGTTGTCCAAGCGTGGCAGTTTCCGGCGTGCGATTAAGAAGACCCTGGACCAGGTGATGGATTCTGGAGTCTACGGGGTAAAGGTTCAGTTGTCGGGTCGTCTCGGTGGTTCCGAGATGTCTCGATGTGAGAAGGCCAGTCGCGGGTCGATCCCGCTATCAACTCTTCAACGTCACATTGATTATGGTTTTACCATGTCAAAGACGACGATGGGCGTGATTGGCGTCAAGGTGTGGATCGATCTCGGGGACTACAATAGCGAGGAGGCCGACAATGGCTCTAATGCCCAAGCGGGTCAAGCACCGAAAGGTCCAAAGAGGTCGCATAAAAGGTAGTGCGACCCGTGGAAACACGGTCTCCTTTGGCGAATTTGGATTGCAAGCAGTGCAGGGTGGCTACATTAACGCTACGACTATCGAGGCGTGTCGTGTAGCAGCAAATCAGTACATTCGTGGCGAAGGTCGCCTTTTCATTCGAATTTTCCCATCCAAGCCGATGACGGCTCGGCCACTTGAGACCCGAATGGGTACAGGTAAGGGAGAACCGGATCACTGGGTGGCAGTTGTCAAGCCCGGAGCAGTCCTATTTGAGATTGCTGGGGCCTCGAAGGAGTCTGCCCGTGACTGTTTCAATCGTGTGGCTCACAAGTTGCCTTTAGCAGTTCGGCTAGTTGAACGGCGTCCTGGGGCTTAGTTGGTTCTCTCTTTGACCGTTCATCAGATCGTGTCTAAGGGATTCGGAGTGGAAGATGTCGAAGGCAAGCGAACTTCGCGAAATGAGCAGTGATCAGCTGGGAGCCGAATTGTCGGCATCTCAGAAGGATCTGTTTCAGCTGCGTATCCAGGCGTCGACTGAGAAGTTGGATGCGCCGAGCAATATTAGACGACTTCGTCGACAGATTGCTCGGATTAAGACCATCGTTCATCAACGGGATCTTGCTGCGAAGCAGGCATAGGGCGAGGAATTCAGATGCAACGGCAATTGGTCGGATTGGTCACTCGAGATCAAAACAGCAAGACGCGACGTGTTGAAGTCGCACGCTTGTATCGTCATCCGAAGTACGGCAAAATTGTTCGTGCCCGGACAATCTGCTACGTACACGACGAAGCTGAAGTCTCTCGTAAGGGAGACACAGTTGAGATTGTGGAGTGCCGCCCTCGCTCCCGGACAAAGCGCTGGGAATTGGTTCGGATTGTTCAGACTGGGAATCGAGCTCCTGCTGTTTCTGAGACTGTTGAAGCTGCTGTCTAGTATTTGGTCATGAAGAGGTGTTGTGATGATTCAGATGCAGACCCTGCTCGATGTAGCAGACAATACCGGCGCTAAGCTGGTGCGCACAATTCGTGTGATGGGTCCTACTCACATCCGTTCTGGTGGATTGGGCGACATTATTGTGTGCAGCATTCAGAGAGCCATTGCAGGTGCTCCAGATGCAGTCCGCCATGGAAAGGTTGTCAAGGGTGTGATTGTTCGTTGTCGCAAGGCAACTCGCCGTGCTGATGGCAGCTACGTCCGATTCGACAGCAATGCGATTGTCCTGATCGATGCTGACAACAATCCCCGTGGAACTCGCATTTTCGGAGCTGTTGCTCGTGAATTGCGAGACAAAAAGTTTACGAAGATTCTGAGCCTGGCGAGTGAGGTCGTCTAAGATGAAGATCAAAAAGGGCGACATGGTTGTTGTGATTTCAGGCGATGAAGCTTCAGTGCTTCCTCGTCGTGTCACAGAGGTTCTGGAAGCTGGCGAGAAAGTCGTTGTTGAGGGCATTAATGTCGTCCAGCGGCATGTCAAGCGTGGTCATCCTAAGAGTCCTCAGGGTGGTCGATTGCGGTTTGAGAAACCGATTTTCTCATCCAACGTCATGTTCTTTTGTGACTCTTGCAAGAAACCCTCCCGTATCGGTTTTCGTTTCTTAGCTGATGGTTCTAAGGAACGTTTTTGCAAGAAGTGCAGTGTCACTGCTGGTCGTGTCAGTCCTCCACGCAAGTAGTGTTGGATTGATTCAAGTCCCTGGCCTCCGGTTGGTGATCGGCGACCCCAAAGGAACATCTTATGCTTCCGCGTCTTCTTGATCGATATCGTACTGAAATTCTGCCGCGTCTAGCTGCCGAGTTTGGTACAAGTAATCCACACGCTCTGCCCCAGATCAAGAAGATCGTGGTCAGTATGGGTGTTGGACGGGCCATTGGTGACCAGAAGATTCTTCAAGAAGTGTCACAACATCTAGGACAGATTACCGGCCAAAAGCCAGCAATCACCAAGGCCTCGAAGTCGATTTCGAACTTCAAGCTTCGTGAAGGAATGCAAGTTGGCTGTCGAGTTACCCTTCGTGGTTCTCGGATGTACGAGTTCTTGGATCGCCTGATCAATATCGTTCTGCCCCGCGTCCGCGACTTTCGAGGCGTGAGCTTCAAGGCGTTTGATGGTGCAGGAAACTACAGCATGGGGCTTGGCGAACAAACTGTTTTCCCTGAAATTCAGGCCGACAAGATCCAGAATGTTCAGGGTATGAATATTGCGATTGTCACCACTGCTGGTGATGATTCGCGTGCTCGGACTTTGTTGCGTGAGTTTGGAATGCCGTTCCGCAAGGAGACAAAGGTCTAGTCTCAAATATCCGTTCCTTCTAGGCACGATGGTAAATGAGTCTTTATCTTCCTACAATTCCCCCAGTGACGGTTCAGATCTCAAGGATTCGAAGATGGCCAGCAAGGCGCACATTGCGAAAGCCGCTCGCAAGCCGAAGTTCAGTAGTCGAGCAGAGCGTCGATGCCAACTGTGTGGTCGGCCTCGTGCCGTTTACCGCAAGTTTCAGGTGTGCCGCATCTGTTTCCGGAACTTGGCCTTGGACGGTTTGATCCCCGGTGTGAAGAAGGCCAGCTGGTAACCCAGCCGCCAGGAACCCCTAGCTATGATGACAGATCCGATTGCTGACATGCTTGTCCGCATCCGTAACGCTGTGATGATCGAGCGTTTGTCGGTTGATATGCCTCATTCCATTCAGAAGGAAGCACTCGCAGCTGCATTGCAGCGTGAAGGTTTCATTTGGGATTTTGAGGTCACCTCGAATTCTGATGGTCCAGGGAAAAACCTCAAGGTAAACCTGAAGTATGGACCGAATGGCGAGAAGGTCATTCAGAAGATTAAGCGGATCAGCAAGCCTGGTCTTCGAAGTTACAATGGTGTCAGTCAGATTCAACCCGTTCTCAACGGTTTGGGTGTGACAATTCTGACAACCAGTAAGGGTGTTTTGAGTAGTCGCGAAGCCAAAGCCCAAAACGTGGGTGGTGAAGTCCTGTGTGAAGTGTGGTGATCCCGGTTTCCGGGCTAGGTGAATCATGTCACGAATTGGAAAGAAGCCGGTCGTCGTCCCCGCTGCAGTAAGCGTGGCGATTAATGCTGGAAATCTGAAGGTCAAGGGCCCCAAGGGCGAGCTGACTTTAGATTGGAATCCAGCGATGGCTGTTGCGTTCGATGAGGCAAAACGAGAAATTCTCGTCACTCGTCCCGACGATAATCGAGTCAACCGTGCGCTGCATGGTCTGACTAGAGCGTTGGTGGCGAATATGGTTGCTGGGGTTCAGCAGCCGTTCGAGAAGAAGCTTGAGATCGTTGGGGTCGGTTACCAGGCGACACTGGCTGGTAAGAGTATCTCGTTGCAAGTTGGCTATGCCAACATCATCAAGCTCCCAATTCCCGCAGGCGTGTCCTGCGTGTTGGCGAAGCCCACAGAGATTCTAGTGTCTGGAATTGACAAGGCCGTTGTCGGTCAGTTTGCTGCAAACATCCGTCGCGTTCGTCCTCCTGAGCCTTACAAAGGCAAGGGGATTCGCTACACTGGTGAGCAGGTTCGTCGTAAGGCAGGCAAAGCCTTTGGCAGCTAGTGTGTATTTCGGAGTACTCTTCAGGGTTCTCTGCTGTTCAGGACAGGTGTGCGATGCGTCTGGAAAAGCGACTTGCTGCTCAACGTGAAAGACGGAAGTTCCGTGTCCGAAATCAACTTCGGAATAGCGGGCGTCCTCGTCTCTCTATCTTTAGCAGTGGCAAGCACATTTATGCTCAGGTAATTGATGACTCAGTCGGTCGGACTGTTGCTTCAGCTTCAACCGTTGAGAAAGTGCTGGGAGGTGCTGGGACTTGTCACAGCAACTCTGATGGTGCAACTCGCGTCGGCAAGGCAATCGCTGAGCGGGCTGTAGCCAAGGGTGTTGTTCAGGTCTGCTTTGACCGAGGTGGCAGTCGCTACCATGGTCGGGTTGCTGCACTGGCCGATGCTGCCCGTGCTTCCGGGCTCGACTTCTAGTTCGTGATCTTTCGGTCGGTTGGAGTTGATCATGTCGCGTGGTTCTCAGAGTGATTCAGGCAATTCTCCCGAGCGTGTTATCCAGATCCGACGCTGTGCTTGCGTTGTGAAGGGTGGACGTCGTTTCAGCTTTACTGCTCTTGTCGTCGTAGGCGATTCGAACGGTAAAGTTGGTGTTGGCTACTCGAAGGGGACTGAAGTCCCTGTCGCCGTCGAGAAGGCGACTAAGCAGGCGAACAAGCGATTTCAAAGGTTTCCACTCACTGGAACTACGATTCCCCATGCTGTCGAGGCCCGATTCGGCTCGTCTCATGTCAAGTTGATGCCTGCTCCTGCTGGTACTGGAATCATCGCGAGTGCCACGATTCGTTCCGTTGTTGAGTCAGTCGGTGTGAAGGACATTCTCACCAAGAAGCGTGGCTCTAGTAATCCTGCAAACGTCGTTCAGGCGACATTGATGGCCTTGGCTAAGCTGCGGACTCGCGAGGATGTCGCTCGTCTGCGAGGAGTTGAAGTCTAATGATTCTCAGTGATGTTCATCAAAACGTCTATGTTGGTCGCTCCCCGAAGCGCGTGGGCCGTGGCTGTGGTTCCGGCAACGGCAAAACAAGTGGACGAGGCAGCAATGGTGCTGGTAGTCGACGTGGCAACAGTCATCGCCCTGGTTTTCAGGGTGGTCAGAAGCAATTGTTTCGTCTCGTTGCTAAGCGTGGATTCAACAACAAGGCCTATGCTGCTGTTGTTGTTTCGATCAACGTTGAAGTCCTCCAGGCTGCGTATGAGTCAGGCGACACTGTCTGCCCAGAGACTTTGCATGACAAGGGATTGATCAAGAAACGCTTTGATGCGATCAAGATTCTTGGCGACGGCGAGTTGACTCACAAGTTGACAGTCAAGGTTCAGCGTTTTTCTCGCTCCGCTGAAGAGAAGATTCTTGCCGCTGGTGGCACGATTGAAGTCATCGATTGACTTTGTTGAGTTGATTGGAATACAAATCGAGTGAAAGGCGTTCTTGTTTCGCCTTTTGCTCTTTTTTGTTTTCAGGGTTCACGGTAAGGACGCAGTGGCATGCTGGCCAGAATTCTCACGGTGTTTCGTATCCCGGAGTTGCGGCAGAAGATCATTTTGACATTGATCCTGCTTGGCGTTTACCGGCTTGGCTTCTTCATTCCTTTGTCTTTCCTGGATCAGGATAAGTTCTTTGAGTCTCTTCGTCGGCTGACGGAGTCTCAGGGAGCAATGGGCCAGGTGATGCAGGCGATGTCGATGTTCTCTGCTTCGAGCATCGGTAATGCCACTATCTTTGGCTTGGGGATCATGCCGTATATTTCGGCTTCGATCATCTTCCAATTGTTGGCCACTGTTTATCCACCATTGGAGGCGCTCCAGAAAGAAGGCGAAGCTGGGCGTAAGAAGATCAACGAGTACACCCGCTATGCCACAGTTGTGATTTGCCTGGGCCAGAGCTTCTTCTGGGTAATGCTCTTGCGAGGTGGGTTCGGTGCGGACCAGGGTGCTGGAAATGTGCTCAGTTCATTTGACGGTTTCTTTGGTTGGATCACTGCAACTCTGACGATGACGGCGGGCACTGTCCTGCTGATGTGGATTGGTGAACAAATTGATGAGTTCGGCATTGGTAACGGGATCAGTCTGCTGATCATGGCAGGGATCTTGGCTCGTATTCCTGACGCGATTAAAGAACTGTTGGGGCCAGCCTTTGCGAGCGGGAGTTTCAATATTCAGCTCGGATCAAAGGCGGGGATTGACAAGCTGCTCTTGCTGGGCGGATTGTTTGTTGCTGTGATTATCGGCGTGATTGCCATGACCACTGCGACTCGAAGAATTCCAATTCAAAGTGCGAAGCATGTGCGGGGGCGTCGTGTGACGGGCGGGCAGCGACAGTCACTTCCTTTACGCATCAATCAGTCGGGTGTTATGCCGATCATTTTTGCGTCAAGCTTGCTTCTGATTCCGATCTCGTTACTGAACTACCTCGGTGATGCCGCTCAGCAGAGCGAGATTGGCTGGATTAAGGCCATGGAGCCTGTGCTGCATGTGCTGAATTCCAATGACCGGGGCTTCTTGTACAACCTTCTCTTTATCCTGCTGATCTACTTCTTCTGTTACTTTTGGACTGGGATTACTTTCAATCCAAAGGATATCTCTGAGAATTTGAAGGATCACGGCAGCTTTATCCCGGGTTATCGCCCGGGAGCTCGTACAGCCGATTACCTGGATCAGGTGATGCACAGAATTACCTATGTGGGTGCTGGTTTTCTGGCGATCATTGCCATTGTGCCGACCATTGTGGCGTCTTCGCTTCAGATCTCTCCGCTAGTTGCAAGTTTCTATGGCGGCACGGGGCTCTTGATTTGCGTTTCGGTGGCGATGGACCTGGTTCAGAAGATCGACAGCCATCTGGTCATGATGAACAAGGGTGGTTTGCTCGAAGCGGACGACCCCGCCTAGGGTTGAGTTGCTGCTTGCGTTTGGGTTTGAGAAAGGTGTCTTGTCGTGATTTCCCTGAAGAGTCGCCGCGAGATGCGATTGATGCGGGCGGCGGGAATGGTGGTCGCAGAGGCGCATGAGGTCGCAGCTCGACTGGTCCGTCCGGGTGTCACGACAAGAGAAATTGATTCCGCGGTTGCAGAAGTGTTTCGACGGCATGGTGCGGTGCCACTCTTCTTAGGTTTTCCTGGGAAAGTGCCATTTCCAGCTGTGACATGCACAAGCTTGAATGAGCAGGTGGTTCACGGGATCCCTGGTGAGACGGTACTTAGGGTTGGAGACATTCTCAGCGTGGACACCGGGTGTCGGTTAGCGGGCTGGTGTGCCGATTCGGCTTGGACCTACGCTGTCGGCGAGGTCGAGCCGGGCAAAGTGCAGCTCATGGAGGTTGGCATTGAGTTGCTGCGGGTCTCGATTCAGGGGCTGTCAGAGTGCAGACTCTGGTCAGAAGTCGCACGGAGAATGATGGCAGTGGCGGATGCGGCGGGTTTCTCGCTCGTCGAGCAATTTGTTGGTCACGCCATTGGTCGGGAAATGCATGAGCCGCCGCAGGTCCCAAACATCTGGGGAGGGGGCTCCGACGAGGACTTTGAGATTCGTGTCGGTATGGTTTTGGCGATTGAACCAATGCTGAATGCCGGTGCTGCGGGTGTGAAGATACTTGACGATCACTGGACAGCTGTCACAGAAGATGGGCGTCCCAGCGTCCACTTTGAACATACGATTGCGGTCACTGCGGACGGTCCGCGACTGATCACAGCTGGTGTGGGCGGGGCGACAGGAATGCTGGGATTCCGAGAGTTTTGAAATTTTTCCCGGTTGCTTGCTTGCAAGTGCTGGCAGCGACTACACTGCTACGCTCGCTTTTTGCACGGCACGCCGTTTGGGTTTGTGCGAGGCGGTCATTGATCGAAAGGTGTGTGGGACGTGAAGGTTCGGGCAAGCATTAAGCGGATTTGCGAAGGCTGCAAGATCGTCAGGCGTAAGGGACGTGCCTACGTGATCTGTTCTTCCAATCCACGCCACAAGCAGCGGCAGGGGTAAAATCTTGTTGCAAAGTCGCACCTAGCCGGGGCGCATTGATTTCTGAGTTCGCATTTTTGCCCTGCACTCTGGTGCTTGGGCATTTGGAGACGAGACATGCCACGAGTACTCGGGGTAGACATCCCGAACGACAAGCCGACTTACATCTCTCTTCAATACCTGCACGGGCTGGGTTTTGCTTTGGCGATTGAGGTGTGTCGAAAATTGAGTATCGACCCACAGCGACGTGCTCGCGAATTATCGGAAGACGATATTCAGCGAATCAACGTAGCTCTGGACGCTGATTACACCGTTGAGGGTCAGCTGCGTCGACAAGTGATGGAACACATCGGACGATTGAAGGCGATTTCCTCCTACCGGGGGCTTCGTCATCGCCGCAGCCTGCCTTGCCGCGGGCAGCGAACGAAGACGAATGCTCGAACCCGCAAAGGCGTGAAGAAGACAGTGGCTGGCAAGAAGGGCGTCAAGGATAAGAAGTAGACTCCTCGTGCAGTGCCTTCCGTGCAGAGACTTCCCATCTGGGGAAGCTGTCTTGGAACACGATGCTTGGATGACAGCCTGAATTCAATTCGATTCCGTACAGGAAACAGACAGTGAACACAGCGAAGCAGGGCAAGAAGAAAAAAGTTCGCAAGAACGTCACGAAGGCGATTGCGCACATCCGCGCGAGCTTTAACAACACGATTGTGACAATCACTGACAGCAATGGCGATGTCCTGTGCTGGGGCAGCGCCGGAACTGCTGGCTACAAGGGATCTCGTAAGAGCACCCCTTTCGCTGCTCAGAGAGCGTCGGAGACTTGTGCTGACAAGGCGCGCAAGTTTGGCGTGAAGGAAATGGAAATTCGCGTCAACGGACCTGGGTCAGGACGAGAAAGCGCCATTACTGGTCTGCAGATCTCGGGGATCTCAATCCGCAGTATTGAAGACATTACTCCGCTGCCACACAATGGATGTCGACCACGCAAGCGTCGTCGCGTCTGAAATCTCGAACACGGATTTTGCTGCAGGAGGATCAGGCCCTGGGCCTCGATCACTCGAAGGCAGCTAAACATCGGAATTGGGGGGAAGCAGCATGCGGATTCGTTGGCGTAATTTAGAACTACCGAGTCGAGTTGTCCCTGAACGCGAAACAATGAATGCCAATTATGGCAAGTTCGCGATCGAGCCGTTTGAACGTGGATTTGGTCATACGATTGCCAATAGTCTACGTCGCATTCTGCTGTCAAGTTTGGAAGGAAGTGCGGTCACCCGCGCCAAAATCCATGGAGTTCAGCACGAATTCACCACCATTCCAGGTGTTGTGGAAGATGTCACAGATATCTGCCTGAATCTCAAATCGTTGGTGGTTAAGAATCACTCCACGACCACAAAGACACTCCGTATCGAGCGTCATGAGCCAGGTGTTGTCACCGCTGGCGACATCATTTGTGACGACCAGGTGGAAGTCATCAATCGTGATATGGTCATCGCAACTGTCACGGATTCGGTCCCTCTCAACATTGAACTGACTGTTGAGAATGGTCGTGGCTACACCACAGCTGCCGAGATCCATGAGAAGCTGCCTGAGCTGGGCGTAATTCCGCTGGACGCAGCGTTTTCTCCAGTGACTCGAGTTCGCTACAAGGTTGATGATACACGCGTTGGCCAGCGGACGAACTACGACAAGTTGACGCTTGAGATTTGGACAAACGGTACGGTCAAACCGGACATGGCTTTGGTCGAAGCAGCGAAGATTCTGCGTAAGCATTTGAATCCCTTTATCAACTACCGAGAGCCAGGCCCAGAACTCCCCCCAGAGGCAGGTCTCAAGGGCATGTTGGAAGCGACTGGATACGCACCGATCGATCTGGAGTTGGAAGATCGCCTCGGTCAATCCTTGGCGGAATTGAATCTATCTGTTCGTGCCACCAACTGTTTGGAGTCCGAAGGGATCACTTCGGTTCGCGATTTGGTCGGGCGTTCGGAAGACCAGCTTCTGCAAGTCCGCAATTTCGGCGAAACTACTCTCACTGAGGTGAAAGAGCGTCTGACTCTGATTGGCTTGCGTCTTGGTATGAAAGTCCCGAATCAGTCTTCGCTTCGTAAGTAGACTCTTCAGCCTGCAAGTGTCCGGAATCAGGATGGCAGTGATTTGCCCTATTACGGAACTTGACGGCCGTTTCACTGTGGTTGTGGGGGAATGTTATCATGCGGATTCGATGGAGAAACTTGGAGTTGCCCAGCCGGGTTGTTCCCGATACCGAAGGTTTGACTGCGACCTATGGAAAGTTCGTGATTGAGCCTTTCGAGAGGACGTTTGGTCATACCCTCGCCAATAGTCTGCGCCGCATCCTCTTATCCAGTCTCGAGGGGAGTGCTGTCACTCGTGCCAAGATTCAGGGTGTTCAGCACGAATTTACGACCATTCCGGGTGTCGTTGAAGATGTCACTGATATCTGCCTGAATCTCAAGTCTCTTGTGGTGAAGAACCACTCGACGACCACCAAGACTCTCCGCATTGAACGTCATGAGCCCGGTGTAGTGACTGCTGGCGACATCATTTGCGATGACCAAGTGGAGGTTATCAATCGCGACTTAGTGATCGCGACTGTCACAGGCGATGTTTCACTCAATATTGAATTGACGGTGGAAAACGGTCGCGGCTACACCACAGCTTCGGAGATTCACGAGAAGATGCCCGAGTTGGGCACGATTCCGCTCGATGCAGCCTTTTCTCCAGTGCTCCGAGTTCGATACAAGATCGACGATACCCGTGTGGGATCGCGGATCAATTACGACAAGCTGACATTGGAGATTTGGACGAACGGGACTGTCAAGCCGGACATGGCTCTTGTCGAGGCGGCCAAGATTCTCCGGAAGCACCTGAACCCATTCATCAACTACCGTGAACCATCGGATTTGCTCGACGATTCCATTTCCGATAAGATCCCTGATCCGGGCAGTTATTCGCCTCTCGATCTTGAGTTGGAAGATCGGCTGAGCCAGTCGCTGGCTGAGTTGAATCTGTCTGTGCGAGCAACGAATTGTTTGGAATCCGAGGGGATTACATCAGTTCGTGACCTTGTAGGGCGGACAGAAGATCAATTGTTGCAAGTTCGCAACTTTGGTGAGACGACTCTGGATGAGGTGAAAGAGCGTCTGGCGGCGTTGAGTTTGCGACTTGGGATGAAGGTCCCGAACCAGTCGTCACTGCGGAAGTAGTGTCGGGAGAGTCGAGCTGGCGGACTGGCTCATCGGGAATCGGACAACGTTTCGGATTGTGTGAGAGCAGGTGCAGATATGCGTCATCGTCTTCGAGGCCGGACATTAGGGCGGACATCGTCTCACCGCCACGCCATGTTTTCTAACATGGCTGCCAGTTTGATCAAAACGGCGACTCGGGAGTTGGATCCTGAGAAGCGTTGGATTGTTCCTGGTCGTATCGAGACGACCGTCCCGAAGGCCAAAGAACTGCGACCCTACGTTGAAAAACTGGTCACGATGGCTCGTCGCGCTTTGCCTTACCAGGCCAAGGCCGCGGAGTTCGCCACGTCTGCTGCTCGGAACACCACTGAGTGGTCCGAATGGCGTAAGTCGGAATCCTGGCGGAAGTGGAATCAGGCGATTGCTCCTGCTGTCGCACTCCGACGCCGGGCGTTCGCTCTACTTCGCGACAAGGAAGCAGTCTCGGTCTTGTTTGATAAGATCGGACCTTCCATGCAGGATCGCGAAGGCGGTTACACTCGTATTGTGCGTCTGGCACGAGTTCGACAGAATGACGCCAGCCCACTGGCGATCATTGAATTCGTTGGCAATGATCGCGATCGCAAGAAGCAGCGGACGGCTCCCGTCGTCGAGCAGGCTGCTGCTAACTAGTCACTTCACGGTGGCTGCGATCCAATTGTGATCGCGAGTTTCGAACAGACAGAGGGCAGGCGAATTCGCCTGCCCTTTTTTTTGCCTCTTGACTTGAGAGGCCGGGAACATGGATGTTCTCGGAACAGCTGTGCCTGCACACGCGAACGGATTCGCTACCCTTGAAGGGTTTGATATCACTGCGGCTTTGACAGCTGTCTGTGAGGATTTGTCAGTCCGCGTTCCGGATCTGCGGCACGTGCAAATGGATCGCGTGGCGTTGTCATTTTGTCAGACTCGCCGGGGGACTTCCCATGGGATGCTGGCGAAGCTGACGCCGCTGCGGTTTGAGGGTGGCGAACTGACCACCGTGCGAGACGGCCAAACCTGGACAATCCAGCGGCTTTACGCGGGGGCTCGCGAACAGTCCTATATCCTGTCGGTCTATTTGCCGAGGTTCTTTGATCTCCCGTTTGAGGAGAAGCTCAACACCTTGGTCCACGAGCTGTACCACATCAGCCCGCGATTTGACGGCGATATTCGGCGGTTTGGTGGCCGGTGCTACGCTCATTCGGCCAGCCACAAGGTCTACGATGAGATCGTGGAGATGTTGTGCCAAGGCTACCTGCGCCGCCGATCGCCACGTTCTCCGCTGCTGAAGTTCCTGCACCACGACCTGGCCGCCCTCCGAGATGCCCACGGAGCTGTCATCGGGGCTCAGGTGCCGATCCCCAAGCTCATCCCGTGGCACGAGACACGAGCGGCGTGAGTGCTTCGCAGGGAGGGCGAAGGGGGCCGACATTACCGAACGCTAGGAAGGGTTGTGGCACTCCCGGACGAATCAGGAAGCCGTGAAGTGGCCTCGATGCCCCAGGCCACACGAAACACGGGATGCCTCATGTGGCCATTTTCATCGGTGTACCAGCAATGGGGGGCAGGCGGGATGCCAGGGCCATCCCGCGGTGATTCGGCAGCGATTCAGACGGCGAAAGTCTGACGACTTCCGCTACGTTGCCTGAATTGCCGACGGGTTACTCGGCCTCTGCGACCTTCTTGGCGGCCTTCTTCTTCACTGCTTTTTTCTTGGTAGCGGCCTTCTTGGTCGTCTTCTTGGCGGCGGCTTTCTTCTTGGTCTTCTTTCCGCCGCCTGCAGCTGCGCGTTCGGCGAGCAGCGGGATCGCTTCTTCGAGGGTGAAGGTGGCGATGTCGGAGCCCTTGGGGATGGTGGCGTTGATGTCGCCGTGCTTCACGTAGTGGCCGTACTTGCCATCGTAGATGCCGACGGGCTCGTCGTCCTCGGGGTGTTTGCCGAGATCGCGGATCGGCTCAGCTCCGGCTTTCACTCGCGCCATCGCCAGCAGTTCCAACCCGCGCGGCAGCCCGATCGTCAGCACATCGTCGGTCTTCTGCAGCGACTTAAACTTGCGGTTGTGCTCCACGTATGGGCCGAATCGGCCAATGCCCGCGTTGACGGGTTTGCCGTCCTCGGGGTGCGGGCCGAGGTTACGCGGCATGCTCAGGAGTTGGAGGGCCAAGGCGAGCGTCACGTTCGCCGGGTCGGTGCCCTTGGGAATCGACGACCGCTTGGGCTTGGGGTTCTCGTCGCTCACCTCACCGAGCTGGACGTACGGACCGAATCGCCCGGTTAGCGAGAAGACCGGCACCCCTTCGTCCGGGTGCATGCCGAGTGATTCCGGCCCGCGGGCCTTGGCCTCGAACAGCTTGTCAGCCATTTCATTATTGATGTCGGCGGGGGAGACATCCTCGGGCAGAGGAGCTGTCAGGGTTTCCTCGCCGTTGATGCGTTGCAGGTAGGGGCCATAGCGACCGATGCGGACGGTGGCGTTAAGTCCCTCGATCTCGACCGAACATGCCTTCTTGGGGTCGATATTCGCTTCCTGGTGCTTGACGGTGGCTTCGAGTCCCTGTTCGCCCGAGTAGAACTGACGCAGGTACGGCAGGTACTCTTGCACCCCGTTCGAGATATCGTCCAGTGACTGCTCCATCTGAGCGGTGAATTGCAGGTCGACCAGCTTGGGGAAGTATTCCTCAAGCAGCTTCGAGACGGCGAACGCCTTGAAGGTGGGGATTAACTGGTTGGCGGCCTTGACCACGTAGCCCCGGTCCTGCACCGTGCTGATGATACTGGCATAGGTGGACGGGCGTCCGACCCCTTCGGCTTCCAGTTTCTTGACGATGGTGGCTTCGGTGTATCGCGCGGGGGGCTTGGTTTCGTGGCCAAGCGGCTCGATCTTTTGGAGGCCGATCTTGTCGTTCTCTTTGAGGGGGGGCAAGGCCGTGTCACGGTCTTCCAGAGCCGCTTCGGGATCGTCTGCACCCTCGACATAGGCTCGGAAGAAGCCGGGGAACTCGACGACTTGGCCAGTCGCGCGGAACTCGGTGTCGGCAACTGTGATCGTGGCCGATTCCTGCCGCAGTCGAGCATCCGCCATCTGGCAGGCCATCGTCCGCTTCCAGATCAATTCATAGAGAGACAGCTCGCGCCCGCTGAGGCCGATCTGGTCGCCGGTCAGCATCTCAGTGCCCGCCGGGCGGATGGCTTCATGGGCCTCTTGGGCGTTTTTCGTCTTGCTGGCGAAGACGCGCGGGGTCGGGCTGAGGTAGTCCTGCCCATAGGTCTCCGCGATCCGCGTGCGGGCCGCTGTGACGGCTTCCTGAGACAGGTTCACGCTGTCGGTTCGCATGTAAGTGATGTAGCCGTCTTCATACAGTCGCTGGGCGACCTGCATGGTCTCCTTGGCGGACAGTCGCAGCTTGTTGTTGGCGTCCTGCTGGAGGCTACTGGTGGTGAACGGAGCACTCGGGCGGCGAACGGATTGCTTCGAATCAACCGAGGAGACGGTCCACGGGGCGTCCTTAATCCGGGCTTGGACATCCTTGGCCAGTTGCTCGTCAAGAAGTACGATTTTGCCCGCGACCGAGTCCTGCAAACGCCCGGTGTTCTCGTCGAAATCCTTCCCAGCGGCGATGCGTTTACCGCCGACGGTGGCGAGCTCGGCGGTGAAGTGGCTGCCCGTGGGAGAGGTTACGTAAGCCTTTATATCCCAGTATGTTCCGCTGCGGAATGCCTGGCGTTCGAGTTCCCGCTGGACCATGACCCGCACGGCCACGCTCTGCACTCGTCCGGCGGAGAGCTTGGGGGCGACTTTCTTCCAGAGCAGGGGGCTGAGGGTGTAGCCGTAGAGCCGGTCGAGGACGCGGCGGGTTTCCTGCGCCCGGACCAGATTCATATCGAGATCGCGGGTATGTTTCAGCGCGTCGAGAATGGCCGGTTTGGTGATTTCGGAGAACACCATTCGCTTGACGGGAACCTTGGGTTGCAGCAGGTCCGCGAGGTGCCAGCCAATGCTTTCGCCTTCGCGGTCTTCGTCTGTCGCCAGAATGAGTTCGTCGGCACCTTTGAGGGCTCGCTTCAGCTCCGCGATTGTTTTCTTCTTCTCAGCGGGCACGAGATACAGCGGGGCGAAGTCCTTCTCGACATCCACGCCCAGAGCCGTCCAGCCCATCTCTTTCATCTCTTTGGTGACATCGGCAGCCTTTTGGGGCAGGTCGCGAATGTGACCGACGCTGGCCAAGACCTCGTAATTACTGCCGAGGAAGCCACCGATTTTCTTGGCCTTGGCGGGTGATTCCACGATCACCAAGGTCATCTTGCTCTTCGACTTGTCAGCCACCGAACACCCGATTCTTGAGAGGAGCTGTCAGCCATCAGCCGTCAGCGATCAGCCAGAGTTGCCTGAAGCTGTCAGCCATCAGCCGTCAGCGGTCAGCCAGAAACGATGGAATCCTCGCCGTCCAACGACAGCCCCCTGCGGTCGACCATCCTCTGGCTGACTGCTGAAAGCTGACGGCCGACGGCTGTCCTTCGGTCCCTCTTGCGGGGGGGGTGGGGAGAGCTACAATGCGGCTCGCCACCTTCCGACCACAATAAGTCGTGAGCTTCCTTACGGAATTTTGCGTCTGGTTGTCAAGTCACGGCCCCTGTGCCGAGTTGGGGGTCCTGTCTCTCGTTTAGCGATCAACCCCAGTCTTTTCTGCGGTCGAATGCGGTTTGAGCCGGGGTCCCAGGACTCGGGAAAAAATCTCGTCCGGGCTTCCGACGGATGCCCCGAGAGCCCACCAGGACACTCGCGCTCGAATTCCCGATCGCGTCTATGCAGTCAAGGATCACGGATGTCGACACCGTTTGAGTTCTTTCGCCGTCACCAGAAGGTGACCTTGGCAGCCGTCACGGGCATTGCTGTTTTATCATTCATTATTTCCGACACCGCGAACAGTTCGGGCGAGTCATCACCGTTCGCAGTGGCGGCGATGGTGATCGGGAGCTTGGCCGTTGTCGGTTGGGTCTGGGGAGCCCGAGACGGGAAGTCTGGCGAGAACGCCATCTTCGGCGGTGTCCTGGGCCTGGCGATCACGTTGATCTTCATGTTTCTGGGAAGACCCCCGGCGGCGATCTCCGCCACCACGGGCAACCTCTCGGTGAGTGACCTCGATGATCTCGGTCGCCAGCGCGGGTTGGCCAATCGCATGGTCAATCTGGTGTATTACGGGGGCAATCCGAACTCCAGCTTCATGGCCCAGTTCCAGCTGCCGCAATACCTGTTCGGCTTCGGCTCGCAGGATCAGACGAATGACATCTTGATTTCCGAACTGCTGACCCGCGAGGCCAAGGATCTGGGCATTCAGGTCACCGACGAAGCGGCCATGGACTTCCTCAAGCAGGTCGCCGGGAAAGACGCGGATGGCAAGGATCAGCTGACACAAAAGGTGTTCGCAGAAGCCATCAAGAATACGATTGCCAGTTTCCCGAACTCCTCGGAGAACAGTGTCATCGCGGCAGTTTGCCACGAGATGCGGGCGCGGCAGGCAGCCAAAATACTGCTGGGCGGAGGCCGGATGACTCCGGTCGATGTCTGGGAGATGCATCGCAAGCTAAACACCCGACAGTCGGCCCAAATTGTGGCTGTCCCCGTGCAGGACTTTGTCGACAAGGACGCTTTGCCGACCGATGGCGAGTTGAAAGAGGTCTTTGAAAAGTACAAAGGGAATTTCCCGAACAGCACTCCCGAAGGCCAGCTGGAGGAGGGGCGTCCCGGATTGTACCTGCCCCGACGAGTGCGGCTGGCCTATCTAGAGCCGGTCTACGAGACGATGGAAAAGCAGGCCGGCGAGGTGACTGAGGAAGAAATTCAAAAACGCTATGAAGAGCGCTATCAGCGCGAGATGCCAGTTCAACGGCCCGGCAGTGGCCTCAGCTTTCCGGATATGCCAGAGTTGCCCGCCACGCCGAAAGCCCCCACAGAGCCTGTCGATCCTGCTGCTCCGACCGGGGGGAAACCCGTCGAGCCAGCGGCACCTGTTGGTGAAACGCCCGTTGAGCCAGCCGCTCCCGTGGAAGGTGACAAGCCTGCGGAACCAGCAGCGCCAGCCGCCAGTACGCCGGCTGACCCAGCTGTCCCCGTTGAAGCGAAGCCTGCCGAACCAGCGGCTCCAGCTGCGGAAGAAAAGCCTGCTGAGCCGCCGGCCAAGCCCGAGGGGACTTCATTGCGCCCTCGAATTACTCAGCTGCAACCGGTCGTCCTGATTCAGGATCAACCCGCAGCTGAAGAGAAGCCAGCGGAAGCCGCTCCGGCGGTGGAAGCACCCGCAGCTGAGTCTCCTGCCGCCGCAGCTGTTCCTGCCGAGACGCCCGCTGTCCCGGCAACGCCCGCTGAAACCCCCGCTGCACCTGCAGCGGTAGAAAAGCCTGTCGAGGCTCCCGCAGCTCCCGCCAGCGATGCTGCACCTCCGGCCGGTGAAAAGCCAGTCGATGCACCGCTCAGCGTTCCACCGGTGGTGGAGACGGATGTCTATGGAGATCCCGCCCCGCCGGTGGCGAAGGTGCGTCCGCTGGACGAAATCCTGAAGCAACAGATTCGCGACGAATTGCTGGCCGAAAAGACGCGGCCGCTGGTCGAAGCGAAGATCAACGCCGCTCGGGATTACATGAACGACCTGCATCTGGGTGTTGCGGAATACCTCGACCATCAGAAGGCTTTAGCCGAGAAGAACGGCGCGAAGGCGACGGAGTTGTCCAAGGATGCGATGTCTCCTGAAGAAGCGACCAAGCGACTGAAGGAGTACGTCGAGAAAAACGGATTGGTCTATGCGGAGACTCCGCTGCTGACGCTGCAGGAACTACTGACCTCGGAAGATCATCAGGTCGGTGGGGCACTGGTAGGTCGTCAGGGACGAGTGGTCGACATGGTGAACCAGAGCAAGGAAGACGACCTCTACTCGGCGATGACTGCTTTCGATATCGATCAGAAGGGGAGCTATGCCTACTGGAAGATCGAGGATGTCGCTGGTCACGAGCCGCTGACCATGGAAGAACCGGGTGTCAAAGATCAGGTGATTAAGGTCTGGAGAACATTGAAGGCCCGTCCTCTGGCTGAGAAGCGTGCTCAAGAACTGGCCAGTCTGGTCTCCAAGTCTGACAAGCCCATGGCCGAGGCCCTGGGTGAGCAGACGGTCACCGGCGACAAGGACAATAGCATCTTTGTGACCGTCAAATCGACGGGTGAGTTTTCTTGGCTGCAACGCTCCACGGCTCCACGACAGTTCGGGGGGGATAACTCTCCTCGACTGGGGGCCGTTCAGGGTGTCGAAGGGGCGGGCGAGAGCTTCATGGCCCAGGTCTTTAACGAATTGAAGTCGGGTGCGACCGGCGTTGTTCCCAACGAAGACCGCTCGGTCTATTACGTGACTCGAATCGAGAAGCGTTCCCCGGAAACCGAGGCTGAGGTGCAGGTGATGCGTAATCAATTCCTCGAAAGCCAGGGCGACCTGTCGATGTACGCCATGCAGCAATCGCGGTCTCGCGACGGCAGCTTTGCCGATCGCTTGTTCCGCAAGCACGGCGTGCCGATGTCGCGTGCGGATGAGAAGAAGTAGCCTGCCGTTCCATGGCATACGATGAACGATCAAAGCCCAGGGGTGACCACCTCTGGGCTTTTTCGTGCGATCTTGTTCATGCGGAATGTGACGACTGTATCGGGCACACGGAACGTTCTGGACGTAGCGATCACGACTGCCGATAGGCTAGTGAGATGATTCCGTCGCCAAGAGGACCGCGCGATGCCGACACTTGATCCACAATGGCAGGCCGTTGTTGAACGCAGCTTGCAAGAGTTCCTGGTTTGGGTCGGATTCGGCACCCTTGTCGGTCTGACCGCCAAGGCGATCATGCCGGGCAAAGACCCCGGCGGAGCGGTCGCCACGCTGATGATGGGCATCGTAGGGACCGTGATCGGCTGTGGAACGTTAGCCTTCTTTGTGCGTGATGCCAAGATTACGCCGATCAGTCTGTGGGGCTTCGTGGCGGCGACCAGCGGGGCGTTTCTGCTGCTGGCGTTCTATCGCATTCTGAATGCAGGCCGTCGGCAACAGGTCGATGTCTGGCTGGAAGGCCCCAAGTCTCGCCGCACCAATACCGTGCGAGAGGTCGTGCGGATGTAGCAGACTTCGACAGAATTCTGCCGTGAGTTAGGGCAGAAGTCAGACGGCAGTATTCTGACGAATTCTGCGACGGAGCGGTGCGGCCGTTGTCTTCGTTACAACCGGTCAGCGTTTTCTGCACGTTGCATTCTCACAGCGCGGGAAACTCCCACGGTTGCGGTGAAATGTGACCTACCGTCATGAGAGAGGTATTTTCGCACCCGGTGTGCGGGCCTTGTCCGTGTCGAGGTGGATCATGCTTCAGCTTCAGTTCAAACGCTCCAAGCTCTTCGTCAATCGTGGCATCCAGGGAGCCATGTCCCTGCGATTTGCCTGCTACTGGGTGATGTACCACCTTTGCGTCTGGCATGGCGCATTCATGTACTTTTTTGTCCGGGCGCGTCTGTCCCAACTCACAGGTAGTGATGAGCCGATGAAGCCGCTCAACGAACTCTATGGGCACTTTTTGATTGAGTACCTGCCGCTTACGATGGCAGCCACGTTGCTGCTCCCCATCGTAATTTATGAGCTGATCCGTCAGACTCATCGAATTGCCGGGCCGCTGGTGCGTTTTTCGAATGCCATGAAGGACATGATGGCCGGGAAAACCATTCAGCCGATCAAGCTGCGAGAAGGGGACATGCTGACCGACTTTGAGAAACTCTTCAACGAGTTTATCGTTTTCCATCAGGCCAAAGTCCAAGCGGCGGCCACCAGCGTGCCCGCTACCGCAGTCGATGAAGAGCCTCAATTGGCCTCGTCAAACGCCGCGATGTAATGCTCAATCAGTGGGGCTTCCCCCGCTCGCCACACAATCGCAATCACATCGAACCGGCAGCGGTGATTGTCCAGTCGATAATGGTGCAGCCACGCAGCTGCGGCTCGGCTGATCTGGCGTTGTTTGGTCGGGGTGACCGCTTCCTCGGGGCGACCGGTCTCGGATTGCGACCGGGTTTTGACCTCGACAAAGACAATCGAGTTCCCGTCCATCGCGATCAGGTCGATCTCGCCCCAGCGGTTTCGGCAGTTGCGAGCGAGAATGCGGTAGCCCTTGGCCTTGAGAGTCTTCGCTGCCAGACGCTCGCCTCGGTTGCCGAAGAGGTAGTTCAGCCAGCCGCGGGGGAGCATGGTCGGGCCTCGGAAGCGAGCGAGATGGGCACGGTATGAAAACACCCTCGAACCACTGGGTTCGAGGGTGTTCTCTCTTGTGAGCGGATGGCGCTAGCCACCGGCTCCACGAACGGTTCACGCAATGCGGAGCTGGCGGCTAGCGCCAGTCCGCTCACTTACTCTCTATACGGACAGCAGGCCCTTGGCCTTCAGGTAGGCGATGACGTCATCGGCCAAGTCATCAATGCTCTTGGTGTTCGCATCGAGAACCAACTCGGCAGTCTCGGGAGCTTCGTACGGTGCGTTCGGGTCGATGCCGGTGAAGTTCTTGAGCTCGCCGGAGCGGGCCTTCTTGTACAGACCCTTTGGATCGCGCTTCTCACAGGTTTCCAGCGAGGCGTTGACGTAGATCTCGTGGAATTCGCCGTTCTTGAACAGCGCCCGCACGGCATCACGGTCGGCCTTGTAAGGCGAGATGAACGCGGTCAGCGCGATCACGCCGGCATCGGCGAAAAGCTTCGAGACTTCGCCGATCCGGCGGATGTTCTCGGTCCGGTCTTCGGCACTGAAGCCGATGTTCTTGTTCAGACCCATCCGGATGTTATCGCCATCCAAAATGTAGGTGTGAATGCCCATGGCATTGAGCTTGTGATCAACCGTGTTCGCGACGGTGCTCTTGCCCGAAGCGCTGAGTCCGGTGAACCACAGCACAGCCACCTTGTGACCATTCAACTTTTGACGATCAGCGCTCGACACGCGGTGATCGTGCCAGGTGACATTCGTGGCCTTTTGTTCTGCCATCTCGATAAAACTCCTGCTTCCGTGGGGGGGACCGGTCCGCGACCGCCACATCGCGGTGCATTCATGCGCTCCTCCAAGGCGCCAGTCCCACTTTCGTCTGTGTGGGGGAGGAAGTGAAGCCGGGATGCTAGAGCATGCCGGGCTGCGGGGGAAGACGGGACAGCCTCCGTCCTTAAATTAGGGCAGTCTCCCCGCGAGAGTCGAGTGTCAGCTCGCGGCGAGTTTGCGGCGTCGAGCGGATTTCTTTCCGATTCAATGGCTCGGGTTCGGAGTGAATTCCGGTGGGTGCAGGCCTGCCGGTCACATCGATTTCATCTCCATTGCGGGCTTCTCCGTGGCGTCGCCGTCAGGTTTTGACATTTCGGTGTCTGATTCCGGATCAGCAGTTTTGGGTTCCTCGGGGGCTTCCGGTGTCGCTTCCCGCTGAGGCGTGGCAGCTACTGGCGGCGGAATGGTGGCTTGAATGCTGTATTGTGCTGGCAGGACGCCGCTGCGACCTTCACCGACTTTTTCTTGGACCGTCAGCCCCGTTGCCTGGATGGGGGCCACGAAATACAGTTTCCCGTCCTTGCTCTCGAACACACAGGGATAAACCGTATTGTTCGTCACAGCGTGGCTGTGGTGCCCCAGACCGCGGACTAGGGCGTTCAAAGCGACGGTATCACGGTAGTTGGCGATATTCGACATTCGATCGCCTGCCAGCTGGGCCTTGGCGATGTTCTCGCACAGTTGTTTTCCCGACTGCAAGAGCTCGGCTTTTCGAGTCGCATCCCACGTGGATTCCTGGGCAGCGATCAGTTTCTTCAGGTCGGGGATCAGCAGGGGATCGACGCTGACGAGGGTTGCGATTTCAGAGGGAGTTAACCGGATTTCGAGTCCCACAGGCGAGGCACCGATCTCGATGGTCAGCATGTTGCTGAGGATCGAGGATTTGTGTCGCTTGAAGTACTCGATCACCGGAGGCTGGGTCGAAGCATCGACCCCGATCGTCGCCCACGGAACCGAGACTGAGATCGCCTGGCTCGAGATCGGGACTCTGGCCCCCGCCACAGCTCCCGTGTAGACCGGGAGGTTTTTCACATACTGCCAGACCCCAACGCCTGCCAAGGCCAGAATGCCGACCAGCACCCCAATCAGTAGACCAGTGCTCGATGTCTTGGCGCGATTCGCGGGCTTCTGCGGATTGGTGGATGAAGCCGCAGCCGGAACAGGGGGACTGACCGCTGAGAAATCAAACGGGTCGGTTGGCGATTCCTCGCGAGGTTGCGAAGCCACCGCCGGAAGGGCGCCGGGGGCGAACAAAAAAGGCTGAGCGGGAGGGCTCACAGGTCCAGAGGTGACTGGGGTCTTTGTCACGGGTGGAATTGGCACTGCCGGAATGCGGATCTTCGTAGCGCATTTCGGGCATGCTCCCAACTTCCCAGCTGTGCTGTCGGGAACCTTGATGGACGAAGTGCAATACGGGCAGGAGAACAGAATGGCCATGGAGGGTGTTCAGTGTCTCGGGATAGGCACGTGCGGACGATTCAGACCACACAACTCGGATCAACGGAATAACCGTGACGATTCGCATCGAGACGAACCGACCGTCGGGGAGCAGTTTGGCCTCGAAGGATCGGAGAAACCAGCCTGTTCAAGTCATTTGTCGCAGTGAGAATGGGGAAGATGTCCGGATGGCTCCGCTTCGCCACATGATTCCAATCTTGCTGGAGAGGAGTTGTCTCTTTGCGGCCTTCTTTCTTGAACATGCTTGCCATTGTCGTCAGGATAGGGACTGACAGCAAACCGGTTCTCTGGAATTCCCAATCCAGTCGGCTGCTTTCGGGGCCAAATACTGTGTGTTCCCGTCAACGGGGGTCGCCATTCGCCTTTCGGGTCAGGGCGTCGCACCTCTGGGTGAAAGCCATGATTTTGAACGTTCGTCCCGAGAACTTGCCTGCACCGGAATCCCCGTTGGGAAGGTCGCAATGGGGCCGATTGAGACATTTGTTTGTGGAATCCTTGAGTGATTCCTCCGATTTTTCGCGCCGCGTCGTCATGCTCGATCCGACCAATGGGAACGCAGCGGTCGAAGCGTGGGAAGATCTGGAATTCCCCGAGAACCTGCAACTGTGGATCGACCGCTATCAGCAGGTCGGAGAACGCAGCATATATTTATGGCGATGGTGTCTGTTTGCCGTCGACCTGATGACGTTGTCGACGGTCGATGTCGACGAGCGTTTGGCAGTCCGCGACACGAAATTCCTGATTGGGATGTTCAATTGCCTGATCGATGACGTGGCAGATCAGGCTCACAACCATCGGTTCGTTCAATCCCTGCTGACTCTGACTCGAGGCGGAACGCCGACAGGCGAAACCACTAACGAGTCCCGTTTGGCCGGATTTGTCACCGAAGTGTGGGAGGAGATTTGGCGTCGCGCATCACAACTCCCGCGATTTTTCGAGTTCCAGCATCTGCTGGCCTTCGATTTGCGGCAGCTGTGTACCACGGTGGAGCATTCCGATCTGACATCCCAGTTGCCGGAGTTGGTGAACCGGATTGAGCACGATCTGTACTCGTCGCATGGGATGATGGTGACGGTCGCGGCGACCGTGGACTTGATGGCCAGTTCGGAGTTCGATCGGAAGGATCTGGGCGGGTTGCGGTCAGTTTTGTGGCATGCGGAATCGATGGCCCGCATTGGAAACATGATCAGCACGTGGGAGCGGGAAATCGCGGATAGCGATTTCTCCAGCGGAGTGTTCATGGAGGCCGTGTGGCAAGGGGTGGTCTTGCCAGAGGATCTGCGGATGGAGAACGAGGTCCCTCTAGTGCGTGCAATCATTGCCTCTCAGATTGAAGGCGATTTTCTGCGGCGTTGGGAATCTCATCGCACGCACGTTCGCGAATTGGGCGGGATACTGAAATCGATCGACATCGAGGATTACATCGGGCGACTGGATCGATTGATCGAGAGTGAGATTTTCAGCCACGGGCAGAAATAATGCCTGTGGCAGTGGGATGACTGCCAGCAGGGTGACGTGCCATGATCGAATGGGTCTATCGCAAAAGTCATCAGCATTTCATCAACGTTATGATGTTGACGACTCGTTTAATCGGGTCGATCGGGGGCGGGTTTTGCCTGTTCTACGTCGTGCTTTCCACCGAGATGCCCGCCGACGTCGAGTACCGGTTTCTTCGACTGGGGGTCGCCTTGGTGGCCTTCGCCGTGGCACTCACGGTTCCTCTTGCTTGGACTCATACTCGTCAGCTCAGACTGGTCCTCGGAATGATCCACCGGGGGCAGACCATTCCCCGAGACTTGGCCAAGGCGGCGACACGAGAAGCTGTTCGCTTCCCGTTGCGACAGAATATTTTGGAATCGGTCGTTGTCCCACTGACATCGACGCTCCCCATGTGCCTGGATCTGGCCAACCGCTTCCACGTGACCAATCACTTGCTGCTGCAGATTGTCATTGCGACCTGCCTCGCGATCGGACTGGTGATCCTGATCACGTTTTTCGCGAGCGAGCAGTGGATGAGCGTGGTCATCGCCGATCTGATTCGCCGCGGGGGAGCAATCGATTTTGACGAACTCCCGAAAAGCCGATTGCAGTCGCGGATTATGCTCTGCTTCGGCATCATAATCATGATTACGGGGGTCTTGGTCGGAGCGTTGATTCATCGGGAGACGCTCGATCTCACTCGTGTTTCCAGTATCAAGGCAGCCGTGGAGGGGATTCGCGAACAAGCGATCTTCGTCACTTTAGGGGCCATTGTGGTCGGTTGTCTCTATTCGAACTGGCTCGCCAGATCCATCACTGGTCGTCTCCATCGCCTCGTGGAGATCATGCAATTGGTCCAAGCCGGAAACCTCTCGATCCGGGCCACGCCCACCGGCAATGATGAAATCGATCGGCTGGCCCGACGTTTTAACGACATGATTTCGGAGCTGGATAGCCAGACATCGCAAGTTCGCGAGTTGAACTTGCATCTCGAAGAACAAGTCGAATCTCGGACACTTCAGCTGCAAAAATCACTGGGCCAACTGGAGCATCGCAACCTGCAACTCGAAAAGATCAATCGCAAACTCAAAGAGACCCAGCAGCAGCTCGTGCATGCCGAGAAACTCAGTTCACTGGGGCAGCTGGTCGCTGGTCTGGCTCACGAGATCAACAACTCCATCAATGCCGTCTACAATGGCATTCCGGCCATGAAGCTGCGGTTGCAAAAGCTGCGTCGAGGTTTGGCGACGGGAGTCGATATTTCGGGGAACCTGACCCTGCGCCCGGAATTGGAAACTAGCTTTGACAAGTTGGATATTCTTGCGAATGTGATTTCTGACGGAGCCGAGCGTACGGCACGGATTGTCGGCGACATGAAAACCTTTGCCCATCCCGGTCGTGACCGGGATGAGGAATTTGATGTCCACCGGGCGCTCGAACTCTGTCTGAATCTGTCGGTCAAGCAGTCTGTGTCGACCGTCCAGGTCCACCGTGATTACGGGAATGTTCCCAATGTCTACGGGCCATATGGGCAGATGCATCAAGTGTTTCTGAACCTGATGAGTAACGCGATTCAAGCGATGGGTGACGGAGGCGAGTTAACCATTCAGACCGCCTTGGATGGGGACTTCATCACGGTCCGGATTCGCGACATCGGCCCCGGGATGTCCGAAGAGATTCGCAACCGGATCTTCGAGCCGTTCTTTACGACAAAGTCTCCCGGAGTCGGTACCGGGCTGGGACTGTCAATCAGCTACAGCATCGTGACCAAACTGGGCGGGACGATCCACTGCGAAAGTGAACTGGGGCAGGGGACAGAGTTCATGGTCCGAATTCCGCTGCCAGCCAATATGCGGAACGAGGAGTCGTTGACAGCTTCGCAGGCCTTCGAGTTAGCATCTCAATAAGTCCAAGGGGGGGGCTTTGTGACTGGAGCAACTAGACCGCATCTATTCCCGTGTTGTCGTGTGCAAGTAATCCAGACTCAACATCCCCCGCTCCAGCAGAGACTCCATGAACGACGGCAGATACCCCGTCGCCAGCAACTCCTCACCAGGACGCCGCAGGAAAATGTCGTGGATGATGATCCGCGACTGTCGATCATCGTACCGTACGAGTTCGCTGATCTGCGTCACCACGCGCTTGCCGCCGGGGAGTCGCGTGATCTGTACGATGATGTTCAGCGCCGACGCAATCTGCCGGTGAATCGCCACCACCGGCAAGTCGACCGCTGAGAGCACGAGGACCTCCAGCCGCTTGATCGTCTCTTCGGCGCTATTGGCGTGCAGGGTGGTCATCGAGCCATCATGGCCGGTATTCATCGCCTGCAACATGTCCAAGGCTTCGATACCGCGACACTCACCGACCAAGATACGGTCGGGGCGCATGCGGAGCGAGTTCTTCACGAGGTCGCGAATTGTGTACTCCCCAGCCCCCTCGACGTTCGCGGGCCGCGTCTCCAGCGACACCACATGATCCTGCCGCAACTGAAGTTCCTGCACGTCCTCGACGGTGACGATGCGTTCGCGAGCGGGGATGAACGACGACAACACGTTGAGCATCGTCGTCTTGCCGGAGCCTGTGCCGCCGCTCACCAGCAGATTCTTGCGAGCAATGACACACGCCCGCAGGAACATGGCCGCCGGGCGAGTGAGCGTGGCTCCCTCGATCAGCTCATCGATCGTGAACCGCTCGGTCGGGAACTTGCGAATCGTCAGGCAAGGTCCGCTCACTGCCAGCGGCGGGATGATCGCATTCACGCGGCTCCCATCCGGAAGCCGCGCGTCGACCAGTGGCTGGCTGCGGTCGATGCGGCGACCGACCTGGGCGACGATCCGCTCGATGATCGATTCGGTCACCTTGTCGGAGAGGAACCGCCGCCCCGACAGCTCGATCACGCCGTCGCGCTCCACATAAATCTGGTCGCTCTTGACCACCATAATTTCATTAATCGTTGGTGCCCGCAGCAAGTCCTGTAAAGGCCCGAACCCCAGAATCGTGTCCTTGAGATCCTTCTTCAGTGTCCGCAGGATCAGATACTTACGCAGCTCTTTATGCAGGTGTGGTCGCAGGATTCCAAACACGTCATTGAATTGCTTCTCGACGCGAGTGATGCGTGAACTCAGGTCCGGTAAGTCATCCAGCCCGAGCTTGCCGCGTGCGAATTTAAGCAGGTTGACCAGTTCCCCCTCGCGCTCCGGAACCTGCGACGCGGGGACATCAAACTCATTCCGCAGAAACGACAACGTCGTCGACGCCTCCGGATCGGTTTCGAGGATTAGCTGTTGCACGATGTAGTCGCGAAGGTTGATCCCGACCAGCTCCTCGAGCAGCGGCTCATTGGCCTCGGAGAAGAGTTGCAGCTCCCTGCAGACATCCTCGATCTGGCGTTCGAGTCGGACCAGACTCTCCGCATCGCCGATCCGGTTGGCCTCCAACTCATGCAGGTCGAACCGCTCCAATAGCCGGCGATGAACTCGCAATTCCAAGTCGGCCAAGAGTCCGCGTAGGTGCGACTCCAAATCCTGCCTCGAAATCGCTGAGACCTCGCTCGATTCCAGCGTCAGCGTGTACGGCCAGATGCGAATCTGTTCGTTCGCCAAGAATGCATACTCGCTCCCGCCGAGTACCTCGGTGTCTCCGACGAGACAGCTATTCATCCCCAGGTTCTTGAGCCAGACCTGGTTCCCCTTCTGCTTGAGAAGTGCCTGCTGCCGGGCCACGAGCGGGCTGGCTAGGACGAGGGCATTAGAGAGCTCGCGGCCAATCGTGACCTCTTCCCCCGGGACATCCAGAAGCGACCGCTGACTCTCGTGGAGTTGGTTGTACCAGATGCGCATGAGTGAACCGAGAGAGTGGAATAGGCTTTCAACCTGTCATTCTGGTCGCGCTCGTCGGGGAGTTCAATGCTCCCCGGTGGGACGGGCACATTTGCCAGTCCGTCCGATAGCGACCTCACGGACGGGCAAATGTACCCGTCCTACTCTCGCGGATCGTTGACCCCACTCACAGCTCTACTTCAGAGCGGCCATCACCTGCTCGGTAATCATCCGTACGAGCGTTTCCATGTCGACGTTGCTCGCACCTACCGGAGAAGACGCCCCCGTTTCATAGGCTGGCTTTTGCAAATAGCCGGGGAACGAAGGCGGCGGCTCGAAGGCGGCGACCTTGGGGGCGGTCCCTTCCTTGTACCCATCGCGGAACGCTGTGTTGCTGCACAGATCGCAGTTCTCATCGTGGAAGCGAGGGTCATCGAAGCCGAGTCGCTTCTTCAAATCGAGCAGCTCGCGCGACTTCCTCTCGTTCAGGTACGTGATCCCGCCGAGTTGTTGCGAGAGGATCAAGATGCGGCAGTAAGCGTCGAGGATTTCGGTCTTCCAGTATGCCTCTTCCAAGTCCTTGCCGAACGACACCGTGCCGTGGTTGGCGAGGATGATCGTGTTCGACGACTTCAGGAACGGGACCACTGTCTCGGCGAACGATTGGGCTCCGGGAGTTTCATAGGGGGCGAGTGGTACTTCGCCCATGAAGACTTCGATTTCCGGCAGCACACACTGCGGGATCGCCTCGCGAGTCACAGCGAACGCCGTCGCGTGAGGAGGGTGGCAGTGAACCACCGCCTTCACATCGGGACGGTGCTTCATGATCGTCAGGTGCAACAGAATTTCGCTGGTCCGCTTCCGCTTTCCGGCCAGTTGATTGCCGTCGAGGTCGACCATACAGATGTCATCGGGAGTCATGAACCCCTTGCAGATGTATGTCGGGGAACAGAGGACTTCGTTCTCACCGACGCGATAGGAGATGTTCCCGTCGTTGGCAGCTGCGAAGCCTTTGTTGTAGACCCGGCGACCGATTTCGCAGATCTGTTCTTTGATGCGGGGGTTGTTGAAGAGTGGGTGGTAGGACATTGGCGGGTTCTTGTCTGGTGTGAAGATGTGAGTGGTATGTGGGTTGTGTGTTCTGGTTCGTTCAGGCTTAGATCGGCAGTAGGGAGGGGAGACTAGGAGCTTTCCCGGCCCTCCAGATTGATGGAATCGAGGATTGCTGCGTTGTAGGCGTCAACTGGCTTGGTCTCCGGATGAAACGGAGCGGCGGCCTCTGCCGATTCGCTCATGGCGACAAAGCTCCCTTCTCCCGCTCCCAGGGAGTCGAACATCACCAGCGGTTCGCCACGCCCGGATTCGCCGCCCAGCAGACCTTCTCGGGTCAGGGGAACAACGAGCTTGTACGAGGCTCCGCGAAGGGAGTCATGGGCCCGGAGCAGTGTCACTTTGCCGATCACTTGGGCGATACGCATGGCTATTTCGCCCCCGTGAAAGCGGCAATGGTGTTCTTGAGTTCGAAGTAGCTGCGGTTCGTGGGATCGATCGCGATGACGTTCAGTCGCAGCTGTTCGCGGGCAGACTTCACATCGGCGGGGTTGCTGACGGGGACGGCCCGCACCTTGTCGTTGCGGTTTGCGCGACATGCCGAGCGGAAGTGCTGCATGGCAAGGATGACCACCCCGCCCGACTCGCCGCGGCAGATCGCGCTGATGGCGAGCGTGGCGGCATCGTCCGGACAGCCGAGGAGTTCTTTGCTCCATCCCGATCCCAGTTCTCCAGTGACACGAGCCACTGCCGGGGTGCTGGTGACTGTGATCAGCTTCCACGAGGTGATCGCGGAGTCGCTCTTGACCGCTCCCGTTTTGGCTCCGGCGGCGCTGGCCCGAATCAGCTGGGCCTTGCTGACCTTGAGGAAGTCATGCGCGGTCGGAGTGAGGATCGCCTTGTCCGGGATGATGATCTGTGTCGCCCCGGTCGCCTTCTCAGTGAGGAGATCGCCAGTGATGATCTTATCGGAGAGCTGAGCGATGAGAGGCAAAAGTTGAGAGGAGGTGGCAGGCAAGGATGCCGGCCCCACTGTTTGCTGGCTGACCGCTGACCGCTGGCCGCTGACTGCTGAAACACCAGCCGCAGGCGTCCCCGCCGCGCTGAGTTGCATCAGCACGTTGGCGACGATCTGGTCTACGGCGGTCGAATCAAGCATTGGGGAAGTTTTCGGTCGTCAGTTCTCAGTGTTCAGTGTGAGCCGTCGAGCTTGCTCGACGTGCCAGGCGTGGCGTTAATCTTTGATCCCAATCACCGCGAATCGGACTGGCGTATCGACGCGGCCCATGAAGTCGCGGATGGCCGCGCCATCGGCAGTAATCATCACCTGGTCCCCCATCGAACTGCCCAAGTTGTCGATGGCGATTTGGGGCTCGCCATCATCTCCTCCCGTCTGGTCGAGCGGCTGCACGATCAATAGCCGCCAGCCGTTTAAGGCGGGATGCTTGATCGTGGCGTTCGTTCGACCGATGACGGAGGCGAGTTGCATGTGGAAGTTACTCAATGACAGTGAGCGAAAGACTCAGACAATGCGGAGATCGTCCACCATGCAGCAGCGCCGCACGCGAGTGAACGTCAGCGGGTTGGTGACTCCTTCACCGGTCGGCGTCGCGATGCTGAAGCTCAGATAGCCTTCGCCGCCGAGGCCCAGACCGGCGGGCGATGCCCCGTTCTTGATGAAGAGCGTGGTGTCCATGGCGTGGGCCATGATGCTCATGTTCCGCACGTTGCGGCTGTGGATGATGGCGGTGTGGCGGAATCCGTGCTCGAACTCCACAGCCAGGTCGACCGCGTGTTGGAAGTTCTTCGCTCGCACGAACGGGACGAAGGGCATCATCTGCTCTTCGGGGACGAACGGGTTGTTCGTGTCGGTCTCGCCGTACAACAACTGGGTTCCGGCGGGGACACGCAGGCCGATCTTCTCGGCAAGCACAGCGGGATCCTTGCCGACCAAGTCGCGGTTGAGTACCCAGTGATCGCCCGCCTTGGGAGGTGGCGAGAACGCAATCTTGGTCAGGGCGTCGATCTGCTGTGCATTCAGCCGGTACGCTCCCTGCCGCCCCATCGACTCCATCAGCGAATCGAAGATCGGCTGTACAGCGAAGACTTCTTTCTCGCCAATGCACAACAGGTTGTTGTCGAACGCAGCCCCGGAGATGATCGACTTGGCGGCGTTGTCGATGTCAGCTGTCTCGTCGACTACGACGGGCGGGTTCCCCGGTCCAGCGACGACGGCTTTCTTGCGGCTGGCCATCGCAGCGCGGGCCACAGCGGGACCACCGGTCACGCACAGCATCTTGACGCCGCGATGCTGGAAGATCGCGTCGGCAGTTTCAAGGGTCGGCTTCTCGATGATCGTGACGATGTTTTCGATGCCGATCGCATCCGCGAACAGCTTGTTGAACCGCCGCACGCCTTCGCAGGCGATCCGGGCTCCATTCGGGTGCGGGTTCACGACCATCGTGTTTCCGCCCGCCACCATGTTGATGATATTCCCGGCCAGCGTCGGCAAGGAGTGGGTCACTGGAGTGATCGCTCCGATGACACCGAACGGAGCGTACTCCTCGACCGTTAACCCGTGGTCGCCGCTGAAGACGTTCGACTTCATGTACTCCGTGCCGGGGACCAGCTTGATGATCTTCAGTTTCTCGATCTTGTGATCGAGCCGACCGACCTTCGTCTCTTCAAACTCCGCCTTGCCGAGTTCATCAGCCTGCTGCTCGCACATCGCCTTGACGATCTGGCAGACCTTGGCCCGCGCGGCCATCCCTTTCTTACTGAGTTGCTGGAACGCTTCGGTCGCAGCTGCGACGGCTTCGTCGACGGTCTGGAAGACCCCCCAGTTGCCACCGCCGCCGGGGCGATAGCCATTGCTGTTGCTGGCTGAGACGACAGGGATGCCGTTGGCCTTGGGTGCGGGAGCTGAGCCGGGAGCAGGCCGCTTGCCGAGTTGGGCGAGGACCTGTTCGACGACGGAACGGATTGCGGTTTCGTTGGTTTGCATAGTTGGTTGACCTGGGGTTCAGGTGGTGTGATCGGTTTGTTTTGGTTGTTGTGCGAGGTCGTGGTATTTGAGTAGGAGGTCGTTGGTTCGGTTGTCCTAGAGGAGTTCAAAGAGTCCAGCAATCGATTGTGAGAGAAGAACTCCGAAGGCAAATCCCAATGTGCCACATACTGGAACGAGAGATGGAAGCATCCAACGGTTGCTCAGAATCCTGTCAGAAAACTCCTTGTGCAACCATCCGCCGAGAACCAAGAACAGCACGGTAAAACTGAGTTGAACAACGATCAACCAAGTTCTCCACCCATTTCTCTTCAACGCACTTTTGCGGATGCGTTCGACGAATTGTTCATCAGTGACAGGCATTCCTCAGCGGACCCAGAACGGTTCGTGTAGTGCCTGTTCCTTTGCGAATGCTTGTCCATCCTCCTCATGTGGCCTGTGATTAGGTGACATCTCGACCTCATCCTCCAGGGGCTGACGCCGCCCGGCTCGCTGGTCTCTGGGTGGGGCAGACATTCCTGTCTGCCTTAGTTTTTCTCAGTGCCTCTGTGGTGAACTTCACTTCTCTGTCCAAAGAACCGGCGGCTAGCGCCTGGCCGCTCACTCAATGGGTGTTCGTCGGACCTCATCGAGCCAGTTGGTCAGTCGCATCGGGGTGGGAATCAGCGTCAGGATGAAGAAGATCCCCGTTGCGACCGGAATCAGGGACCACTTGTTGTGTTCGAGTTGGAAGGCGACCAAGTTGAGCAGCCCGCCCCCTTCCAGGAAGCCACCGCCGACAATCGTCTTGGCCATGAAGACGCCGAGTAGCTGATCCACATCGCCGTTGGCCTTCTTCACACCTGCCTTGACGACAAACCCGGGTACGAAGATCGCCATCGCGATCATCTGGACGGCAAACCCGGCTGCGATTGCGCTGAGCAGCACCCCCTTCGGAGCTTGATTCCAGCCGTTCATCGCGAAGACGATCACAGCTGCGAAGACGACCTGCCCGATGATGAGTGCGACAAGGATGATGGTCAGAATCCGGCACTTGACCGAGATCGCATCCGCGTGAGATTCTGCCACCGAAGTGGTGTTCCAGCGATCGTCCATGTTCACCACTCCTTTCCGGCTCGTGGGACAGGCTTCCAGCCTGTCATCCCTGGCTCAACGATTCGACAGGCTGGAAGCCTGTCCCACGTCACTCGTGATTCTTGAAGATCACCGTGTCACCCACAGTGACCACGTCCACGATCCCGATGATCGTGCAGTCGATCGGCAGCTTCTTGGTCTCATCCGTGAAGCGGGCGCTGGAGCCTTGGACGATCAGCACCACTTCGCCCTCACCAGCCCCGACGACATCGACCGAGATGAACGACCGTCCCGTGCCGACCAGTTCCCCCTTGGTCTTCTCGTTCACACGCAACGGCTCCACGATGACGAGCTTTTGGCCGATCATGGAGTCGACTTTCGTCGAGGCGACAACAGAGCCGGTAATTCTTGCGAGGAACATGAGATTGACCACGGAGGCACGGAGGCACGGAGAAGAGGAGTTCACAAGACTCGTCTGTGAATTCCGTCTTTGAGTGTCTCGCAGTTGAAGTTGATGAGCAGTCCGACTTTGATCTGGCTGATGCGGAGGTAAGTCAGGAGTTGAGCTTCGTGAACTGGGTTGATCGCATCAATGGCCTTGAGTTCCAGTAGCACGCAGGCTTCGACGAGAAGGTCGGCTCTGTAACCGCAATCGAGTCGAATTCGTTTGTAGCGAACAGGAAGTTCGACCTGCCGCTGAAACTTCAAGTTCGCTTGACTCAACTCGAAGCACAGGCATTCCTCATAAGCATTCT
>JAYWHX010000006.1:0-6017 GCA_043777375.1 Planctomycetota bacterium | reverse complement strand
ACCGGCAACTTGCGTCGCTCTAAGATCTCCTGCTCGTCAAACACCACCTGCTGATCCAACTGCCCCACCACCGTCGGACCACCCCGCACTGCCCAGGTCAACAGCGCTGTGATCAACCACAAATCGTTGTCGTCATTGGGTTCAAGCTGGGTATAGGTGACTCGACCCTTCTTATAGGCCAGCGTGGCCAGCACGGGGCCATCTGGGAGCGAAATCGCCTCGTCCCGTTGCAGGAAGACGACATGCGGGGTGCTGACCGTGAAATGCCCGTAGGCCGTGATTTTTCTGTCAACAGGGACTGTCGCCTCAAAACCTTTGAACAACACTTCGGAACGTCCGGGGACTGTCCGAAAGACTAATGAGTGACTCACTCCGGTCTGGATCCCGAACCTCCGCAAGTGTTCACAGTTGCGACCGTTGAATGTCCCAAGCAGCAGCAGGTGTCCCCCCTCCGCTACAAATCGTTCCAAGGGCTCAAAGGCTGCGGGCTCCGTGGCCGTGGCCCAGGCGTCCATGCAATTGGACCCACCCACGACCAAGTGGTAGGACGAATAGTCTTTTTGCGTGGGATTAAACCATTCCTGATGATCGAACTTGATCTTGGATTCTCGAAGAGTATTTTTGATCGACGTGGCTTCTTTTTCCTGAGCCAAAAGCAGCAACACTCGCTGGGTGGGGGAACGATACACCAGAGGCAAAACAAGCTCGGGACTCTCCGCAGCGGGTGTCGCGACAGGGTCATTCTGCGCGTACAATCGCGAGCCATTTCCGAGTACGATCAGTACCCATGCCATAAACATCAATACTGTGCATCTTGACATGGTTTCTGCCCCGAAATGTGTCTGCCACCAGTGGCCTAAGTACTCTGGCTTCGTCGCTCAGGTGGCCGCGCTGACGAATCTTGAACACTGGTCACAGGAGAGGCTACCCCACAGTCGACTCATTCCGCAATGTCCGCCTGCGGTGATCTCCCGCACATCCTCAACGTCTGCCGAGTTACCCGACTTCAAACCCAGCTCGTTGCTCCCGCTTCAAATGTGAATTCGCCTCGGCGTCACCGGGAAATGCCTCAGCTCCTGCATCCCAGGTCAGCGGCCGCCCCACCCGCAGGGCGATGTTACCGAGGTGTCCGATACTCACGCTGCGATGCTGGCCTTCGATGTCCGACAGCGGCTTTCGCTTCGCGACCACGCAGTCGAAAAAGTTCCCCACGTGGTTGACGATCGCATCGAGCTTTCCCACCCGCTCGGGCCGCGACAGATTGTCAAAGTCATACAGCTGGAATGCCTCGCGAGGGAGTGGATGAGAGGCCAGGTCCTCCACGGGCTTTCCACTCAGCGACTCGCGATTGACGAAGAGACGACCCTCTGTCCCCGTGAACATGATCCCGTTTCGCCCAGTGTCGAGGACCGTCAGTTCGACTCCATTGGCGTAGGTGTACTTCGCGGAGAAGTCCTTCGGCACGTTGTATCCATCGGCCACATCCGGCCAAGTCGCGGCCCCCTCGATCTTGACGGGCTGGGAGTTGATGGCCCAGTGCGCAATGTCGATGTGATGGGCTCCCCAGTCAGTCATCTGGCCACCGGAGTATTCTCGCCACCAGCGGAAGGTGTAGTGACTCCTCTCGGCGATATAGGGGACATCGGGCGTCTGTCCCTGCCACAGGTTCCAGTTGAAATGCTTCGGCGGAGCAGTCCGTACGAACGGTCCACCCTGCACGTTCTTACCCAGTACCACTTCAACCGACTTCAGGTCGCCAATCCGTCCCGCCCGCACCAATTCCACAGCTGTACGAAAACGGTGGTCACTGCGTTGCCAGGAGCCAACCTGAACGACTCGCCCGGTTTCGGCGACGACGTTGCGAAGGATCTTGCCCTCGTCGATGGTCAGGGTCAGCGGCTTTTCGCAGTAAACATCTTTCCCCGCTCGGCAGGCATCGATGACCATTTTCGAATGCCAGTGGTCCGGGGTGCCGATGATGACGACATCCACGTCCTTGCGGGCGAGCAGGTCGTGGTAATCCTCGAAGATTCCCGGCGTGCTGCCAAAGCTGGCGCGGGCCTGCTCTCTCACATGGCGGTCAACATCGCAGACCGCGACGATGTTCCCGTACTCCTGTGCCTTGTGCGTGACAACGGTCCCCTGATACCGCAGGCCGATCGATCCGACGCCGAGGCGATCATTCGCCGAACGGGCAGGGCTCTGCGCCTGTAAGGCGGGATTGATCCATGCTCCGACCGCCAGTGCAGCCGGAACTGAGATCGAATTCGTCATGAACTGGCGGCGAGTCGACATCGGGCCTCTGAGGGAAAACTCGAAGTTTGAGCGGGAACGAAGATGCGAATCGTCAGTCTGTGTATCCGCCGCCACAGTGTCAATCGGCGGACTCCGTTCCTCTGCCGGGTGCCACTGCCGGCTTGCCCAGCAGTGTCCGCTGGACGTAGGAAGTCAGGGAACGGTGACATGGGAATCCCCAGGCTTTCTCCGACAATCACCCACCACCCTGGCCGAAGTCGCTGGGTGTCACTGGCGGTCGCTTTGGACCGCCAGTGACACCCAGCGTAACACGAGAGTTCACCATCCCATCCAGTTGCCGAGCGTCTCAACACTGGCGAGCCAAAGCCCTCGCCAGTGGCACGCGCCCCCCATTCACATCCCGACCGACAGTGCCACCGTGTCGAAGGCCGTGGTCTTCTGGCCGCTCGCCACGCCCTTCCTCAAAGCCGTCAGGGCGTGCCACCCAAAATCACTCGTTCTCTGTCGGGACGGCATCTTCGGTCGTGCCACCCGACCGAATAGTCCAGACAAGTGAATCAGGGCGGTCAATCATCCAAGTGATTCCGGCAACGAGACCACCGGCCACCATCAAACTAGCACAGTCGACGCGAGTTGCTCCGTTCATGCAGCTGTCCTTGTGAATGATTCTCTCGGTCCCAAGCTCCGGCTTGGGACCGCATATCCGCGAGGCTCTGCTTCGCCGCGAGCCAACAAACTCTCTTTCGCAAACCATTATCGGACTCCCCTCGAAAGCAAGTCCTGACATGCAGAACAAGTCCTCTGTGGCTCGGCGAAGCGGAGCTTCGGGGACTCTCGTTCCCAAGCCGGAGCTTGGGAACGAGAGTCCCCACTCAGACCGAGAGCGGCACGGCGTTAGCCTGCCGAGGCGTGGACTTGGCAGGAAGCGTTGGTTCGCGGGTGGACGACTCGACAGGCTGACGCCGTGCCGCTCTCGAGGGGGGGACGTTGCTCGGGGACGGGCAGGACTGCACTTCCTACTTTAGTACTCGTTCCCCTTCGCTTCGTCGCTGCCGGCGGCGAGGGTGCTGGCGGTCGACTTTTGGACTTGGCGGATCACGCGGCCGTCACGTTCGGCGATCAGTTTGGCGAGGGCGGCTTCGGTGGTCATGAACCCGAGGTCGCCTTCGATGCGGTCGCGGACGGAGACGCCACCCTGGTCGCGGTCTTTGCCACCGACGACCAGCATGTAGGGGATCAAATCGAGCTGGGCGTCGCGGATCTTCTTCTTCACGTTCGCGCTCTGCGTATCAATCTTGGCGCGGAAGCCCGCAGCGCGGAGCTTGGTGAGAATCTCCTGGCAGTAGGGCAGAATCTCGTCGTTGAGGCCCAGAATGCGGACCTGCTCCGGAGCCAGCCACAGTGGAAATGCAGCTGCAAAGTGCTCGATCAGCATGCCGCAGAAGCGCTCCATCGAGCCGAATGGAGCACGATGGATCATCACCGGACGATGCGGGGCATTATCGGCCCCGGTGTACTCCAGCTGGAACCGCTCGGGCAGGTTGTAGTCGAGCTGGACGGTGCCCAGCTGCCACTCGCGGCCGATTGCGTCACGCACCATAAAGTCAGTTTTGGGGCCATAGAATGCGGCGTCGCCTTGCCCCTCGGTGAAGGGGAGCCCCACTTCGGTCAGGACCTTTCGCAGCGTGTTCTCCGCCCGTTCCCAGAGTTCGGGTGAGCCAACATACTTGTCGGACTTCGGATCGCGGGTTGAGAGCTGGACCCGGTAGTCATTCAGACCGACCGCCCCCAGGACGAACTGCACGAGTTGCAGGGTGTCCTTAAATTCTTCCTCGACCTGCTCGGGAGTGCAGAACAAGTGGGCGTCATCTTGGGTGAGCCCACGCACTCGCAGCATCCCGTTGAGCTCGCCGGATTGCTCGTGGCGGTAAACGGTGCCGAACTCGGCCAGCCGGACGGGAAGGTCGCGGTAGCTGCGCTGTTCGGCCTTGTACATCTGAACGTGATGCGGACAGTTCATCGGCTTCAGCAGGTAGCGTTCCTGGCTCTTCTCCCATTTGTGAAGGTAGGCCTGCCGTTCCTCGGAAGTGCCACTGGATGGGTAGTCGTGGAACTCGCAACCGCACACGCCCGCTGAGGCCCGCAGCTTGGATTCATCCTCGGGACGCAGATTCCCCTCGCTGAGCTTCTGCTTCCAAAAGTCGACGACTTGTCCGGCAGGATGGCCAAAGAGTGGAGGGAACTGGGACTCGCGATAGTACGGGAAATGGCCGCTGGTTTCGTACATCTCCACCCGACCGATGTGTGGCGAGTAGACCGGCATGTATCCGCGACGCACGAGTTCAGCCTTGATGAACTCTTCGAGGGTGGAACGGATCATGGCGCCCTTCGGCAGCCAGAGACACAACCCTTGCCCCACATCGTTCGAGATCGCAAACAGCCCATGCTGCTTGCCCAGGACGCGGTGGTCGCGGCGCTTGGCTTCCTCGATCTGTTTCAGGTAGGACTCCATGTCCTTCTTGTCGAAGAACGCGGTGCCGTACAGACGTTGCAGGCTCTTATTGCTGGCGTCACCCTTCCAGTAACAGCCCGCCACACTGACTAGTTTGAACGCCTTGATCTTGCTGGCGTCCGGAATGTGCGGTCCACGACACAGGTCGACGAACTCCCCCTGGCGATAGAAGCTGAGGGTCTCGTGCCCGGAGAGACCGGTCTCGACGTGTTCGACCTTGAGGTCTTGCTTAAGGTCTTTACAGAGTTGGACCGCTTCGGGGCGGGTGAGGCTGAAGCGTTCGAAGGCCTCGGCCTCGGCACAGATGGCGGCCATCTCCTGCTCGATGCGAGGGAAGTCCTCTTCGCTAATTTTCTGAGCGAGGTCAAAGTCGTAATAGAACCCGTAGCCGGTCGTCGGACCGAAGGCGAGGCCGACCCCCTCGTAGAGCCGCATGACCGCACGGGCCATGATATGGGCACAGGAGTGACGCAGGACGCCGAGCGCGAGAGGATCTTTATTCGTGATCAACTTCACCGGGATCGGGCTATCTGTCGAAAGATCTTCGAGAGGCCGGAAGGCGTCGCAGACCGTCTCGCCGATTTGCACGGCGATGGTGGCTTGGGCGAGCCGCTCGGAGATCGACCGAGCGACATCGAGAGCCGAGGAACGAGCGGGAAAATCTTTGACAGTGCCGTCGGGAAGTTGAACTTGCATGGAACGAGAGAATCCTGAACCTGAGTGACTCAACGCCAGCGAGCGGCAGACGTGAGTCTGTCGAGTCTCTGCAATGACGATCACCCAACACTCAAATCGCCGCGCTCACCGCTACGAATGGTGAGCAGACCGCAAACGATTTGCAGTGGGAGTTCTACAGCACAGTGAAAGGGCAGGTCAATCGGCGGTTGGCACACCCTGAGTCTTCGCAGGGTATGGCGAGCAGCCCGGGAGCGTAACCCCCCCCCTGTGAGCAGCTCCCACGCCCTTTCGCAAAGCCTCCAGGGACGTGCCACCCAATTACTCATTTCCTCGGGAATCACCTCATTCGGGCGTGCCACCCGACCCACCTACCTCGGCGCTCAGCATCGAATACTGCACAATCAGTCAGACTTTTGCCTTACGGAGTGTGGACTTCCCCATTCCGCGCAGCCCAGGCATAGCCTCACCTACTAGTCTGTCTATCGTTAAATGTCAGTCTCAGCTACTGTTCAGTTTTACAGCATGTTGCGGAATCCTTTCAGGGATGACCGGGGAGGCCAGGATGGCACAG
>JAYWHX010000005.1:0-77686 GCA_043777375.1 Planctomycetota bacterium | reverse complement strand
ATGCCTTCGCCCCTTGTGAAACACCAGTCCAGCCCCAACAAACCGTGGAATAATCGATCCTCGATAATCGCACAACGGCTTTTCAAACACGCTCTGAGACTCGACAGGTCCAGACGCTCGATCGAGGAGACTCGCTTGCCGGTTCGAGATGAAATTTCCCGATGGCTGGCAACACCGCTGGCTGTCGGACTTGGTTACAGCAGAACGGGCTGGCTGCGCTCGGGGGCGGACTTTTCGCTCAACTCCGAAGTGCTGGGGCGGCTCCCTCGGATGCGGGCATATCGACAGGATTTGGGCGAGCGAAATCAGTCCTCATTATTTTTGCGAGTGGTGGCCAGAGCCAGATCGATACCTGGGACCCCAAGCCGGATGCACCACGCGAGATTCGCGGAGCCTTCGATTCGATCTCAACGGCGATCCCCGGGGTGCGGTTCTGCGAGCACATGCCGAGAATCGCAAAGATCGCGGACAAGCTGTGCGTCGTGCGGAGTATGGCCCACGAAGACCTCGATCATGGGTCGTCGTTTCATCTGGCAATGACCGGGCGGTATCACCGCAAACGTTCCTCCAACGATCCGCCCGCTGCGACTGACTCTCCCTGCCACGGTGCGGTCTTGCAGCGAGTTCAACCCAGTACTCGATTCGCTCAGACGGCCATCCATCTGAATGGCCCCGCATTGGTCCCCCTCGTGTTCGGGCCGGGGCAGTCTGGTGGCCTACTCGGCAAAGGCTACGATCCACTGACCATCGGGGATGTCAGCCACGGGGATCTGGCGATCCCCTCGCTGGTCCCGCATCGAGAACTGCCAGCTGCCCGGATGCGTGCCCGGCAATCGCTGTTGCAAGCCGTCGAGCAGTCGACACCCGTGTACGATCGCGACGTGCTGTGGGCCGACAAGCAGACCCGCTATCGCGATGCGTTCGAGATGCTGTCGCGGGATTCGACAGCTCGCGCGTTCGATTTGAAACAGGAACCCGAGGCACTGCGCGACCGCTATGGTCGGAATCGGTCGGGGCAAGCGTGCCTGCTCTCGCGGCGTCTGATCGAGGCCGGTGTTCCCCTGGTGACCGTCTTTTGGAATCACAACAATCGGGGGCAAGACGACGACCCTACGAACACCGAAACCTATGGCTGGGATAATCACAACGACATCTTCGAAGGGTTGCAGAAGCACCTGTTGCCCCGCTTCGACCAGAGCTTCTCAGCGTTGATGGAGGACTTGGATGAACGCGGAATGCTCGACGAAACGCTGGTCATTTGCATGGGCGAGTTCGGTCGCGCTCCCTTGGTCGCTGCCGAGCGGAACTTCAAAGGCACCAGTCCCGGACGCAAACATTGGAGTAGTGTCTACTCGATCGTCATCGCCGGGGCCGGAGTTTCACGCGGGGCCGCGGTGGGGGCCTCTGATGCCCGAGGAGCCTACCCACTGACCACCTCATTCGGTCCGTGGGATGTCATGGCGACACTGTTCTCGGCACTGGGGATTGATCCCTCAACGCATTACACCGACTCACTGGGCCGCCCGTATCCCATTTGTGATGGCAGACTCATGCAGGCCATCTATGGTTGAGGCCGTTCATCGCAAGCCCGCAGCAGGCCCCATTCAGCCAGCTGAGCCACAATTCGCGGGTCATGCAGTAACCGCTCGAACTCCTGCACGACGAGTGATGCCCGTCGAGCCTCCGGGACGACAAAGTCGTATTGCTCGACCCGAACGGGGATCATCGCCAGCCCGTACTGTCGAGCCACCGATTCAATCGCGATGCCCCAGTCCGCGCGCCCCTGAGAGATCGCAGCTGCGACGGCGTTGTGCGATTTGGTCTGCATGCGGTAGCCGGGAATATCACTCGGTGAGGAACACTGGGCGAGCAGTTCGTCAATCAGGATGCGAGTTCCACTTCCGGGGTTGCGGTTCATCATCCGGCAGTCGGGGTCGACAATCGCTCGTTCGAGAGCTTGTTCCAGCGAAGCTCCTTCGAACCTCGCATCCCCCGGCCGAAAGACAAAGCACTGCTGCCGAGTGTAGCCCGAGATCAATTGAATCCCCGGCACCAGAAACGGTCGATTGTATTCCCGACGTGTCGCATCATAGAGATGCACTCCCGCGAGATCGCACTCGCCGCGCCGCGCAGCTGCCAATCCGCCCTGGCTGCCGACTGTCAAGACGCGTGTGGTGTACCCTCGATCTCTCAGTTCCCCCAGCAGCAAGTCGAGTCCGACACAGTGGCTACCAATCACGACGAGGTCAGCAGGCTCCAGGGCTTCGTCCAGGAGGGTGACTTCCACACAATCCCCTTCGTCGAGGCACTCCGTCTGCTGTGGGATCGTGAGGAACCCATCAGCTCCGCTGAAGGTCGTCACCGAGCCGGAGCCCTTCCCCATCGGGTAGGCCGACCAACCCTCTGGCCCCCGCACTAGACCGACGAGGACGTACTCGGTGCGGCCTCGTTCCGAGTTGATTCGTATTGGTATACGAGCCGAAACGGTGCGGCGTTTCACGCGACTGCGTCCCGCGAGCAGTCTGAGTACGGGGGCCACGAACTCGTGAAACGTAAAGATCGCGGAGGTCGGGAACCCCGGCAGCACAACCACCGGCTTGCCGTTGGTGACTGCCAAGCAGATCGGCTTGCCGGGTTTCAAAGCCACGCCGTGAGCGACGATTCCGGGATTCGGCAGATCGCGGACGACCTGATACGACAGGTCACCAGCCCCCTTTGATGTCCCTCCCGACAGCAGTACCATGTCGTATGTCAGCCCCTCATTCATCAGTGATCGCAGCTGATCGAGGTCGTCCCTGACAGTCCCCAGACAGAATGGATCCCCGCCCAGTTCGCGGACGGTGGCTGCCAGGATCGTGGCGTTAGAGTCGTACACTGACCCAGTAGGAAGTGGCTCACCAGGCGCGACGATCTCGTCACCGGTCGAGATGATCGCCACGCGTGGTCGGCGATAGACATGGACCAACGCGAGCCCCAGAGCTGCCAGTACGCCCAGCTCGCGCGCGGTGAGCATCTGGCCGGACCACAGGACCGTCTCGCCGCGTGTAATATCAGAACCCGCAGAGCTGATGTTTCCGCCGGGGGATATCATGTGACTGATCATGACAGCAGGTTGGCCATCGACATCGGTCGCCTCCGTCTGTTCGACCATCACGATCGCATCGGCTCCGCGTGGGACCATGCCGCCCGTGGCAATCACACTCGCCTGGCCCGGGCCCACTGACCGCTGCGGAACACGACCGGGCGACAAGATCTCTTCATTCAATCGCAGAGTGCGGGGTTGCTCCTCGTCAGCCCCCTGCAAGTCCGCAGACCGCACCGCAAAACCGTCGACATTGGAACGATCGAACGCGGGCACATCGACGTCCGCAATCACATGGATCGCCAGTATGCGCCCCGCAGCTGCCAGCAAGGGAATCGATTCGCCCCCCAGTGGCTTCAGACTGAGCGCCGATTCAAACCGCCGCGCTGCTTCGTCCCGAGTCAGCACGTCGAGGAATTGCGCCTGACGAGACGAGTTTCGGAGAGTGTCGCGAGAACCTGGCATATTGGGTTTCATGTCGTCACTCATTCAGTTCTTCTCACCATTGAAGTCAGCCTGACAACTGCTCACTCCTCGTCCCGCGAGGGACGATTGACAATAGCCCACCGTTTCAACGGTGGGAATCGATAGACGAAGAACAATCAAGTCCCTCGAGGGACGACAGACATCTTCGCTAAATTCGAGGCAATGTCTGAGTCTCTGTCACCCTTCACGGGGCTGCTCTTGGAATTCATCTATTCCACACACCGATGAATCGGGGAGCTATTTTCGGATGTCCCTCTGGGACAAAGACGATTCCAAGAGCAATGGCAGTCCTGTCTCCCAGAGACTCGCATTCACTCATTCCAGCACAGTGACGGTCGCGGTGTACTCGCCCGAGTTGTCCGCCAGTTCGTTCCAGCGGTCGTTGACTCGCAGAAACAAAGCCCCAGTTGAGGGAATCTTGAACTCGGTTGTTGTTCCGACATCAAGGAAATCCCAATGCTGAATCGCTCCCGATTCGTTCGGTGTCGTCCTCAGCACAGCGGCTTGCAGCCGCCCAATCGGTTGACCCTTGGAGTAGCGAATGCTGATTCCCGCTGGCTCACTCTCCCAAGGTTTGATGGTGTTGGCGAGGACGACGCGGCCCGTAGCGCTGATGCGAATCGTCTGGCCTGCTTGAACGGTGCCCCCAGTCCCTTGCCAGCCACGATCCGCGAGCACTTTGATTTCGCGACTGATCCCTTTTTCCAGCGGAGTCGACTCGACTCGAATGGTCGCCCCTCGCGGCAGGTCAAATCCATAACAGAGCGACTCGCGGAATAGCTCCCAATCCGAGGTGATCACCGCTTTGTGCTTCACCCAGAATCGCTGGAACGTGAGGCGGAACGAAGTCGTGTCCCACTGCTGGCAGACGTTTCGAAAATCCGCAGCAGTCACCGGATGAGTCGCCAGGAAATGGCACAGCGCCCACGACCACGCATACGGCGTTGTCCGCGATTCCGAGAACTCCTTCTGGCCCAGCAGCAGAACCTCCGCAGCTGAGAGAGCCCGCCCGGCCTGGCACTCGTCACGAATCAACTCAATCCGCCCAAACCCGTGGGCAGCGACAGCGCTGACAGGGATGACGCCGAACTGTAATTCCAACTTGCCATTCGCGGCGTTGTCACGCAGCTGATGCGTACCGAAGTATTCGGCCATGCCTTCCAAGAACCAGAGCGGTCGCTGGTCGTTGTCGGTTTCACTGCACTGGGTCACACAATGTGTCGCCTCATGCAGCAGCAGATGCTCGCGGTAGTAGTCCCACGCCTGATCGAACATCCAGAACTCATACCCCTGGTTCTGTCCATGCAGAATCGTGGCGGCTCGTCTCGGTAGCAGATTCGCCTTGCGGAACTTCTCCTCATCGACCATCAGGTAGCCGGTGATTTGAAATTCACTCTTGTCGAGGGCCTCTGGAAATTTCCCCAGTTGGGCTTCCCAGGTGGAGTAGACCTGATCGACGAGCGTCACCAACTCGCGAGCTTTATCAGGATCGATGTCAGTCAACAGAATCAGCCTTTGGGACTCATATTTCTGAATGCCATTCACCGCAGCTTGCTTCACGTTGACCGGCGGACGGTCGTCAAAATGGCGGTGGAGCTGCTCTTCAGCGGCCACAGGGCACGCTAGCAGGAGGAGCAGCAAGGCCAATCGACGGACTAAATCATGCATCGCGATGTACCGTATCCACCGTGAAGGCGGGCCAGCAGACCGCGACATACTCGGCCCCTTCCGCCCCGGGTGTGCTGTAACGAACCCACTCTCCGGGAGCTGTGATCACTGCTTGACCCGCGTGGACATCGAGAGCTCCTGCGGCATGTTCGACGCGCAGCATGCCCTTAAGGACGACAGTGACCTCCTGAAACTCAGGCCGTTGTCCCGGTTCACTCCAGCCCGAGGGGGATGTCATTTTGGCGACGCTGACCCCAGAGTCGCCCGAACTTTTGAGACCCGCGAACTCTTCGATAATCTTCGGTGGCTGTCCGACCGCTTCGACGCGGACGGGGGAGGAGATCAGTTGGGGCATGTGTGATTTCCTTCGTCACGAGTTCCGAGACAACTAAACCGCAGCGCTCAGTTTCAGAAACCCTTGCTGGCGCTGCGGGCTGGGTTTTCCAGCGGACGACCCGGCTCGCCTACTGCTCCGCCTTCAGTGCCTCGCCCGGGTCAATCAGCCGCGCCTTCGCGCGTTTCACAATCGACTCAAACAACACATCGTCCGAGTACAGCTTGACGATGCTTTGCCATTTCTCGCGTGCGGGGATTTTGTCGCCGGTCAGAAATTCGTCATCGGCTTTCTTCAGCTGGGCTGCGACGAACGCAGTGCGATCGGCTTTGGGATCGATCCCCTGCTTGATGAGTTCCGCCCGGTGACGAGCGAGGTTCAAATACGGGCGTGATTCCTCATCGCTCTTGAGCAGGGTCTGCATTGCTTCATAGCGTTCGATGGCTGAGTAATTGTCGCCGAACGCCTCGTATTTTCGGGCCGCGACGTACAGTCGCTCGCCCTCGGACTTCGCATCGCGGTCAAACTTCTGATTGTTCTGCGACTGCCGGTCCTCGCGGACCATGTCGATCATGTCCTTCCAGCGCCGGGCATCGGTCGCCTGCGAAGTCTCAGGGAAGTTCTTTAGGATGTCTTCCAGCTCATCAGTCACATCCCCCCAGGCCTCGTAGCCTGGGACCTCGCCGAAGTCAGAGATCGCTTCGAACCCGTCGATCTGCATCGCCGTCTTGCAGCGTGTGTATTTGGATTCCAGTCCCTCGGGCCACATCAACCACACCACCAGCCCGACCACCGACATCAAGCACGTGCCGAGGAACCAAATTCGCTCATAAAACGGAGTGAACTCGCCCGACACAGATTTTTTCTTTTTCTTCTTCTTCAGAGCCTGTGTCGATTCCGGGACCGTCGCATTGCCTGCTTCACCGGCTCGTGTCTTGGCTTGCTCCGCTTGCTCGGCGACTTTCTGCTTCACTTCATCCAGCCGGACCTGCACAGCCAAGGCATCGAATGGACGATCGTTCGGGTCCTTTTCCATCAGGTCTGCGATCAGCACCTCCAGATAGCGAGGACAGTCCGAATTGAATTCGCGCACGGAGGGCGGCTCTTCCTCAATATGCTTGAACAACAGCTCCGGCTGTGTCGCCGACTCAAACGGGGTCCGCCCAGTCATCAGCTGGAACATCAGGCAGCCGAGCGCGTACAAATCAGTTCGCCGCGTGATTGGCGATTTGCCGGTGATCTGCTCGGGAGCCATGTAAGCCAGCGTGCCGACGGTTTTCCCCGCCTGTGTCAGCTGAGTCGCCTGCGAGTCGCGGGCGATCCCAAAATCGGTCAACTTCAGAACGCCATCTTTAGTGACCAGCAAGTTGGCGGGCTTCAGATCGCGGTGGATCACCCCGGCGTTGTGCGCGTACTCCAGCGCCTTGGAGATCTGCATCGCGTAGTCGACCGTCTGCTGCCAGGTGAACCGTCCGGACTTCCGCAACATCACGTCGAGCCCGCCTCCCGCAATCATTTCCATGGCATAGAACTGCTGGTTCGGAGTCGAGACGCCTCCGTAATATTTGATGATGTTCGGGTGCTTGAGCTTCTTGAGAATCTCCATCTCGCGCTCGAACCGCTTCGCGATCTTGGGATCGGCACAGAGTTCCGGGGCGAGAGCCTTCAAGGCCACCACCTGTCCCGTCTTGAGATAGGTCGCCCGATAGACAATCCCCATGCCACCCACACCGAGTTTATCCTCGATCTGGAACGGGCCGATCTTGCGCTTTTCAGGTTCGGCAGTCATGGGAGTGGGGGTTCGCTACGAAGTCGGGCAGAGTTTTACCACGGAGTCACGAAGGAATTCGATGGGTGGCAGGTCAGGAGACTTTGCGCATGGCACTGTGAATCGCGAGTGTCCTGCTTCACATTGGTGGGTCACTCGGCAGCCACACAATAAACCATCTGACGCACTCCGGAAACTGTGATCTCCCGATGAGCTCGTTCGCGGAGTTCGAATTGGTGAGCAGTGCCACTCCTCTCGAACGTTTCACGGAACCCGTTTTTGATCGCGATACGAACGCAGCATCAGCCCGGTTCCAGCAGCCAGCAGGACGATGATCCCCAGCAGGTGCGACACCTTCATCGCGATCAGGAACCGAATCCGGCTGAGGATCTCGACGATGATGATGGCGATTCCGAGACAGACCGTGGTCCAACTCCAACGGGGGCGAGCATCGTAGAACAGGGCGGTCACCCCGATGAAGAACGGCAGGAACACCAGCCCTGAAGAAGCGGTGTCGCCAATCACTCCGCCGAACATCCCCTGCACTCCCCCCGCGATCAACCCGACTCCCGTGGAGACGACGACCGAATCCAGGAACAGATACACCGCCAGCCCGGCCAACACAAAACCGATCGCGAATTCGCTGATCCCGCCGGGTGTCCCCCCTGAACCACGCATCGCCACCTCCGGAGCAAAAATACTCGGCTGAAGACCAGACAATCTGAACTCTATCCAAGGAGGAACTCGCAATGCCATCATGCCGCGTATTCTTTTGCTGGCTTCAAAGGCTGGCTGAAAGCGGAACGCTGATGGCTGAAAGCTCACCTTGTGAGAAAGAGTGTGTTGCCGTGCAAGGAATTCCACAGCTGGCCAGTGTGTCACTTTGCCTCAGATCGGAATGTCTCACACGAAGGCACGAAGGCACAAAGGGAGAGTCCATCAATCAATCACCAGTGGATGCTCACGAATTCCCTCTTTGTGCCTCAGTTGCTTCGTGTGAGACTCCTTTGTTCCTTGAGACAATTCGACGTAGGCAGACGCGCCGCAGAAAATCGAAGGACTCCGGTTTTTTCGCAGGCTGAAGGTCGCCTATGGATTGGCATGGATTGTAGCACCCGTCAAATCCGACCCGGATTCGAGAACTGGCCAGCCGTGCAAGGAATTCTGATCCTGCTGGCATTCGCTTTTCAGACCGGTATGATGGATGAAGCTTGTGTGAACTTCTGGAAACCGGTCCGCGCGGCTGGCCCCCACAAGAGTGCAAGTCCGGCCGATTGCCGTCCTCACCCTTTATGGGTCCACTGATGTTCCCTCGGGAACTCGTGGGCCGCCTGTGATTCCTCTCGACGGAAGCGGACCCCGCTGATGGCCGAGTTATTCCACGAGTGTGGCGTTGCCGCCATTTACCACCTGCCCACCGCCAACGGGAAGGTCAGCACTCTCGCCCCCAAGCAGGGAGCAGCAGCCTCTTCGCGATTGATCCCGCGACTGTTGCTAGACATCCAGAACCGAGGCCAGCTGGCCGCTGGAATGTCGGTCTATGCTCCAGGACGCACGCTGCTGGTCGACACATATAAGGATGTCGGCACCGTCAGCGAGGTCTTCCATCTCAGCCGACAGGCCGAAGCCGAGGCACTACTCGCCAAGTACGAGGGGCCCGCTGCGATCGGGCATGTCCGCTACGCCACCTGCGGGAAAGACGACCGGAACTACGCCCAGCCCTTCGAGCGGCCCCATCTCGAAAAACGCAAATGCTTTGCGTTCGGCTTCAACGGGCAACTGGCCAATTACCAGGAACTCCGTCGCGAGATTCAGGCGAAGGGGGATTTCCACCTCAGCCGTGAGACTGATACAGAAATTCTGCTGCATCTCCTGGGACAGGAGATTGCTCAGCAGACCAAGAGCGATCTGCTGGAACTTCTCAAGCGGCTGCACACGAAGCTGGACGGGGCGTACAATATTGTCTTCCTGAATGCCCTGGGAGAGATGTTTGTTTCCCGAGATCCACTCGGCGTCAGGCCGCTGTGCTGGGCGATGGAAGAGGGGCTGTTTGCAGCGGCCAGTGAGAGCGTGGCCTTGGCCAATCTGGGATTCACTCCCGAACGAATTCACAGTGTGCCGCCGGGCCATGCGGTCATTATTCAAGATGGAAAATTGCGAGTCGAGAAATACGCCGAGAGTCCACGGACTGCTCACTGCTTTTTCGAGTGGATCTACTTCGCCAACGTCTCCAGCACGCTCGACGACCGCAGCGTGTACCTCAGCCGCAAGGCCCTGGGTGAGAAGCTCGCAGAGCAAGAGGAAATTCCGTACGACAAGGACTGGATCGTGGTTCCGGTCCCCGATACCGCCAAGGCCGCAGCTGACGCGATGGCGTTTAAGATGGGCCTGCCCTGCGTGGAAGGATTGATCCGCAACCGGTACGTCGGACGCACATTCATCGAGGGCAACAATCGCGGCGACAAGGCGAAGGTCAAATACACCCCGCTCCGTGAAGTGCTCGAGGGACGCAAAGTGTTTCTCGTCGAAGACACGATCGTTCGCTCCACAACCATGCGAACACTGATCTCTCAGCTGTATGAACGCGGTGGGGCGGCTGAAGTCCACGTCCGCGTGGCCTGCCCGCCCATTATCGCGCCGTGCTTCTATGGGATTGACATGACCCGGGTGAAGGAGCTGTTTGCTCCGGGGTTCATGAATGGCGGCCCGCTCACTCGCGAAGTCGAGAATACAATGGCGAAGGAATTGAAGGCGACTTCGCTACGATTCCTACCGATTCCCGCCATTGCGGAAGCCGTACAGATGCCGCCCGAGAAGCTCTGCCAGGCGTGCCTGACCGGGGATTATCCTACGCCGGCTGGGGAGAGAATGTACGAGCTGTCGTTGGATGAAACATCCGGCAAGCGGATTGTCGATCTGGATGGCACGTCGCTGGCCAAGGTGACGTGAGTACGCCACTCGGGTAAGATCCGAGTCATCAATTGTCAAACCCGAGGCTCGACTTCGCACCTGCGGAATCGCTTCCAGACGATGTATGCCAACAACCCCGAGGCGTTCACGGCAGCGCCAACTCCCATCGGTTTCCATCCGTCCGCCGAGTCAGGCATCAACAGCACGAACAACCATCCGAACAGGGCGACCGCACTGGGGATGGGATACAGCCACATCCGGAACGGCAAGGCCACATCCGGGCGAGTCTTACGTAGCAGATGCAACCCGGCGATCTGGCCGATGAACTGCACTCCGATCCTTCCCAGGACTGCTGACTTCACCACCAAAGAGAGATCGAGGAAACAAAACGCAGCGGTCAGTCCGGTCACCAGCCAGAGCGACACATGCGGATACTTGCCGGTCGAGTGCAGCTGCCCGACGAACGAGAAGAAGTCCCCCTGTCGAGCAGCGGCATAGAGGATGCGCGAGTAGCCGAGCGTAATCGCGAAGAAGCAGGCGAAGCTGGTCCAGAGGATTAGACCGGTGAAGGCCGACGCGATTCCCGGCCCGTAAAGCCGCTCCATGAAGTCCGAGGCAATATGCTCGGAGAGCATGGCTTCTTGCCAGGGGATCACTGCGATGATCGAGATGTTCATCGTCAGATAGGTCGCCGCGATAACGCCGATTGAGATCAGGATCGCGCGGGGGATCGTTTTGGCGGGATCGCGAACTTCATCACCCAGATGACAGACGTTGTAGTACCCCAAGTAATCATAGATCGCAATCTGCATCGACCCGGCCAGCCCAGCAAACATCAGCCACGACGGCTTCAGCGCTCCCGCCGGAAAGGCGAGTTGCTCTGGGCGGAAATGAGCCAACCCGGAGCAGACGACGATCAGCACAGTCAGGATGGTTCCCCCGCAGAGGACCAGGCTCATCGTCCCTACGGCTCCGATCTGTCGAGACAACAACAGCCCCACCACAATGCAACAGCCGACAGCCAGTAGCGGTTGGGCATACCCACCCAGAGCCGTTTGAATGCCGGGGATCAGGTACTGCACATACTGCATCGTGCCGATATAGCCCGAGGCAATCTCCAGCGTTCCCGTAATCAGAAACTGCCAGATAAACAGGAACGGCAACGCCCGTCCCCAGCGAGTCCGCCCGTAGATCTGTTTCAGAAAATGGTACGTCCCGCCCGAGCCGGGCAGCGCAGCGCCCAGCTCACTCCACACCAGCCCATCGCAAATCACCAGCACAGCTGCGATGACCCAGGCGACCAAAGCATGCGGTCCGCCCATCGCCTTGAGGAACAGTGGGATCGTGATAAACGGCCCGATCCCGACCATGTTCGCCACGTTGAGCGCGGTCGCCTGCCACAGGCCGAGGCTGCGGGGAAGAGTTGGGGCCAAGGAGGAGGTAGCAGCAGGTTCTGACAGCGACACACGATCCTCCAGGTCTCGACTTAGAATTCCAACTTGTCTAACCCGTCCATCAGATCGTCCAGCGCATCACGTGGCTTCTCGGGTTGACCACATTGACGCTTCGGCAAGCCGACTGTTGCTCCGACGGCATCTCGCCCGTCGGCAACCAGCTCCGCATCTCGCTCGGCCACGGCTTGATCCACTCCGGTCGGAGCACCGAACAGCTGGGATAGATCGATCTTCAAGCTGCCGATCTCGCCATCGGCTCCCGCAATGGCAGCGGATTTGTGCTGCGGAAAGATGATGGCATTTTCGGGGCAAACGCGGCTGCACGCGGGGCAGCCTTTTTTGCAGTTGTCTTGTGCCTCGACCAGGATGCGGTCGATCGTGTCGACGCCGTAGACGCCGAACAGGCAGAAATCGATGCACTCCATACAGTTGGTGCAGCGGCTGTAATCAATGACTGGATACCAGCGGCGACCGCTGGCAGGCTCGTCAATCTTCAGCAGCGAGGACTCCATCGCGGCCCCATCGCCTTTGACCTCGCCCCCAGTCACGGGCAGGGAACCCGAAAGTGCGACCGGTTGCAGGAATCGTTCGAGCTGGGGAGCCGACGGAGCCCCGGTGATCCAGGACATCAGATCGACAGTCTGGACGGTCGTGTCGTTGACGATCCGCCTGATTTCCTCAATGAAGGGTTCCGGCTTACTGCGGACGCGGAAATCGACGCAGTAGATGCGGCGATTGGGCACATCCTGAGAACCAACACCTTCGAACTCGCGCGTGTCCTCGTCGTCATCCGTCACGAGCAGCGTCGTACCTTCCTTGCCTCGTACTCCCTGCCGATCAAGCGTCCAGCGCGCCGCACGAGGATAGAGCCATGACAAGACGAGCAGGTCGCCCGGCACCGACCGCAAGAACAGCATCCCGCTGTGATCGGCAGCCATGTCATACAGATGCGGAACGATGGAGACGTTCAGCGACGAGTCCATAATCAGACGCGCCGCCAGATCCTCTTCCATCTGCCGCTTGGCCGGATTCAGGCCCTGACCCTGCGAGATAACAACTGTGAGTTTGCGACCCGCCATAGCTGTGAGACTCGTGAACTCAAAGACGATCGAGGACGGGTGAAGTCCGCCCCACCGCATCGGACCGCGCCGTCCGAAGTCTTGCATGATATCAATTCGGAGAGGTGTCGTCGCAGTCCGCAAGCCATCCAGATCCACTTGTGTGCAGACTCGTCATTGACAACCGCGCGCTCACAAGACAGCATGTCTTGAACGATTGTGGCTCCCACAGTTGTTCATGGCTCCTGCCAATTCGACTGGATACCTCGCGCCGGAGGGCGGTGGGACGTCTGGTTCCTGCCTCATCCGGTTCCCGGATCTTGTCATTCGTTCGTCACTCTGATCCTATTGGACTTTCGTGTCTCCCCCGGTGGACAGTTCTGGCCCCTCCGCGTTCATCCCTCTTGTAGGTCTGGTCGGTGGGGTCGGGTCCGGGAAGAGCACGCTCGCTCAGGGATTGGCTCAGCGAATGTCAGTGGCCATTCTCGATGCCGATCGTGCGGGGCATGAGGCTCTGCGACAACCCTCGGTGAAAGTGGCCCTGCGCCGGGCGTTTGGAAACTCATTCTTTGACGAGGCACAGGAGGTCAATCGATCTCAACTCGCTGCTCAGGTCTTCGGCGCTGATGACCAGGCAAGACAGAATCGACTGACTTTAGAACGGATTGTGCATCCGGTCATCCGGTCAGACATCCAGCAGCAGTTGCAACATGTTCGCGAGTTGGGTCAGGTCCAGGTGGTCCTGCTCGATGCCCCCCTCCTTCTGGAGTCGGGTTGGAGGGAGTTCTGCGATGCGGTGGTGTTCATTGACACTCCGCTCGACAAGCGACAGGCTTGGACGGCGGCTTCTCGCAGCTGGACAACCGAGGAACTGTCCCGCAGGGAAGCGAGCCAATGGCCCATCGCACGGAAGCGAAGCGAGTCTGATTTCATCATCGACAATTCCGGGAGCTTGACCGCTTCGATCGATCAATTCCAACTGATTGCACAGGGGCTCTCCCCCGCGCCATCGGCGAGAACTGAATGATCGCAGCACAGGCGACCGACCCATCCGAATCACCCCGAGTGGACGAGCAGCGGGAGTTCTTTCCGCAATCGTCCGTTCTGTTTCCCTTCCGACCCGACCTGCTTCGGGATACCTCCCATGCCACGCCCTCCCCAATCGAATTCGCCGCGCGGTCAACGCCCGGAGTTCCCTCACATCGACCGCAATGATCCGCCGATCAAGCGTCGCAGCGCTGAAGGCGCGCATGCCGACCCGGATGAAGGGGGCGGCAACGTCATCCCTCCCGGAGAACGAGTAGCCGACAAGGGACACGCCGCCGAGGAGGAAGAGGACGAAGAAGAACCGCTCCCCGCGATCTACAGCGACCCGACTCTTCTCGGTGAAGAGGGGGCCAAGAGCGAAATGAACGTCGCCGCACTCCAGCGGATGACCATGAAGGAACTGCTCGATCTGGCCCGCGAGGAACAGGTCAGCGAGTATGCGGGCCTCAAGAAACAGGATCTCATCTTCCGCATCCTCAAAGAGCGGACCAAGATGAACGGCCTGATGTTCGGCGAAGGAACGCTGGAGATCCTGCCGGACGGCTTCGGCTTCCTCCGCAGCCCCGACTATCACTATCTGCCCTGCCCCGATGATATCTACGTCTCGCCCAGCCAGATTCGCAGGTTTGGATTGCGGAAGGGAGCGACCGTCTCGGGACAGGTGCGACCGCCGAAAGAGAACGAGCGCTACTTCGCCTTGCTCCGGGTCGAGGGGATCAACGGCGGCGATCCGAACTCTTTGTCCGAACGCGTCCCGTTTGACGACCTCACTCCGCTGCATCCCACCCAGCGGATCAAGCTAACCACTGACCCCGCCGAATTGAGTACGCGCATCGTCGACATGGTCTCGCCGATCGGCTTCGGCCAACGCGCGCTGATCGTGTCGCCGCCGAAAGCCGGGAAGACGATCCTGCTGCAAAAGATGGCTAAGGCCGTCCTGCAAAACCATCCCGATGTCTATGTCATCGTCCTGCTGATTGACGAGCGGCCCGAAGAAGTGACCGACATGGAGCGGCAGGTCAAAGGGCCGAATTGCGAGGTCGTGTCGAGCACCTTTGACGAACCCCCCAGCCGTCACATTCAGGTCTCCGAAATGGTCATCGAGAAGGCCAAGCGGATGGTCGAGTTCGGACATCATGTCGTGATCTTTCTCGACTCGATCACACGACTGGCCCGCGCTTGGAATACGGAATGTCCCAACTCCGGCAAGGTCTTGACCGGCGGTATTGACGCAGCGGCTCTGCAACATCCAAAACGGTTCTTCGGTGCGGCCCGTTCGATCGAGGACGCAGGGAGCCTGACCATCATCGCAACCGCTCTGGTCGAAACCGGGTCGAAGATGGACGACGTGATCTACGAAGAGTTCAAGGGCACCGGCAACACGGAACTGCACCTCGACCGCCGCATCGTCGAGAAGCGCATCTGGCCCGCGATCGACGTCAACAAGTCCGGCACACGGCGGGAAGAGCTGTTGATGACCGAGGAAGAACTCAAGCGAATCTGGATTCTGCGCCGCGTCCTCAGCGACATGAGCCCCGTCGAGGCGATGGAACTGCTGACCAGCCGATTGCGGCGTTCGAAGACCAACGACGAGTTTTTGCACAGCATGAACTTGAGTTGAGCCCGTGATCGTGGGGCACGCTTCCGATGTGCCTGAGTGTAAGAAAACGGGCACGTCGAAAACGTGCCCCACGAGGAGGAACAGCCTTCCATGCCACAGCGTTATTTGGTCTCCGCTCCAGAGTCTCTTCCCAGCCCGTCGTTCGTGATTTTTCGCGAGCACCTGCGGCACAACATTGATGCGATCTTGAGAATCGCTGGCAACCCGCAACGACTCAGGCCGCATTGCAAGACGCACAAGATGGCGGCCATCGTGAGGATGCTGCTGGAGCGGGGCATTACCAAGCATAAGGCGGCCACGATTGCTGAAGCCGAGATGTTGGCTCGCTGCGGCGTGCGTGACATCGTCATCAGTTACAACATAGTCGGGCCGAATATCGCTCGCACGGTGGCGCTCGCCAGTGCCTTTCCCGAGGTCCAATTCGCCGTCAATGCGGACGATGCCGGGTGCATCGATCAACTGGGGGCAGCTGCGACGCGGGCGGGGGTCTCGATTGGGGTGGTGCTGGACATCAACCCAGGTCGCGACCGCACGGGGGTCACTCCTGGTCCCGCAGCTGCGGCGCTGTATCGGCGGATCGCCCATACAGCGGGGCTGCGGCCCGAGGGGCTGCACCTGTATGACGGCCAGCATGGCCAGGCCGATCCTGTTGACCGACAGTACGCGGTCGAGCAAGTCTGGGAGCGTGTGATCGCATTTCGCGAATTGCTGGAGCGGAACGGGCTCGTCGTCCCACGTATCATTTGCGGAGGCACACCGACGTTCCCCATCTATGCCCGGATGGATGACCCGGTGATTGAACTCAGCCCTGGCACCTGTATTTTTCACGACTGCAACTATGGCGAGAAATTCCCAGACCTGGCCCCGTTCATCCCCGCAGCTCTCGTCTTCACGCGGGTCATCAGCAGGCCGACTGCCAATCGTGTGACGCTCGACGTGGGGACCAAGGCGATTGCTTCCGACCCACCGATGGGCCAGCGCATGGTCTTGCCCGCCATTCCCGACGGGGTGCAGGTGTTGCATAATGAGGAGCATCTGGTCGTCGAGACCCCGAATGCTGCGAAGTGGAAAGTCGGCGACTGGCTGCTTGCGATCCCACGTCATGTCTGCCCGACATCGGCTCTGCATCGGACAGTGATCGTGATGGAAAACGGCAAGCAGGTTGATGAGTGGGAAGTCACTGCTCGAGACCGGAAGCTAACAATCTGAGGTGGCCTGCAACAGCGAGATCAGACTGTCGGTGTTGCCGCTCCACGATTCACATTTCACCCAATTGGGACGCACAGCTGATATTCGGAGGACCCCAGCTCAATCGAAGAGAGAGTGCAGTCCAAAGACCAGCCTCGATTTCCGTCCCCTCAAATCCGACCGGGATTCGAGAACTGGCCAGCTGTGAAACGCCCCAGCTGCCTCTGGCTCATTCATCTGTCATTGCTTATGCTTCCTGTGACGGGGTCATTGTGCTCTGATGACGCTGCGGGATGTTTTTCATTGTTGAGGACGGTCGATGATCGAAGCACTGATCTGTCTGGCCCTCCTCGCTCAGGCTCCCGCGCCGGTGGAACCCGAGACCGCTGATTCGACGCGGTTCTTTGAGACCAACGTGCGGCCCGTGCTGATTGAGCATTGTCACAAATGTCATGGGGCGGAGAAGCAGTGGGCCGGGTTGCGGCTTGATTCTCGGGAATCGATTCTGAAGGGCGGAGATTCTGGCCCAGCTGCCATCGCCGGGAAGCCGGACGAGAGCCTGCTGATTCGGGCAATACGGCATGTCGACGAAGACCTGAAGATGCCAGAGGACCAACAGCTGGCGGAGAATCAGATTGCGGATCTGGTTCGCTGGGTCGAACAAGGCGTCACGTATCCCGAGAGCGGACTCGCTCGTACACGGACACGCGATCCCCATCATTGGTCGTTTCAGCCACCGGCCAATCCTCCGCTCCCCATGGTCAAAGACGCCACTTGGCCGCAGTCTCCCATCGACCAGTTCATTCTGGCGAAGCTCGAAGCAAACGAGTTACCTCCCGCTGCTGCTGCGGACAAGCGGACCCTGATCCGACGAGTCACATTCGATCTGACGGGACTGCCTCCCACCGTCGGCGAGGTCGCTTCATTTCTGGCTGATGACAGCCCGGATGCCTTTCCCCGGTTAGTCGATCGACTCCTGGAATCGTCGGCTTACGGGGAGCGGTGGGGACGGCACTGGCTCGATGTGGCTCGCTACGCGGACTCCAACGGATTGGACGAGAACATCGCTCACGGCAATGCCTGGCGCTACCGTGACTACGTTGTTTCTTCGTTCAATCAAGACAAACCGATCGACCGCTTCATCATTGAACAACTCGCAGGCGACTTGCTGCCGTTCGACGGGGAAGCTCAGCAGCATGACCAACTGATCGCCACCGGATTTCTGTCGATCGGTGCCAAGGTGCTCGCCGAAGTTGATCAGCCAAAGATGCGAATGGATATCGTCGACGAGCAGATCGACACCGTGGGCCGCGTCTTTACCGCTTTAACTCTCGGATGTGCCCGCTGCCACGATCACAAGTTCGATCCGATCGACACAGCTGACTACTATGGATTGGCCGGGGTGTTCAAGAGCACCAAGACCATGGACAACTACACCAAGGTCGCGAAATGGCACGAGCATCTGCTGCCTTCGCCCGCGGCGACTGCGATGCAAGCGGAGTACGACGCTCAGCTCGCGGCCCAGAAGCTGGTGATTGAGACCTTCACCGCAGCTGCCGACAAGGTGGCTCGGGATGGCTTGGCCGCTGACGCCCCCCCTCCCGAGAAGTGGGAAACGCTCTACCCGGAAGTCACTCAAGCAGAATTGGTCAAGCTGAAGGAGCAATTGGCGGCGCTGGAAAAAGCGGTGCCGGAGTTGCCTTCGACCATGGGGGTCACTGAAGACGAGGTCGTCGATGTCGCGATTCATGTGAGGGGCGACACTCAGAAGTTGGGCGATATTGTGCCCCGTCATACTCCGCCTGTCATGCTTGGGGCTCACCCCGCGGAGTTCACTGCGACGGCGAGTGGACGGCTGCAACTGGCACAATGGCTGACGGATCCCCAGCATCCGCTGACCGCGCGAGTGTTCGTCAATCGCGTCTGGCGTTGGCATTTTGGTCGCGGGCTCGTTCGCACAACGGACAATTTTGGGTTGCTGGGCGAAGCACCGACTCATCCAGAACTGCTGGACTGGCTCGCTCGGCGTTTCATCAAGGACGGATGGTCGTTGAAGTCACTGCATCGAATGATCCTCAATTCCAGCACCTACCAGCAGGGGAGTATTCCCCACCCGCGATCGCTGGAGATCGACCCCGAGAACCGGCTCATCGGGCGGTTCAACTTGCGGCGGCTTTCTGCCGAGGAAGTTCGGGACTCGTTACTGGCTGTCAGCGGACAGCTCGCCCCAACCATCGGCGGCCCCGTGCTCAAGGTCAAGAACCGAGGCTACCTGTTCGACCATACCTCGATCGACTTGACCGACTACGCCAGCGCCCGGCGATCGCTGTACCTGCCGGTGATTCGCAACAACGTCTACGACCTGTTCCAGCTGTTGGACTTCCCTGATCCGTCCGTCCCGACGGGTGATCGATCGACCAGCACGGTGGCTCCACAGGCTCTATTGATGCTCAATAGTGACTTCGTGATGCAATCGGCAGACAAGCTGGTCGAACGACTCGGCGCAGAATTCGAGTCGGATAAGCATCGGCTTTCGACACTGATACTGCTTGTCTATGGGCGGGATGCGACTCCCGAGGAGATTCAATCGCAGGTGTTGTTTCTGGGCGAGATCGACAACGCTCTCACGGCCATTGAAGCCGATCCGGTCAAGCGAAAGCGGCAAGCCTGGAACGCCCTGTGTCACACAGTCCTAGCGGCCAACGAGTTCATCTATGTGAAGTGAGACGCCGCATGTTCCCCTTCGATGCCCAGTCCGTTTCTCGTCGCGCAATGTTGCAACAGTCCTCTGTCGGATTTGGTTCGCTCGCACTCGCTTCGATGATGGGGCGGGAAAGTCAGGCGACCGATTCCGCCCGTCCGCTGGCAGCTGCTCCGTCGCACTTTCCCGCCCGCGCGAAGCGGGTCATTTTTCTATTCATGAGCGGTGGCCCGTCTCAGGTCGACACCTTTGACCCCAAGCCACTACTCACCCGAGACGACGGAAAGCCGTTGCCGTTCGACAAGCCCCGCGTGCAGTTCAACACCACTGCCAACCTGCTGAAGTCCCCCTGGGAATTCAAACAGTACGGCGAAAGCGGTCTGTGGGTCAGTGACCTGTTTCCCCACCTGGCCCAGCGGGTCGACGATCTGTGCATGATCCATTCGATGCACGGGACGAATCCCGCACATGGCGGGGCCGTGATGAAAATCCACACGGGGAGCGATAACTTCGTCCGCCCCAGCCTCGGCTCGTGGGTCAGCTACGGGTTGGGGACCGAGAATCAGAACCTGCCCGCGTTCGTGACCATCTGCCCCACGTTGGCCTTCGGCGGCATCAACAACTGGAGTTCCTCGTTTCTCCCAGCGGTCTACCAAGGCACTCCCTTCGGAGATGCCAGTATCCCGTCGGACAAAGCGCAGGTGAAATACATTCGCAACTCCCGCTGGTCCAAGGAGGTTCAAGAACTCCAGCTGCGGCGGCTGGCTCAGGCGAATCGTGAGCATCAAATGCAATCGGGGCCCGAGGCCGCGCTCGAAGCCCGGGTGAGTTCATTCGAACTCGCGTTCCGGATGCAGTCGGAACTCCCGCAGGTCGAGGATCTTTCCGGCGAATCTGTGGCGACGCAGAAGCTGTATGGGCTCGACAATCCGGTGACTGCGAATTTTGGCCGAATGTGTTTGAAGGCGAGGCGTTTCGCCGAGGCGGGCGTGCGGTTCATTCAAGTGACCCACAACGACGGCAAGGTGCAATGGGACCAGCACTCGGACTTAAAGGCCGGCCACGAGAAGAACGCGAGCGAGGTCGATTTGCCAATCGCGGGCTTGCTGTATGACCTGAAAGCTCGCGGGCTACTCGAAGACACACTGATCTGGTGGGGCGGTGAGTTTGGCCGCACCCCAACTGCGGAAGGAGCCGGAACGGGACGAGACCACAATCAAGAGGGCTTCACCATGTGGCTGGCCGGCGGCGGCGTCAAAGGCGGAATGCGCTACGGTTCCACCGACGACTACGGATACTACGCCACCGAGAACAAGGTCCACATCCATGACCTGCACGCGACGATCCTGCACCTGTTAGGGTTAGATCATGAGCGGCTGACCTATCGCTACGCGGGACGCGACTTCCGACTGACCGATGTGCATGGCAAAGTCGTGACGCCGCTATTCAGCTAAAACGCCCCAACCACTTCATTGGTCATTCACTGAAGTAATAGCGGGTCAGGTGGAAAAACACGGGGGCTGAGAAACAGAGAGAATCGATCCGATCCAGGACACCTCCATGCCCTGCGATCGAAGCCCCCCAGTCTTTCACACCACGGTCTCGCTTGATGGCCGACATGACAAGCCCACCACCGAAACCCATCAGACAGATCGCGAGCGACAGACCCGCAGATTGCAGTGGCGTAAACGGTGTGGCCCAGCACAGAGCTGCCCCGATCGCGACGGTCGCAGAGATCCCTCCGATCAACCCTTCCCACGTCTTGTTCGGACTGACCTTGGGCGAGATCAGGTGCTTGCCAAACAGCTTCCCAAAGACGTACTGCAGCACATCATTCAGCTCGCAGACCAAGACAAAGTAATACAATAGCTTGCCATTTTCGCCGGTAAAATTCGGGATCTTCAACATCGTCAGTATCGCCGGTGCATGGCTCAGACTGTAGACGCAGATCATCAGTCCCCATTGAATCTTGGCCGCCCGTTCCAGAAACCGTTCGGTATCTCCCACCACAGCTGTTCGGATTGGCAGAATCAGGAAACCATAGACAGGGATCATGATGGAGAACAACCCGTACCACTCGTAGTACAGCAAGAGATACTGAAGCGGAGTAATGACAAAGAAGACCCAGAAGAGCGAGCGATGGTCTCCCAATCGAGTGGGTGTCAGCGTCAAGAACTCGCGTAGAGCCAAGAACGACGAGAAGGCAAACAGCACAATCGAACCGACACCACCTGTCAGGATGGCGAGGGCGAAGACCGCAGTCATCACCCACCACGCCTTCATGCGGGCATTGAGGTTGTCGACCGTTTTGCGACCCGCTTCTGCCAATGGTCGACGAGCGAGCCACCACCCGGTCACAGAACCGACGAGCAGCAAGACGATCACGCCCCCCGTCAACCACAGCATTTCTGCGTCAAGCTTCATGGCGCGGCTCCAGACGTGGCGAGTTGGGGGCAATCACTGCCGAGCGAAGATCGATCACTGCTTGGCGTGCTCGGGTCAGAAACGCGTCTCGTGGCTCTCCCTCAATGAGTAACAGTGGATTTCCAAAAGAGACGCTGCAGATCAACGGGACTGGCAGCAGTTCGCCTTTCGGCAACACGCGATTCATGTTGTCGAGCAACACAGGGATCAGTTCAAGATCTGGTCGCTTCTTCGCGATGTGAAACAGCCCGCTTTTGAACTCGGTCGGGTCGGGTCCTGGACCGCGTGTGCCTTCGGGAAACAGAATCAGTGAACCGGTGTCGCCGAGTCCTCGCAACATGTCGTCGATCGGGTTGTCTGTTCGCGTCGGCTGCTTCCGCTCGATCAAGATGGAGTTGAAGATTTTTGTCGCCATGTAACGCCGGATGCGGCCTCCATTCCAGTAGTCACGAGCGGCGACGGGGCGAGCCAGACGTCGTAGCTCGGCCGGCAGCACAGACCAGATCGTCGGGCCATCGAGATTACTCGTATGGTTGGCGAAATAGATGCGTGGTCGCGGATGTGGTTCGCAACCGATCCATTGAGCGCGGGCTCCGGTGATCAAACGCAATAGTGTTGCCACCACTGAGGGGGTCATTGCGACTCCAATTCCCGGACGATTCGGCCCGTACGCCTAGCGATCGTGATCAGACATCCAGCTGCAATCAATCCCAATCCGATGGCCATGAGTTCCCCTCGCCAGGGCCAAGCAGCAGTGACCGACAGCACGACGCACGTCACCGTGATCGTCGCCATGCGGTGCTGCTTCGCCATTGGCCCCAGAAAGTGTTGCCCGGCACCGACTGCTGCTCCGAGTGATCGCGTGTAGGCTGTGATGAGTGACAGAACGGCAGCCAACCATCCCAGTTCGTGCAGACCACTGAGTGACTGCGAAACATAACCCGCACTGGCCAGAATGAATGCATCTGCAAAGCGGTCGGGCAACTCGTTGAAGATCTCGCCCGACTTCGTCTTCTGCCCTTGTTCCACCGCCACCATGCCATCGAACAAATTGCACAGCAGCCTCAGCTGGATGCACAGTGCGGCCCCGAGCGGGAGCAGCACCCCCGGCACCCACCCCTGTGTCTGACTTAGTGCGACAAGACATCCGCCCGCCCCAGCCGCGAATACCACACTCATGATTGAGATCGTATTCGGTCGAATTCCTCGCCGAGCCAGCCAGCCCGCGCTCGCCGCAGCCCAGCGGGTTTCTCGGGCGCTGATCGGTCGACGAAGAACCTCTTCAGCCATTGTCTCACCCAGCTCGAAGAGTGAATCTGTCAGTCACCGCTTGTCAGAGCAGCTCCTAATTCCGCTGCACTCGAATGGCTTACGCGCGGCCTTCGCGGGCGTAGTTCGCCAGCGTCGCCTGGAACCGCTTCTTGCCGTCTTCGACGACGCGGCGGATCTCCTTGGTGTTCTGCTCGCTCTCCTTCCGCAGGTCGGCGATCATCGTCAGTGACTCGACCTGGAAGGTGCTGATGGCGTCGACCAGCTTCTGTACGGACTCCGGATTGATCGTCGAGCCGTAACCGGCCTTGAGCGCCGCCTTTTCCAATTCCTTGCCAAGGACGGCGACGTCTTCCAGGCTCTTGTTCACGCCCTTCTTCATGGCTTCGGTCGCCTGGGTCACCTCATGCAAACCATGCTGCGAGGTGTAGACTGTTCCCAGAATCGTGAAGACATGTTCATTGGTCGTGAAGAAAGTCACTGCCCGGCGATAAACGCGATCTTTCACATCGTGGGTCTGCTTGAGCTTTGCAATCAGCGTTTCGCCGACGTCGTACCCGACCGACAGATTCTCGGAAATGTCCTTCAGCAGCTGATACGTGCGGTCCTCGTCTTCGTAGGCTTCGCGAGCTTCGTCCCGCTTCAGTTCGAGACGCGATTTGTCGCTCTCATTGCTGCCGCCCTGATCAACAGCGGCTTGAGCATCAGCGAGTGCTTGCTTCGAGGCATCGAGAATCGGCAGATCCTTGTCGAGCAGTTCGCGGGCGACGATCTCGGCTTCCTTCAACGCGAAGCGGAAATCGATGTACGCATCCATGACCAGCCCCTCCTTGGTCAGCTGATCACGAGTGTCCTTCGTCACGTCCTGATAGGCGTCGACGATCTTCTCGAACCGAGCCGAAGGGGTGCCCCGCCGCATCTTCATCCACAGGTTCTGCGCCTTTTCCGTGATGCCAATCTTCCCGTCGTCGAGCTGAGAAATCAGCATCTTGGAGTCTTCGCGAATCGAATCGAACATCTGCGTGATTTCGAGGTAGCGATTGCCGACGCTGATGTTCTCCACGTTATCACGCACAAGAGCGTTGAACGTACTCATGTGCTTGATCGTATTTGCAATCGCCAAGACGCGCGGTTCGTCCAACTTGCGCACACCCTCCAGGAGCGAGATCAATTCCTGTGGCACATCGTCACGCGGACCGACGCCCAGCTTTTGCAAGACGCCAATCGCTCGATCGAGATACTTCTGCATGCCTGTAGTGGTTGAAGCGGCTACAGTTCCTGCGGTGGCATTTTTTGATTTGGACAGTACGTCGGCCATGAGCTGGTCTCGGTGAGGGAAATTGAGGATTCAATCGAGTGGTTGAATGAGGGGTCAGCCTACCACGACGAGGAGGGCATCGCCAACTCATCGAGACTGGAATCACAAGCTGCAAGTCACTCTTGATGCGTCCCACTCTGGTGGAGAGTTCACAACGCTCCTACGAATCGAGTATCCTACACGGCTCTAAAGTTCGGCCAATTCTGGTGCCGCACAAGACGTTGCTCTCAAGGGTTCATTCATGCGTGTCTGGCAATTGTTGTGCACTGTTTGCGGCTGGTTGCTCCTCGCGACTCCGGGGTTTGCCGCCGAACCCATCAAAATTCTGTTCCTCGGCGATGCGGGGCATCATCGGCCCGGAGATCGCGCCGCGCAGCTGGTGCCAGCACTGAAAGATCGCGGGATCGAGATCAAGTACACGGACGATATGTCCGTGTTAAAGGCCGAGACGTTGAACCAGTTCGACGGGCTGTTGTTGTTTGCCAACATTGACTCGATCGAGACCGCACAGGCGGACGCTTTGCTGGAGTATGTCGCCAGTGGCAAAGGGTTCATCCCGGTCCACTGCGCCACATACTGCTTCCGGAATGATGACCGGATCGTGGCCCTGATGGGGGGACAATTCGAGAAGCATGGCACTGGTGTCTTCCGCACGCGTATCGTCCAGCCAAACGACCCGATCATGCAGGGCTTCGACGGCTTCGCGAGCTATGACGAGACCTACGTCCACACGAAACACAATGAGGAGAATCGTGTCGTGCTCGAAGTGCGCGCTGATGACCAGGGTTTTGAGCCGTATACGTGGACTCGCACCCACGAAAAAGGCCGCGTCTTTTACACGGCGTGGGGGCATGACGAGCGGACGTGGGGCCAGCCGGGGTTTGTCAATCTGATGGAGCGCGGCATCCGCTGGGCGGTCGGTCGCGATCCGCAGGACACACCGGAGTTCAAAGACCCGCAGGTCGTCGCGATTCCTGAGATGACTCCGTTTCCTCCCGTCGAAGACAACACATTTCAGTTCGAAGATGTCGGGCCGAAGATCCCTAACTACACGAAGGGGCAGAAGTGGGGCGTTCAAGGGGACGCCAAGACTCTGATGCAGAAACCGCTGTCACCTCTCGAATCGATGAAGCGGTTCTCGACCCCTGTCGGCTTCGAAGTCCAGCTCTACGCAGCTGAGGTCTCCCCGGAAGGCAACGACAAGTCGTACCCGTGGGCTGGCTTTGAAGGCAAGCCAATCGCGATGAACTGGGACGAACGCGGGCGGCTGTGGGTCTGCGAGACCTATGACTACCCAAATGAGCTTCAGCCGCAGGGCCAGGGTCGCGATCGGATTCGCATCTGTGAAGACACCGATGGCGACGGGCAAGCCGACAAGTTTACGATCTTCGCCGAGAAGCTCAGCATCCCGACTGCGATTGTGATCTATCGCGGCGGAGCGATCGTGCAGGACGGGATCGAGACGATCTACTACAAGGACACAGACGGCGACGACAAGGCCGACCTGCGTCAAGTGCTCCTGACCGGTTGGTCGGTCGGCGACACACATGGTGGAGTCAGCAATTTCCGGTATGGGCTCGACAACTGGATCTACGGGATGCAGGGGTACAACGACTCGACCCCGGCTGTCGGTGACACGGAGCAGCAACGGTTCCGCCAGGGATTCTTCCGGTTCCGCGTCGAGCCAGTAGAGCAGACATTCCTGTCTGCTTCCTCCGGTGAGGGAGGTCCAAAGGCTGAAGAAAAGGCAGACAAGAATGTCCGCCCCACCTCCAACAGCCACGAAATCAAGATCGCCGAAGTCGAGTTCCTCCGCTCGACCAACAACAACACCTGGGGCCTCGGCATCGGCGAAGACGGCGAAATCTTCGGCTCGACCGCCAATCATTGCCCCAGCGTTCACATGGCGATCCCCAACCGGTTCTATGAGAACGTCCGCGGCTGGTCCCCGCAGGTCTTGTCGCAGATGTCCGACAGCTTTCTGTTCCAGTCTCCGACCGACAAGATTCGCCAGGTCGACCAGTTCGGTGGCTACACAGCTGGGGCTGGGCACGCGGTCTACACGGGCCGGACTTATCCCCAGGAATACTGGAACCGCATCGCCTTCGTCTGCGAACCGACCGGCCACCTCGTCGGGGCCTTCGTCATGCGGCATGACGGTACTCAATACAGCTCCCAGAACAGTTTCAATCTGCTGGCCAGCGACGACGAGTGGTCCGCCCCGATCATGGCCGAAATCGGTCCGGACGGAAACGTGTGGGTCCTCGACTGGTACAACTACATCGTCCAGCACAACCCGACGCCTCAAGGCTTCAAGACCGGCAAGGGGAACGCCTACGAGAGCGACCTGCGCGACAAGCGCCACGGACGCATCTACCGCATCGTGCCGACTGCGACAGCACCAACGACAGCGAGCGCCGGACGTGAGTCCGCCGTGTTGAGCGACCTCTCAAAGTCCAGCCCCGCTGAACTCGTCGCTGCCCTCAAGCACCAATCGATGGAACGTCGGCTGCAAGCCCAGCGACTGTTGATCGAGAAGGGTGACCAGAGCGTCGTGCCCGCGATCATTGACCTCGTCAAGGGTCAATCAGTCGATGCGGCTGGCCTGAACCCCGGTGCCATCCATGCCATCTGGACGTTGCAAGGTCTCAGCGTCGTCGATGGACAAAGTCATGGAAGCGATGCCGTCGCAGAAGCGATGTTCCATCCCTCCCCCGCCGTTCAACGGAACGCGGTTCTGGCTTCGACCCATGCAGACCTCCGAACCAACAGCAAGTGGGTTCCTACTTTCTACAGCCAAATCGAGCGATGGGAACAGCTGACTCCGCAAGTTCAGCTCGCAAACCTGCTGAAGATTGCCGAGACAACGACGCATGAGCCGGTCGGCAAGTCGCTCGCTTACCTGGCCCAGCGACCAACCGAAGACCGCTGGCTCACCGATGCTCTGACTGCGGCAGCTTGCTCGCATGCGGTGTCATTCATTGATGGGGTCGCCGAGCAGAAGGAAGCGAGCGGGCTTTCGATTAGCATTGCCGCGCGGGCGGCACAGCATATTGCTCGCGGCAAGACGACCGATGAGGAACTCAATAGCTTACTGGCAGCTGTGGCGAAAGCTCCAGCGACAGTCGCGGAAACGCTTTTGGCTGGCTTGGCAGAAGGCTGGCCGCGCGATCACAAGAACAAAATCTCCGCTGAGGTCGAGCAGAGTTTGCTCAAGCGGCTGCCGGATCTGCCCGCCGGAACTCGCGGACAGATGGTCCGTCTCGCGACGAGTTCGTGGGGCAGCGAGGCGTTCGCCGCTCATATCGGCGAGATCGCGAAATCATTGCTCAGTGTGGTCAGCGACGCCGCCAAGTCAGATGAACAGCGAGTTGAAGCAGGTAAGTTGCTCGTTGACTTCCTGCCCACCGACGGTGCTGCAGTCCAAAGCCTGCTGAGTGTCATCACTCCGCAGGTGTCGAAAACGTTGGCGGTCGGTTTGGTCGAAGCAGCCGGGGGTAGCTCGGCGGAGAACGCCGGGGATTTGATCCTCAGCCGGATGGCGAGTCTGACACCCGAAGTGAAGCGGGCCGCGATTCTGTCGCTGCTGTCGCGACCGACATCCACAGCTGCTCTGCTCAAAGGCGTCGAGTCGGGTAAGACGACGCTGGATGAGCTGACACTCGACCAGAAGCAGGCACTCGCCAATCACCCGGAAGCGACCATCCGCGACCGAGCCAAGAAACTGCTCTCGATGGGTGGCGGGTTGCCAAATGCGGACCGGGAGAAAGTGGTCAAGGAGTTGCATCATGTGACCGAGGTCACGGGCGATCCAGCTCTCGGAAAGTTGATGTTCACGAAGAACTGCGCCAAGTGCCACATGCACTCGGGTGAAGGAAACAAGATCGGCCCCGAGCTGACCGGAATGGCCGTCCATCCCAAGCACGAGCTCTTGATCCACATCCTCGATCCGAGCCGCAGCGTCGAGGGGAATTTTCGAATCTACACCGTCAGCACCATCGAAGGCAAAGTTTTGACCGGAATGCTGGCCGGCGAGACGAAGACCTCGATCGAGCTGATTGACACCGAGGGCAAGCGACTGCCGATTCAACGTGAAGACATTGACGAACTCGTCGCCGGCACCAAGTCGGTGATGCCTGAAGGGTTCGAGAAGCAGATGACTCCCGAGGAGCTGACCAACCTGCTCGAGTTCCTGACGCAGAAGGGGAAGTACCTGCCACTCGACCTGCGAAAGATTGCCACGACCATCACCACACGTGGGATGTTCTTCACTGCCAATGGCGAAGCCGAACGCCTCGTCTTTAACAGCTTCGAACCGAAGACCTTCGAAGGCATTCCGTTCCAGCTGATCGACCCGCAAGGAGATCGCATCGCGAATGCGGTGATGCTCAATGGCCACTTCGGCGACAAGCCGCCGTCGATGCCCAAGAACGTCAAGCTGCCAGTGAACTCGACGATCAAGGCGATTCACATACTCGGTGGGATCGGTGGTTGGAGCTTCCCAGCTGTGCAGGAGAAGTCGGTCACCATGACCGTGCGTCTGAAGTACGCTGATGGGCAGGCCGAGGACCACGAGCTCAAGAACGGTGTCCACTTCGCCGACTACATCCGCCGGGTCGATGTGCCTGAATCCAAGTATGCCTATACTGTTAAGGGCGGGCAGCAAGTGCGTTACATCAAGATTGAACCGAAGCGAACCTCGGTCGTGACCGAGATCGAGCTGATTAAAAACGATCGCGACCCAACAGCCCCGATCACTGTCGCCATCACGGTCGAGACGAAGTAAGGCCGACGGAAGAACTTCGCCACCCCGCTGTCGGGGTGGCTCCCTTGCTGGTGCGCTTCCATAATGCACCAACAAGGGAACCGTGGGATCAAGCCCCCGTGGTCTCTGCACAATTCTGCTTCGCCCCGAAGGGGCAACTACAGATCAGCCTGGGGCACAGCGCAGCGTCGCCCCAGGACATGATCTGAGAAAGAGGATCTCAGCCCTGAAAGGGCGAAACACTGTCGCGTGAAATTGTGTCGCCCTTTCAGTGCTTCAAATACCGCAACCACGGTTGACCTAGGGCGGCGCTGCATGGCTGACGCCATTTCGCTCTGCACTAGGCTGGTGTGTGGCTGCCCCTACGGGGCGTCGAAGGGCTTGGTTCTCAACCGCGCTGCGAGAATAATGACGCCTTACGGGCACGTAGGAAACGTGCCCCACACAGCGAGAGAGTCAGCGGACTTCGACGATGGCCCACCTCGCCCAGAGGATTCCAGCGGCGAGGGTGTGAATCAGGACGAACAGCAGGATCACGCCGACCATGGTGTGCGAGCCGTCGTCTTTGGTCGCTTTGCGATGCATCAGCTTGGTCTGAACGGTCCCCACAATCCAAACCCAGTGCAGCATGACATGCACCAAAATCCCAGCTGCGAACACGCAAAACGTATTGAATGCCAGATCCTGCCAATCACCTGCTGTGTGCCCGAGCAAAAGCCAATTCTCGCCGGCCCCTTTCGGAAAAGCGAGCCGCAAGACCGACAGCTCCCACGCGATCAGCAGGAACAGCACCAGCAGCGCGGCATCGAGCCAGAAATTAATGACCGTCTTGTGGCGAGTCCAGAAAGAGCCGCCGGTCTCAGCGGGTTCCTTGGGGCGCGAATCATTGCCAGTTGCGGCAGTGACCCGTAGCCCGAGCGGCGACGTAATCGTCGGCATGGAAAGAGCTGACTCATCCGCCGGAGTTGCCGATTCAGATGCGGGGTGATCAATCACGGCTGGGCCTTCACCACACTGGAGCCAGCGGGTTCTGCCTCCACACACAGAGGACACGCGGGCTGACCGGAATTCGTGTTGGCGGCATACAGGAACGCTGCCCCGCGCCAGACTGTTAATGCCCCCGTCAGGACGACACACCACGCAGCTGCCTTCATAAGGCGCTGTCGGGTGGCGATCTTCAGCAACATCGCCCCGGCTCCAGTGGCCACCATCATGGGCACTGTCCCTAGACCAAACACCAGCATCACTGACATCCCTCGCAGCAGATCACCGGTACTCGCCGCGAGTGAGACGAATGCATACAACAGCCCGCACGGCAACATGCCCGTCAGTAAACCCGCAGAGAACGCATTCCGCAGTCCCGGAAGCTTCAGCATCGAGGCAAACAGCGGACTCATCAGGCAGCCCGCTTGCGGAATCATCGCCACGCCCCGGCGCTTGAGGATGCCCGTGGCAAACAGCCCCTCCACCAGCAACAACAACCCCGCCAGCAAACAGAGCGCAGCTGGAACGTTGAGCAACTGCGGCGCTGACCTCACAAGTTTTAAGCCGACGTATCCGCTAATGGCACCCAGCGTGCAGTAGGTCATCAGTCGGCCAGCGCTGTAAGACAGCTGAGCGATGAGGTTCTCGCGAAAGGTGGCTTTGTTCATCCCGACCAGCATCGCGAAACCGCCGCACATACCGACGCAGTGCGAGGACCCGAGCAAGCCACCGAGCAGAATCAGAGGGTACTCGATCATGTTGCCACCTCGCTCACCGTAGTGATCACGGGCGGATCGATCGAGTCCTCGCCCAGTGTCGGCAACAATGGACTGCCTCCTGCATGCTTGAGCCGCAAAGAGTTTCCCAGCACCATCAAGCTGCTGACGACCATCAAGACAGCTGCGATTGCCGGATGAAGCCAGCCACAGGCGGCCAAGATGACTCCGAGGCCGTTGTAAGCGAACGACCAGAACAGGTTCTGACGAATGGTGGAGACTGTCCGGCGCGACAGACCAATCACCCACGGAATCGCCCGCAGTTCATTGCGGATCAGGCACACATCGGCGGACTCGCGCGTGACATCGGTCCCGCAGCCCATCGCGATGCCCACATCGGCCAGAGCCAGTGCCGGGGCGTCGTTGACGCCGTCGCCCACCATCGCGACGCGCGCCCCAGTGAATTGGAGTTTGCGGATCGCATCCAGCTTGTCCTCTGGCAACAACTCTGCCCGGACGGGAACTCCGATTTCATTTTGCAATCGGGCTCCACGCGCTGCATGGTCCCCAGTGAGGACTTCCAGATCGAGATGCAGTTCGCGGCAAGCTGCGATCAACTCGCGGGCCTCCGGTCGCAACTCCTCTCGCAGCAAGAATAGGCCGCGCACCTCGCCGTCCCACCCGATCAAGACACAGGACTCTGACTCCTGATCTAACTGACGGATCGCAGCTGCCAGACGAGGGCCGGTACGAAGTGTCTGTTCGGTCATCATGCGGACACTCCCGAGCAGTGTCTCGTGCGAGTCACCAACTACACTGGCGACGATTCCACGACCGGGGACCGACCGGACAGCGGTGAGAATCGGAATGAGTTTGGTGGTTTCCACGAAGCCGCGCACAGCTCGCGAGAAGATATGCGTTGAGGAATCGGTCAGTGCGGCGGCTCGCAACAGGACCTCATCGCGCTCAGTCTCCATTTCGCAGAGGAACTGCTTGACCGACGGGGTGCCTGTCGTCAGCGTGCCTGTCTTGTCGACACGCAATGCATTCACTTCAGACAAGCGTTCGAGCGCCTCGCCGCCGTGCAACAACACCCCGCGACGAGCTGCAGTTCCCAGCGCTGCCCAGACAGCAAGAGGAGTCGCCAGAGCCAGCGCACAGGGGCAAGCAATCAGCACCACGGCCAGCGAGTTGAGCAGCGCCGCCTCGTAACCCGTGTGCATTCCGTGCCAGATCGCTGTGCCGCCCGCGATCAATCCAATAACCGGGAAGAAGTTCCGCGAACAGCGGTCAGCCAGCAGTTCGTAGCGTCCTTTGGCGGATTGAGCCTGGCGAACGGCATCAACAAGTCGGCCCAGAGCACCTTGCTTCGGCAGGGCGCTGGCTTCGACGATCAAATCGCCATCGAGATTGAGCGTGCCGCCCAGCAATGTGTTTCCCGGTCGCTTGGGAGCGGGCCAGCTTTCACCAGTGAAGAACTGCTCGTCAACGGTTGCGGTGCCTCGGATCACGAGTCCATCCACCGGGATACGCTCGCTCGCGCGGACTCGTAATCTATCGCCGACTTGAACATCAGAGAGTGGGGCCAGTTCTTCGCCCTCGACTCCGTCTCTCGGGAGATCGACGATGCGATGCACGGTCTCGGGAAGGAGCGTCTCCAAAGCGTGCAGAGCCTCGGACGCCTGGCGTCTTCCGGTGGCCTCCAGCCAGCGTCCGAGCGTGACCAACACCAGAATCACACAGCTGACCTCGTAGTACACATGCCCCAAGCTGCGAAGAGTGGAAGTGACCGAGTAACCGAACGCAGCCACGACACCCGTCATCAGCAGCAGGTCGGTCGAGAGCTGCCCGCGTCTGAGTTGAGCGAGGGCGTTGCGTCCCAGCGGCACACCGAGCCAGGCCATCACGGGGATCGTGAAGATGAGCGAGATCCAGCGTAAGAAGTCGGCCAGCGCGGCTGCGAATCGCGAGTCGGGTTGATCCGCGTATGCCCAGAGAGCCATCGTCATCATGATGACATTGAGTGTGAAAAAGAGCGATACGCCTAAACCCGTCAGCATCCAGCGTGACTCGCCGACATCACCCCGCTCGTTCGTCACAGCCGCTGCGAACTGACACCCAGAACAGCAATAGACTGGCCCTTGTGTGGCACCCGGAACTGGCAACTCACAGTAGTCGCACCGGACCGGCTCGAAGGAAGTCGGGTTGGACGAATGTGAAGACATGTTGAGTTTTCCACGCGACAAAAGGATTCAGATCGCGTGTGATTTAAGGAGGTGTCAGCAACTCGCTCTGCAATGCAGGCAGCAGGTACTTGACGACGTAGACGATTGCGAACGCCCAGAATCCCAGCCAAATCAGACGCAAATACCACGGGATTACATGTCCGGAGTAGGTGTGATTCTGGCTCTCCATTTCGGCGTTGGCTTGTTCGCTCGTCGTCATGTGTGTCTCGATTTGAGTGGTCAGTGGAAATGAATTTCACCGCAGAGGACACAGAGTTTCGCAGAGCAGAAAGAACACATCAGGGGTCAATTGCAATGGTCCTCCTCCTGCTCTGCGAAACTCTGCGTCCTCTGAATTCATGTCTCCGAATGATTCTTGGAATGGTGAGTGATGAACGACCGATTACAAGCTCCGTGGGCCCTCTGCCGTCATCCGCTCCAGTTCGAGTTCGTTCTCAAACATCTCGCGGCTTGGTTGATTCAGGTCATGGAATGCACCTTGCGTCACGGCCCACATCAGCATGCAGAAGAAACCCGCTGTGGCGAACAGATAGTTCAGGATCGGTGTCAGCGCGAACGCCCCCTCCTGATCGCCGGAAGCCACGATCATCAGATCGAGGAACTTGTTGGCGAAGCCCAGGAGACTGGGGATGAGAACCGCAGCTCCGACAAGCCAGGTCCAAAAAGGCACTCGGTGGGCAACAGGATGGGACATAATGGACCTTGCGGGGGAAGAGCTGTCAGGGATCAGCGGTCAGCCAGAGGGAGAGGGGCGTTGTTCTTCAAGCATCGTCGGTATCAATCGGCAGCAATACTTATCGCGGCGCCTCTTTGGCTGATTGCTGACCGCTGACCGCTTACTCCTCCGCCGCTTTCGCAGCTGGCAGGATCTTGGTGGCTTCGTAGTCCTCGTAGTACGGGTAGCTGTCGAGCCACGAACCGAGCCACTGGACGTAGGTGATCAGAGCGAGGCCGCGTTTGTTGGGTTTGTCAGCTGAGCCATCAAACAGCCACGGGTATTGCGGCATCGGCGAATCGGCGGAGAGTGTCGTGGGTTTGAAGAAGTGAACGGCATGCCAATCGTTCGACCGGCGCCCCCCTTCGCGGGACAGATCGGGGCCGACTCGTCGTGTTCCGAACATCACGGGTCGCTGGAGTTCGTTCTGATATTCCCACGTCTTGGAGACCGGTCCCCAGCGACGATCTTCATTCGAGACTGGTCGCACAAACTGACTGTGGCAGTGCCAGCACCCTTCTCCGGTATAGATCTTGCGGCCGATAGTCAGGGCTTCGGCACACTTCTCGTTGTACCACGCAGCTGCCTGTTCCGGATCGGCGGGCGGCTCGCCAAACGCTGATTTGAAGGAGTCTGGGTAGCGTTGGGCGAGGTCTTCGAACTGGTAGCGGACGTTGCCGTTGACCAGTTCCTTGACCGACTTCTCGGGCAGGTGGCGGTACATCATGGCCGGGACGACCGCGTTCGACAGGAACGCGAGGCCGAAGAACCCAACGCCAGCGACCAGAAGGATACCAGATTTACTTTCGAACATGATGGGGCACTGGGGTCAGAGGTGAGTGAGAAGAGGAGGAGATTTGTGTTCCCCCGAATTGCCTAGATCGTGGACGCCACGATGGCGGAAGTTGTCTCTACGCCAGTTCTCAGTGGCGATTTCTGCCAAGTCTTGTACAGGTTCCACACGAACAGTAACTGAGCCCAGAACATGACCAGCCCGGCGAAGATGCGAACGGCCCAGAAGGGAAGCGAGACTTGGATGGAGTTATCCCACGGTTGCAGCGCCGCCCAAGACCAACCTTGGAACAGGCCGCCGAGCATCAGGTCGCCTGCCATCACACTCAGCCCGCCTGCGGATGCCCAGTAGTGCCACTCGCACCATTCGGGTTTGTACCATTCGGTCTTCAGCAGGCGCGGAACCAGATAGGTCATCATCCCCAGCTGCCACATGCTGAACACTCCGAACATGACCATGTGGGCATGTCCGACGACCCAGTCGGTGAAGTGAATCAAAGCCTGGAACGTCAGCGTCACCTGTAAGGCACACTGTAAGCAGGTCAGGAAGTAGAATAGGATTCCGGTGTAGAAGTACCGCAGCGGCAAGTTGGTCAGACACAGCATCCCGGTCCCCTTGAGGGTGCCGATGAAGTTGAGGATGACTGTTAGCACGACGAACTCGAGAGCAATGGTCGACAACACCGCACCGTACTGCAGGAACATCGGAATCGGTGTGTACAGAAAGTGGTGGATGCCTTGCAGAGGGTAGAAGAATGCCAAGCCCCAAAACCCCACCAGCGATAGCCCGTGACTCCACATCGGACGCTTCAGCAGAATCGGCACGAAGTAGTACATCATGCCCCAGCCCAGGGGAGTCACGAACAGTCCGACCAAGTCATGAATGAACAGCCCTCCCACAGCCCCAGCTGCGGAACCCGAGACGCAATACTGTGGGACAAAGTTCCCCATGGCATAGGTCAGAAAAGTCCAGATGAGAGCAGCGAGGAAATACCACAGGGTCACATACATCGGCCCCTTGACCTTGATAATCGGGTAGCCGAAGTTGATCGCTACCAGCAGCAAACCGACCTGGGCCAGCGGATCAATCCAGACAGGAGTCTCGCCCCATTCGATGCCTTGGGCTTCACCCAGCAGCAGGCCCACAGCTGTCGATAGCACCACCACTTGCCAGGCGGCGAAGATGAAATACGACAGACGCTTATCCAGCACAGGTCGCAACGACACACGCGGCACCACCCAGTGCATCATTCCCAGAAATCCATTCGCGAGAAAGCCATATGCAATGGCGTTCGTATGCACCATTCGCCAGCGACCGGGCGACAACACTTCCCAGTGAGGTAAGGGATTCCAACTGAGCAGTTGGAGTCCCATCAGGATGCCGCCGAGCATCGAGATCAGCATGTAGCTGAGTGCGGCGGCGAAGTACCAGAAGACCAGCCGCTCTTCGACCAGGCTCTCATGCCGAGGGATCTCAGCGGATGAATTAGTGTGGAGGGCAGTGTTCATGGCGCTCAGGAATTCAGGACATTCAAGGGGCAGATCAAGCGATACGGAGCAGCAAAGAATCAGTGTGATACTTGAGTCGTCGGTTGCTGGTATGGGACGAATCGGCCCAGTGGAGCCAACAGAGCCATCGTCCAGCCAAAGATCACATGGGTGACAGCAGCCACCCAGGGAGGAAGCACAGCTGGATCAGTAATCCAGCGCCCTCCGAACAGCATGGGCTGCAACCAACTGAGCACGAGATAGAAGTTCACGAACCACAGCAGCAGAGCCATGACCGTGGCGAATCCGAGCCGGACTCCGAGCGATTTCCCATTGGTAAATCGCATGAGGGCCACATGGAACGGAACCCCCAACAGCATCCCCGTCCCGATGTACAGGCAACAGCCCATCGACAGAATCATGCCATCGGGGATGGCGTAGATGTCCTTGCTGCCGGAGGCCAATGCGAGAGCTCGCTCACCAAGTGGAAACGTGAGATAGACGCGAATCAGCTCGAGAGGGCTCTTCCCGACGACCGGGGCTGAGACGACGTTCACGAGCAGGCTGGCCAGTGCGCCAAGCGCCCCGAGCATGAATCCGGTCGTCGCGTAATACGCAGTGTAGAACTCCGTGGAAGAAGGAGCCCACGCCAATGAAGACACAGGTGTTCCGTCGACAGCAGCGATCTGGTCCTGCACAGATTCCATGCGGGAGCGGAGGGTCGCGAGTTCTTGCTTTAGTGTGTTGAGATCACTCACTGGAGACTCTCCGGGCGACATCGAGGGGAGCAATGACTGAGATAAGAAGGAACACGAGAAGGGCCGTAACGCTCGACGCAGGCGGGCAAAGCGGCCTACTCGGTCAGGGCGACCGGAGTGAGAGTGACCTCAGCCGGGACATAGGGCTTGATTGGTCCCGGAGGAGGCAACTCACCTTCACGACGGCGGTTCGAGATGTACTTCACATACGCGACCAGATGCCAGATCGTGTCAGGCTGACTTTGAAGAGACGAAGCAAAACCGGGCATCGGCGTACCGTTGATTCCCGAATAGATTCGCCGGTAGATGTCGAGTGGCCGCTGCCCGCCGTGCAGCATTCCCGAGGTCAGGTCCGCCGCTCGCGTGGTTTGGCCCCAAAGGTCCTTACCAATGTTGTCGGACATCTGCCCTCGTCCGTCTTCACCGTGACATTTCGCACAGCCGACCGTGAGGAAAGCCTGCTTCCCCAACGCGACATGCTCTGCGGTGAATTTCGGTTGTGGGGTCAGCTGTTGAACCTGCTGGGACTCTGCGGTATTCCAGCGTTGCATGACGCGAGGAAAAGCTTCTTCTTGGATCGCCTCTTGTTCGAGGGCCTCTTCGTTTTCAGCGAGAGCGGTCAGCTCTTCCTCGTACTCACCACGCCGTGTCAGAGTCAGGACATAGTGGACGACCGCTTCAATCTCCTCTTTCGGGAGCAGATTGAACGACGGCATGGAGGTACCATGAATCCCCGCTCGAACGGTACGCACCAGATCACTTGCCAGCGGACGCGCACCGTACGGAGTCGAGGTAAACTTAAACACGCCGCGTCGGTAGTCGCGAGGACGAGGGTATAGTGACGCAGCTGCCGGACCAGCACCATCGCCGCTGATTCCGTGGCACTGCACACAGCGCAGCTGGTAGACCGCTTGGCCTTTCGCCAAGTCCACACCCAGTTCGTCCCCAATTAATTTGGGGTGGGCATAGGTTCCGGTCTTGTCAACTAGTTCCGTTTTGAGCGTGGCCTGCAACTCAGCTGTGAGCTTGCCCGCGCGTTCGCTGGACAGGAACTCCGGGTCGACCGGACGTTCGCAACCACTGGCCAACCAGCTGACTCCCAGTGCCCAGATCCCAATCGTTTTACGAAACGACACAACAGACTCCCAAGGACGAACGAGCCTTCGACGTCGAGTGACGACACCGCTGCCAGAGCGGGGCGTCATCCCACGACATGCCACTGGAGGAGACTCAACGCTGATGTTCGCGTGAATTCCCCACCACTGCATGAGCTACTAAAAGCAAGACTGATGCCAACTCGGTTTGTCGATGAGATTTCCCGCAAAGATCGGGAATCCGTGGTGGACGGCTGTCTTACGACTGAGAAGAGGTCGCACATCTCGGGGTTTCTCGTGGTCTTCGAACGAAGATCGAAGAACCGCGATCCCTGTTTGCCGTGCGATGACGGGCTCAACCCGCACACATGAGTGTGCGGTTCTTGCACACATGAGCGTCTTGGACACTTGGGAGACTCAACGACGGTTATTAGTCCGACGGAGGAAGAGCCGTACGAATCTGGTCTAATCGGGTTTGCGTTCCATGTTGGGCTGTCCACTGGTGGATGTAGTCCCAATCGAGGCAGTTCGACTGAACGGCAATTACACCGCGAACATCATCCAAGTCTTTAGGACGTCCCCACTTCAATTTCATGATGATGACATCTTCTGCCGTCGGAACGAACACGACGCGGGCCACGACCGGGAGTTGCTTTCGCACTTTTCGCTGAAACCTCGCAATGTCGAACGGATCCCGGCTCAACTGAAAGAGTTCAATGACAAAGGAGCTGTCGCGAAGATGAATCACACGACGGGTGGTTCCCGTCAACATCTCGAAAGAGAGCTGCGATTCCATTCGAAAATCACTTCCGAGTCCCGAGATGGCCCGCTGCATTTCAGCGACAGAAGCGTCCACGACAAAATCCGCATCGTACGTCGAGCGGGCGATCCCATAAAAACTGCTCGACAACGACCCCACAACCATGTAGTCAATCGTTGCCGCTTCGAAGGCATCGACAAGGCGGGCAGCGGCCTGCATTCCATTCATGGGCAGGGTGGCTCCGCATCAGGAATCGGGACGTAGATCCCCTGTTCTTCCAACTGCCTTCGAATTCGCAGTCGGCGGTCGAGTTCGGCAGCAATCCCGGAGTCGTCTCGCTCAGGGAACTGAGCCACAATCCCGGCCCGCATAGTTGCGATCGCGAGTTCGTGGAGTTCGAAACAGATCGCCCATTTCTCGCTGGGAGTCTGTTGCCGGGCGCGGAGTACCTTCTCTCGAAAGAGGGCATCAGCCAAATCCGCTGTCGCGATCTCCATGAAACGCACTCCTAGCACTGAGGGCAGCTCGTTCAGTCTACCGTCATCCGATTCGGCGGTCTTTGGTGATCGAGGAATTCGCCAGAGTTCCGAGGAGAGGATTGGCTCTTCGGGATTCGGATTGAGACGGCAGAATTCTGACGAACTCTGCTACGGTTTGAGTTCGCTCTGGTAGTAATCCCCGGTCAGGAAACGGACCAGCAGGTCGAGTTCCTTCGCGGTGAGCTGGTCCTTGAAGCCAGGCATGACGTTGTTCCCGGAATCGCCGCCGGCGTAGTGGGCTTGGGGGTCGGAGATGAACTGCTTCAGCCACTCTTTCCCGGCGTAGCCTGTCAGGATTGGAAAATTGGCTGAGGCTTCGGGTGCTTCCAGCGATTTCATCGAGTGGCATGACAGGCAGGCGGAATCGAATTCGCCTTGTGTCAGCTTGCCATTGGCAAAGATCTCGCTGCCCCGCTGGACCTTCGCATCGTCATCTGGCAAGGCGTCAGCGCGGTCGCCCTGGGCATACAGAAACTCGACCAGCGCTGCGAAGTCGGCGGCGTTGGCGGGATCTTTCAGCAGTGGGGCGTTGGTCGCCGACCAGTCCTTCATCGAGCCACTTAAAATCGCAGCTGCCGATGCAGCTCGCTCGGGCGACATGCCGTTGGCCTCGGTGATGTTCTTCAGAGAGGCGAAGTGCCCCTCGAAATCCAACAACACCGACTTGATCCAGTCGCGGCTACCGAAGTTGACGTTCTCGCGATGCAGCAAATCGACGAGTTGTGGGCCTTGCGACTTCGACGCGGAAATCATGCCCGCCGATTGGTGGCAATCCAAGCAGTAAGTCTTGAACATCTGTGATCCTTGCGTCAGTGGGTCGTTCCGCAAGAGCGAAATCGCCCCATCGGCCGGAATCCCGGTGGGTGACTGCGCGAGTTCCACTGTCCGCGCCCCATCGAGATGCGCCTGATCCACAGCTGCTCGAAAATCCCGGCTGTCGGCGTCGTCCTGGAACCAGTCTTCGTAGAGGGCATACCCGGTCAAGCTGCCGGCACCGAGCATGACGATGAACAGGAATGCCACGTTGAACACGTGCCCGGCGCGCTTACGGCCAATGATCGGCATCGCAGCCAGAATAGTCATCAGGATTCCGGGAATCACGATGGCGCCGAACGCTTCTCCCAGATGCGTCATCTCGCCGAGTTGGGAGACCCACTCGAACTTGAGGAAGCGGAACAGGAACATGTAGTACCACTCGGGACGAGCGGCGTTGTAGGCTTCGGCGGGGTTCGCCGGGGCGCTGAGTTCGGCTCCATGGTAGTAGAGCGACAGCCCCATGAGCGCGGCCAGAATGGTCAGGCACGCGACTCCGTCCATTAGAATCTGGTCGGGCCAGAACATGCCATCTGGCTTCTTGCGTGGCTCTGCGGGAGTGATGCCATGTCGGCGGAAGACGGCGATGTGCAGGACGAGAAACCCGACGAGGAGTGCGGGCAAGACACCTGCGTGCATGGCGAAGAAGCGAGTGAGCGTATGATGGCCATACTCGCTGCCGCCTTGGGCGATCTTTTGGATCGAGGGGCCCACCACCGGAGTCGAGCCCATGATCTCGGTGGCGACCTGCGTGGCGTAGTAACCCTTCTGATCCCAGGGCAGCAGATACCCGGTCAGCCCCAGTCCCATCACGATTTGCATCAGGACAAGACCGAGCCAAAAATTCAGTTCGCGCGGGGCCTTGTAGGCTCCGTCTATGACGACTTGGACCACGTGGATCACCATCAGGATGATCATCGCCTGAGCGGCGAAATGGTGGATTCCACGAACCAGCCAGCCCAGGGTCATCTCGTTCTGGATGTAGTAGACGCTTTCCCAGGCAGTCTTCGTGCTGGGGCTGTAGGCGGTCCACAACAGGACGCCGGTGATCATCTGTAACACGAAGGTGAAGACCAGCGTACTACCCCAGACATATCGCCAGCGAGCGCCGCCGGGAATGCTCTCGAACAGAGCTTCATGCATGATCTTCCGGTAACCGGTCCGATCATCAAACCACGCGAGGAGGCTATTAATCATGGAGGGAACTCAGCACGACAGGAGTTGACAGCGGATCGCAGGGACGCAGTCTTGATACGCGTGCATGAGAACCGAGGTCCAGGTGGGCGGAATCAGGCGGGACGGCTCACCTTCGCGAACCGCAACGGTCATTCTGAACCATTGGACCATGATCGCACAAGGAAAACCCCCGATTCGGGAACGACGTGTGCGGCCAGATTTTATGGCACCTTTGAAAACGCCCCAAGTCCAGCCCGCTGCGCCAGCAAGGGCCGCGTGCCGGACGCCTATCTCCTGGGCGATGAGTCGACCGACTGGTCCGGGGCGCGATTCAATCAGTGAGACGGCATTCTTTTTCGGTGAGAAAGGCGACAAGCGAAGCCCGCTTGCTGTGCAAATCGAGGTTTCTGGCACGCGGCCCTTGCTGGCGCAGCGGGCTAGGCAGAGGTGACCGCCACCCTCGGGGCTTGGCGGGAAATTCGTCAGCGTTGAGCGTTCATGTCAGTGCCATAAAGTCTGGCCGGACAAGGAACGGCTGGCGAGTTTGCGACTTTGGCTTCAGCCAGAATGTCTCACACAAGGGCACTCAGTGTGATCCCCCCAGAGATCCCCGAAGGCTGCTAAAGAATTCCCCCTTGGTGCCTCCGTGCCTCAAGTCGCTGTCATAGTCGCCTTTCGCTCCGCAAAACAACGCTCTTTCGCGAAGCGCAAGGCGACACTTGTTGACCGACAGTGCCTTGGCGCACCAGCGCCGGTCCCACTCCGACAAGCGGGGTGGTGAGGAGACTCTTTTCTCCTGACGGCCTAACGACTCGCTCGCGGGGGATGCTCGACAATCACCGTCGTGCGAATTCCTCCACGGGGAGTGAAGTCAGCTGTGATCTTCATCCAGCGCGGCTTGGTCACCGCCACGAGGTCATCGAGAATCGTATTGGTGACGTTCTCGTAAAAAGCTCCATGATTGCGGTATTGCTGCAAATACAGTTTCAGGGACTTGAGTTCGTAATTCTGACGATCCGGGATGTAGGAAATCGTGAGGGTTCCGAAGTCCGGCTGTCCGGTTTTGGGACACATCGAAGTGAACTCGGGACAGACCGTGTCGACAATGTAGTCACGCTGTGGGAATGGATTGTCAAAGGTTTCGAGCAGGTCGCGGGATGGCTGGGACATGAGATTTCTTCTTGCGGTGAATCAGCAGCAATGTTCAGCGACAGAATGACTGAGCAACGGAAAAGCCCGAGATTCTAGCGGCCATCGCGCGGACGGTTAGTCCCCTGCCCGTCTGTTTGCTGCTTGGCGGCATCGGCAGCTGCCAGGAGCTTCTCGATAAACGACTTGGGGCGATTCGGGTCGATCAGTTCAGGAGTGGTCGAAACCGGTTGCAGCACGATCGGCGGCATGAACCGCTTCAGCAGGCTCCGTTCGGCCATCCCCAGCAAGCTCGACGCAATGAAGTACAGACAGAGTCCGCCTGGCACCGTGTAGAACATGAACCCCATGAACACGGTCATGTAGCTCATCATCTTGTTCCGCATCTGCTCTTCTTCGTTCTGAGCAGGTGGCATCATCTGTTTCTGCTGAAACAAGAACAGACCCACGTTGATCAGTGGCAGCAGGTTAAAAGTCGACCCGATCCACGGGATCTCTCGACCTAGGCTGAACAGGGCATCCGGTGCGGCCAGATTCTCGATCCACAGGAATTTCGCCATCCGCAAATCAATCGCTGTGTACAAGGCATTGTACAGGCTGATGAAGATCGGCAGTTGGAGGAACAGCGGCAGGCATCCGCCGAACATGTTGTGGTTGTAGCGCTTCATCAGATCACGCTGCGCGCCGACGAACTTCTCTGGCTCGGTCGCGTACTTGGCCTTGAGCTTGGCCAGTTCCGGCGTAATCAGCTTCATCTTCTCGCCGTCGTACACCTGCTTTTTGGTGATCGGCAGCAGGCACATGCGAACTGTGAAGGTCAGCAGGATGATGGCCAGCCCGTACGGCAGGTGGCACGTATAGCGGAAGAATTGCAGAATCCACAGCATCGTCTTCGTGATGAACGCCAGCCGCCCAAAATTGAGCGCGGACTCTTCCCCGAGCGGACGGGCCAGAGAAATTCGCTTTGGACCAATGAAGATCTCGAACGAGTGCTTGACTGTTCCCTTTGGAGGAATCACCAAGGGGGTGGAGGTCAGCATCACGCTGATATCACTCCGCTGAGGCTTGTCTTTATCGCGTGTCAAGATCATCGGCCGCACTGTCGCGAAGTACGGATCGGGGCGACCATCCTTGTTCGTGTCGATCAGCTGATCGGTCTTCGGCTTGATCAATGCCATAAAAAACTGAACATCGACCCCGACAAAATGCAGCGGGTCTCGCCAGTTGTCGACCAGATTGGGGTCCTTTTTGGCAACCGCTTTATCGAACTGACCCAAGATCTCACTCGCTGTGCGTGTGATCGCCGTCACATCGGTCGAATTGAGCGGGTCATCGTGGGTTTCGGCCTTCAGTTCGACGAAGTTGCGGGTGTTCGCCACGTTTTCCAGCGGCAATCCGACCGGGCCTTGTAGCTTGTACGACTGCTTGAGTTCGACATCCTTCAGGTTTTGGATCTCAATGTCGAGATCAAGCAGATATCCGACTTCGTCCTCGTCGCGATCTTTTTCATCTCCCTTGTGCAGGGTGTACGTCTTGCGGACTTCGACGGAGCCATCGGGGGCTCGCAGCCGAAACGTCGCCGTTTCGCTGGTGGCACCCGGCAATAACTCCCAATGAACTGTGCGTGTGGATTTGCTCTGCGATTGAATCTGCGCATCGATCGCCTCGATGGCCGTCTGAAATGAATCCGGCTCGGTCCCATCGGCATCCTTGATCCGGTTGCCTAACACTTGCAGCGGGACTTTGCGATCCTCGACGGTGCTATAGCGTTCATCATTCAACTTGGCCCACTCGACAGCTGCCCCCTTCGAGGTCAACTTGACCTCCATGAAGAACCCTTTGCCGCGCTCGATCGCACCGAGGGTGTGCTGTGTTGGCGGGGCTTCGGCCAAGACATCTGCGGCAGCCTGTGCTGCGGGAGCGACGACCGGAACCACGGGCGACGGGCCGACACCGGGAACCGGTTTGACTTCAGCAGGAGTGGCCACGACAGGTCCAGGAGTTGTCACCGCTGCTGGGGACTTATCGTCTTCTGCAAGTGGCTGATCAGCCCCGCCCTCGACCTCTGCGAGAGCATCGACCGCTGGCTTCTGCCCAAACATCTCTGGAAACAACCGCTGAGACAGCGGAAACCAAATCATCATGACGGCACCGAGGAACAGCATCTTGAGAAGCTGACCGCGGTCGAAAGGGGTTTTTTGCTGTTCCATCGGACCTGCTCAAAGAGCGGCTGCTGAGCACCAATCGAGATGCCGGAGATTGCAGCCTGCCAGTCTCACCGAAACGGACTCGCCCCGGGGACGGATCACCGCTTTGGAAGAAAATCGGAATTTGGCAGTCTAACGCGACCGAGTTCTGTCGGCGACTCCGCCCGGCGGGGCACTCCCACGGTTGGGAGCCAGTTCGCGTACGGGAGATGCATCAGGCAATCCCTGCGGGGGAGAGGGATCGTGCCGGTTACTCAGGGAGAAGTGGCCAGATCGTCGCACTTCCCGCGATTGAGACCCGGCCCTCGTGTGGGGTTGTGAGGCGTTGGCCAGCAATTCAAAATGGCAAGATGAACTCAACAAGTCCTCATCGTGTGGCAATCATTGGCGGCGGCATCAGCGGCATGGCTGCTGCTTTGCACCTCAGCGAACTCACGGGCGGATCTCGGAATATCGAGATTGAGCTGTTCGAATCGGCTCCGCGACTGGGCGGACTGGTGACGAGTGAGCGAATTGGAGACTCCATGATCGAGCGAGGGGCGGATTCGTTTATTACGAACAAGCCGGGCGGTGTGGCTTTGTGCCGAAAGCTGGGGCTGGACTCGGAACTGATCGGGACCGACGACAAGAACCGTCGGTCGCTGATTCTGGCTCGGGGGAAGCCCATTGTGACGCCAGAAGGCCTGAATCTGATCGCGCCGGGGAGTGCGTGGTCGATCCTCAAGACGCCCATCCTCTCGTGGAAAGGGAAGCTCCGATGCCTGTGCGAGCCACTGATTCCACGCCGGACTGAAGAAGGGGATGAGAGCCTGGCGTCATTCACCAGGCGGCGGCTCGGGCAGGAGATGCTCGATCGCATCGTCCAGCCGATGGTGGGCGGGATCTACACCGCTGATCCGGAAAAGCTCAGCCTGCTGGCCACGCTGCCACGATTTCTAGAGATGGAGCGTCGACACGGCAGCTTATTCGAGGCATCGCACGCAGACGACGGAGTGGTGAGGAGTGCAGAGAAGGCGGCCAGCGGTGCGAGGTACGGACTGTTTGCCTCGCTGCGTCTGGGGATGTCGCAGTTGATGAACACACTGGCCGAACGTGTGCGACAAGTCGCTCGTGTACATACGCGGGCCACTGTCAGTGGGATTACGCTGAATCAAAGACGGTCCGCTGCAGCGGCCAATGGCACCCCACGTTTCGCCGCGTCTCTTGGGGAAGCTGCTGGCGAACTCGAATGGACAGATGCCAGCGGCGATCATCGCCAGACATCTTTCTCGGCTGTGATTCTCGCGACTCCCGCCTACCAGATGAGCCATGTCTTGAAGTCAGCGATCCCCGCAGCTGCGGCAGAGCTGGCTCAGATTGAATATGCATCGAGTGCGATCGTTGTTACGGGGCACGACGCTCGACAAATCGACCATCCGCTGGACGCCTTCGGTCTCGTTATTCCTGCGATTGAGAAACGCCGCATCCTGTCTGTGTCGTTTCTCAATCGGAAATTTCCGGACCGGGCCCCGCCCGATAAGGCAATCTTGCGGACCTTTATCGGTGGGGCTCTCCAACCTGAGATGATGGAGTTGACGGACGGTCAGCTCATCGAGACCACACTCGCGGAACTACGATCAATCTTCGGGGTTCGGTCCGAACCAGAGTTCGCTGTGGTCGCCAGATATAACCGAGCCATGCCGCAGTACCACGTCGGTCATCTCGACCGAGTCGCGCGGATCTCCGGGTATCTCGCTGAGAGTCCGTGGATCGCCTTGGCGGGAAACACGTTGGGAGGGGTGGGACTCCCGGATTCCATTCTCAGTGGCGAGAATGCCGCCGAGCGAATTTGGGCGTCAATCGGTGTGGAATCCTAGACGAAATCCAGTCGCTTGAAAGCCCCCTAACGTTCTGTCATAACTTGCATTTCCATCAGGAGCAGTGGTGCGTTCACGCGCCACACACCCACCGGAATCTGTTGCATGATGCTGCCGCTGGCTGCCACATCGATTGTTGACTCTCTTGCGGGTTGGCTCGCACGCTGGGTCTCATCCAGTCCGGACGCTGTGCGTTTTGTGGCTGCTGCGCTCCATATTGGATTGCTGGCGGCGTTTTTCGGTCTCCCCGCGTTCGCGTTTATTTGGGCTGAACGCAAGGTCTCTGCTCGTATTCAGGACCGCCTGGGACCGACTCATTGTGGAGGCCGATTCGGCTGGCTGCAATCGCTGGCCGACGGCATCAAGCTAATCCAAAAAGAAGACTTGGCCCCCGCAGCTGCGGATCAGATGCTCTTTCGGCTTTCTCCGTATCTAGTCGTGGTGGCTTCCTTTGCCTCATTTCTATTCATGCCATTCAGTGATGGCTGGGTGGCTGTGTCGCTCGACTGTGGACTGTTTATTGGGATGGCGGTCCTATCACTCGAAGTGCTGGGCGTTGTTCTTGCGGGATATTCGAGCGGCTCGAAGTGGTCGTTGTTTGGAGGAATGCGCGAGACCGCCCAGATGGTCAGCTACGAAGTTCCGCTCGGCATCACAGCTGTGATCCCTGTGCTGATCTGTGGTTCGATGAATTTGAATGAAATCTGCCACATGCAGAGTGGTTGGTTTACGAACTGGCTGATCTTCCACAGCCCGTTCGCCTTCCTCGCCTTCTTCGTGTTCTTTGTTGTGACCCTGGCCAGTAACAAGCGGGCCCCGTTCGACCTCGCCGAGGCTGAGAGCGAGCTGGTCGGTGGATTCCACACCGAGTACAGCGGCATGCGGTGGTCGTTCTTCTTCCTGGCGGAATACGCCAGCATGTTCTTTGTGAGCGGCCTCGGTGTGCTGCTCTTCCTCGGAGGCTGGTGGACGGGGATCGCTCCGCTAGATTCGGCTCTCAGTTCCGTTCTCGGCGGCTATCCAGGGCGAGTCCTGGGGATGTTGGTATTCTTCACAAAATCTGGCCTGCTGGTTTGCGTACAGATCTGGATTCGCTGGACACTTCCGCGACTTCGAATCGATCAGGTCATGGAGACTTGCCTGAAGTATCTGGTCCCGATCAGCTGCTTCCTCTTCATCGGATCGGTGATGTATCCCCTCGTCTGGCTCACAGCAGTGGGACGTCCGACGATGTTTCCGGTGAGTTCGATCGGTAATCGAGTTCCAGTGCTACCGACTGCGGAAGTTCCGGTCGCTGCACCTGAGCCAGATCACCACGAACATGGTCATGGTCCGGGTCAACACACTCACGAGCCAGCTGGGCACTCGTCCGTGGCCCAGCCACCACGTGCAGTGACCTTGCGAGGGGAGCGCTAACATGAGTGTTGTCGTCTTCTCGATCTTTGCTCTCGCCGCTTGTGGGGGCGCGCTGGCCGTTGTGCTGTCGCAGAATGTCGTGCGAATGGCCTTCTGGCTGATCATCGCGCTGAGTTCCACAGCTGGCCTGTTCTTCCTGCTGAATGCCGACTTTGTCGGTGCCACACAATTGTTGATCTATGTGGGCGGCACAGTGGTGCTGCTGATTTTCGGCGTGATGCTGACAGCCAACGGGCCGTATGTCACCTTGAAGACCAATCCTGCCGAAGTCGTCCTCTCACTCGCAGTGGGTGGGGCGGTGTTCGCGATGTTGGTCGCTGCGTTTTCCGGTGTGAACTGGGAGAGTAATTCAAAACGCCTTGAGGGTGAGTTTGGATCAGCCTCGGTTCAAACTGCTGGCTACAACCAGCAGGGAGAGGGCAGCTCGGTCCGTCGCATCGGAACCGCTTTGTCCGGGTTGCGAACTGAATCACTGCGTGATGGCAGGCCGGTCGATCGTCCCGGATATCTCCTGCCGTTCGAGATTGTTTCGATGCACCTACTGGTGGTTTTAGTCGGGGCATCATACCTCGCCCGGGCCAAGCGGCGGGTGGTGGTGGGTGAGCCGAGCAACGGGCCGAAGGCCTGATTCTGACGACGAGTTGAGTGCCTCGTGAAAGGGAACAGATGGAACCGGTTGGACTGAATGCCTATCTGTTCGTGGGAGCTGTGCTCTTTGTGTGCGGCATCGTCTGCATGGCGACGAAGCGAAATGCCATCGGTGTGCTGATGGGGGTGGAACTCGTGCTCAACGGGGCCAACATCAATTTCGTTGCACTCGCGAGATTCACACCTCTTGGACTCGACGGACAGATTTCCTCCATGTTTGTGATTGTCCTCGCAGCTGCCGAGGCCGCTGTGGCCCTGGCGATTGCCCTGAACTTCTACAACAACCATTTGTCGATCGATGTGGACCGAGCGGACGACCTGCGAGGGTAAAAAGCGAAATCCGTGGGATAGGCTTCCAGCCTGTCTTTTCTGAACCTGACAGGCTGGAAGCCTATCCCATTTCAACAACTCCCCCGTGGGGAAGACCGGTTTCATGACTCCGGAAGCATACAACGCGACGGCGACAACCCTGAAATGGCTGCTCGGAGCGGCGTGGCTTTTGCCGCTGCTCGGGTTTGTCATTGAGATTTTTGGTGGCTATTGGAGCGGCCGGAAGTCGAAGACAGCGGCTTGGATTGCCGTGGGGTGCATTGCCACTAGCTTCCTGCTGAGTCTGTCCGCCATGGTCACGTGGCGCGGAGCGACGAGTGAGATCCGACAGATGCAGGCCGCTTCCCTGCAAGCGCACGACGAAGCACACGGCCACGGTGCGGGTGCCCACGGGGAAGCGGTCCTTACCGAGGGATCTCCTGTGGCGCATGCTCACACTCACGCAAATCATGTACATACAGATCACGTCGACTTCGATCCTCTTCGCACCACCTTTACCGGTGAGTTCTACCGACTGGCCCGCTTCGGCAGCCTTGTGGTCTCGATGGATTACTACATCGACGGCCTGACCGTGCTGATGTTTGTGATGGTGACGCTGATTGCCACCTGCATCCACATCTTCGCCACCGGGTATATGAGTGACGAACTGACCGACAGCTACGAAGACCATCAGGTCCACCTGTCGGGCGGGCGACACTTTCACCGGCCCGGTCGGTTCTACCGCTTCTTCGCATTCCTGTCGTTGTTTTGTTTTGCGATGCTGGGGCTGGTCCTCGCCGGGAACTTGTTCCAGGTCTTTGTGTTCTGGGAACTGGTCGGCGTGTGCAGCTTCTTCCTGATCGGGTTCTACGTCGAGCGGAAGTCGGCCAGCAACGCCGCCAACAAAGCCTTCATCATGAACCGCGTCGGGGACTTTGGGTTCCTGATCGGGCTGATGGTCATCGTGACCTACTTCGGGACGTTTCGGTTTGCGAACACCTCTCCGGATGAAATCGGCACGCCGGGTGTGTTCCAGATGGTCCGTGATACTCACGGCCACATGGTGACCGAAGGCGAAGGCCGCGAGAAAGTCGTGCTCATCCAGAGTGGTGGAAACACCCCCTGGAAGGACGCCAACGGCCAGCAGATCACCATTCCATATTGGCTGTTAATCGTCGCGGGTCTCGGTGTCTTCGCCGGTTGCGTCGGCAAGAGCGCCCAGTTCCCACTTCAGACATGGCTGCCAGATGCGATGGAAGGCCCCACACCGGTCTCCGCGCTCGTCCACTCCGCCACGATGGTTGCAGCTGGGGTGTATCTCGTCGGGCGGTTCTACCCGATGTTCACTCCGGAAGTGTTGCTGACCATTGCTTACATCGGATGCATCACAGCGTTTGTGGGTGCCACGATTGCGATCGTCGTGACCGACATCAAGCGGGTGCTGGCTTACTCGACGATTAGCCAGCTGGGCTACATGATGCTGGCTCTGGGCGTCGGCGGCTGGATGGCGGGACTGTTCCACCTGGTGACCCATGCGTTCTTCAAATCGCTCATGTTCCTCTGCTCGGGCAGCGTGATTCACGGCTGTCATCATGAGCAGGACATGACGAAGATGGGTGGCCTGCGTCACAAGATGCCGATCACGGCGTACACGATGCTGATTGGGGTCTTCGCGATCTCGGGGTATGGAATTCCGGGGTTGCCGATCAACTTCAGTGGGTTCTACTCGAAGGACGCAATCATCGCGTCCTCCCTGACGTACATGTCGCTCAATCCGCAGCACTTCTTGCTGTTCTTCGTGCCAGTGGTCACCGCAGGTATCACCGCGTTCTATATGTTCCGGATGTGGTTCATGACATTCACCGGGACTCCCCGGGATCAGCATGTCAACGAGCATGCTCACGAATCGCCACTGGCGATGGTTGCCCCGCTCGTGATTCTGGCATTCTTCGCGTGGTTCTGTGCATTTGGCGGCGAAGACGGCGGGCTGGCTCGTCAGATTCTAAGTAGTGAACCTACCCATGTCCGCGAAGGACTCGACCACGGGGGCAACCTCGGAATCTCTTTGCCGAGCTATCATCAGATTCACGATAAGCACGCCACAGCTGGATGGGTCGCGCTGTTCGCAGCTGGCCTCGGCTCATTGATCAGTTACCTGTTCTACTGCCGCCGAATCCTGGATGCTGGTGTGATTGGTCGTCAGTTTTGGGTGATCCGTGACTTCCTGATTGAGAAGTGGCGATTCGACGAGTTGTACGATGTGATGTTTACACGTCCGGTCCATGTGGTGGGTCGGTGGTGCCAGGGGTTTGATCAGCGGGTCCTCGACGGGTTGATTCACCTGTTTGGTCGCCTGACGCTCAAGACAGCCCAAATTGATCGAGCGTTCGATGAACGTGTGGTCGACCGTCTGGTCAACGTGTGTGGTGAAGTGACCTACGCCGCCGGGCGATCCCTGAAGGGGATTCAAACCGGGCGGCTCCGACAGTACGTGATGTTCATCGCCCTGGGGGTGGTCTCATTGTTCGTGCTGGTGTTTGCGTGCCTTCCGAGGTCGTAAGAGCTGAAAAGCCCTCCGGTGAGATCCCCTGATCCTTCACTGACCACTTCCCGGTGCTCCGCATCGATTGATTGAAACCATGAGCGACGCAGCCCTCCTCTCACTGACGATTTTCACTCCGACGATCTTCGCCGTCTTGTTGATGGTGTTTGATAAGAAGGCGGAAGAAGGCATGCGCGTCTTCACGCTGGTGGGGACCGTCGTGACGTTCCTGCTGTCGCTGATGATGTGGCAGCGGTTTGACTCCGCCGAAGCGGGATACCAGATGCAGGTCGTCTGCGAATGGATCCCCACGTGGAACATCGCTTACCGACTCGGCGTCGACGGCATCAGCTTGCCACTGGTGTTACTCACCAGCCTGGTCACCATGCTGGCCGCTGTCGCCTCGTGGAGCATCAAGGACAAGATTCGGGGCTACTTGATTCTGTTCCTGATGCTGGAAACAGGCATGCTGGGTGTCTTTCTGTCCCTCGACTTCTTTTTGTTCTACGTCTTTTGGGAAGTGATGCTGCTACCAATGTACTTCTTGATCGGGGTCTGGGGCGGACCTCGCCGCGAATACGCAGCCATGAAGTTCTTCCTCTACACGCTCGCTGGCTCAGTACTGATGCTGATCGCCATGCTGATGTTCTACTACGACAGTAGCCAGGTCACGGGTGGCAAGGGTGTCTTCAACCTCATCCAGCTGACCGACATTGCTCGTCAAGGCGGCTTCACGCAAAGCATGCAGCTGGTGGCGTTTATCCTGCTGTTCATTGGGTTCGCGATCAAGTTGCCTGCGTTCCCATTTCACACCTGGTTGCCTGATGCTCACGTTGAAGCCCCGACACCGATCTCAATGATTCTGGCGGGGGTGCTGCTCAAGATGGGAGGGTACGGGATCATTCGTATTGCGATGCCGCTGTGCCCGTGGGCCACTCAGTATGCCTCGTGGTTCTTGGTCGCTCTGGGCGTCTTCAGCATTCTGTACGGTGCCTTCGCCGCAATGGCACAGACCGACTTCAAACGCATGGTCGCCTACAGCTCGGTCAGTCACATGGGCTACGTGCTGATTGGCTTGGCAGTGTGGAAGATTAATGAGTCGGGCCAGACGATTCGTTCGGATCACTGGCTCATGGGAATGCAGGGAGCGATGTACCAGATGCTCGCCCACGGCATTTCATCCGCCGGGATGTTCTTCATGGTCGGTGTGATTTACGACCGTGTCCATCATCGTGATCTCAACAAGTTCGGTGGCCTGATGCAGATCATGCCATGGTTCAGTGGGGTAGCTGTTGGGATCTTCTTCGCAGGTCTGGGGCTTCCCGGCCTGTGTGGTTTCATCGGCGAAGCTTTCGTGGTGCTCAGCATGTGGAGCTTCAGCCCGGTGCTGGCGATCCTCGCTGCTTCGGGTGTGATCCTGACGGCAGGCTACATCCTGTGGACGATTCAGCGAGTCTTCTTTGGCCCCGAGTACAAGGGTCCGCACGGCGAAGACTTGTGTGACATGAATCCTCGGGAGAGCAGTGTCGCGGTGACTCTGCTGGCCTTGGCAATCGTCTTCGGCATCATGCCTTCGATCATGCTGGATGTGATGAACCCCACCACCGAGGCACTGACCAAGTCTCTGAGTGCCGGATACAGCAATTCGGGCGGACCACAGCCGGTGGCGGTGCCTGCCCCGCAGGTTTCGTTGGTGAAGTGAGACTCACGGGAGTGACCTTCGTGTGTGGCTGTTGACCCTGTGTGGTCGTGATTGGTTCGGTTGTTGATTCGGAACCTGCAAACCCATGAGTGCGAATACACTGATCCATGACCTCCTGAAGGAACTCCCCCGCTCGGTGGAGATTTTCGTCCCGGAGCTCATCCTCAGCGCGACCATCGTGCTGCTGTTGCTGTCGCGCGTCTTGGGGTGTGACAAGAAGGTTCCGCCGTGCTGGACCGCAATTATCGGCTCACTGGTCGCGTTCATGGCGGTGTTCGCCCAGTTCATGTACCTGAAGACCGGGCCCGATGCGTATACCCAAATCGTTCGCACGCTCTACGAGGTGCTCCAGCTGAGCGGTGACGGGGTCGGGACGATTGGGCCGTATTTTTCCGGCCTGTTGATGCATGATCACTTCGGCACGTTTTTCCGGCTGGGGTTGCTGCTGTTCCTCGTGCTTGTCATTACGCTGACCGTGCTGACAGGGATTCCGGACAACGAAGATGGACCAGACTTCTATGTATTGATGTGCGGTTCAGCCCTGGGAATGATGCTGGCTGTCGGGACCAACAACTTGCTGATGCTCTTCGTGGCTGTCGAGATGATGTCGGTGCCCAGCTACGTGATGGTCGGCTTCCTGAAGGGGCGCAAGCTGTCGAGCGAGGCCGCTCTCAAGTACGTCGTGTATGGAGCTGGAACTGCTGGCGTCATGCTCTACGGGATCAGCTTGATCTCGGGCTTGTTGGGTTCGGGCAGTATCCCCGAGATGGGTGATCGCTTCGCCTTCTTGATGGGAACGAAGACTTTCTCACTGGCCAGTGGTGAGTCGATCACACTGGTCCTCGGGATCATCATGGTGCTGGTCGGGTTGGCGTTTAAGCTCTCGCTCGTGCCGTTCCACTTCTGGGCCCCGGATGCGTTCGAGGGGGCCAGCGCCGAAGTCGGCGGTTTCCTGTCCGTCGGTTCCAAGGCAGCTGCGTTCGCGTTGATGGTGCGGTTTGTCTTGGGCTTCGATGGTCAGCTACCGGTGCTTCAAAGCCTGTCGCAGTTCATTGGGCTGGGGCTGGGCGTGATGGCGGTCATCAGCATGACCTTCGGGAACTTGGCAGCTTATACGCAAACGAACATGAAGCGGCTCTTGGCGTACTCAACAATCGCCCATGCGGGGTATATGTTGCTGGCAGTCTCCGCGTTGCTCGTGACCCTCAATGCTCCGGGTGATTCGAAGCTCAACGCAGCTGAGGAAGCGGTCCACTGTGTCGAGGGTTTGACCTACTACCTGGCGGTCTATCTGTTCATGAATCTGACGGCCTTTGCGGTCGTGGCTCTCGTCCGGAACGAAACGTTCAGCGAAGAAATCTCGGCGTACAAGGGCCTGATCTCGGGTGGACCGGCGATCAAGGTGCTGTGCGTGTGCCTCGCTTGCAGCTTCTTCAGCCTGGTTGGGATGCCACCTTTCGGAGGCTTCTTCGCCAAGGTGCTGATCTTCCTGCCCGCCTTCAAAGCGGGGCATGTCCACTGGATGATGTGGCTGTTCGTCGCCATCGGTGGTCTCAACACCGCCTTTAGTCTGTATTACTACTTGAAGGTGCTGAAGACGATCTTCATCGATCCTCCGCCAGCGGATCGGCCTCCGGTCGAAGCTCCTGCCTTGGTCGGCTGGTATGTCGCTCTGGTCACTCTGCCTATTCTGATCCTGGGAGCCAGCCCGCTTCAGGATGACCTGAGCCGTACAGCTCAGTTCGTCGCCAGTTCACTGTTCAAGTAAGCTCGGGCTCTCCCGAATCGTTCTGCTTCGCCCCGTTTCGTTCTTGCTGACTGATCTGCCATGTCCGCTGTCACCCCCTCGCAAGTGAACGAACTCCTCTTCGCCACCCAGCGGAGCCTGCTTCAATACACAGCTGAGGCGTATCCGTGGTCGTCGATGACGAAGGATTTGCGGGAACCGCTGCTGAAGCTGGCGAAGCAACAGCAGGAATCGGTCCGTAAGCTGGTTCACTGGCTCGATGACGAAGGCGAGACAGTCGAGAACGAGATGTACCCCGTCGACTTCACGAGCCTGCACTACGTGTCAGCAGATTTCCTGAAGAAGTACCTCGTCACGAATCAGACGAAAGTCGTCGAACTGGCGACTGTCGAATGCAGCGAAGAGGATGCCGAAACCGCGCATCACCTGTTCCTCGCCGAAATCCTGGCCAATGAGCAGGCGGTTTTGGGTGGATTGAAGTCGCTGTAGTCGAGACACAAAGAAACAGAGGTCATCATGGAAGATCATGCCGTGATTGCACATTTTTCTTATCACGGAGAAGACCTTGAAGCACTCTACGAGTTGGAAGACTTACTTACGGATAAGATTGCGGAATTGAGGGTCGGTGAATTTGATGGCAACGAAATCGCATCCGATCTGAGCGATGGTTCGTTTTATATGTATGGCCCCGACGCAGAGAAATTGTTCTCAGCTGTTCGTCCTTTACTGGAAGCAGCAGCTTGTTTGAGCAATGTGAGGGTGAACTTGAGATATGGACCTCCTGAGGATGGAGTCGCTGAGCGAACAGAAGTCATCGAGAACCGCGATTGAATTGTATTTAACCGGCCCAGTAGACGCGGTCGAGCGTGCGGTAGCCGATCGCCTCACTGAGATGTATCGCAGAGATATCCTCGCTGCCCTCGAGGTCGGCGATCGTGCGGCTCACTCGCAGGATTTTATCGTGCGCGCGGGCAGTAAGCCCCATCTCTTCCATCGCAGCCTTAAGCAGTGACTCGGCATCGGACCCGAGCTTGCAAACGGTGCGAATCTGACGCGGCGACATCGTGCCGTTGAGGGCACCGGGGGTTTCGCGGAACCGCTCCTTCTGCCGTTCGCGGGCGCCGATCACGCTGTCTCGCATGGAGTCGCTATTGGTGCCAACCTTGTCATTGGAGAGCTCGCGGAACGGAACCGGCGGCACTTCGACATGGATGTCGATGCGGTCGAGCAGTGGTCCACTGATTCGCGACAAGTACCGCTCGACCTGCATCGGTGAGCAGTTGCAGTTCCGCTTGGGGTCGCCGCGAAAGCCGCACGGGCAGGGGTTCATGGCAGCGACAAGCATTAAGCTGGCCGGGAATGTCACACTGCCAATGGCCCGCGAGATCGTCACGCAGCGATCCTCCAGAGGTTGCCGCATGACCTCTAACGTGCGGCGATTGAACTCGGGGAGTTCATCGAGGAACAACACCCCGTTGTGTGCCAAACTAATCTCGCCCGGTTGCGGAGTGCTTCCTCCGCCGACCAGACCCGCCTCGCTGATTGTATGATGCGGCGAGCGAAACGGCCGCGTCAGTAACAGCGGCTGCGAGGCGGGCAAGCGTCCGACGGCACTCCAAATGCGGGTCGACTCCAGGCTCTCTTCGGGCGAGAGATTCGGCAGCACGGTGCCCAACCGCTGTGCAAGCAATGTCTTGCCCGTCCCCGGTGATCCGATCATCAACAGGTGATGTCGACCCGCAGCTGCCACGGTGACCGCGCGTTTGGCAGACTCCTGGCCCTTCACGTCAGCGTAGTCGACGGAGTAGTTGCCGTATTCGCGGAGGGCGTCTTCCCAGCGAAACACGGTCGGGGCAATCGGCAGTTCGCCGCTGAAGAAGCCGATTGCCTCGGCCAAGCTGCCGACGGGGATGACATCCAGCTCCTCGACGACAGCGGCCTCGCGCGCGTTCTCAGCGGGGACCAGCAACCCTTTGCGGCCCTCGTTGCGAGCTTGAAGTGCCATCGACAGCGCCCCCTTGATCGGGCGCACATTGCCATCGAGGGCCAACTCGCCGACCACCGAGTATTCGGCGAAACGTTCTGTACTCACCTGCCCACTGGCTGCCAGCATCCCGATGGCGATCGGCAGGTCGGACGACGGGGCTTCCTTCGGCAGGTCAGCTGGGGAGAGATTGATGACGATGCGGTCGATGGGCCGATGATAGCCGCTGTTGACGAGGGCTCGCTCGATACGCGGGATGCTTTCCTTCACAGCTGCTTCTGCGAGCCCGACGAGCGTGGTTTTGGGGAGCGAGGCCGGGGAGATATCGACCTCGACCTCGACCGATCTGGCATCGATCCCAAACAGTGAGTACGTGAACAACTTCGCAAGCATCGAGCAGGCCCGTTCGGACGTGATGTGGGAAATGTGAACAAACGCACCGTCATCGCATCTTGCAGAGAATCGGTGGGGGACGCAAGTCGACCACTGGCGAAGATCAAACAACAGTGGTTGGATTGAGTTTTTGTGTTCGCGTGAGTCCAGTCGTACGGCGTAGACTGGCCAGGGTATTGAACTTCCCCGCAACTCCTTGGAACATGTTCAGAATCCACCTTTAGTCGACACAGACAGGAATGTCTGTGCCACTGTCCAGTGGGGCAGACATTCCTGTCTGCCTTTTCCTGTTTGCCTTTTCTGAAAACTGCTCTGGAACGCGATGTCTCAGTCCGCCGCCCCAATGCCTACTGCACTCACAGGCCGCCGCCGGTCTCAGTGGCTGTGCGCGCTCATGTTGCTGGTCACAATCGGTGTGGTCGTTTGCTGGCAAATCTCCGCTCAGCTGAACCCGGAGGAACAGCGGATGGTGGGTCGGTGGAATTACATGACGCCGACGGCGTTTGGGCCCCGGGCCACATGGATTGTATTTCAGAGCAACCGATCGCTGTTTAACGATCCGATCTTGAGTGCTGCCGATCCCTATTCGCGTGTCTGGAGTGTTGCAGACGGAAGATTCTCAGGGCGAATCCGCTATTGGGTCTCAGAGCAAATCCAATGCTTGGTCGATCGGGGATTCACCGGGTGGCGTGACATGCAAAATGACGGTTCCGATGGCCGTGTCACCTGGATCAACGACGACTCATTCCAGATTACCTGGGTGAACTCGCTGACCCACGTCGATGGGCTGACGGTGATCATGACCCGTGAGGGGTCGATGACAATGCCAGCTGTCGACGATTCACATGAAGCACCTGCTCCTTCTTCACGGTGAAGCCTTGGTGATTCCACACCTGATGAAAATGGCACGCCGCTGGAGAGTGCTAGCCCTGTTACTGTTCGCTGGCATCGGCTGCGGTCTCTGGTGGCAGTCGACTCGGCTCAATGAAATGGAACGTCAACTCGTGGGCGCGTGGACGCGGTCTGGAGTGGAAACAGATGGCTCAACCTTTGCTCAGGATTGGCTGTTCCGCCCAGACCACACTTGTCATCTCCACAACTCGAATCAATGGGCGGCCCGCCTGGGAAGACCGGCCCGGCATGACGACCAAAGCACCGAAGGGACTTGGCGAGTGCGGAAAGGGCAGCTCATTATCGATCCAGAGCGTCCGGCCTTGAAGCGATTGAACCTGATGGGCATGTATGTCTTTCATAACATTCGGAGTTGCTTGACCGGGAAGAAGACGGGGATCATCGACGGTGAATTGGAGCAAGCGCGGGTCGAGTCTATTGAGGAACGGTCGTTGACCGTGACGTGGTGGGATCCATGGAAGCAGGCTGACACTCCCACACAGGTCTGGAGCCGTCAGGTGGTCACTGAGGAGAGCATCCCGTGACGACACCTACGGTAACCCAAGGAGGCCGACGTATTTGGTGGCTGTGTGCGCTGTTGCTGCTGGCGGCTTTGGGCGGGCTGACTGCGTGGCGGGGGAATCGACTCAGTACACTCGAACAGCAGTTCGTGGGGCAATGGACGACGACCGAGTTATACGAAGATGGCTCGACCTGCACGCGGACTTGGCAGCTGCGAAGCGACCGAAGCTTGCATTATCACAACTTGTATCACTGGGTTGCGGCACCCGGGAGAGCTGCGAATACTGAAGAGATGAAGGGAGTCATGAACTGGTCGATTCGAGATGGCCGGCTCCTGCTCAATCCAATTCACCCGACGGCGAAGCGGCTCCGGGTTCTCTGGATTCTGGCACGCTGGCGAGTGCGGAATGCGATGCAGGGCGTCTCAGGAATTGTGATGGATTATGAGGGATCGAACGGGCGGCTCTCGGCGGTCGGTGCTGAGACTTTTACCGTGACTTGGTGGGAGCCCGATAAACAGATGGAGTATGACACGGTCGTTTTTACGCGGGTCGTGAATGGTCCGAAGCCGTAGTCCAGCAGCGATGTGCGAGTGAACGATCCGGACTGCAGCGCCAGTCAGGGGAACGGGGTGTATGGTGACGCGGCCCTTGCTGGCGCAGCTGGCTCAGGAACCGGCTCGATACAAGTTCCCCAAATTCACCGCAGAGGACGCAGAGGTTCGCAGAGGAGAATCCCAGAGATCACTCGGACCTCTGCGGTCCTCAGCGTCCTCTGCGGTGATCCTTCGTCAGGACTTTCGGGAAGTTGTTTCGGACCAGATTCTAATCCACAGAACCAACTGGTGTGGTGAGGAGACGATTTTCGTCTGGGGGACTCACACCTCGTTCAGGGCTTCCGTCGCATCGCCAAACGTCTTCGGACGGACATTCATCTTGTCCATCATCGATAGATACAACCGGCACATCTGCTTGTTCGGCTGGTTGCGATAATCGAGCACTCGACCGCCCTGAATCCGGCCACCCCCACCGCCAACCATCACGACCGGCAGCTGATCGTTGTTGTGCCCGCCAGTCATCATGCTGGAACACATCATCAGCATCGAGTTATCCAGCAGGGTGCGGTCGCCTTCCTGAATCGCGTCGAGCTTCCTCGCGATGTAGCCTAGCTGCTCGGTGAAGAACTGGTTGACCTTCAGCCAGTCGGCGGTGTCGGAGTGGGACAGCAGATGGTGGATCATGTAGTCGACCCCCAGGTGCGGGAACCGCAGTGACGAGTGGTCGTTGTTCAGCTTCAGCGTGCTGATACGGGTCGTATCCGTCTGGAACCCGAGCACCAAAATGTCGCACATCAGCCGCATATGGTCGGCGATGTTCTGCGGGATGCCATCTGCGGGGCGCGGAATGTTCGGCGTGTCGAGGGTCGGACGCCACCCTTGCAGCTCGCCCTTCTGCCCGGCATGTTCGATCCGCTGTTCGACATCACGAACCGAGTCGAGGTACTCGTCGAGCTTCCGCTGATCGCTGTAGCTGATCTGCCGGCGGATATCGGTCGCATCTTCCAGGACCGCATCCAGCACGCTCTTGTCGCCCTTCTGGGCTTCGTCTTTGAATAGCCGGTCAAATGCCAATGCGGGATACAGTTCAAGTGGCGTCGGTGTCGTCGGGGAGCTCCACGAGATGTGCGAGCTATACAGCATCGAGTAGTTCTTGTGGACCGAGGGGTTCGCCGCCTCGCATCCGAGGACCAGGCTTTGCACCTTCGTCGAACGACCGTAGGTCTGAGCCAGCAGCTGATCGACGCTGGTCCCCGACCTGATGTCGCCGCCTGAAGCCAGCGGAGCCCCCGACAGCAGGTTGCCGGTCTGGGAACTGTGAATGTTCCCCTTGGTCGCTTCGGCGTTGTACAGCCCCTGAACAAAGAGCAGCTTCTCGCGGAGGTCATGCAGCGGAGCGAGCACTTGCCCCAACTCCATGCCCTGCCCCTCGCCCTTGGCCCACCACTCTTTACTGTGGTAGCCGTTGCCGGAGAAGAGGACCGCCATCCGGACGGGAGCCTCGCTCGACGACTGAGCCGTGGAGGTGATCTCATCTCCCCAGACCGGAATCGACTCCATCCACGGGAGCGCCATCGAGACGCCGAGACCGCGAAGGAACGTGCGACGGGAGAAGTGCTGGGGCATGGGGAGGTGTCCTGTGAATAGATTTGGGGCGGGAGCATTCAGTCGCACTTGATTTTCTCTTCCAGCAGTATCTGCTGCCAGATCTCTTTCAAATCTGACGAATCGGCCCATTTCTGGATGTAATCGCGGTCGAGTGATCCCTTCTGGAGATTGAGAACCCCCGCGATGTCTCGCAAGTGCTTCGGGGATTTGCCTTCCTTGTAGTACCGCATCTTTGAAATGATGACATCTTCAGGGCTGCACACTTGCAGGTTGATGTCGCCATCATAGAGGCGAGTTCGACCGCGAGTCATCTGTATGCGACCCCAGTCGTCGAGCCTAGGAATCATGAAGTCGATCTTCACCGCTGTGGTGGGATACAAAACGTTAAACTGCCTCCGTCGACTCAAGGCTTCACGGACCGCAGTCTCGCTGACATAGAAATCAGGAGGGGGGAAAGCCCGACAAAGTGATTCGATCTGGTTCGGAAGAAGATCGATCACAATGTCGATATCCAACGTCATGCGAGGTTCCCCCCAAATGGAGGTCGCAAAGGAACCCACCACGAGATATGGGATTTCAAGCTGTTCGAGGACTCCGACTGCGTATCGCAGAACGTCAGGTTGTTCCACTGAATATCCTCCGGGTCACCTCAGCTTGGATTTGCTCATCCGACCAATCCGGATGAGTTCCCCGGATCCCGCATGCCATCAAAAGCTTCACTGTCCGGTGGGCAGCCCCCACCATCGCGATTTTCTCAGTCGTGGTCTTCGAGCTAAGCATTTCGACCATATCCCGGTCCATGAACTCCACAACAAACGGGGGAGACATGGGTGTCGAACTGGATGTGATCACGTCGTTCATCACTTACCTCTCGTCCGCTGTGTCATGATCGTCCATCGTGAGCTAAATGATATCCGATCCACCTCGCAGGGGCTCCCCAAATCCTTCTTATTTTGTGTATCGAATCCCTTTCCGATCAAGCAGTGAAAGCGTCTCATCCGACAGGAGCAAGCCTTCCAAAGACAACTCCTTTGTGGCTCCGTTGTTCGCGAGCGCTTGGACTCCTTGATCTCCACACCGTGTGTGCCGGAGTTGAATCATCGGGATTCGGCATCGCTGAGACAATTCGACAAAGAACGGATCGCTCAGCGGGGTTCCGGTAAAGTCGATCCGATCCAAGTGATGGAAATCAGACAGCGCCTGGCAAATCTGCTTCGCGTTGACATCCGCAGGAATAACTCGGTTCCCTGGGAGATTGAATGTCACGGACGAAGGTCCCCAGAAGTAGATCGCCTCATCATCAGAGATCGCGCCGCCATTTTGTTCGATCGTCGAGACCACGGTCTTCAAATTCACGTGTCGGCAGACCACCATCATCGGCAACAGAATCACAATACAGGCGCATATCCACAACGCTCGACGAACGATCTTTGGAATGGATATGAGTGATCTCCTAAAGTGATTCCAATTGCGAGTGTTCACTCCTCACTCGCCACGTCCTGCCCGCGAATCTCGCGGAATTGCGGACTGCGGACGATGGCTTCGATGACGATGCCGACGTGGTAGTCGTTCTGGCCCAGCTGGGTTTGGATGTCGGTGAGTAGGGGCTCGTCGGAGAGGAGCGTGGCTCGGCCGAGCGAGTATCCGAGCAGCTTCTTCGTGAACTGACGGACGAAGGCAGAGCGACGGGTCCGGGCGAGATAAACCTTCATGTCGTTGAGACCATCGACCTTCGTCCCGTCGAACAACACTGTCTTGGTGTTGATCGGCAGGCCTGCGGCGTCTGTTGTCCGCAGGCGTCCAATCGCGTCGAAGCCTTCGAGCGCGAAGCCGAACGGGTCGATGCGAACGTGACACTTCGCGCACGAGGGTTCACTACTGTGCAACTGCGTCAGCTGGCGTTCGGTCAGACCGTCGGGCACCGTTTCCGCCAGTGGTAGGACATTCTTCGGCGGCTTGGGGAGTTTCTCGCCGAGCATCACTTCGCTGAGCCAAGTGCCTCGCAGAATCGGGCTGGTGCGAGAGGCTCCCGACTGCTTGGACATCGTGGTCGCCAGCGACAGAATGCTGCCGCGCGCGTATTGGCGGACGCCTTCGACACGTCGCCACTCGGGGCCGACGACACCGGGGATGCCGTAGTGCTGGGCCAGTTCCTCGTTGAGGAAGGTCGCATCGCCATCGACTAGCGACAGGAGCGACCGGTCATTCTGGAACAAGTCGGTCAGCAGCAGCAGCGACTCCTCGTACATCGCGCCTCGCAAACCGGCGAAGGTCGGGAAGTGGCGTTCACTCTTCTCGTCGAGGTGGTCGAAATCATGGATGTGTAACCAGTGCGCCCCGAACTCCGTCGCGAGTCGGCGCGCCTTGGCGTCCTGCAACATCCGCTTCGCTTGAGCAGCCAGCATATCGGGATCGTGCAGCTTTCCAGCTGCGGCCAGCGACAGCAGTTCCTGATCCGGCGCGGAGGACCAGAGGAAGTAACTAAGCCGGTTAGCGAGTTCGTAGTCGGAGACGGGTGCAGCAGTTGCTCCCGGACCCGGCTTCTCCAGTTTGTAGAGGAACGCCGGGGCCACGAGGACGCGGGCGAGAGTCAATCGGAGCGCCTCGTCGTGGGGCAGTTCTTCCTGCCGCAATTTGGCGTAAAGACCGCGCAGTTGGGTTCCCTCAGCGGAGGTGAGCGGGCGGCGATAGGCCTTCTCCGCGAACTGAATCACTGCATTCAATTGTTGCGGTTCGTTCTCGATCAGCCGCTTCTTGAAGGCATCCGCACGGTCTTGCACCGGCTTCTGTTGAGCGCCGATTAACGGGAGCATGTCGGGGCGGTCCTGCGTCGCGAACTGGTACAGCTGGGTAATCGCAGTGACGAGTTCCACCGGTTCGTATGAAACATAGAACAGCTCGTCCCACATCTGGTCGAGATGTGCGGATTGCTCGGGAGTGAGCATCAGCCGCCGCAGCTGATCGTCTTCGCGATAGTACAGAGTCAGCGTCACCACTTCGTCGACGGGGACGATCTGGGTGTAGCAGAGTGTGGGCGGGAAGAGGCTGCGGAATTCGTCGAAAGCGGTCTCGATACGTTGGCGGGCGGCGCTGCCCTCGTTGGCGATGACTGGCGAGGCGATCGATGGTGGGGCTGTGGCGGTACCGACCTGAACCGCGAGTCTCACCGAGCCATCACGTCCGCTCTCGGGTTGCAGCAGTCCCGTGACGACGAACTCGGACCCGGCCACCAGTTCCGCCGGAATCCGAATCTCCAGTGTGTCAGGTGCATGCACGCACAGGCTCGCTGGTTCGGTCGCACGGCCATCCGGGCACTTGCCAAAGCGGGCCGAAGGCAGTCCCCATTTCGATTCGTTGGTCGCGCCAGGTTCGACCGGACGGCTGGCGACGGCACTGAACACCGCCGACATGAATGGGCCGGAGATTGAACGCAGTTGCTGCGAGAGCGCGGCCTCTGGAGAGTCCTTGGGCAGTGCGGCGGGATCACCTTGCAGGACACGCTGGACTTCGGCGGCCAAGCTGAGCTTCTCGGCGGGATCACTCGTGGCTTGCCATTTAGCGAGCAGGGAACCTTCGGGGATGACATGCCCTGTTCCTCCATTGGCGGGTTCAGAATAGAAGTGCCAGACATCGGCATGGCCCTGCGAATCGGCATGGGGATTTCCCGCGAGAATGTCCGGCGAGATCTCCTTCCCCAAGTTCCATTCATGAGTGCCATCGTTCAGTGTGAGATCAATTGCGGTCAGGTCGCATGAGTGATTGTTGTCTTTGGGACTGATGACCAGGGCGATCACATCACCGACGCGAACAGCCACAGACTCCAGTGGACCGACCGGCAAGACAGCGGCCCCTTGGCTGTTGCCCGAGGCCAGCCGCTGCCGGGTATTCCCGCGTCGCAGTTCCAGTGACCAGCCAGTCCCGTTCCCGCATTCGGGATGGGCGTGCTGGACGGTGCCGCTGATCTTCATTGCTGCTGCCACCGGACTTCGCCAACCGACTGCAACTGCGAGGGTCGGTGCCGGATGCACTGCCACACTGTGCGGCAGCATGTTGCCGGGAATGCGGACATGCTGGTCGGACGAGTTCGCCACAATGCTAAGAGCGTCATCGCCGACCCAACCCTTGATAAAATCATACGCTTCGGCCCGCTCTTGTTTGCGGGTGAGTGACGTGCCGAGAGTCGCCGGTCCGCCCGTGCCGATGCCCAGATACTCCAGCCACGCAGCGAGTGAATCTGTATCGACGCCATGTTTCTGCGCCAGGGACTGCACGGTGGGGCTGACATTCCTGTCTGCTTCTGAGGACGGCACAGTCTCGGAATCAGCAGACAAGAATGTCTGCTCCACCTCTGCCGCAGCTGCGAGGCACTTGGCGGCTTGAGCGAAATGACGATCACGGCTGATGGCCAGCTCATCGGCCACGCGGCCCACGTCTTTCAGGAGCAGATCGGGCCGACCTAGCGCGACGAAGCGTGGACGCTCCCACAGCACGTCATCGCTTGCATTCCCGTCTCCGGCATCATCGCTCTGGAGTGAGATCACCACGTCCGTGGCGTCGGAAGGCACCTTCACACGGAAGTCTTGCCGGGCGACGATCGGGCTGACGGGGACCAGCCAGGACTTCACGTCTGGATGGAGTCCAATCTGGCCGACCGAGTTGTACTTAAACAGCGAGTTTTGCCACGGAGTGACCAGTTCCATCAGCTGGGGCAGATCACCGGGCTGGGCGGTTTTCCACTTCGTCCGCAGAGGTGTCAGGAGCAACGATGTCTGATCGCTGCTGTGAAGCATGGCCCAGATTGTGGCAAGGTATTTGGGGCTCAAGCTGCGTTCATTCGCGACCGCCTCGATGGTCTTCTGGTTTTGAGTCAGAGCATCGCGCTCTTCAATTGTCGCCAGCAGGTAACGTTCGACGGGCAGTCGACCGCCGGAGTTGGTGTCGACCTGAATCTCTTGCAAATTGATAACTGATCCCCCTCCGTGGCCGGTGTAGCGGTGGTACAGGTTGCGGATTTCAGCGAGGTATTCGTTGGTCCAGTCGCGACGGGTATTGCTGGGGGAGAACTTCATCCCGTGCGGCAACAGCACTGCATGCGAGGAGACCTCTTTGGCGGCGTCGAGATACTTCGTCAGCATGGCGGGAGACATCGCCAACGAGTTGCCGACGTTCGTAAAACCCTCACCCGAGGCACTGTCGACCGGGAACTCTTTCGCGGGATCGAACGTGGACACTCCGGTGAGATCGCGAAGGGTATACGTGTACTCCACATTGCTGAGATGCCGCAGCACCACCGGACCGGGATCGCCCGCGTGCGCAGCTGCCTCGATCATCAACACCGAGTGGACCCAGTCATAGAGTTTGGCCCGTTCTGCCGAGGTTGGCATCTTCGAGTCTTTGGGCGGCATTTGCTCGGTGAGGAGCATCTCGCTGACTTTCATCCAGACCTTCGGGTGCCGCTGGACGTCGCCCAAGCTCGCAAAAGTTGCCAGATCGATTTCGGCTTCCAGTGTGTCGCCGGAGTGGCACTCGAAACAGAACTGCCTGAGCAGCGGCTGGATGTCGGCTCGGTAAGCCGTGTTGAGCTGCGCCCCACTGAGAGGAGCTGCCTTGTCTTCGGCTTGTGCGAGTGAAGCAATCAGGAAGACAAACAGGCTGGCGAGAAGTAGGACAGGCAATCCTGCCTGTCCCTTCGCGACGAGAAGACTCGTGATGTTTGGCTTTGGGAGTGAGGGGAGATTCACCACGGAGGCACGGAGGCACGGAGAAGAGGAAATCAGCGCCAAGGGTTGAGGCATGTGAGTTTCCTGGTGTGCTGGCGTCATTGCGTCTTTGCGTGGAATGGTTCGATTCATGATGGGAATCTGATCGTCTTCGTTCATCGGAACATTTCCCAACTTTGTGATTCCACTACATAAATGTGATCGGTCTTTGCAGTTGCCGAGCAACTTCACACAACTCCAAAATCGCATCGAACAAGTTCTCGCCACAGACATTGTGAAAACAGTCATAGAGCGACTTCGCTCCGATGCGATCATCAATCGTATGTTCAAACGCACCCTGAATCTCTTCTGGTGGCAGCTTTTGGAATGCAGCACCGATCTCTCTTAGCTCTCTCTCAAGCAGCGGAATCTCAGCGAGCGTCCACTCACCGTCACAGTCAGAATGATCCATCAAAGTGGGGAATCGACCAGCGTCTAAGTGTCGGGCAATTATGTCTCGAAAGCAGCTAAAATCACTGTAGTGCCCCACGTCGCACTCTGCGAACTCCTCCGGATCATCGTCTTCGATCTCGGGCCCAAAAACATGCAGGCAAAGCCCCATTGAATTCTCTCCATGTCTGTGGCTGCGTTTGACTCAATTGCCCCGAAGAGCAATTGATCATCCTTGAGGCGGGACAGAAACACTCATCAGTAAGAACGGACGGGCCAATGTGCCCGTCCCACGACTGGTCACGACACAGCTGCGCGTGACAACACCTCGCCACGATCACGAATCGCTTGATCAATCTCAGCGAGATCCTGACCGGTGAGGACTAGGTCCATCGCACCGGCAGATTCAAGAATCTGGTCGGGACGTTTGGCTCCGCACAGGGCAGCTGTGATCCCCGGACGCTGGATGGTCCAAGCGGTCACCAGTTCGGCCAGTGAGCGATGATGCTGCTCCGCAATCGGCCGCAGCCGGTCAAGGAAGTCGTGCGTCTTTGTCCACTGGTCTCCCTGGAAGACCGGGTACTTCTGCCGCCCATCTTGGGAATCCCAGACATGGTCGCGGGACAGCTTCCCGGCCAGGAACCCCTTCATCAGCGGCCAGTAAACCATAACGGAAACTTGATGCGTTTGACACCACGGCAGCCGCTCAATTTCGATCTCGCGCTGCAACATGTTGTAGTGCGGCTGATCAGCGGAGATCGGGCAGACCGCGTGGAACTCTTCATACTGGCTGATCTGTGAGAAGTTCGAGACGCCGACAGCGCGGACCTTGCCCGCATCGAGTAATTCCCTCAGCGCACCAGCGGACTCGGCGACAGGGACGTTCGGGTCGGGTGCGTGCAGGTAGTAGAGGTCGATGACTTCCATGCCGAGCCGCTGAAGGCTCTCGTCGCACTGGCGGCGAATCGTCTCGGGACGGGCGTCCTTCAGCATCTTGCGATCAGGCCCCCACCCGATGCCGCACTTGGTCGCGATCACGACTTCGTGACGATGCGGCCGCAAGACGCGTCCGACCATCCGCTCGCTCTCTCCGTCGTAGCCGTAGCAATACGCCGTGTCGAAGAAGTTGATCCCCGCATCGAACGCCGCCTGAATCGTGGCGAGGCTGTCGGACTCGGTGACGCCAATACTGGTAATTCCCGCAATCGGCCAGCAACCGAGTGCGACCGGGGAGACCCACAAATCAGTTTGTCCAACGCGGCGACGTGTCATCAGGGGAGTCCAATCCGATGGGCGAGCCCCCGGCTTGAGCCGAGGTGTTGGTGAGGTAGAGGTGTGTTTCATCTTGATGAGTTGCAAGACTGGCTTCTGGAATCTGTTCGCCCCAAAGGGGTCTGACTCGATAGCCCAGGGCGCAGCCCTGGGGAACGTGGTGCTTTTGTCCGACAAAGTCCCAACGGGCCGCCACCCGTTCAATCCCAGACGTACTTCTCATCCCACTCTATTCCATGCTTTTGCAAGAGAATTCGCAACTCATCTTGATAGGTTCGCTCGCGATGATGCTCGTCCTGGTTCTCGATGTACTCGACGACTGGTTTCACATTGGACTGGCTCACCGAAAAGACCCCATATCCCGCCTGCCAGAGAAAGTCCTTAGCGGCGGGGTTCGACTCCTCTTTGATCCGAGAGGAAGAACTGGATTTGATCTTCTCGAACACTGTGGAGACCGACATCGTGCGGTGCAGCTGGCTGAGAATATGTACGTGATCCTCAACGACTCCAACGCAGAGAGAGGAACATTCCGAGTTTTTCAGTGTGCCGATCAAGTCTCCCGTCATGGTATCACGAAGAGCAGGGTCTCACAGGAATGGGTGTCGATGCTTGGTGCTGAAAACCAGATGAACCAGAACATTGGATCGGGATTGAGGCATGGGACTCTCAAGAGCGGGTTGTTTAGCAGAGAGTAGCGGCCCGCTGGGCCTTGTGGGAATGCATCGTGTCCGGGTTCCCAGGGCTCCGCCCTGGGAATGTGTGGCCCAATCACCCCCCAAGGCCCTACGGGCCGTTACCCCTTTAATCCCAGACGTACCTCTCCTTCCACTCAATGTCATGCCTTTCCAGGAGTATCTCAAACGAGCGACGACCCTTTGAACTTCCTGGGAATGGTTGGTGTCCGAGATGAACAAACGACGCGTTCAAGCCCGTACGCCGACCGGCGGCACCGGACCGGAAGAGGTATTATTTATCACTCGTGTGCAACAGTCCGACGGGACTTATAAACACGACTACTATCTCTCGAATGCAGATGCCGACACGCCTATTCGAGAGTTCGCCCGCGTGGCCAGGGCGGAACACCGCATCGAAGAATATATTCAACGAGCGAAGAGCGAGGCGGGCCTGGGCGACTCTCAAGTTCGAAACTGGATCGGGTGGTAGCACCACCAAACCCTGTCGCTCATCGCTGCTGGTTCCTCAACGGGCAGACGCGGCAGGGAAAAAATCCAGCCCCCCCACGTTGACCGTTCCCCGCACCCGGCACCTGATCGCTGGCCAGATCGAACACCATCTCCATTCTCACATCCTGACCCACGCCGCCGCGACCGCCCAACGCTGGCTCCAACGCAATGAACTCGCAAAGGCCTAGCGCTACAAATCCCGTAAAAACCTGCCGCCACTGAGGAACCAGCTCACACTTAAACCGGACTGTCAAGCAAGAATTGCACGCCATCGTACCTTCAGAGTTTATCCGAATCGAAGTCGCCTAGCGTGAATGACACCGAATCAGACCAATCGAATCGTTGGCCGCGAGCAATGCATGGCAGGCGAGCCGAAACAGCTGGTCTTGACCCGGTCGGCATGACGGCATTTTGAGAGACTTAGCTCACCAACTCTGCGGCCAGTGAGCAGGGCAAACAATCAGCCAAGTTCATCAAGACGCTGCTGCAGGAACTTTCGTTCTGGCTCCTGCTTCGCGAGCACAAGTGCCTGCCCATAAGCGACTCTCGCTTCGTCGAGCCGATTCAGTCGCCGGTACATGTCGGCCAATGCGGCATGCAGCAGGTGATAGTCAGTGAGATCGCCACGCTCCTGAATGGCGTTAATGATCCCCAATCCCGCCTCGGGGCCATCACTCATCGCCACGGCCACAGCTCGGTTGAGTGCGATGACCGGAGACGGATTGATGGCATACAATGCTCCGTAGATGGCGACGATCTGCCGCCAATCGGTCGTGTCCGTCGTCTTCGCGCTGGCGTGAACGGCCGCAATCGCAGCTTGCAGCGTGTAAGCCCCGAACCGCCGCGTCGACAACGAGCGTTCGACAAGGGCCTGCCCTTCGGCAATCAGGGCGGCATCCCACAGCGACCGATCCTGATCCTCGAGCAGGATGATCTCTCCTTCGGCCGTTGACCGAGCGCTGCGTCGCGACTCTTGAAGCAGCAGCAGTGCCAACAAGCCGATCGCTTCGGGATCGGGCAACAACTCCACCAGCAGCCGTCCCAGCCGAATCGCCTCCCCGGACAGATCGGCCCGCGTGACGGCCGCGCCTGACGAGGCTGAGTACCCCTCGTTGAACACCAGATAGACGACAGCCAGTACCGATTCGAGCCGCTCCGGAAGATCCACCGCCAGCGGAATGACGAACGGAATTCCGGCATCGCGAATCTTCGCCTTTCCACGCACGATCCGCTGAGCCATCGTCGCCGGGGTCGTCAGAAACGCACTCGCGACTTCGTCAGTCGTCAGGCCGCAAACTTCGCGGAGCGTCAGCGGAACCTGCACCAACGGATCAATCGCTGGATGGCAGCACGTGAAAATCAGCCGCAGCCGGTCATCTTCAATGTCTAGATTCCCCCGCGCCGCGTTGGACTGCGCGACCTCTTCTAAACGTCCCACGATCTCTGGCGACAGCTCATCAAACCGCCCGCGGCGCCGCAATGCATCAATCGCCTTGAACCGCCCCGTCGAAACCAGCCACGCCCGGGGATTCACAGGAACACCAGACTCGGCCCACTGCGTCACGGCCAAAGCAAACGCCTCGTGCATCGCCTCTTCCGCCAAATCAAAATCCCGCAACAGCTGCACCAGAGTCGCAAACACCCGCCGTGACTCGGAGCGATACAGGTCATTCAGAAAGCTTGCGATTCTCATTGAGGTCTTTGGCATCATTCGCGAAACCATAGCCACAACGACCGCTCATCCGCAATTCCATACTGCGACCCGAACAGCTCTGTTGGCCAGACCAGAAGTGACGCTCGACAGCACCGGATTCGGGGGACACTGTCTCAAAATGCTCCATCGGGCACTGTGGAAATAAAGGCTTTCCAGGCGGAATACTTGCGGAGCAGCAGGTGCCGGCTGATCAGCGGACTTCGTTTGGGTCGGACGGGCTCAGCCAGCAAACGCATCCCCGCTTCCAAGGGAGTGCGTCCCCCCTTGCGGACGTTGCAAGTGAGGCAGGCACAGACGACATTTTCCCACGTATCCGGGCCGCCGCGGCTGCGTGGCATGACGTGATCGAGGCTAAGTCGCTGGACGGAGAAACGTCGGGCGCAATACTGACACCGGTGCTCATCCCGCAGGAAAACATTCCGGCGGTTGTACTTCACTGTATTGCGGGGCACGCGGTCGTAGTTGAGCAGGCGAATCACCCGGGGGACTTCGATCTCGAAGTTGACCGCCTGAATCCAGTCCTCATGAGGCTCTCGCAGACCGAGTTCAAGCTTCAGCTGGGAGTGCTCTTGCCAGCCATCGAAGTCGAGGGTCTGGTAGCGGCCATCTTCCACATGCACAACTTCCGCCATCCCCTTACAAAGCAGGCAAAACGCGCGGGGCGACGTGAAGACATGAACAGGGACAAAGTACCGGTTTAAGGCCAAGACACTAGCCTGCATCGCGCTCGAGCCAGTCCGGAGGCGATTCCTCGGACCGGCTCCAGCCGGTGTGTCCTCGTCCGCGAATTGGGGCGCCGATGCAATCATCGCACTTCCCGTGAGCAGGAGAACGTCCAGCGGTTTGCTGAACGAAGAGATTCTAAGCAGGTGGTCGGAGTGGGACAACCGCGAACTCGATGAAGTTCGCTTTCAGATTACAAACAGAGTCAGAGTGTGTTTGTTGCGGGTGGTCCGCGCTGATATTGTGTGTTTTCGCAGACCTCAATCGAGGTGATGCCTTCATTCGTGGCTCTGTCCACTGCCGTTCTGCCAGGATTCTTCCATGTCGACACAACCTGAGTCCTCAGCGGAGGGAGAAGCGACCGCCTTGTCCTCCCAGCCCCTTGAACAATCAGAGCTACTGAACGACGGGGGAGCCGCAGGTGACCACGAGTCATTGCCCGAGTACGAGCCGCTGACGGCTGAACTCGTCGAGGACGAAGCGGTTCGAGGGGACTTCGTGATTCGCTGGGCGACGGTGCTTTTGGCATTGTTGTTTGGGTGGACCCAGATCGATGACACATCACTGCTGGTCCGTATTCGCAATGGGCAGCAACATCTGCTGCCGTTCGGCGTTGACACGTTCTCGGCCAGCGCGGGGGATCGAACCTGGCGGAACATCGGCTGGCTGTCTGATCCGCTTTTGGCGGCCACTTACGGCGCGCTCGGTGCGAATGGACTGACCGTTCTTGGGGCGATCGTTTCGGCGTTCACGTTCTGGTTTCTCTCCCGGACGAGTGTCCGAGGTGTCTCCACATGGTGGGGATCGGTGTGTGCGGCCGTCGCGCTGGTGGCCGCTTTTCCTCAGCTGATTCCCGGGCCGACAGGCATCACCCTGCTCGGAGTCGCCTGGATCGTGTACCAACTGTACCGTTGGTCTGAGGACCGCAATTCCGGGTTTGTCTGGCAAATCCCCGTTTCGATGTGGGTCTGGAGCCAACTGGATTCGAGGGCGTGGATCGGCGGCGTCATCATTTTGCTCTATGCCCTCAGCTGGATTGGCCTGCGGGGCTTTGAGGAGGGTGATTCCGCAGGTAAGGCTAAGAATCTGTGGAAGATCACAGGCGCCAGTCTGCTGGCATGGGTGTTACATCCGCTGCACTACCATGTCCTGCTGTCTCCGTTGACGGCTTACAAGACCGAGTACCGGGAACTGAGAGCGTACAAGGTCTTTGACTGGCCATTCGCTTGGCAGTGGTATCCGGTGTATTCCGTCGAGTTCCAAGAGCGTCTCGATCTGTTTTCCATCTGCTCGCTGGCATTGTGTGGCCTGGCACTGCTGACGTTCGCACTGAACTACAAACGATTGACATGGGAGTGGCTTTTGCCGTGGGCGGGCGTAGTGGCTCTGGCGGTGTTCTGTGCTCATCAACTACCGGTGGCGGCTCTGTTGAGCTGTGCTCTCATCACGATCAATGCTCAGTTGTGGTATCGCGGGACGTTCTCACAGCAGTACACGGTTGATGCCATGCCGCTGGTGTGGAATCGAGGTGGGCGGGCCATCACCGTGGTGTCACTACTCATGTTGGGGTTGATCGGGATTAATGGGATGTTGATGGGGCGTGACGGTCGCCGGATCGGACAGGGCTTCACTCCACTGATGCAGGCCAGCATGTCCGGGGCAGAAAAACTCGCTGGCGAAATCGAATCGAAAGCCGTCTTCAACTTCCGCCTGGAACAGGGCGACCTGCTGATCTGGGCGGGCTTGAAGCCCTATGTAGATCGTCGCGTAACCCTCTATGCCATGGGGGGCGAAGACCTGCTGGCTAAGCATCGCCAGCTGCGATATGCGGTGCTGATTCCAAATTCGAATGATGAGAAGCGCGGCAAACCCGATCTCTGGAAGCCGGAGTTCGACAAGCTGCAAATCAATCATGCGATTCCTCGTTTATCGGGGCCCTCTCCCGACTACGTGACGCTCGTTGAAATGCTGAGCCAAGGCTGGGCGATGACGAGTTTGCAGTCGTTTGGAGCAGTGCTGTCTCGTCGGGACAGCACTGACAAGGCGTTCCAGAAGTACCTCCTCGCACATCCAGACATTAGCTTTGTCAAACAGGCATTTCGGACCGAGGCTCCGAAGAGTCCTCCCACCGATGTTCCCTGGTTGTTCCCCCGTCGACCGACGGTCTACGACACATATCTTTGGCAGCCGCAGAACACGCTCAACGAACCACTTCAACTGGCTGCCCATGAACAATCGATGCTCCAGTTGCTATCGGCTGCTGGCCAGGATCAGGAAATGCTGGTGACCACCACCTCGCTGGCCTTGTCGGCGTTTCGGCATGCTCGGCAGGGGATCGTGATCGATCCGCAATCCGCACAGGGTTACCGGATACTGGCCAGGTCTTCGGGCTTCCTCCAGCGGATCGATGCGTTCCTCGCGGCCAACTTGGGCATGCAGTACCAAGGGAACTTCTGGCTTTCTCAGACTCTGCAAGCCCTCCATCACGCGATTCTGCTCGATCCGAACTTTGCGACGGACCACGAAGAATTGGCGTCCCTACAGATGCAGATGGGTAAGCGAGATTTGGCACTGAGCCATATGATGCAGGTCTATCGACTGACCGGCAAGTACACGACCCTGACTTCCAGTGACCCGCGTTTTGCACAGGCTCAAAAAGAAAACGCAGCTGTCGTCACCGACCTGAAACGTCATGTGAAACAGGTGGAAGAACAGGTCCTGAAGGCTCCGACACAGGGCGGGACCTGGAAGGACTCTCTGCAAGCCGCCATCCAGGGCGAGTGTCCCGGGATCGCTCTTCGTATCCTGGAAGAGAATCGCACCGAAGTTGCAAAGACTCCTCAGCTTCAAGTGATGCAAATTAACTTGCTCACGGATGTCGGACGCACCGATGATGCTCAGCAACAGGCCGCTTCTCTGGGGAACATGATTCCCAAATCGGGTGCCGACGCCAGCCAGCCCATGTCGTCGCAAATCCGGTTCCTGTATGCACTGGCCAGTTTGGCCAATGGTGACAACATGCAAATGGAACAGCTGATCCGAGAAGAATCCCGCCTCGTCTCCGAGTCATCCGTGAGGGCTGTCATGGACCAAGCTCCGCTGGCCGTGGGCCCTAACATCCAGCTGGATCTGCTTCCGGCCGCGCAGGGATACACTGCTTATCAGGCTCTGTATCAGTCACCGGATCGTTGGGCGAATGATGAGTTCATGCTGGCTCAATCGGAACTGTCGACCTGGCACAACGACCTCGCCGAGAAGCGGCTCAAGGCCATTCTGGAGGCAGAGCCCAACGTCAGCCTCAGACCGCTGATCTGCTTCTACCTCGAGATGCTAACTGGTGAGCCGCAACAAATCGCATCCCCTGAGCAGCAGGCAGCTGCGGCCAAGGCGGCTGCCGCTGCCGCACAGCCAGCAGTTCCTGCGACTCCCTCGACTGGCGAGGCACCAGTGACTCCGCCTGTGGAAGCTCCGGTCGACCCTGCGGCGACTCCAGCGCCGCCCTCAACTCCTGCGGTACAGACCCCGGCGACCCCACCGGCTCCACCAGAAGCAACACCCGCAGCGGAACAAAAAACCGAGTAGCCTCACAGCTGCACGCACTCAAGTTACGGCATCACACGCATGGACGCATGGAAGATCGTACTGCTCGGCATTCTGCAAGGAATCGCCGAGTTCTTGCCCATCAGCTCCGATGGGCACTTGGTCATCATGGAGGAACTACTCGGCGGGATTCCCGAGAGTGCGGCACTCAACATCGCATTGCATGTAGGCACCTTGGGTTCCATCTTGGTGGTGTATCGCCAGCGAATTCTGAAACTGCTGCAGCAACCGCGAATCCTGTGGATGATCGTGCTCGCCACGCTTCCGCTGGTGGTCGTCGGAGTGCCGCTTAAATTCCTCTTCAAATGGCTGGAGGAGTCGTCCTTCAATGCGCTCGCTGCGGGCTTCGGATTATTGGTCACCTCGGCGTTGATGTTCCGATCACAAAGAATCAAAACAGGCGATTTCAGTTTAGAAAACATCACGCCGCAGATGGCGATCCTGATCGGCTCCCTGCAAGCAGTGGCTGCCGCACCAGGAATCTCTCGTTCTGGCTGCACCATTTTTATGGGGCTGATGCTCGGACTCAGCCGGACAGCAGCTGCGGACTTTTCTTTCCTGATCGCGATCCCGGCGATCATGGGGGCGACAGTCCTGTACAGCAAAGACATTCTGAAGTCTGGTGAGACCGGAACTGCCCCCGAACTGCTGGCAGCTGGTGCTGTGATCTCATTTGTCGTAGGTGTGTTCGCGCTCAGTTGGCTGCTGCGAGTGGTCGTCACCGGTAGCCTGGATAAATTCGCGTGGTACTGCTTGTTCCTAGGAATCGTCTGTATTACGTGGCAGTCGATCCACCTGTGGGGCTAGCGAGCGAGCGAGCGGCAGACGTGAGTCTGCCGAGTCCCGTCAACGTCCGAACTGCAGGACCAACATCATTTTCACTCAGCGAGAGATATGAAAATCACGTCCCACGTCACTCACTCGACAGACTCACGTCTGCCGCTCGCTTAGAAGAACCCGCCTCCGCCGCCAGTGGGAAGCAGTAAAGGCAGTTCATCCCCGTCGAAAGTTGAGGGGTCATTGCTGGGGACGTGAATTACTTGGGGCTGTGTCGTTGCGGGGTCCACATCGAGTACGAGCGGAAATTTGAATCGGTCGAATTTTTGCGTCGCCTTGAGCGATCTCGCATAGTCGGGGTTCAGAGAGCGTGACACCGGACGAACAAGAAACTGCTTAGCGTCTAAGCCTGGGGCGTTGTCAACCCGATAGAGCCATTCTGCAGTAAGTCGCAGAGGACCTTGGTGAAGAGTCAGCGTGTCGATGCGAGAGGTGATGTCGATCAGGCGATCCACATTTTCAATCTCATCGTTGTTTCGACTCTCTCCGCCACCTCCGAATTGAGCCAAGGAGTGCTGCGTTTCCACGACTTCAATCAGGCCGGTATAGATTCCATCTGCACCAAGCACGATTGATTGCGTATCATCAGCGCCTATCCATTCTCGATTATCAATCTTGACCTCGGAACTGCAGCTATAACGAACGAGTAATACCGGTTCACCGGCTGGTGGCTTGTGATCCTCCGTGATCCAGTCCCACTCCGCCCAATCAGGAGGGGCGAACTCGAACTTCACTTGACCCTTCGCTGGGGCTGCCGGAACAGCGATTTTCAGATCCATGGGCCTCTCTGGTCGCAAGATGATTTCCTCCGTTAGAGTTCCTCCAATGGACGGGATCGAGAGTTCGTAAATCCCGTATTCCAGAACGCCGAAATCTGCGACTCCATACAGGTTGGTTGTCTCAGACAACTTAGCGAAGCGTAGCGCCTCTCCGTTTCGCGAAATCATGTGAACAAGCTGCCCAATGACGGGAATGCCATCGGAGGTTTTCTGTGTCAGCGTGAATTTGACGGGAACAAGCTCAGAGGGCTTTGAAGGCAGCTGGCTGGGCTTCTCCTTCGCCATGTGTTCCAGTATTGCCGCAGTCGCCTTCTGGTTCTGGTCAATCACCGATGTCAGTGTGCGGGACATGATCGTCATCCAGCCCACGAGAGCGAGCACTCCTACAGACACTGCCCCCAGCAATACGCGTTGAGTCATGAGTCGCCCTTTCATCGCATCGAACCAGAGTCGTCGGGCGAGTGCCGCCGGGTCACCGAAACGCTCGATGACTGATTGCCACACTGTCACTGCATCTGCCGGCCTACCACTCAACTGCAACCGCCGACGCTCGCGATCCGTTGCACAGATCAGGTGATCTTGCAACTCGTCCAGGATGTCACTGCGCAGCTGGGCCGGTTCCTCATCATGAGGCGGTGGCAGCTTCGCAGAGAGATCGTGCGTGGACATGGGAGTTTGATCGGCAGAGTGAGTGAGCGGCACGGCGCTAGCCGCCGGCTCTTCT
>JAYWHX010000004.1:0-6104 GCA_043777375.1 Planctomycetota bacterium | reverse complement strand
CGATGACTTCGTCTGTGATCTGATCCAGTGACATGCACCAGATGTCGCCGATTTCGAGATTCTCGGAAAGACCAGTTTCAAACGGTCATGCAGCCGGGATGTGAATGGTTACGAGCAAGAGAGCAAGAGAGCAAGAGAGCGCAACTTTCATGATCGGTTTTCCTTGCAAGACTGAGGGATTACGAATCCATTCAAACTGATATTTGAGACATCCATGTGATCTTAACATACACTACGTAAATGTAATCTGTCAACAATTGCGGAGGAGAGGTCATGGCAACTCTCTGTTCCATTTTTTGTTGACTCGATTTCGTCTTCTTCGTTTCACCCAGTCGGTCGATACTGTTTTCGCATGTCGCGTGGGCCACATGGTGAACTCCAATCTACACATTACGGGGCGAGTCGCCGCACTCCGCGCAGGATGCGACCAGCGGGATCTCGTCCCACGAACCAGCGGCCCTCGGGATCGACATGGCATTTCGTCGTCTGGAGGAATTGGTCCACAGTTGGAAAGCTCAGTTCAAGCTGGGTACCGACTGGCTTCCAGGTCGCCCCCACCTGACTCTCGACCTGCCCATTCGAGATCAGCGTCAGTGGCTGTTGCTGTTCATAGTCGATCCAGAACTCCCACGTCCCAGCCCAGTTTGGTAGTGTCCCCTCATCAGTGCTGAGATCAGGCTCCCCAGCCAGCGGCCAGCCAGCGTCACTCCACAGCAGCGGGCGAACTTGCAACATGGAGCGTCCCTTGCGAGTCGCATCGTAGGCGTGGTGGACCAGCCAGTCTCGACCGTTGTCCGTGAGGACCGCATTGTGCCCCGGCCCTCGAGTGTTCTCATGACTGGCCAAAAGCAAAGTGCCGCCGCCATCGACCAGCGATCGCCCTTGATGATCCATGTACGGCCCCTCCACTCGTTCGGATCTCCCGACCATGATCTTGTAGGTACTGCCGACTCCTTTGCAGCAGAAATCGAACGACACAAACAAGTAGAAGAACTTCTCGTGATGGACAATAAACGGTGCTTCGATGGGCCCTCGATTTCGGCCTGCGATATGACTCAGCGGTCCGGCAGGCTTGCCGGTGACCAGATCCAGCTGGGTCAAATAGATCCCGTTCCAGAACGACCCGAACGACATCCAGGGTTGCCCATCGGAATCGAGCACGATGTTCGGATCGATCGCATTGAAGTCATCGATCATCGGACGCGAGCGAATCACCTCGCCCTGATCCTGCCAGACATATCGCGGGTCAGCGGGATCGAGAGTGACATTGGTCGCGAGTCCGATACACGATCGATTCTTGCCGAACGTCGAGATCGAATAGTACAGGTGATACTCCCCATCAAAGAACGCAATATCCGGAGCCCAGCACCCCTTGCTCTCCGGCACGATCTGTTTGGCCCACAGCGGGATTTCGGACAGGGCATCACCGCCTCGCTGCCAGTTCATCAGGTCGGAGCTGCGCCGCATCGGGAGCAGACCACCGGTAGAGAAGAGGACATACGTGTCTCCCTGTTTGATCAGGCAGGGGTCATGAATCCCATACTCCTGAGCGATACAGAGCGGGGTCCAGCACGCTGAGGAGAGCGTGAAGATCATCATCAGGAACTGTGAAAAAGAAGACATTGGCATCCTCGGGATGTGATCGATCTGACACTGAATTCATGGTGTTCAAATCACGGTCAGTCTTCATCATCTCTCTCAGCCGCAATCACTGAATCGCATTTCCGAGAGTCCTCTGTCCAGCCAAACTGATCACCTGAAACCAAGTCGTGCGAGTCAATCCGCTAGGGTGTGAATCGTGTTGTGAATCACTCCCGAAACCGTGGCGCCGTCGGCGAACTTCAACGAGTACTTAATCTCCATGCCCCAAGTGGGCTGAAGGTCCGCAACCTGAAGAGTAAGAGTCTTGTGGTCCTCGGACAGGGTCGCTCCTTGAACCGACAGTGACTTCTCATTGATGTGCTTCGACCCATAATTGGCCGTCCGCTTCAGCGACCACCTCTTGACCAACACATGTTCGGGGTCCAAAGCGGACGGATCCAGTGGCTCGGCAAAGGTCAGCTGCAGTCCGGATTTCGTGGCGTGCAGGTCCAACGGAAGATGCGCCGGTTGACCAGTCGCTCGCAAACGGTACAGGCCACCGGGCTGCGTGGCGCTGCCAGCCCAGGCGAACATCCCACACAGGTACAGCTGCCCATCGGCGGCATTGAACCGGCCACGCATAACACCCGTCGGTGATGCGGGAATGGGCAACTCGATCATCCCACCCTGCATATGCGGACCGGCCTTCTCATGCGGAACGAGGAACACCTTTCCGGTGCCGTATGACAGGGAGAGCAGTGATCCATTCAGGGCTCCCCACTTCGTACTCTCGACCCACAACAGCTCAGCGGGCGAACGATCGAAGTCATTGGTAATCCAGCACAGCGGAGGTTCCATCGCCGAGTCCGACTCGTCGGTCACATCGGTGTACCCGAACAGATTGCCATAGAAGTTCGGCTTGCCGGACGGGGCGAGAGTGACCCAGTTAATGCGATTCTTGGGATTCCAAAACCCCTCCTGATCGGTCACCACGAACGAGCCATCCGGGTTCATGCAGACTCCGTTCGCAGCTCGAAATCCCGTCGCGAGGATCTCCGTCTGTGAGCCATCCTGACTCACCCGCAGCAGGGTCCCATGATGCGGCACAATCGCCTTCAAGGCGTGCCGACCCGACTTCGCGTAATAGAAACGCCCCTCGGCATCGGTTTGCAGCCCCATCGCGAATTCGTGAAAATGCTCGGTGACCTGGTGGTCGTTATTCAGGCACTCGTAGTAGTCGATCTCTTGATCGCCGTTCAGGTCATGCAGCACGACCAGTTGATCACGGCAGGTCAAGTGAATCTTTTCCCCGACCACTTTCAGGCCCAGCGGCTGATATAGCCCTGTCGCGATGCGTTGCCAACGGAGTTTCTTCGTCTCGGGCACGCTCTCGACAAGCCAGACATCTCCGTCCCAAGTGCAGACTGCCATTCGTCCATCCGGGAGGAAGTCGAGCCCCGAGAACCGCAGCTGAGCCAGCCACGGGTTCGAGTCGGGCGGGGTCAGGATATCGACTCCGAACGCGCCCTGGTCGGGTCCGATCGTCGCTTCTGTCTCCAAGATCAGCGGCCATCGCGCGGGGCCACCATGCGTGAGCAATGAGAGGTCAGCCGCAGCTTCGGATATTGCGGGGTTGGCAAGTGAGGCTGTGGATGTTGCAGGCGGATCACTCGGCAGCGGGCCATCCGTCGTCCAGACCGTAAACCGCAACGTCTCTTGCCCCGCTGGAATGGTCAGGCAAAGCCGCCCGTCGTTGTTCACCCAGCGGGTGGGGGTGTTTTGCGGGGCGACACCGGCCAGCAGTGGACGCGACTCGGTCGTGATCGGAGTCTCGCCGCGATGAACTGCCGCATCATGCTTCTGGCCTGACATGTCGGCGACCACGGCCCCCGTGGCTGATGAGCATTCCCAGTGACCGGCTAGTGTTTTGTCTTGCAGGTCTGGCGGCAAAAGTTCTCCGAGCCCTTCAGTGAGACGCCGCTGATAGAATCGCACTTCTGCGAGTTCCCCATCAAAATACGACTCGGGTTGAGGAAAATCTAATGATGTGAACCCGATACGTGCCACGGCATTCGGGAGCTTATCCTTCGCGGACAGTGTGCCTTGACCATCGGGTTTCCCATCGATGTACAGCTGCAGCTTCTGATTCGACTGCTGCCATGTCACCGCCACGTTGTGCCACATCCCATCGTTGACGACAGCTTGTGATGTCACGGCCCCGACCCAACCGATATCGAACCCGATTCGTCCATCTCTGATGAAGAACGTTTGCCCATCGGGTGTCCACCGTTCCGTGGGTTGGACCAATGAAAAGATCGTGCCGCCCTGCGTGGTCTTCACGCGAGCCTGAATCGTGAAGTCTCTCGCGGTGAGGTCGAAGCCATGGCCAGCGGTAACTTCGAGGTAGGACTTTCCGTCGAAGTGCACACCTGATTTTGTTTCCGACTGAACAGCTTCTGCCCCCTTTGGCTGGAACGTCACAGCTGAATGATGAGAACCATTGAGTGGGACCAATTTGAAGCCCGGGGCAGATTGTTCAGCCACTTGCAGGACCAGTTCGCGATCACGCGGGCCGATCTGGAATGTCCGCAAAAAGAGCGGAGAACGCTGCAGCTCATCCGCAACCTGCACTCTTGGCATCTCCAGAATGTCAGTCTTTCCGACGGAGTACGACAAGACCACATTCTGTCCGTGGTAATACATCCCGCGATATCGAGACCAATCGCGGGGCAGGGGGCCATACCGCAATCCATCCCGGCCCTCAACACGGCGATCATCGACGAACGACCCGCTGTTCGGATCAGCCCAGCCGGGTCCGGTCGAGTTCGAGGCCGTCACTAGACCCACAATATGGGGGTGAACCTGATGCTCGCCGTTCAGTTGGATTCCTCGCCAATCGATGAACTTCTCGGCACCCGCCCCTGCACTCCACTCCGCTGCCATCCGCATCGTATCGGTGTCAAAGATCATCCAATGCTGCCCGCGCGAGACGCCGCCCGCCCCGGGATCCAGACGCATCGCGATCCCCTTGTAGGCGATATTCTTCGCTGCTCCGGGGATCTCGTACGAGTGAGTCAGCTGGGGGCCATAGTCCATCGCCGACCACGGTTCAATCAGGCTGGGCTCAGGTCCGCGCGTGTCTCCCTGAGGCAGTCGGGCCAGATAGGCGTCATCCACCGTCACGAACTGAGTCGGATTGTGCGGCTGGATGTAGGTCTGGCGGATGTAGTGAATGACATCATATTTCTGCGAGGGCACCATCCACGTCTGTGGAGCCATCAGCCCGAATCCGCGCGTGATCGTCTGGTACATCGCCAGTGGCTCACTGCCGTTCTTGAATTTGCCTTCCGCGAATCGCAGTGAATTCGGCAGTGATCCGGGACGGTCTTTGGTCCCGTGGCAGTTCGCGCAGACTCGCTGGTAGATTGCTTCGCCCCGCTTGAGCGACTCGGCATCCCAACTCTGAATCAGGCCCGCGTGATCGAGATGCTGCTCATACTCCGGGATCGTAAACGTCAGCAGCGCGGGAGGCGGCTGCAGCTCCTTGGCCCGTGCTGGTCCCTGTTCACGAATCTCGATGAGGTAGCGGATCAGGTCCAGAAACTGCTGGCGGCTGGCGAGTTGATTCACCTGCCCAGCTGGCATTAACGAGAGAGGGTTATCTTTGACTTCGTCGATGTCCGCCTGGGCCAGCGTGATCAGTTCACCCAGTCGCGATGCATCACGTAACACCAGTTTCTCAGCAGTCCGCTCAACCATAATCCCCGCGAGAGTCTGGCCAGCGGTGGTGACCACGGTGACTGACTCAAACCCCTTGCGGATCACCTTCGAAGGGGTCAGCACGGACTCCACGATCGACACATCGGTCACATCCTTGTCGGGTTGAGCCAGATCGGGTCCGAGACCAGTGACCGAGGATGCGGTGACCGAATGGCATTTCGAACAGGCCATCTGTTGCTGATGAAAAACGATCGCCCCGCGAACGGCATCGCCCTCTTGTCTCGCCAGTGTGGCCAGCTGTGAAGCAGGAACGCCTCGCAACTGGTCTTCGAGAGTCTGAGCGGCGAGTTGCGACACACTGGTCATGACCAGCATCACGGCGACGAGCGTCTGAGCTCGGGAACAAATCAGAGGGAATGTGATCATCAGGCACCCAGGTGACATACGATTCTGGCCAGCACTCGAATGAGGCTTTCACATCTTCGGCAGTCGTCTATCGAGAAGCAACCAGGCAAGCGTTCGGCGAATCTTGTTGGAACTTGCGACCGCCCTTTTCAGAGTTGAATCCTAGACGCTTCCAGAGGTCTAGGCACCCAACGGCTGCGATCATTTGATCGCGAGATTATTCAGAATGGCTGTCCATTCCTGTTCAGATAGCCAAGAAGACGAGCTGCCGTTGCGGAGAAGTGATTACCCCCCCCCAACTGGTACTCAGCGGCCGAACTTGATGACGAACTCGACGTCTTTGTTTCCGTTCAGGTCGATCACCAGTTGTTCCGGGGTGATCGAGGTCAGGGCCACTT
>JAYWHX010000003.1:0-22677 GCA_043777375.1 Planctomycetota bacterium | reverse complement strand
AGTTCACCCGAAACGACTCGAACGGCAGCTACCTCCTACACGCCAAATGGACCAACACGCCATGATCGCACTGACACAACCCGCATGTCGGATGTTTTATTTCGAACACAACGGGAAGGGAGGGAACACGTACACAGTCCTATTCCCGATCTTCGCGATTGAAGCATCTGAAGATGTTGAGACTTGCGCCCTCTATATCGATGGCCATGAGAGAATCGGCAGGTCAACTAGCAACCTGATGACTGCCCCGTGGCCAGCTGATGACGACAAGTGGCAGATGTTCAATCACTTTAATCGGTGGTGTTTCGCCCACGATTACATCATGCGTGAAGAAACCGATGAACCAGAGACACCAACACCGTAACCCGCCAGGGCACATCCGCCCGGCGGTCCATTCACCCGAGAGACAATCAATGAAGCTCGATGACTATTTCGCCAAAACGCCCCAAGAGGCTGAGACTCGGTACTACGGCTGTCACCGGCGGACGTACTACTGTGAGGAGCAGATACTGCATCCGGTCACGGGGCACATTGCCCGGAAAGGATCTGGCGAGCTCGTCCAAATCCATGTTGGCTCGGCAACCGACGATCCACGACGGATGAGGCATCGCTATATCGCCGCCAAGGATTTGCGTCCCGGCGACGTAATCGAATGTCGATGGCCACCATCTGAGGACCACAAGCGGTTCGCATACTTAGGCGACTGGGATTACAGCCCACTGGCAAAACAGCAGATCGACAATCGTAGTTACGTTGATTACCCCAGTCTCTAATTGTTAGAGGCTTCCGCCACATAACGTGGCAACAAACCCAGCGAGACTGGCCTACGGTCCGCGCATTTGGGGATGAGATGTTGAAAGACTTTCTTGGAAAAGAGTTGAAGGTGGGGCAGCGTATCACGTACGCCGTCCGGAGCGGGAGCAAGATGTGGCTCTGTCTGGCCACGATCCTGGAGGTTCACGCCGATCACCTAATGGTGAATCGGATCGAACCACCGTATCAGTACCCGCTGAAGGTTCGGAATTTGGCAACTGTGATCGTGGTCAAGGAGGCAAGCAATGTCACAAATCCTGTGTGATCTGAGCCAAATCGCCGATGAGGGACCGGGCAACTCGTTCCTACTTGACCGAGTGTCGAGACGACTCAAGGGCACGCTCCAGTTGAGTGACTCACTCGCCGACATTGAGTCGGAGATCAGGGCACACTGCACTGTGACTCGCTCCCCAGCTGGCCCAGTCTTGCAGGGTTGGGCACTTCGCAGGAGCTCCCGTGAACCTCAGTGATCAGTTGATGAAATCCGTCTGCACTCCCGGTGGTCAGGCGATAGCCCGTGATGTTGTTCGGGCGATCGCCCGAAGGAAGCATCACCCTGCCGATGTACTCGCTCAGCTGATGGCCAATTATAGTGTCAAAGATGGCATATTATATGGCTGGACGTTGAAGTAAGGTGCAATTGTTGCACCTAATTAAGGTTTATGTGGGACTCCCTATTCAATAGTCCCTAACAAATGTTTGGAAGCAACGAATGAAGAGTTTTTTCAACGGCAAAGTGTGGACGACCCACACAAAAGCGGGGACTCTGACCGCAGCAACACCAGAGGGACTAGTCCCTCAATTCAAGGCGGTCAAGGAACGCATTGCGAAGATCCTAGGTCACGAGCCAACCGACCATGAAGTCGAGTTCGGAATCGAACGCCCCGCGATGACCCCCGCCGAACAAAAAGAGGCCAACCGCCGGAAGGCGGAAGCCCAGTATCTCGCAAGAGTCAATGAGGTCCAACCCTCCCCGGAGCAAGCCCGCTTGAAGGCTGCGGAGCATCGAGCCAATGAGGCTCGCCGGTCCAAGCTGACTCACATCGAGAGAGAGCTTGAAGACGCCACTCTTGCAGCCACAGCTGCGGAAACCAAGCTGGCTGACGAAGCCCGCCGGGGAGCAATTCGCCAGTCACCGGCCTATCTGTCGACCCATGCCAAGTTGGTCGATTTGGTGTTCTGCGCGAGCTTCGATTCGAGTGTAACGCAGGGGCAACTCGCCGCCCTCGAAAGCGAACTCGAAAGCCTGGAGACGAGCCAAGACATCGCAGCCACCCGCAGCAATCTCCGAACGATCCAAGGGGCAATCGCCGCCCAAATTGAGGTCGAAGCAACCGCACTCCGCCAAGCATCTGACGCCGTCGCCCAACGCAAAGCCGCACTGGGTCAGGGGTTGGTGTTTGACGATGTTGGCGTCGAGACACTGGGGGAGGTTGAGTACGTCAGCTTGAGCGTTGGGGGTGAGACTCGCAAGATCACAAAGCAACGATTCGACGCTCGCGAGTCCGATGAATCGCTTCGGGACAGTCTGTTCCAGACGGGGGCGTCCAATGTCTGATCCAACACCTGAAAAACTGATCCCACAGAGCGAGGTCACACATCTGATGATGACCCATCGGCAGGGACTCCAGACGACTATCCGGGCGCAAGAAGCTGAGATTGAGATCCTGCGATTGGAGATCCTGCGATTGTCGGGGCAACCCCAAACGCAGGCGACTCACCCGCTGGTCAATTTGCTGTTCCGCACTTTGTTGAAAGAAATGGGGAAGACCAATGGATGAGAAGATCTACAGCCAAGCCGAGCTTGACAAGTTGTTGATGGGACATCGCAGAGGTCTGCAACGAGTGATTCGGGATCAGCAGATCGATCTCGACTTGCAAAAAGCCGAGATCAAACGGCTGTCAGTCCCAGAGTCCAATCCTGTTGTTGTCCTGATTCTTGATGCGATTCGAGGTGCTAAATGAGTGACGAAATTGAAGTGGTCGCGACCCCCGAAGTGGTCGCCCCTGTTGAGACTGAGGAGGTCGTGCAACTCTATTCAGAGGCCGATCTCGCCGAAAAGCTGTCAGAGCGTGACGCCGAATGGCAAAGCAAGCTATCCGCCAAGGATGCAGAGACATCGGCCATCCGTTCCCAGTTCGACGCTGCCAATGTTGAACGATCCTTGATCGATGCAGCCACGAAAGGGGATGCGTTTTCAGCGGAGCAAATCTTGAACGTCTTGCAAAGCAAAACCAAGATCATCGACGGCCAACCGACCGTTGAGATTGAGGGGTACAGCATGACGCCAGTTGAGGCAGTCAACTGGATGCGAGGTCAGACAGATCGCTTTGGCAATCTGTTCCGCAACAACATCATCGGCGGGTTGGGTGGAGCCTCAGTCCCGCTGCGAGGCTCTACCCCGACCGACGTTCGCAGTCTTTCGCCAAGGCAATACCGCGCACTGAAGTTGACGAATCCGGAGCGTCTCGGGTTGAAGAGAGGTGACTCTTGATCGCAGATTGCTTACTGGGAATTGATGCCGCAACGCCAGAGAGTCTGAGGCCAGTCATTCGACCGCTGCTGTCTTCAATTATGCGATTCGAGCAAGAGTCGGACCGATTGCGAAAGCTGGAAGCGTCGATCATCAAGAGCGAGTCCGATGCTCGTCTGAGGATCGTGACTGACGAACTCGCCGCCATCGAAGTCGAGATCGAGAAACTGGAAATCCAGACCGCTCTTTCGAAGCTCGCAAGAGCGGAGAGCTTAGACCCTGAGTTGGTCATTGCAGGGTTGGCTGATCGTTGCCAGTACGGGGACGATGGATTGACGATCTTGGATCGTCATGGGGTTCCGACGACGTTTTCCGAGGCTGTTCTTTCATTAGGGGGTGACGCATGACACTACTGAATTGGCTGAAAGCTCATTGTCGTCTGACGAATGAGCCGGGAGTGTTCGCGCATCAAATCGCGGAAGCATTCCTCATTGACAACCCCGGTACGACTGAATCGGTTATCGCCGATTTGGTCACGATGGGGATGTGTCCCCCGTCGTTACCGCTTGCATACGCAGGGATGACGCTCTTGCAGTTTGACGATTCGGACCATGCTGGTCTGGTCTAGTTTTCATCACCGGAGAGGCTCCATGTGAGCCTCTCCTTTTCGGAGTTCGCAAAATGACATTTGAATCTTTCACCACAAGTCATTGCACTGAAGTTCAAGAAGCCCAAAACGGCGAACGTGCTGACATCGTCGCTCAGGCATTTCTGCGATTGAGCGGGGGAGTCAATGACGATGCAACCCGTCGCCGCCTGATCGATGGGATGCGAGGTACTCGATACTTCGACAAGGGTTATGCGGGCAACTGTCTTCTGAAGTTGCGTCCGTATCCGATCTAGGTTTCATCATCGGAGAGGCTCAATCGAGCCTCTCCTTTTCTGGAGTTTTCACATGCCATTCACTGACTGGCTACAGCTGATGTACACGTTCTCGGCAACTGAGAAGACGACCGCCGAAGTGATCATCCAAGACTTTCTGAGGTTCAACACTGGCTCGCATTCTCAAGCTCTGCAAGAGCTCTTGAGCGTCACACCCTTCCCTCATTGTGGATCGATGACCGCTTGTCCTTGGAGGAAAAATGCTTGATACCTGGATCAGCCAACAACAGACAGTTGAGCGACCTCTGACCGCTCGTGAGGCTGCGCGGCACTATCTCAAAGACAGTGGGCAAGCTGTTTCTGAATCGAGCATCAACCGCACGATTCTTGCACTCGGTGAACTCGGGTTGCTGCTGGGCAAACCCAATTCCCCTGGAACATACACAAGGATCGCACGATGACTGAGCTCGCCACCGAAACACCGCTGAAGATTTGGATCAACTCCAAATTTGAACACTACCAACCGCTGATTGCTCGCCGGGTTGCTGCGGAGTATCTGCGGGACAGCCACCTGCCTTGTGATCCTCAATCGGTCGATCAGGTTCTTCACAACTTCAAAAACCTTGGTCTGATGTTGGGCAGTTCCAAAGACCGCAGATGTCGAATTCGACTCCGGAGGAAACCATGCTGATCAACGTTGCTGACATTGATGCCGATGCGTCCTGGAACTCGCGAACGATCATTCGCGACATCAAGGAACTTGCAGACTCGATTCGAGAGAGTGGCCTCATTCAACCCTTGGTCGTTCGAAAGGTCGAAGAGCGCTATCAGTTGATCGCTGGATTTCGACGCTTCGCAGCGGTTCGTTCCCTGAAATGGAAACAGGTCGATGTCAAAGTCGCAACGTGTTCTGAGGCTGACGCGAAGCTCATCAATCTTCGCGAGAACCTGGATCGTGCCAATCTGAATGTCCTGGAGGAAGCGAACGCACTTCATGCGAACTTCCCTGAGAACGTCTTCAGCTGTCGTTCGGCATCACAGCGATTGGGGAAAGACACAAGCTGGATTCTTGCCCGCAGACAATTGTTGAAGCTGCCTCATGACATTCAGATGATGTTCGCCAGTGGCAAGCTCCCAATCAGCAGAGTGAAGAGTGTCTTGGATGCTCCCGATCCCAATGCAGCTGCTGCCAGTCTCTCCAAACGGAAACACGTTCGCGCTCCGATGTTGGGAGTGAGGAAAAGAAACAACACACAGATTCGCAAGCGTATCATCCAACTCCATGAAGCAGGAATTCAGGGGTTGGCTTCCGCTTGCTTGGCTTGGTGTACTGGGAGCGTCTCAGACGAAGACCTTGACGCCCGAATTGAAGAACTGATTCAGAAAGGGAAGTCCAGTGAAGCTCTCGAATGAGGATGTTGCTGCCATCCGAACCATGTCAGGTTCAGCTGCTGAAATCGCTCCCCAGTTCGGTGTAGCTCGCTCCACAGTGAAGAACATCCGGAACGGAAAGACTCGTCGAACTCCAGAGTACGTCAGGCCAGTGATGGCTTCTCACGTGAAAGGTTCCGACGTGTTTGGAGCGAAGCTGACTGCGGGGGATGTCTTGGCAATCCGATCATCAACGATGTCTAATGCAGAACTGGCGATTCAGTTGGGGGTGAGTCGGCAAGCGATCTGGAGTGTTCGGAAGGGGGTGACGTGGCGGCATGTCACCAACACCCCTCACATGAGCGAACCTCAGACCCCTTGTCAGGGTCAGATTCAGGCGATCTTGGCTGGATGATTCGAGGCTCTCCGAAGGTTCTTCGGAGAGCCTTTTTTCGTTGACGTTTTGGACTTGAAATCGACCACGTTTTTCAATGGTGACAAATGGTGGGTGAATCCGGTGACAAATGGTGACAATATCGCTGGGGCACTTGGATTTGACCGTCACCGTTGCCCCAGCTACAATTTCGAAAGCGTGGGAAAACACTGGGATTTAGCAGGTTTTTGCACTTCAGAATCTAGCTTGGGAAGCTGTCACTCTACCAACTGAGTTACGCCCGCGAGCAGTAAAGCGTATTATGCCCGTCCTCGGCGAGGCGTTGCAAGCTCGTCGGTGCCGACATTGGCGAGTGTTCTCAGGAGTTCCACTGCATGGCGTCCCCCGTTGATCTGTCCGCTCTGCACCGTCACCACCTCGCCCTCAAGAGTGTTCAGGATGAGCTGACTCGTGGACCTCGACAGGTCCGCGCCCGTGACAATCAGCTGGCCCAGCTCGATGCGGACCGCAAGGCGAAAGAAGACGAGCTGAAGCAGACTCGCGCAGCGACGGACCGAAAAAACCTTGACCTGAAGTCGAGTGAGGCCAAGATCAAAGATCTCGAGCGCAAGCTCAACGAAGCGGCCTCCAATCGGGAATTTGACATTCTGAGGGGGCAGATCGCGGCCGACACCATGTCCAACAGTGTCCTCCAGGACGAGATTCTGGAGCTTTTAGAAAAGGTCGACCGTATCCAGGTCGAGATGACTGGCATCGCAGAGCGACGGACCAAGCTGGAATCGGAGCGGAACCAATTCGCCTCTCAGTTTGAAAAGAAATCCCTTGAGTTGCGGAAGCAGGAAATCGAACTCAAGGACCACGTGACAGCTGCCGAATCCGCGATTCCCGAAACGATCAAGGCCCATTACCGCCGCTTGGTCGATGCGTATGGAGCTGACGGGATGGCCAGCACCGACAATGGCATGTGTACGCACTGCTACGTCAGCCTGACCCCGCAAATCCAAGTGCAAATCGACGGGGGCGCTCCGACGTTTTGCTCGTCATGCGACCGGCTGCTGTACTCGACAAAGTAGCGGGCAGCACCGGCGGTGTCCTTGGCGGCCGTCCACGACAGTCCTCGATTTCGGCAGTTGTTGGTATAATCCTGACGGAGGAATTGCCATGCCCCTGACCACTGCACATTTACTGGACTTGGAACATGCCGGGTTGTGGCCCGACTTCCATTCGACGTTTATCAATTACTGGCGAGAAGCACTGGCAGACGCACTCCCCGGCGAGTACGAGGCGCGGGTCGGAGAGCAGGTCAATCTGTACGAGTACGAGGAGCCGGTCCGGCGGTTTGGGCCGGATGTAGCTCTGCTCATCCGACCCGTCGAAGCATCACCCTTTCCACGCTCGGAATCTACGACTCGGGACTCGGGGGGCGTGGCCTTGCTCGAGCCTGTCACAGTCCCGCTTGCGGAAATTCACGAAGAGGTTCGGCAGCCGTTTCTGGAGATCATTCATCGATCCGATCGGTCGCTGGTCACGGTGCTGGAATTGCTGTCTCCTTCCAACAAGGCGGAACCGGGGCGAGCTCGGTATCTAGCCAAGCGTCGGTCGCTGCTGGAGTCTCCAGTGCATCTCGTGGAACTTGACTTGCTGCAAGGTGGGAAACGACTGCCTTTTGGAGCCCCGCTACCCGTGGCAGACTTCTATTGCCTGATCTCTCGACTCGAGTTGCGATACAACTGCCAGGTCTACACAGGACGATATGGAGAGACTTTCCCTCACTGGCCTGTCCCGCTGCGGGCACCAGATCCCGACCTGAGTCTCGACTATCAGGCCTTGCTTGAATTGACGTTCACTCGCGGTCGGTACGAGCGCAGCCTAGAGCGGGGTTGAGTGTCGTCTTTCGCTCCGCGAAAGAACGTCCTTTCGCGGAACGAAAGGCGACACTGGCGGACTCTTACCGCAACACCCGCCGCCTCTTGAACTCCGACCTCGGCAGACTGTCAATCGGGACCGGAATCAACTCAGGGGTGAAGGCCAGGCGGTCGGTGATCTTGCGGGCCATCCGGGCCAGCAGTTGATCGACTGCCTGACTGCTCTTCGAGATGTCCGGGGTGGCCTCGAACTCGATTTGCAATTGCAGCATCTCCTGCCTCTTCACGACAGCGAGACGGAACTCGGTCACCTCGGGAAACTCGCGCAGCACCGCTTCAACACTGCTGGGAAAAACGTTGTTCCCACGAATCACCAGCATCTCGTCGGAGCGGCCGAGGACCCCGCCCTCCAATCTCAGCTGCCCCGCCCCGCCGCCGCTGAGGTCGAGTACTGCCTTCACGAGGTCGCCCGTTCTGTAGCGAAGCACCGGCTGCCCCCAACGTCCGAGGTTCGTCATGACCAGTTCACCGATTTCGCCGGGAGGCGCCGGTGATCCCATGGCAGGGTCGATGATCTCCGCGATCGACTCAGTCTCCAGCACCAGCAAGCTGCCGGGAGAGCTCTCGGGTTCGATGCCCAGTGAACCAAGGTCGGTCATGCCCCAATGGTCAAAGACTCGCGCTCCCCACTCAGCTGCGATTCGCGACCGAATCCCCGGCACTGCACCGCCTGGTTCCCCCGCAACAATCAACGCCCGCACGGCTGAGTTCGCCAGGTCGATCCCCTCGTGTTTCGCGACCTCGGCCAGACGCAAGGCATACGTGGGCGTGCAGCAGACGACGGTACATTCGTGATCGACGATCTGTCGCAACCGGGCCTCACTACTCAAACCGCCCATCGCTAAGCAGAGATTTCCCTGCCGCACGGCTCCCTCAAACGCGGCCCAGAATCCAATGAATGGACCAAACGAAAACGGGAAAGCAACGACGTCGTCAGGTCGCAAGCCGATGTGGCAGTATATCTGCGTCCAGCACTCCATGAACCAGTCCCAGCTCTCCGCCGTATCGAGCCAGTACATCGGTCGCCCCGTGGTTCCCGAAGTCTGATGCAGCCGCGTGTATCGCGTCACTGCGTAGGTGAGGTTCGTGCCATACCGGGGATGGCCCGTTTGATCCGCCACCAGATTGGCCTTCGTCAGTAACGGCAACGTCTGCCACTGCTCGAGAGATTCGACAGATCCAGACCCCAATCCGGCAGCTGCCAATCGAGCTGTCCAGAACGGATTCCTGCCCCGCAGTTCGTCGAGCATCTCATTCAGACGCAGACGCTGGTTCGGGAGCAGCTCAGTTCGAAACACACAGGTCTCCTTGGTGCGGGGGCGTCGGTTCTGGATTATTCCAGAATGGGTCTCTGTGGGCAATTCGCGACTGTTACAAGAGTGTGCGTTTCATACTTGCCTTCCAATCGTTTGGGGCTCTTTGACGAGTCACTGCTCCCGCTGTCGTTGAAACTTTTTTGATGCCGCTGGCGTCAGTGGACTGATGCGGTATCTTGGAGCCTGATTTCTGACGTGCCTTTGTTGATCGCAGGCACGTTGGACACATGCCCAGACCGACCAGGAACATGACGTGCGACTTTTTGAAGGCACACAATTCGACCGACCACCCGAGTGCGAGCGCTGCGGGAAGCTGGAGTCCGAGTGCCAATGCCCTCCTCCGGAACCCGTGCGAGTGCCGCCCGAGAAGCAGACAGCTGCGATTCAAATTGAGAAGCGAAAGAATGGAAAGCGAGTCACTGTGCTGCGTGGCTTGCTGGCGGAATGGAACGACCTGCCGGGGCTGCTGGCCAAATTGAAGACGCAGTGCGGAGCTGGGGGCACGCTGAAAGATAATGAGATCGAGATCCAGGGGGAACAACTCGACCGCGTGCGTCAGGTGTTGCAAACGATCGGTTATCGAGTAAAGGGTTAGCGCCGCAGGGAGGGCGAGGCTCCTGCCGAGCCGTGCGTGAGAGAAATCGAGGCCCCTGGCACGCGGCTCAGCAGGAGCTTCGCCCTTCCCACATGGCAAGCATCACCACAAATTGGATGTGTTGATACAACACTGGTCAAAGCGGTCCACGAACCTTACGCCCGCTCCCACGGAAACGCGATGACGTCGTCAATGCGATCGCATTCCCAGAGCCACATCAGCAGCCGGTCGAATCCGAGAGCCACTCCTGCACTGGCGGGGTATCCACGCCGCATTGCAGCTTCCAGATGACTGCGTACCGGGAGCGTGCTCAGCCCTTCGCGAGCTCTGAGAGCTGCTTGCCGTTCCATGCGAGTGCGGACCTCATCGGCGTCGGTGACCTCGTGATAGCCGTTACACAATTCAACTCCGCCGATGTAGAGCTCAAACCGTTCTGCCACGGGTGGGTCTTCGTCTCGGACTTGGGCTAGGGCCGATTGCGAGGCGGGAAAGTCGTGCAAGAACAGAGCTCCCTGCTCGGCAATCCACGGCTCGACACGCTCGGCGAGTAGCACATTTAGCCACGCATCGCGGTCCAGCAATTCGGGCGAGTGAACTCGCACTTGCAGCGAATCGGCGAGCGATCTCAAGTCGCTCACTTGGAGTGGGAGGACACGCGTCCCGAGGGCTCTCTCAAAGGCCAGGTCGTAGGGCACCCGCTGAAAAGGGGCTTCGCTGAGAGTCCGCCTGCAGGGGATCAGATTCTGAGTCTGTCCCGCAGCTTGGACGGCCTGCCGCACTAACACTTCGGTAAAGGCCATCTGGTCCTGGTCAGTATCGCCAACACGATACCACTCCAGCATCGTGAATTCTGGGTTATGCCGGGGGCCGCGTTCCAAGCCTCGCACGGCGTGTGTGAATTGGAAAATTGCCTCCGCTCCCGCCACGAGCAGTCGCTTCATCGCGAACTCGGGTGAGGTCTGCAAATAGCGAGGTGGCACTCCCACACCAACCGGCACAGCGATCGGGTCGAGCCACAGATCAACGCAGACATCACTCGATAGCAGTGGGGTCTCGACCTCCCAGTATCCTTGCGTCAGGAAGAATTGCCGGATCGATTGTGTGACCTGCGAACGGGCTCTGAGAGTCGAAATCGCCGCAGTGGGCAGGTCGAGGGAGTCGGCTTCTGACATGAGTGATTCGTCACGAGGGAGAGTCGCCATCGACGACGTGGTCAAGCGCCCGCTGCATCCACGGATGCGGATCTTACAGACGAATCCCTTCCTCGGCATTCATGGGCGGTTCTCGGTACTCTCGGAGCTCCTTCTCGCTCCACTCCCGCCACTTCTCAAACGCAGCCTCTCGCAGCTGTTCACTCTCGAACGGAATCGTGACTGTGCGGATGTTTCCCGAAGGATCACGCGGAATCTCCTTGATCCCATAAGTCGTCGGAGACTGCTTCGTCATCTCGATTAATGTCACTAACGCCTGATCTCGCAGCTGAGACGATTCTTTCGTTTCGTCGTTGGGGCCGTGCTGTGAACTCAGTTCGGTCTTGTCGTCTAGGAGAGTCTCCACGACCGCCATCTCTGCCGCTCCCCCGAAGCGGGCAATAGCCACCAACGGTTCATTCAGCCGCATCGAGTTGGTCTTTTGCTTCACGAGCTCGATGGCAGGAATCACCGACTCCGGAAGCTGGAGTTGCGATGCCACGGAGAAGCGATTCATCGACTGTTCCTGACGGGGAGTGATGACCCAGCGAGTCACAAGAGCCTGCAACAGCTGCCCGTTGGACGTTTCATTGACTCCGCGAAATGCCCCCTGATGCATTAGAGCGCGAAAGGCCCCTTCCTCTAACTCTGTGGTGTAGTGGGCCTCCGGATGAATCAGGAGCAGCAGCAGAATGACCGCCTTATTGACGTTGGTCACGCCGGATGTCGTGCTGAAATTCTGAATCTGTCTCTGTAGCTCGGGACTGAGGAGTTCGGGTCGTTTCAAGGCCCGAACGAAGGGGACATTTCCCCGTAGCAAATCGGCGTAGGTTGATCGCAACTCCGGAGTCTCGTCCACAAGGTCTGTGACGATTGACCATCCCGGCAGAGTGGATCTGGATCCTGGAGCGAGAAACTCGAGGATCGACTCCTCGATCTCATCGACTTCAATCCTCTCAATCAACAGCTGAGCGCGGCGACGAACTTCGGGGTCAGAGTGCTTGAGTGCCTGAAGTAATGCGGGTAACACGGACGGGCCGGTTTGCAGGCAATCGGCCTCCGCTTGTATGCGCTCTCGAAACGTGGGAGCGCCCAGCCGTGTGACGATCGCCGCGATCCGCGCCGGATCACTCGGTTTTTGCTGAGTGTCACACTGTGCAGCATTCGGCAGTATGATCAGCATCACCAGAAGGCAAAGCGGTATACGCGATGTCGAGTGACTTCGAAAGAACGTGGAACTGAATCCCGCCGCACTCCGCGCAAGCCCGCGATTATCGGTGTTGATTGGCATGGAGTCTCCACTCCCCCAGTGATCTCGCAGGACGTTCGAACAGGCACATCACGCTTCGACAGCTGCGAAAGCTCGGCTGACAGCACCATACATACCATCTCGCATCCCACTTCGACCAGTCGAATCCCCGCGAATCAGTTTTCGTCCGCGTATCCCAGAACGCTGAAACACTCGCGAGGAGCCATGCGAGCCCGCCCACCCAGGAAGCTCAACTCAATCGCAAACGCACAGCCCACGACCTCGGCCCCGCTGCGTTCGACCAGCTGGGCACAGGCGTTAATCGTTCCTCCGGTGGCCAGCAGATCGTCCACCAGCAGCACGCGGTCGCCGGGCTTCACGGCATCTGTGTGCATCTCCAGCGTATCCTGGCCGTACTCCAGTTCGTAGTGAAAGGCACTCGTGTCAAACGGCAACTTGCCCGGCTTGCGCACCGGCACGAAGGCCGCGTTCAGCTCCAGTGCGACTGGAGCTGCAAAGATGAATCCCCGCGCCTCGGCAGCTGCGACGACGTTAATGCGGCTGTCGCGGAACCGTTCGACGATGCGGCGAATCGACTCCCGGAACGCCTCGGGATGGGACAGCAGCGGCGTGATGTCCCGGAACATGATTCCCGGCTTGGGAAAATCTTTGATGCTACGGATGTACTGCTTCAAATCGAGCATGGGGGGGGTCCATGGGGCAGGGGAGTTTGTTGTTGTCCAAGCCAAGCTGCTGGCCTGATACCAAACGGAGTTTCCCGAAACGGTACCGCAAACGCCACTGCCATCAGGAAGGCTGTTTCCATTCTTGCAATTTCAGCTCTGGTATCCAGCGGAAGTGAGTAGTGTTGCCGGTGACGAGAGTGCGACCACACTCCATGGCGGTGGCAGCAATAATCAGGTCGGCATCGTTGTGGGTACCCCCCCCTCGACGGGCCAGAACCCACAGGTTCTCTGCACGGTCGAAGATGGCGTCGGAAACCGGTACGACAAGCGAGTGACGGCAAAACTCCTGAAATCTGACCAAGCGAGTCGTGGCACCCTTTTCTTGATAGCCACGTGCAATCTCAAACCGAGAGAACACGGACAAGGCGAACTGACCATGGAGACCGAGGTAGTTTGCAGCGTGTGTGACCACTTGTGGGTTTCGTTGCTTGAGCAGCTCTGACAGCATGTCTGTATCAAGCAGCCCATTATCCATCAGTTCACTCAAAAGTCCGGGGCAAATTGCACCGTGTGATCGACTGCTCGATGTCTTCGATTTCTGCTTCGGTCAATCCTTCGTAGACTTTGCACCAGTCGGGCAACACTGGGACTGGTTGAACGTCTTCGCTCGCCCTCAGATCCAAAAGGTGGACGATCACTCGTTCATGTTCGTTCAAGCGATGACCCACAAGCAACTTGGCAGCTGAGTGCTCTTGCGTCTGCATTTTTCTGACTTCGCGTGAAATCGTTACCATATCGAAAGTCTGTCATCACTTACGGGGACTGGCAATAGGAGAAACCGTGTGGGCCCGTTTGCAAACGCAAGGCTGGCTAGTTTTTCATAATGCGTAGCCTTTTCAGGAGGATCTCGGTTTTGGCGGCGTGTTCTTGGCACATATGGGTGGTCGATTGTTGGTGGATTCCGGCGAGATTGACGGCAAAATGGCGGATGGCGGAGAGGATGTCAGCTTGCCGCGCATTGACCGACTTCAGGGGCGGGGCTGCTTCGCCCGTGACTCAAAGAACTCTAACCATGCGCGAGTCATCCCCGCGCCGATCGTCTGAGGTGGGGTGAGTTCCGCGATTGTTTGGCCCCAATAGAAACCGATCACGCCCGAGACATCGCCTTCATCTAAGAATCGCCCGATCTCTTCGGGTGAACACTTCAGCGGGAAGATCTCTTCAATGATCACTGGCTTGCCGATGTGGAAGCCATCGAGCGTCGCGAGATTCTCTTTGAGCTTTCCGGACTCCGGATAGAGATGCACCGCGATGAAGTCGAGTTCCGGCCCGATGACAGTCGGCACAAAACCGGAGGTCAGCCCCGGTCGGTCGAGACTCCAGTCCACCATCCCGATCGTTATCATATGCACCGTGTCGACCTGCCGAATCGCCGCCTTCAGGTGACGAGTCCAGGCCAACGCAATCTCGGGTCGTGGTCGATCCGCCTGATCCAGCGAAATCACCTGCACAAAGGTCTTATCTCCGAACGCTGGCCCGAGCCAGTCGCCCGCCTTCCGCGTTCCACCGGGCGACACCGGCTCGTTCATCAAGTCATAACAAAACACAGCTGGGCTTTCTCGAACGGCCCCCGCGACAGCGATCCAGAAATTCGCCTGCGCGTCCCAGCGTTGGTCCTCGCTCAAGGCGTCGTACCAGACCGGAACATCGGCTTTGTGATAACAGGCCAGCCCGGTCAGATCGAGATACAGCTCAGCCTGCTCGGCGAGGGCGACGAGTTCTTTCAGCTTCCCGAGTGCCGGTGCATGCGGGACTGACTCGCTCTCCATGAACCGGCCAAACTGAAGATGAATCCGGACCACATTGGCCCCCAGCTGCTTCATCTCGGCAAAGTCCGCCTCGACGGTGGCCCATTCAGCGTCCCAGTAGTCTTCGATCAACCGCCCATCTCGGTCGTGATCGTAATTGAAGCCGAGAGGTGAGAACGGTTGGTGAGTGGCCGCTGTCTCAAAGCCGGAACCATCGGCCTTGACCTGGATCAGTTCCAGATCAGCGGCCGGAGCCGTACCTGCAGTCAGCCCCACCAGAAGGAATACCAACGTCCGCAGCTGACAAGAGAACTGAATCATGAGTTGCCTTCTTTCGTAATCCGACACTCTCCATGCATGGGCAACATTTCGTGAGCGGCACGGCGCTAGCCGCCGGTTCTGTTCACCGTGTGAAGTCCGAAAACCAGATACCAGTCGAAAAGAGTTGAGGGGAACTGGCGGATAGCACCGCGCCGCTCAAGCGAGTTGGTACTGGTAACCGTGCTGTAAGCCTTGTGTGTCTTGAATCATCAGGTTAGCACGCGAGTATGTGACACGGCAAGAACCTCCAGCGTCTGTGTGTCCCACAACGTCGGCGAAGCCCGTCTTTCTCCCTCTCCCCACAATCGATTTGAGTCTCGGAGGAAACGTGGCTGTGGGGAGAGGGTCGGGGTGAGGGGGAAACATGGCCCCCTCACCCCAGCCCTCTCCCCCGCAAGACAGTCTTTTCGGTGAATTCAATTCCTCTGCGGGGGCGAGGGAGCAGAACTCTTCTATTCATCGACGATTGGGAAGCACGCTCTCTCCCCCTCTGGGATTGGCCGCAGAGGCGTCAGTACATACCAGTCGTCACGACTCCGTGCTGATCCGGAACGATGGCGGAGATGACATCTTCGTTGTCCACAGGCCAGGGTGGATACAGTCCTGCCGCCACATCGTGCCCCCTCATGTCTTCCAATTCCTCAAGCAACTCGGAGTGCGATGCTCCTGATGTATGGAAGTACCACGAAGCACAGCCAGCTGTTCGGAGAGTGGTTTCTTTGATGAGAAACGCGACACCGTCTGGAATGATGCCAAGACATGTTCCGATGAATTCGTCGTTCACCACGCCACGAATTGGAATCTGGGGTTGTTTGAACGCAGTAACGCACGTGTCTGACGCCAAATTATGAAGCCTCGCGATCAGAATCTCAGCCGAGGAAAAAAGCTCGAACGACTGAGATCCCGCTGCTCGGGAGAAACGAATGAGGACCAGAATCTCTCGCTGACTCTGGAGCCAGTTTTTGAGTGTGCTCTGGAATTTCTCGTCGGTAGCTGATGCATAGCTCATGCGAGAAGAATAGCGTCTGCTTGGCCCAGATGCCGGATTGGAATCCGAGCAGGCGAGAGGCGGGGTCTGAGGCCATGTGACGACTCTACGTCACACTTCATGATTATGGTTCTCGCGACTCCCTAGCCTCACCGCACCCGCGAGCGGGCGTTTTCGTAGGCTCGCACGTAGTCGGCTGCGCTTCGGGCCCAGGACCAGTCGCGGCTCATGCCGTTGCGGATCAGGCGGTTCCAGGTTGGCTTGTCGTGCTGGAACACGCCGACGGCGCGCCATACACACGTAAGGAATGCATCTGCTGTGAATTGCGAGAACTTGAACCCGTTGGCGGTCCCGTTTCCGATTGTCTCCGGAGAGCAGTCGACAACGGAGTCGGCCAAACCACCCACATTGCTGACGATCGGAGGAGTGCCGTACGCGGAGCTATACATCTGGTTGAGGCCGCACGGCTCGAACTGGCTCGGCATCAGGAAGGCATCAATGCCCGCCTCGATGCGGTGAGCGAGCCCCTCGTTAAAGCCGACGATGGCTGCGACCTTGGTCGGGAACTGCACTTTTAATTCTTGCAGCCAATTTTCGTACTTTGCCTCTCCGGCACCCAGGCAAATAAACTGTACGTCCGCGCGGAAGAGTTCAGCCGCCCGCGAGGCAATCAGCCCGAGCCCCTTCTGGTCAGTCAGTCGCGAGATGACTCCTAAAAGCATGGCCTCGGGGCGAACGGGCAAACCAACTTCGCGTTGAAGAGCGGCCTTGCAGGCCGCCTTGCCGTCCTTCACGGAATCGAGCGCATATCGTTGAGCCAGCGCCGCGTCCGAGGCCGGATTCCAATCGGTCGTATCGACCCCATTCAGAATTCCCACCAGCGCGTCGCCCCGCGTCTGCAGAGCTGGGTCGAGGCCATACCCGAACTCGGGCCGGCAGATTTCCTTGGCATAGGTCGGGCTGACGGTGGTCACAATCTCCGACATCGCAATCCCGGCCTTCAGCAGATTCAGCTCGCCGTAGAACTCCAGCTGACGCCAGTTGAACAGGTCCCAGCGCAGCCCGGAGAGCTTGTACTCCCACCATGGGAAGCGCCCCTGGAACGCCATGTTGTGAATCGTGAAGACGCTGGCGGTTTTCTGAAACCACGGCTGCAGGCGGTACTCGCTGGCGAGCAGTGCGGGAATGATTCCGGTCTGCCAGTCGTTGGCATGGATCACATCCGGTTGCAGATCGAGTTGCCGCGCAGCTTCGAGAACGGCTCGCGAGAAGAAGATGAAACGCTCCGCATTGTCGGCGAAGTCGTGCCCCTTATCTGTGTACAAACTCGGTCGATCAAAGTAATCGGGTTGGTCGATCAGCAGGACTCGCACTTGCGAGCCGGGGAGCGTCGTCGAGCGGATCTCGGCTTCGACACGCTTCTCTCCGACAGGAACCGTGAGCTTTACCACCGACTCGCCCGCGAGGTGGGGCTTCACGGTCTGGCGGTAATACGGCAGGACTAGAGTGACCTCATGACCCAGTCCCGCAAGGGCCCGAGACAGACCCGACGAGACATCGGCCAATCCCCCCGTCTTGGCAAAGGGAGTCGCTTCCGAAGCGGCCATGAGAATTCGCATGCTGTGACTCCAGTGTTTCAATCAGTCTCGGGGAAAAACTACGTCGCAATCGCCCCCCACTCACCCGTGGCGGCAGCCCGATCCGCAGCTGTGTTGACCCGGCGGCGGAGCACATTGCCCCATGACCGGAAGCGAACGGCTGCCGCCTCCGGCGACATGTCCAGCGGGGGCACTCATCAGCTTGTCCACCGTCTTGGCTTGGCACTGCGGACAGGCGGGCGTTTCATCCCGACGGACAAGTTCCTCGAACTGACGGCCACATTTGCGGCATTCAAAATCAAACATCGGCATGAGGCTGCTCCCTTTCAGGCGGACCAGCGGCGGGTGAAACCGTCGAGGGTCGCTCGTTTCTTGGACTGCGGTTTCCGCACCATGATGAGGGAAAAACCGTGTCCAGACGGAGTCAGTGTACTCTCGACGGAAGTGCATCGCGACGCACGGAGGTCGCCAGAACCGTCGAAAATCGGAGTCCAGCTGCGTCAACCCAGTCTCTAAAGAGTGCGATGTCCCAAGCTCCGCGGCGTGTGAATGGTTTTTACCGGCGATCTAACCTGTTATTGTAATGAGTGTTGCGATTCATCTTCGAGAGAATTCCGGCCTGTCAATGTTGTCTGCTGCTGTCACTCCCGTTCCCGCTCTCGATTCGTCCGGGGGCGTTCTGACCGTCGGAAACTTTGACGGGGTCCACCTCGGCCATCGACGCATGATCGAGCAGCTGGTCGCGCTCGCTCGCGAACTCGGCACACGGGCGATCGCGGTCACATTTGACCCGCCACCGCTGGCGATTCTGGCCCCGGATCGTGTGCCTCCGCAATTGACCACCCTCTCTCAAAAAGTCGATTTGATCCGCGAACTCGGGGTCGACGAAGTCATCGTTTATCCCACGTCTCGCGAATTGCTATCCCTCACCGCTGAGCAGTTCTTCGAGCAAGTGATTGTCCACCAGCTGGGATGTCTGGGGATGGTCGAAGGCCCCAACTTTCGGTTCGGTCGAGGGCGTGGCGGCGATGTGCCTCTGCTGCAAAAGTTGTGTGCGCAGCGAAATATTCCACTGAAGGTCGTCGAGGCCCGTGAGTTGGACGGAGTCATGGTCTCATCCAGCGAAGTCCGCAGCGCGATCGGGCGCGGCGACGTGGCTGGGGCGAGTCGATTGCTCGGGCGTCCGCACTCGTTCACGGGGACAGTGGTGACGGGAGTGAAACGCGGGCGCCTGCTCGGCTTCCCGACTGCCAACCTCGAACAGATCGATACACTTTTGCCTCCTCAGGGGGTGTACGCTGCACGAACCGACATCGACGGAGATGTCTACCCGGTCGCGCTGAACATTGGGCCAAACCCGACGTTTGGGGAAGACCAAGTCAAAGTGGAGGCTCACCTGATCGGATTCAGCGGCGATATCTACAACTGGCGGTTAACGATCGAGTTGATCGCGTTCTTACGGGGGGGGGTAAAGTTCCCCAGCGTCGATGCGCTACGCGCTCAGTTGCAGATCGATATCGCCGAGGCCACGCGACGACACGTCTAACAGCCAGTCGCTCCTCCCTTTGCGTCCTTCGCGACCTTTTGTTCCAATCCTCTGGCTGACTGATAGAACCTCCACTCGTTGGATCCACCCCGATGAAAATCACCGAGATTGTCTGCCAGATTCTGCGAATCAAGAACGTCGAAGCCAAGACAGCTGGCAGCCAAGACTCCGTACTCGTCCGTATCAAAACAGACACGGGACTCGAAGGAATTGGTGAAGCCGATTCTTCACCGGAAATGGTCAAGGCCGTCATCGACGCTCCGTACAGCCATAACATCGCCACTGGGCTGCGCAGCCTGTTGATTGGGGAGAATCCGCTCGATACGGAGCGTCTATGGCAAAAGATGTATCGCCGCACGATGTACGCGGGGCGTCGGTCGGTCACGATCACCGCGATGGCGGCGATCGACATGGCCTTGTGGGATTTGAAGGGGAAGCATTTCGGCGAGCCGATTCACCGCCTGCTGGGTGGGAAGCATCACGACAAGATTCTGGCCTACGCTTCGATCCTGTTTGGAAAGAATGGGGAAGAGACGGCGCGTATCGGAGAACGCTGGCGGAAAGCGGGTTACACGGCCATCAAGTTCGGTTGGGAACCGATGGGGCCAAACGAGGCCGTGGATATCGACCTGGTGCGTGGAGCCCGCAAAGGACTGGGCGACGATGGCATCGTGCTGATCGACGCCGGTTGTTTGTGGGACGCGCGGACCGCCCTCGACCGGGCGAAGGCGTTTGCTGAGTACAAGATTGGCTGGCTGGAAGAGGCGCTGCAGCCAGATGACTATGAGGGGTATCGCTGGTTGCGAGATCGCTCTCCCGTGCCAATCGCAGCCGGGGAAGAAGAGTGCGGCCGCCAAGCGTTTCGTCCACTGATTGATGGTCGCTGCCTGGATGTCTATCAAGTCGACCTCGCCCGCAATGGCTTCACTGATGCGGCCTACATTCGCCAACGCGTGGAGGAAATCGGTGCCCGGCTCTGCAATCACAGCTACACGAGTCCGGTGACAGTTGCCGCTTGCCTGCATTGGCTGAGCACAGTGAAAGATGCGTTCATCTTCGAAGACTGCGTTGAAGACTCCCCGCTACGGCACGATTTAACTCACGAGAAGATCCAGGCTGTGGATGGCTGGATGACGGTTCCAGACCGCCCGGGACTCGGCGTGACTCTGGATGAAGACTTCGTGAAATCAACTCTGATTTGCGAATCGCGCTGAATGATGGCCGCAGGTGATGGCACCACTGGGCACTCAAAGACTTGGCCCACAATTTCATCCCGACTTGTATAGAGGACTTGAACAGAAGGTCGCCAAGGAAGCCAAGGGGTTGATCCTGGGGGTCTTAGCTTCCTTGGCGACCTTTTGTTCAAAATCCAATCGGGAAGTTGTTTAGGACAAGTCCGCACAGACAGGAATGTCTGTCCCACTGAACAAGTGGGGCAGACATTCCTGTCTGCCTTCCGGCGGGATACGATTTGTGAATCTGCTTTCACCGGAGTGAATGGCTGTGTTCTGTCCCCAGGATAATCCATGAGCATCGAAGCCGATCGCGATGAGGACGAGGCATTTGTCTCGATGGCGGTCCGCTTGGGATTCCTGACAGAACCGGTGGCAATGACACTGCGTGCCAGCATCACGAGCTCGCGTGACGCGGATGATTCTCCCGCGAAGGCTCGCGAACTGGTGGCTCGCCGAGGGCTGTTGACAGCAGCTCAAATCGACATTGTTGAGATGCTGCTTCGACCGCACGCAGCCATCCCCGGATATGAGTTGCAAGGTCATCTGGGGCACGGCGGTATGGGGGTCGTGTTTCAAGCTCGGCAGCTGAACCTCGACCGGGTTGTGGCCCTCAAGACGATCCTGGTCAGCGGCCTCGGTCAGACCGATGCGCTGCTGCGATTCGAGCGGGAAGCTCGCGCTGTCGCCAAGCTGCAACACCCGAATATTGTGGCCGCCTACGACTTCGGCCAGCATGGCGGTCGGCTGTTTCTGGCGATGGAGTATTTGAAGGGGACCGATGTCGACAAGTGGATTGACTCCGAAGGACCACTCGCCGAGGCGGTGGTGTGGTCGCTCGCTCGCCAAGCGGTGGCCGGGCTCTCGCATGCCGCGAACGCTGGGATTATTCACCGGGACATCAAGCCCGCGAACATGCTCCTTGTCGACCCGCCCGAGGGGTCGAACCTGCCGCTCGGGATTCCGCTTTTGAAACTGGCCGACTTTGGACTGGCTCGTCTGGGAGATGATCTCGATCCGGTCAGCCGCGTCACCCGCCAGAACACAGCTGTCGGCAGCCCGCACTACATGGCACCGGAACAGTTGCAGGCCGGGACAGTCGACGCGCGAGCGGACCTGTATGCTCTCGGGGCCAGTCTCTATCACATGCTGACGGGACGACCGCCGTTCGATCTCGGGAACTTGGTGCACATCATCTCGCAGAAGATCTCAGCTGGTCCGAAGCCGCTGCATGACATCGCGCCGGGGTTTCTGCCGGAGACGTACCGGATCATCGGTTCACTGATGGAACAATCTCCGGATCGCCGGCCATCCGATTATGGAGCCATCATTCGCGACATCGATGCCTTACTGTCGCAGTTGCCTCCCATCGAAGTCAATCAAGGAATGTGGTCTGTGGCGAAGGCATCTCCCAGCGGAGATCGAGCGACGGTCGATCAGACGATGGTCTTCTCGAAAGCGGGTATGGCTCCGACTTCCTTGCCGCTGTCGACGAACGATTCACTCCCGACCATCACAAGAGCTTCAGGGCTCACTCGGGCTGTCGAGCACCAATCGAAGCCACTCATCGCTGCCTCACGACCCGCTGGGTGGAGTCACTGGAGTTGGTGGCTGGGTGGAACTGGGATTCTCATACTGGCCGTTGTCGCCCTCATTTTCTCCGGTAGCGGAGCACACACTCCTTCTCCCCAAATCGTTCGAGTCTCGATGGAAGACGACGGGTATTCCACCCGTCTCTTCAATGGAACGGACTTGCTCGGCTGGACACGGCGATCAGGAGCCTGGAGCTGTGACCCGGCGACGGCCATGATGGAAGGAGCAGACGGCGTCATCGAGAAGCTGCTGCTTCGGCGTCCTGTGACACCCTCCTCATCGCCAGTGCCGATCGAGGATTTTCGGTTGCAATGTTTCATCGATCGGAAATCAGCGACGGCTGTCGAACTCCATTTTGGATTTGCTTTTGAAGCTCAGCGGGACGGCCCGCGGTACGTACTCCGTCTCACCCATGGGCAGTTTGAAGTCGGCGAGTGTGCCTCAGACACAGCGGCGTTTGTGGCCCAGTCAGCTGCGATCATGGACTCGCCAGCAACGGATCAGCCGAACGTTGTCACTCTGGAACAACAGTCCGGCGGCTGGTTTATCAAGGTCAACGACAAGCCCGAGATGGCCATCCCTCGCCGAGAGCGGGAACTCTTAGAGCGTGTTTGAAAAGCCGTTGTGCGATTATCGAGGATCGATTATTCCACGGTTTGTTGGGGCTGGACTGGTGTTTCACAAGGGGCGAAGGCA
>JAYWHX010000002.1:0-79694 GCA_043777375.1 Planctomycetota bacterium | reverse complement strand
AAATCGGTGCCAAAAACAAACGCTTCAAAGCCGCCCTCGACCCTAACTACATCCTTGATGTCCTGAAAAGACTCCCCGTTTGATGCGTACCGCCTGGGCTCAGGGGGCATCGCTGGATTCGATCCTGAACTGTATGGGTCATGAGTGGCAGCCAGCTGCTGCCGTTCTCGCTCGACGGCGTCCATCTGCTGTTGATTTGCATTGCTCTGGGCCGTCTGGCCCTGCTGTCCGGTGTATCCGCCCTGCCCTCCAGTCGACATCCCCGCCGTGTTCGTACTGGAACTGGTGTATGTCCCGGTCTGGGAGCCAGCACCCGCGACAGCTGGGGCAGGCTGATTCCCCGCATCGATCTTTGTCCGATCTTCGTCGGAGAAGAAAGCTGCGATGAATGGCTTTTCGCCATCCGCCGTTTCGATGACGTTGACCGACAGATTCTTATCACTTCGCACCAGCTTGCCCGCCAGTTTTTGCCCTTCGAGGTCGGTCCAAATCTGAAAACCGCTCGCGGCCTGTTCTGGGGTGATCTCCGCAGGAGCAATTGCCGGGAACAGCTCGCCTGGGTTCTCGGCTTTTAATCGACCGCGTACGTATTCCTTGTCAGCTTCGCTCAGGTCGCGATACGGGATCGACACCGGCAGCTTCGTCTCGTAGCGAATCAGGTTGACCTCGCCCTTGGACATGTCCTGCCACTGCGCGGTATCCGACAGCCCCGTATAGAGGGTCCACTTGCGGAAGTATTTCGTCTTTCGAAACTTGGTCAGCTCTGCTCCCTTCAACTTGGGATCGGGCGGATCGCGATACGGTAACGCTAATTCTGTGAGACGACCTTCCTCTCGCAATGCATTCTGTAGCCACATCAAGTCCTCTCGCGACAGCTGGGACAGCGGGCTGGTCGTGAAGCCGCTACCGAGCAGAGTCACCTCGTCACCGCCGACTGACATGAAGCGGGCTTCCATGGTGCCGCCCTTGTTGTCGGTCCAAGTGCGGGAGCCCATCAGCCCTGCACTCTTGGGCTTGTCAAACGGACGATTGATCGAGCGGTACTTCTCGGGCAGCTGGGACAGCTTTCGGCGTTTGCGAAAATCGCCCACGATCCATTCCAAGTCCTTCTGGGAGAAGCCCGACAGCGGCACCCGAATGACTCTCTTGCCGGAGAGAATTACCGCTTGCTCCCCGTCCACGGACTGGAGGCTGCCGGTGACGGTCTTGCCATTCTTGTCGGTCCAATCTCGCACCGTGTCGTCCGGGTTTTCCCCCTTGGCCTCTGCAAATGGGTTTTCATCGGCCGGTTCGTCGTCTGCGGATTGAAACGGGCTGTCCGTCGCGGGCGCGTCAGTCTCCGGCTGGAAGGGATTGGCTGATTCCTCAGCCTGTTCCGGTTTCATCTCCGCAGACGGAGCCTCTGCGGGGGACTCGGTGGTTTCTGTCGCCGGCTCGGCCGGCTCAGCGGGAGATTCTTCGGGAGTCTGATACTCCTTGGGCAGCTTGGACAGCGTGCCTTCCTGCGTCATTAACTCTCGGACCCAAGCGACATCCGCTTTGCTCAGTTGATCGAGTGAAATTCGCTTGACGGACCCCGCCGCTTTGAGCAGGACCTCGTTGCGAATCACTCCGGAAAAACTGGCTGTCGTTTCCGCACCATCCTGTGTGGTCCAAACCCGTTCCGTCTTCCGATCATACGTTTCCGCCGCCCACAAGACGGCCGGTAACAGGCACAGCCAGACTGGCAGACTTCGAAGAAGCTTTTGAATCGACATCACACACTCCCCAACTCCAACGTCCGTCATCCGTCAGTCTCGTGCATCCTCTTCGTTGGTAATTCCCACTGTCAAGTCAATTTCGATCCAGATCGGACCTGATTCCTGCCTCCGTAGAGCAGGTTGAGTCGATTCAAAATGTCGGGTAGACAATAAATGCGTGAGGCACATTTGAAACCGAAACGGTTCCTGGTCCGTTTGTTCTTCTCACGTAGCCATTCGCGGAATTTCTTGCCAGACGCCGTTGAAGTACAATGAAACTGACTGGTTGCAAGTGACAAAATTCTGTGGAGTCAGAGATGCGGTTTACGAAGATGCAGGGCGCAGGCAACGATTATGTGTACATCAATGCCTTCGTCGAACAGCTGCCCGCTGATTTGCCCGCGATGGCTCGGCAGATCAGTGATCGCAATTTCGGAGTCGGCGGCGACGGCATGATTCTGGTGTGCCCCTCGGAGAAGGGGGATGCCCGGATGCGGATGTTCAATAACGATGGCAGCGAGTCGGAGATGTGCGGCAACGGCATTCGCTGTGTGGCGAAGTATGTCTACGACCACGGTATCGCGAGGAAGAAGGAGCTGCACATCGAGACCGGTCGCGGGGTCTTGAAGCTGCGCGTGTTTCCGAATTCCAAGGGGCTGGTCGAGCGGGTTCGCGTGGCGATGGGGCAGCCGATCCTGACCGCTGCTGAGATCCCGACGACCCTCGGTGATGCTCGGGTGGTTGATGCGCCGATCGCGATTCACGGTTGGGACATGACACCGCCCGCCTGGTTTGCGAAGTGCGGGCTCGACCCACGCATGACGTGTGTCAGCATGGGAAACCCGCATGTGGTCTTGTACTGCCAGGATGTGTCACAGGTGCCACTGACAACGATCGGGCCGATCATCGAGAACGCCCCGATCTTTCCCCGACGGATCAATGTCCATGTGGTTCAAGTTCACAGCCCAACCGAAGTCACGATGCGGACCTGGGAGCGGGGTAGCGGCATCACGCTGGCCTGCGGGACGGGGGCGTGCGCGGTGGCTGTGGCGGGCATACTGACAGGGAGATCCGGACGACGAATTGTGGCCCATCTGCCCGGTGGTGATCTGGAATTGGAATGGCCCAGTGATACCGATCCAGTCTTCATGACCGGCCCAGCGACCGAAGTGTTTCAGGGGGAATGGAACCCGCCCGTGTAGTGCCCGGTCAAGTCTCAGCTGGGGAGTGGATTTCAGGCTTTCGCTTGTTCCGGAGCAGCCCAAAGGCTGGACTCCCACCCCGTTCCGCGAGGAGACAGCCATGCGTTTCGGTCGCCCGCCCAAACCCGACCCCTCTTTAAAACCGCTGACCCAGTTTCGGCTATTCCGGTTGGTGATGCTGCTGGGCTTGGTGTTCATCGGAGTGCAGTGGGCCTCGCAGGAGGAACACTGGAAATGGCTGGTGTCGTCGAAATCGCAATCACCTCCCCGGCCCTCGCTCAGCAAACTCGATTTCCAAGCGAAGACCGATCCAGTTCGTTCTTCACTCGATGCAGGCGAAATCAAAATAGCGCCGCCGGACTCTGATGAGAAGTCCGTTCCCGAGACAGTGAGCGCTCACTCACCGACCGAGATCCCCGCCAATTGGCTGGCCGGGATGGATGACGGACGCCTTGGGCTATTGCGGTCGGAGCAGGCCAGCATCGATCAAGCGCTGGAGCGAGTGCGCTCACTCAGCAACTCAGCACTCGACACGGCTGCAACTCGCGATGTGGGATTCGTGACTCTGAATGACCGACCGAACGAATATCGAGGAAAGCTGCTCAGGTTTACTGGGATCCTGTGGAAGCTGACTCTCATCGATGAAGGCGCGGAACCCCGCAACAGTGAACCGGTCTACGACGCCTGGCTCTACACACCGGATGCGGCGAACAATCCCACTCGAGTGCTGTTCACCGAACTCCCTGCAACACTCAAGTTCGGAGAACAGCTCGATCAGCCCATTCAGTTCTCAGGGTACTTCATTAAGCGTTATGGCTACGCAACCGCTGGAGGGACGCACGTGGCCCCAATGTTCGTCGCGAGAACTCTGACTCCACGCCCAGTCAAGACAGCGACTGCCAAGGCCAAGGTTGATCCAAATTGGAGTCGGTGGCTGGCTGGTTTGTTGGTCGCCTGCGTAACCAGCGGCTTCTTAATCTGGAAGCTATCCCACGACATGCGTCCTTCGCGATCGCAAGATCTGCCTGCACAGCTGCCACATCTGAACGCGAGTACAGACACCGGGGTAGCTGTCCAGCCAGACTTCGACAACAATCCTACCGCGTGAAGCAATCGTTGCTCTTCAGTGATCCACCGAGCCACAATTCACGTTCTTGATTGATCGCTGTTGTTGTCGCCAGCGCGCTCACTCTGCGACAACTCGTTCTTCTGGCCCCGCAATGTCATCGAAAAAACCTGTGGAACCGTCTGTCAGTCACGGTTCCTCGCCCGGCGGACAACCCGCCGCGCATGCCCATACCAGCTCTTGGCTCTGGGTGATGTGCCTGACCGGGGTCGACTACTTCAGCACCCTGGGATATCAGCCGTCGATCGCCTTTGAAGCCACCGGGCGTCTGGCACCACTCGCCACTCTGTTCCTGGTGATCGTCACTTTGGCCGGTGCTGTGCCGATTTATCGCTATGTGGCTGGCTCATCACCGCACGGGCAGGGCTCGATCGCCATGCTTGAGCGATTGGTCCACGGCTGGGGTGGCAAGCTGTTGATTCTGGTGCTGCTCGGGTTCGCGGCCACCGACTTTGTGATCACGAAAACGCTCTCCGCAGCCGATGCGGCGGAGCATCTCATCCATAACCCGTTATGGCACAAATCACCTGAGTTCCTGCACAGCCAGATGACGCTCACGATGATCTTGCTGGTCATGCTGGGAGCGGCGTTCATGCGCGGGTTCGCTGAGGTCATCGGCTTGGCCGTGGTGATCGTGGCTGTCTACCTGGGTTTGAATCTCGTCTTGATGTTCGAGTGCTTACGGCATTTGTTCATGCATCCTCAGCTCATTAACGACTGGTATCAAGCTGTCATGAGCGGGGATTGGCAGATTGACCCGGCCCACATTCCGATAAGCGGCACCGGGTGGGGCTCGATTGTGCTGCTGTGCCTGCTGTTCTTCCCGAAACTGGCGCTGGGCCTCAGCGGCTTTGAAACCGGCATCGCGGTGATGCCGCTGGTGAAGGGCGAAGGCGCGACACCCGAAGAGCGATTGGCAGGCCGGATCGTCGGAACTCGCAAGCTGCTGCTTGTCGCTGCCTTGATTATGTCGTGCTTCTTGATGGCGTCGTCCATCGTCACAGTCACGCTGATCCCAGCGGAAGAATTAGGCGCTGCGAAAACTTCTGACCTGCAGGCGGAAGAAACTCTGAAAGCCGAAACTCGGAGCCTCTTTGATCGCGTTGTCGCCCGGCTCTGGGGCCCGGGGCACCTGGTCGCTGACCAATCGACCGTCGCCGACATGAATGAACTCGATCGTCGCCTGCAAGAGCAGGCCTCGACTGCGGCTCTGACTGCTCATTCCGGGAAAGCCGCCAATCGTGCGCTCGCTTATATCGCACACGGACAAAGCCCCCACAAAATCTCGCCGCTGTTTGGAAATCTGTTCGGCACCATCTACGACGCCAGCACGGTCGTGATCCTCTGGTTCGCCGGAGCGAGCGCCATGGCCGGGTTGCTGAACCTGGTTCCACAGTATCTGCCCCGCTACGGCATGGCACCCGAATGGGCAGCTGCGACTCGTCCGCTCGTGGTGCTGTTTACTCTCGTGAATCTGGTTGTCACCTGGGTCTTCAACGCGGACGTTGTGGCGCAGGGGGCGGCGTATGCGACCGGCGTGCTGGTCCTGATGTCGAGTGCTGCAATTGCGACCATGATCGAGGTTTACCACAAACGCACGGGCTCATGGTTCACACGGATGCCGTGGGGTTACGCGGTGATTGGTGTGCTGTTCTTGTACACGACCATCACGGTCATCATCGAGCGTCCTGGCGGGATCAAAATTGCCAGCTTCTTCATTCTCGCCGTGCTGGTCTCATCCATCTGGTCGCGTACAATGCGTAGCACCGAGCTGCGGTTCACGGGATTCCGATACAAGAATGACGAGTCGCATTTTCTGTGGGACAGCATGCGGCATCTGGAGTTCCCCATTCTGGTTCCGCACCGCCCTGGGGGCCGCGATCTGGAAGAGAAGGAGCAGAGTATTCGGTTGGAGCACCACTTAACCCCGAATGACCCCATCGTCTTCATGGAGGTCGAACGCGGGGATGTCAGCGAGTTCTATCAATCGCCTGAACTCGAGGTCATTCAAGAAGGCGGACGCATCATCCTCCGCTTCGGCAAGGTCGCCTCGATCCCCCACGTGATCGCAGCTGTCGGACTGGAACTGTCCAAGACGGGCCGTCCTCCAGAGATCCACTTCGGCTGGTCCAACGAGAGTCCGCTGTACGCCAACGTCGGGTTCGTACTCTTTGGCGAAGGGAACGTTCCTTGGATGGTTCGCGAACTGATTCGCAAGGCGCAGGATGATCCGGCGAAACAACCCCGCGTGATTGTCGGGTAAGTGAGTGGATGCAAATATTCCCCCTGCCAACACTTTTCCAGGATCCCATGATCGGCCCCAAAATCACATCCGGCTTCGTCGAAGGGCAAGCCACGAAGCTGCGGTTTCCGATCCTGCTGGGGATCACGGGAACGCTGTTCGTGGTGGATTTTTTCATCCCCGACATCATCCCCTTTGTGGATGAGATCCTGCTAGGACTGGCGACGGTCATCCTCTCACGCTTGAGGACCCGCAAGGCTCCCGAGGTGTTTGTGGTGGAACCCGTCGCGAAGAAGTAACGCTCTTCGTGGGGCACGTTTCCTACGTGCCCGTGTTCTTCACTGGGACACGCTGACTGAATGCTCGCCCCAGCAGCCAACCCGCCATCGCGATTGCCCCGATCCCCGCCAGTGCCATGTCCTTCTGCGGGTCCCAGGGGTCACCCTGCTGCCCGTTGTATGACTCGGCATACTCGGGGGCGAAGAGCATGCTGATGGTCCACTCGGCGATCTCGTATCCCGCTCCAATCGCCATCACGGCTGCCACTGACACCAAGGCGATCACACTCGATCCGGTCAGCCCGCGACGTTGCAAAACCTCCCACACCGGAGGAACGAACAACACGCCCGAGGCCAGATGGACCAACCGATCGTAATGGTTCCGTTCCCACCCACACAGCTCCGACAAGGATGTTCCACTCAGCTGAGTCAGCCAGCGATCATAAGGGACGTAAGAATAAATCCATCTCGCCCCGATCAGGTGAAGCCACAAGAACGCCAGCAGGCATAGTACAGGTCTCGGGCTCAGCCACTGCTTCTCGACCACCAGCCAGAGTCCCACAATCCCCGCCATGGTCGGGATGTGTTGAAGTCGAAGTTCCGAGGGATACGGGGCCTCCCAAAACGAGGCCCCCGTCGCCACGAGTGTACCCACCAACAGGATCAGTAACCGAGTACGAGTGTTTGTCATCCTCTGCCTCACAAAGATCGAACGAGACATCGCTATCGCGTCATCCGGATCAGAACTGCTGCGGGCCAAATCTGCTCTTGATCAACTTGATACCCTGCTCGGGTCGCCAGTTGCTGGATACCTTCCAGCGAACTGCGATTGAGATCGGTGTCGGTGGCACACGCGATTCAGAGGACAGGGGCTTCGAGTGACTCGATCAACTCCGCGTACCCGTGCTGAGTCTGTTCATCCCAGAAGTAGGGCAGACCCAAGCGTGCGTGCGGGGCCGGGACATAAAACCGGCTCACACGACTGGCGGCGTACTCCAGGAATAGTGGGTCTGACAAGTACGCGGGAACCAGCGATGATTCGACCAGACCGCTCTGCACATAGATCGGTTCTCCAGCCAGTGCTTCAGTCCCGAGCCTCAGATTCAACTCATGCCAGTCTCGTTCCGCCGCTGCCCCCAGCCGACCGAGCTGCCAGGGCCTCAGTGGCATGAGAGTCCACGCAGCGCAGACCGTGACCAGCAATCCCGCCACCGACACTTTCCACGATCCCGATCGCGACAGCAGCCAGGCCACCCACACGGTGCCGGCGGGGGCGTAGGCGACGCGATAGCGGGGATTCGCAAGACTCGACATGTCGCCGACAGCGCAGGCAGCAATGACCATCAGAGGAACCCCCCAGCATGTGAGCATCACCCAGGCATCGTTTGTCTTCATCGCTCGATCCTTCGTGACTTCCGTCCGCGAAACACGAGACAGCTGGGAAATCCCTGTCGTTACGAGAAACCCCACTGGCACTGCCAGCCACCAGAAGCTGGAGATCGTCTTCCAGATCGGTGTTTCGGGTGCCCGCATATTGAGGTAGGGACTCCACTCCTGCAATCGCTGCACAGACGACCACAGAGGCAGGCACAGCACTCCCGTCATGAACGATGCCAATACCAGCGTGAACACAGCTGAGCGTTTGCGCTGTGAACACAACACCGAGAGTGTCAGGATCCCCCACGTGGCCATCACGAGTAAGACCGCTGTGTAGTGAGTCCACAGTAAGGCCGTGGCTACCACAGCCCACATCACACCTCGGGACAGCGAATGAATGCTCTCCCTCCATCGCAGCGTCGTGAGTAACAGACAGGCCGACAAGCACTCCACCAGACCGTAACAACGCCCAATCCGTACCTCATCCAGCACCTCGGGATGCCAGGCCAGCAAACAGGCAGCTACTCCCCCACAGACCGAACCGCCGAGTCGCTGACCAATGCGATACACAACCACAATCGCCAACCAGGCAGCGACCAGCGAAGGCAGCCTGAGTGCGAACTCAGTTTTTCCGATGAGGCCCATCGAGGCGAGTTGCAACACGCTGCCCAGTGGCGGCACAGCTCCGTAATCGAGACAGCGACTCCACAGACTCGATGGTTGTTCGGAATCGAGCATCCAATACGACACATGCTCATCCAGAGCCAGCGGCCCCGCCCACACCACGGGAGCAAAAAGCAAACAGAGTGACAGGCTCGCGAGACAAAACAGCCCCACACCCGGATCAATGGAGAGCCTCGCCTTGCAGACCGATGCGAACCCCCGAATTTCGCGTTGACGAGGCACTACTCGGCCCTCGGGAAAACATGATCCCGGATGGAGCTGCGATCCCCTGTGAACTGAATGTCTGTCGTCGTCGTTTGAGTTTGGCCCACGAAAGATCTCGGCATATCAAACCAGTTCTGGAGTGCGGCCAGCTCAGCGGTCGCGGGCTGGCTCTCGGGGTCGCGGCCCTGATACTTAGAAACAATCCACAGCTGGTACTGGCCCGTCGCGGGAAGCCGCACCTCGTAGTGACCATCGGTCCCCGCTAGGGTGAAGTCTCCACCGAGCGAGCGAATCGAAGCTTGGGCGAGTTTCAGGTCACTGCTGTTGGCACCAGCGCGGAAGCTGATCACGTTCAGCTTGGTGGTCCCGGAACGCCGAGCGGGAAGGACCAGGATTCGGGCACCCGCATCGGGTTTGCTTTCACCGGTCGTCGTGACATAGGTCACTCGTCCCTCGATCGCCAGCTTCAATTCTCCGGCCACCACGGGCTGCAGCACACCGCCCTGCTCTGGCGTCATCGTAGCGGGCTGAGTCGCTGGGGTAAGAGTCGCTGTGTTCGCTTCAGTGGGGGCGGCAGCTGCCACGGAGTTGCGAGACGAGGTGACTCGCCCGAGTATGAATCCGCCAGTGATCCCCAGCAGTCCGCAGATGGCACTGGTCAGGAGCAAGCGGCGTCTCTCCGGACGAGGGCGACGCAGGCGTGTGATCGCGGGGGACTGCATCTCGGACAGCTCGCGCAGCGGGTCTGCGACGGACCTTTCCGCCGTTTTTGCATTGGCCGTACGAGATGTTCCGTCCGGATGCGAGTGAACGACAGGCTCCGAAGGGAGTGGAATCGGCATCGGAACCGGCTCGACCGCCGGAGCAGGAGCCAACACGATCGCGACCGGTTTTGCAGGCTGTGTTTCGATCTCCGCGACTGCGGCGGAAGTGCCTTCTAACGATGCGAGCGCATCGAGCGCCCTGGCTAACCCACTATCGCCATGATTCATCTTCGGCTTCGGCAGTGGGACAACCGTTCCATCGATTTGAGGTACACGAATTGTCCGCCCACACATGGGACAATCCGTGACAGCCCCCGCCTTCGAGCGAGAGATGCCGAGGAACTGTTCACAGTGTGGGCAGCGAAACTTGATGGGCATGGAGGAGGCTTGTGGCGGATGGCCAGAGGAAGCTGTCAGCGCTCAGCCATCAGCCAGAAGACAGCTCCGCTGAATCTTCCCCTCTGGCTGACTGCTGAAAACTGATGGCTGACTGCCTCTTTTTACGGTGTCCGCAACGCGGTGTCGATCAGGTCATCACACAACTTGAAGAGCACCTCGTGCGTGACTTGCAAATCAATCGGTGCGCGGCCCGATGTGCCCTTGACCGAGCGATACCGCTGGAGAGTGAATGTCCCGGTTCCTTGGGACGACAATATAATCTCATAATATTGCGCCCCATCCGGCAACTGGTCGGGCTGGATCGAGCGGATCAGCACCTGCCCCGCTTGCGGGTCGTACTCCAGCGGAGTGAGCTGTTCGAGGAGATACGTGATCCGCTGGCTGAGAGCGTCTGCCCAGCGCTTGAGGACATCAAACGCCGCCTGATTTATCGCCGGAACACGCACTGTGATTCGACGAACCGCACACCCCAGAATATCCACCTGAGTCAGGTCAATTTCGACCAGAATGCCCGACGGATCACTCAGCTGAACTGGGAGTGGAGTGCTCGAAGAGTAGCCTCGTAACTGTGCCAGCTCTGCGGTGAGGATGGGACGCACGCTCATGTGAATTGATCCTCTATCACTGCACCCAGCTGCACTGGGTCATCCTCCGCCTCTATTGCTCGCGGCCTTGGGAGTGTTTGGTCAGCCTGATGGCTCCCCTCTCATCCAAGACCTCTGCGTCCCAATCGAGTTCGATTTAGCGGTTCAGGATGGCTCCGGGCACAGCAGCCGATGGAGTGAAAACTCGACAGGATCTCAGTATTCCTCACAGGAACTCAGCTATTCATGCGCTGAGAGTCTCCGCGGACATCGGAGGCTGGCGAGTGGGGTCTAGAGCACGTACTTGAGAGTCGTCGGGAAGAACGGAATGCGGGCCGCCTTCTTCTTGTCGGCCTCGCCTTCCTTCTTCTCTCCTTCCGGAGGAACCGGTGCGGCATCGGCGGGCTTCGCCCCTTCTGCTGCCTTGGCAATCTCCTGGTCGATCACTTCGCGTGCCTTCGTCAGCTGGGTATCGTCGAAGGAACTCGGGACTGGAGTTTTCGTAATCACATCGCGTTTGAGGCGGTCGGCGTTATAGGCCCGCATCTGCTCGATGGTGAATTCAGTCTTCATCCCGTCGTTGGGCATGACGCCCCACTTGTCAGCTTCGGTCTCTCCAGGAAAGCGGTGGATCTTTTCCTTGCTGGGGCGGTAATACGAGGCGGTCGTCAGCTTGAGCTTGCTCTTGCCCTCTTCGACATCCATGGTGTTCTGCACGCTGCCCTTGCCCCAGGTTCGCTCACCCACCACGACGCCGCGTTTGTGATCTTGAATCGCTGCGGCAAGGATCTCGCTGGCCGAGGCACTAAATCGATTCGTCATCACAACGATCGGAAATCCGGTAAAAGTCCCGGCCTTTTTCGCGGTGCGAGTGACGGGCCGACTATTCCGCCCCTCTGTCGAGACGATGACACCGTCTTCCAAAAACAGATCCGCGATCTCGACAGCTGTCTGCAAATAGCCGCCAGGATTGAAGCGAACATCAATGATCAGGCCCTTCATACCCTCGGCCTTCAGTGCCTTCAAAGCAGCCTTCATCTCGGCTCCGCTGCGGCTCGTGAAGTGCGTCAGGCGGACGTACCCAATCTTCTTAGCCTCATCGAGCATGAAGTTCCACGTGCCGTCGGTCTTGTACGATTCCCCGAGCGCGGTATCGAGGTGGATGATCTCGCGAGTTAAATCGACGCGGGTGATGTCCGGGGAATCGCCGCGTGTGTAGCCAATGTTGACGACTTCACCGGCCTTGCCCCGCAAGACCTCGATGGCTGAATCCATCTCGCGATCCTGCTCGAAATCGGCGACTTTCTTGCCGGCGACTTCCACAATGCGATCGCCAGGCTGAATTCCCGCCTTATAGGCTGGACTGCCGGGGAGCGGCGTCGTGACCTCGATTGCCCGAATCTCTCGCAGGAATCGCACCTGAATGCCGACACCGCCGAATTCTTGATCGACCGACTCGTTGAACCGAGCCAGCTCTTCGGGGCTGATGTAGTCCGAATACGGATCGAGATCGGCCAACATGCCACGAATCGCCGACTCGATCAGCTTGCGACGGTCAACGTCCTTGACGTAGTTCTGATCGATTTCGTCGAACGTGTCGACAAAGACCTGCATCAGCTCAAAGTACTCGTCGGTCTTGGCCGGTTCGGTCGTCGCGGGGTCGACCTTGACCGGATCTTCAGCACGAGTGGCACCGATCCAAAAACCTAATCCAGTACCCAGCATCACCAAGCACGCAAAACGTGCCGCAAAAGTCCGCATGGTCATTCCTTCATCCGTGCGAGAACAAACCGCGAGAGTAACTCGCGAACTGGTGTCGTAACAGGTCTCCGCGACCCAGAGCATCTTAGGCCGGGGACCGCAGAGCAGCAAGACGGGGAACTCCCCGCCGCTTAGCCGCGACGCGAAGTCTTCGCCGCGGAGCTGTCCCCCACCGCTGACTCCAATCTCCGATCAATCCATTCCGGATCAACAAACCGCCGCAGCAACCAGCGCAGCGCGTACTCCAGCCGGGCCTCGATGTGCGCTCGCTGCTCCTGGGTGGGAGGGGCAGACCACTCCAACCCGTCCGTCCCCAGTCGGGCGGGCCACTGCTCACGCTCGGCGAACTCCTCGTTGATGCGGTCCAGCGCCCGCTTCATCCACACGATGCCGAACATCTCGCGGAAGTCGTTCCACACGCGGTCGGGGCCATTGTGAGTGGTCGATCGCTGTCGCAAGATGCCCCAGCTCCAGAACACCGCCAGTACCAAGCAACCTGTTCCCGCCAGTCGAGTCACCTCCGACGAGACACCTCGAAATGCCGAGACCGTCGAACAGGGGGCCAACACCAACACGACACTCAAGGCGTACAGCAGTGCTGGAAGTGCCAAACGCGTGACGATGTAGTTTCCGCATCCCATGACCAGTACCAAAACAAACCCGATCAACACCGGCGATTCCACCCGCAATGCCCCCGGACCCTGAGCAGTCCACACAGTGAGCGCGGGCCAACCCAGCACCAGCACCAGCGGAATCAAGACAAAGAAATTCCACGCCTCGCTACCCGGACGTTTCGCACCCAGTACCGCAATCGGCGGCACCAGCGACACGACCGCCGCCCAATACCACAGCTGGTCCTGAACCACCGGGCGATCGGCAAAACAGAACGCCGACAACACCGCTGCAATCCACCACCAAGCGGCGACCAAGATCCCCCAGGAGGCCGTCGTCGTCAGCGTCGTCCCGCGCACACCCCTGCGCAGCTGGATCGATTCCCAGACCACGAATGCGAGGAGTACAGCGATCACCACAGAGCAGACAACAGCCACGAAACAACCAGCCCCAAGAAGTTCCCATCCGGCGAGCGTCCGGCGTGAGCCGGATGGTTTCTCAGCCCCCGCCAATGAGCCCACACTGTAGCACGAAATTGTGTGTGGCAGGTCGCTCGTCGATGTTCAGTCGATGTCTCTCAGGATTGTCATCGGGGAGCCGTCTCATTTTCTCACACAAAGGCACGAAGGCACAAAGACAACTGGGACGACCTTTGTGCCTTCGTGCCTTTGTGTGACACATTTCTCTGGCTTCCCATTCAATGGCGTTCGACTTTACACAGCCCCGCTCGCCTGCTCATCGGCAACTTCGCGTTTCACCCCGATCAGCATGACGGCGATCAAGCTCACGACAAAGACCAGCAGGCTCATGAATCGCAGATCACCGGGCAGCAGCAGGTAGCCGAGAACACCGAGAACGGCCACAAACCCCAGAACGGGACGCAGCGAAGTGGCGCTCGATGCAGTCCGAATCCGGCGGACCACCCACAGAGCCAGCACGCCCCAGCAGAGCGACCAGAGCCAGGTCAACGAGCGAGTCCACGCCTGACGCGGACGCAGCGAGATCGTCAACAGCGGAGAGCCGCCGACCTTCGAGAACACGGTCTCGGAGCCGACCATGGGGATCTCGATCGGCAGCGATAGGCCACCGGTTTGGGTCCAGCCTGTGGCAATTGATGCACTGGTTCCATCGGTCGCCCCGCTCCAGGCTCTTGTCGAATCAGCCCCACCACTGGTGTTCGGTCCCGAGATTGCATTTCGACTGGCCACGTCGAAGTATTCATTGACGCTCTGCTCTTTATCAAAGCGAAGGCCGTCGATCTGTTGTTGCTGCGCCCAAAGCTGCTCCTGAATTATACGCCCATCATTGCCGAATCTTTCGGGCGTCTGACTGGCGGGGGGCTGCCCAACAAAGAACGAGCCCTGCTGGCCGCCGCCTGCCAGTTGCCCACCTTGAAATCCATTGCTGAACGACTGATCCTCCAGAGATTTCCGTAAGGCTCCGCGACCCCCAGATTGCTTCACGCCCTTTCCGGCAGCCCGATCCATCTTCTTGTCGGCGGCCTCGGGGACGATGAAGTGAAATTTCACCGAGGCATCGCCCCCCACGATGATCCCATCACCACTGTTATTCATGTAGTTCAGCGAGTTACTCCCGACGATGAAATCCCGATTCGAGCTGAGAGACGACTGCGGCTCGGCCAACTGAACAGCGGGCACTTCCGCACTGTTCTTCGTCACTTCCGCCAGCAAGCGACCGTTGAGGTCCTTTGCCTCATTGTATAGTTGAACGGACTCCGGCTTCGCGGGGGCGTTACTCTCGATCGTGGCACATTGCAGTGCCAGAATGGTCTGCAGCTGCTTGAGATTATCTTGCGATTGAGCCCGCTTCGAGCTATCGCTGCGAACATCACTGATGACGCGCAGCATCTCCTTCACATCGGCTTCGATCCGAGACGACTTCTGAATCTCCAGCGAGGCAAACGTCTCATCCGCCGTTAGCTGATCAACATTGGATCGCTTGCGATCCCCGACCAGTGTCACGTCCAGCTTGTCCGGCGTGAAGATCCGCCACGAGGTATGCGCTACGGTCAAACCGAACTCGGCGGACTCGTCCCGCGTGATCACATCGGGTGCGGGCAGGCTGACTTCTTGTGCGGTCAGATGGGCCCCCTGCTGAAGTGGAGTCGGCAACTGCCCACCGAGTGTGATCTGCACATCGAACGACAGATCGACGACGCTGGTCTGCGGCAGCGGAACCAGATGAATGGTCTTCTCGTTCAGTTTGGACAACACTGTTCGTGACGGTCGCCCCTTGACGAAGACCGACATCAGCTGGGAATTCTCGGGCAGTTTCAGTCCCAGGAACTGCTGCCCGCGATTGCGAACCGTATAGGTCGCCCGCGTCTTCCAGGCCCCATCCCACGCCAGCGAGGTGACCAGTTCACTCCCGGTGATCGTCGCGCGCCCAGTGTCTTGAACGGCAGAGCGGACCAGCTTCCATTTCGGCAGAGCCTGCTGGCTCGACAGTTCGGTAATCGCGAGCGCCTGGTCCAGCAAGCCACTCTCGACGATCAACGGCAACTGGTCGCGGGGAATCTTGTTGACCAGTCGTTCATCGACCGCCACCAGCTGACCCGCTGAGCGGTTGACGATGATGGCGCAGCGCCGCTGCGTCTCCAGCGGGTTCTGTTTGCCCGCCACGATGGTGTCGAGGAACTGTACATCGGGAATCTGAATCACGTCATCGACCGGAGGGGGCAGCGTGACGACCCCGGTACACAGGAACTGGCTCCGCACCGCATCGACCAGCTGGATCGTCCACAGGATGTCACCGCTCTCGGTGGCTTCGGAACTGATCTGCCGCACGCCGGGCACGGTCAATTCGAGGCGGTCCTTGAGCCAATCCGGAGTCGTGAACTGAAACGTATCCGCAGCTGCGCGGCTGATCTTCCAGCGGAACGTCAGACCATAATCGATCGAGTCATCGGCCACCGCCACCAGCGTCACGAGGTCGGCACTCAGCTGGGCGACCTGTCGAGTGAGGTCGACAATCACCGGTTGATTGACCGCTGCGTTCGCGCGGAATGCGAACTGAATCGGAGTCGTCCGCAGGTGTTGAAGTTCATTCGATAATTGTTCGGGAGGAGAGGTCTTCCATCCCTCAGACGTGCGAACTGTGGCAGAGTAGAGATCACTGAGCCAGACGGCCAACGAAGAGTTCAGCTTGGTCACGCCGATGGTTTGCGGAGCCAGCAACTCGACGGAGGTGTTCTCCGGCTGCCGAGCGACCAGTCCATGCAGCAGGACGTCCACCTGACCCAGTCGTGGCTGGTCGAATTCAATAGTCAGCGTCCGGCGACCGGCTTCCCCGGCAGAGTCGTACCAGTCAGTGATGAAGTCGGAACCTTCGACATCCATGAGCAGGAAGTCGGGCGGTAGCGACACCGACACGCTGGGACGCGGAGCCCCCGTGAGATCGAATTGGAACCGGCTGGCCCATTCCAGCTTGCGCGTCCCGACCAGCACCCCGTGCTCGGTCAGGCATTTGGTCTCGGGCTGCTTGCGAGAGAGTGACACGGTCAGGCTCGCCGGGCGGGTCGCAAAACGATACACCGCCAGCGGGGCGGCCTCTATGCGATGCGGCATCGCGACCGGTTGGTACTGAGGGACATCGATCTGGACCGCTCCCTTCACATCGACAGCCCGCAGGGCGAACTCGCCCCCGGCAAAGAGGCCAATCTGGCCAATCTCGCGCGTGGCATCCATCGGGACCAGTTCGGGAACCGGCAACGTCTGAACGATATCGGTGACCGGCAGTGGAGTGAACAGGTCGACGAGGATCGTCGTCTGGTCCTCGACGGTGCGCCGCAGGAAGACTCGCAACCGGCGTGTCGCTCCCTGAGCGTCATCGAGTTGCCAGCCGCCGACATCGGGGCCGGAGATCTCGCGGATGGCCAGCGCGGCAGGGGCGTCAAAGGCCACTTCTGTGAGCGAGCCCTGCCGCACGCGGTACGAGAAGTGGTGGTTTACATGGAGCCCGGTATCGTCGACGACGATTGCCTCGCCAGTATCGACATGCACAATCGTGTTGCCCGCACCGCGCACGGCACGCGGCTGCCACGAGATGGTGATGTCGCCGCCGCGATCGACAGCTGTGTCGAGAACGGGGCCGTTCTCGGTCTCGCGGATGCGGTAGGCTCCGGTCGCTCCATTCACCTTCAGATCGCGGTCGCCCATGATCTTGGGAAGCTGGACCGAGAGCATAGCCGCAGCGGCCTGATTGGTTTTGAGAGTGAAGCGTCCGGCGGGGCCTTCGGTGATGGCCTGGAGGTCGAACTCCAGATCGAGGACGTGTGTGCCCTTTCCCTGAACGACGAGCGCGTATCCGGGGCCGACGGTGAGCACGGACGCCGGTTGACCATCAAGGACAGCTGACTTGAGGGCGACCTCGCGGATCGGCAGCGAGTGTGCAAATTGTCGGTCATGGGCGCAGATCAGCACCATGCGGGTCTTCACGTGCACGACGGCGGTGTTGCCTGTTTGTTCAAACGTCGCCGCATGCAGGGATTCGACGACCCAGCCGTCATACGGGGCATCGGCCTTCAGAGCTTCCTCGGGATGGGCCTTTTTCCAGAGTTCGAGAAACAGCGGCTGGGGCAGATAAACGCGATCGGCGGTTGAAGGGTCATCCCCGGTGTACGGCAGGACAATATGCGGCCCCAGATCGAGCGGCGGGGCTTCGTCGGCCTGTGTCAGTGCGGGAGCCAGCAGCATCGCCAGCAACACGGCCACCGTGGTGAGCGGGGTTGATGACCGAGTGACCACATCAGGACAGCAGCGGGCCATGATCCGGCAGATTAGCCAGTACACAAGACCCAGCAGCAGCACCGCCCAACCTCCGAAGAACAGCCCATCAATGATCGGCTGGCAGCGTGTTGGCAGCAGCGGCGCGATGGCGATGGAACCGATGATCAGCACCGCGACACAGGCGGCCCGCAGAGTCAGTGGCAACCGGCGGCAGAACCATCCGATCACAACGACAGCTGCGATGACGAAGCAGGTCCAGTCGCGCGATTTGTCCCGGCGAGTGAACTTCAAGTGCAGGTCGGCGGAGGCACTGCCATTGCCGAGGAAGGTAAACTCGCGAGTCGTGGAGTCATCCGGGTAGGCGAGCGAGAGGGCAAGTGACAGCAACCCGCCGAGCTTGGCTTGGGGTTGGACGGCTTCGGCGTTTTCGAACCCGTTTTCGTCACCGTGATAGCGCACGCCGTTCCCGTTGGTATCCTCCCATGCGGGTTGGGCGGGCTGCTCGACATTTGCACGGTACCCCGAGACGTCCATTCCAGCAGCTGGCTTGGCTGGGCTTATCATTCGTCCGAGGACATTATCGAGGAAGAGTTCCTCCCGTTTTTTGCCATCGTTCGTGCCAGAGACGACGGACTGTGGATCGGACAGTTGTTTCTGCTCAACGGCAGATTCGCTCTTCAGTTCGGCACCTAACATGACACCGCCAATCCGGCGCTCGGCGAGAGTCATCCGTCGACTGCGCTCTCCGTCCGGCATCGAATCCTTCTCGCGAGAGAGCCGCACGGTTTCGTCTTCGATGATTGCGTCATGCTCAAAGGGAGCATCTGCCGGTGTTGGTTCTGTCGCTGGCGAGGCCGGGACTGCTAACACATCCAGGGGGGCATTGTCATGCAATTTCACCACATCATCGGCAGACATTCCGCCCATAGCGCCGGGCATTCCTTCCGCGGGGGCGGCCATCTCACCGCTCATTGGACCACCGCCACCAAACCCGCCGCCGCTTCCTCCCATCGCGGGAGCACTTGACGAGGCCATCGGGGCCGGGTTTGCGGTTTTGGCAAAGTCACCGTAATCGTCCTTAACTCCAGCGTAATTATTTGTCGCATAGTTCTGAGTAGCGTACTCATTCTCACGCATCACAAAATACCCAACACCACAGATCAACAGCCCCACCGCTGCGCTGCTGAAAGATCGCAGCCACCCAAACCGGGCGACTGTCTTCCGTAGACCCCACACCAGCAGGAACACAATCGCGACCAGCAGAACGGCATCGCGAATCTGCTGCGGACTCGGGGCGCGGAACAGCGAACTCCAACGACCGAGCGACCCATCCTGGTCGAGATCCAATTTCGGTTGGAACGCGCCCGGGCTGTCGATCAACAGCAAATTGTCCGGGTGGTACAGCTGCCATGATTGCTTCAAGATGTCGAGCGGTTGCTCGGCCCCCTGCCCATCCAGCACGGTGAACAGCGGCGGGACTTGGCGGAACTCGTCACTGTTCGGAGTCGGCAAGCTGGAGCGGTAGAACAGGGTCAGCGTGTGATGCGCCGTCGCCTGACCATCTTGGGGAACCGCCACGAGCAGGCCGTCTGCCTGGCTGCGTATCTCCTGCGGTTGTCCATCGAGTTGCACGGCCCAGAGGTCGACATTCTCCGGCAGACGTACCTTCAGGTTCTGCACGCCGATGGCCGTGAACTCCAGATCAGCTTGATGCTGAAGTTCGCCATTCCGCCCGAGAACAGTCTTGTATCCCGCCGAGTGACCGACCGCTGTCGGCACCTGTGCCCGGTCGAAGCGTTGCTCGCCGACAGCCAGCGCCCAGCCGGGCCGGGTGTAGCGGTAGCCCGCGACGATCGCCTCTTGTGGACGATAGGCCGCTGGTGGGAAGTCGATCGGGTCGACCTTCAGCAGCGGCTGCCCGGTGACATCGGTGGCCAGCGGAGACAGGAACTGCTCCTGCGAGGCTTCGATCGCGACGAACCCCGTCTCGCGTTCGGCTCCGATGACAGTGAACACAGGGCAATTGAATGGCCCCTTCTCGGGTCGTGGATGACGGATATCGACCGACAGCCGATAGGTGTCGTTCGCATAGCGATCGAACCGCAACGTCCAGCGGCGGATGCCGTTCTTGGCCGGGGCAGCAGTTTGCTCGACGATTTTCGGAGGAATCGGCAGGCTGATTCGTTGCTGGTCACCAGCATTGGGCATCACGGTGAAAAACGGCGATAACCGGAATCGCAGGTCAGTCCCCGACGCTTCTGGCAGATCGATCAGCAACTGCCGAACTCCCCCGCCCTCGATGCGCAGCTGGCTCTCGATGTGCGTGTTCAGCGTGTCAGGCTCGATGCGGAAGAACGTCGATGCATTGCTCGATATCCGAGCAGGCTTGCGAGCGACCTTCAGCTGGCCCTTGTATTCGGAGTCCTGCAGGCTGAAACCCAGGCGGATCTCTCGGCCATAGGCGGCAATCTTCTGCCGCAGGATATTGAGCTCCGCCGGGCTAGGCTGATCGAGACCCGCGACCTCGGCGGGAACGACATCCAGTGCGACCTCGGCGGTGATCCCATAGAGCCCCTCGATCACACCCGCTTGTGGCAGCTGTAAACGTGGGAGCGCGATCTGGGTGGGCTGGTCCTCGACGGGCCACTTCTCGGGTTCGAGTCCGGCATTCAAGGTCAGTGAGACGGTCCCATCCGCCGGGATCGGAGTCGGGAACGTGATGCGGATCTGATTGATGCCTGCTTCCTGCGGAACGACCTGCCATGTGATCGGTTGATCGCCGAGGAAGACACTGCGGATCTGCCATTCGGCCGGGAGATTGATCTGTGCATCGAACAGCGGAGCGAGGCGTGTTTGCAGATTGATGACAGCTGTGAAGTCGAGACCGTTGGCATTGAGGTCGAGCAGGTTTGTCACAGCGGCGCGGACTTCGCGGGTCTTCGGCTCGGTCACAAACGGCAGCTTGAAACGCGGCTTCCAGATCTGGAAGTGCAGCAGCGAGTCTCCGTTCTCCGCAGTCACCGCCTGGCTGACCACGGTGCGAACTCCATCGAGTTCGCCGACCCGCAGGCGAACACCCGCTGGGTAGCGGACCTCGGCAATGCCGACCTGCGATGTGATGTCATTGAAGTCGAGCGTCGGCACTTCCCACGCCATGTCGCTGGCGGCTTTCAACACACCTCGAAAGGTGATCTCGCGACTGCCCTCGAATGGCTGACGATATGCCAGCGTGATCGTGGTCCGCGCCGGGTCATCCGGCGTGTCAGTTAGCAACCACGAATCGAGGCCGGTCGACTCCACCGCCGTGATCTCCAGCGACATGGGGACAGTACAGACGATGCGGTCAACGGGGCGCCCCACGACCTGCAGCGCGGACTTGGCCGACCAAGTCACCTCACCGGGAGCGACAGCCACCGCGATCGCCGTATTGGCCAAGGTCAAGGCATCCGTGCGCGTACTGGCCTGTCGATTGGTGATTTGGAGTGTGACACTTGAGTGCCCTCCCAGAGCGACGCGGTACTCGGCGGGCTGATCTGCCGGAGCGCTGCGAGGAAAGTTGTTCCCGCTCTCTTGCAGAAATTTGCCTGCCGGAAGCGAGACCACCAATTCGCCGCTGGCAGCCGGGACAATCCCAAAGCCCGTCGCCAGATCGCTGCCCACAGCTGCCAGCCGCGCGGAGAGATCGAGGGTGATCGTGCCGGCCCCTTGAACGTCGGTGAAGACTCGCAGGATGTTGGGATTCTCGGCATGCCATCCCGCCAGCGCGGGCTGTCCATTAATATGGCACTTCTCGACCGAGAGACCACTTGCCGGGATGTGAAATTCAGTCCAGGTTTTGTTGAAATTCGTGAACTGGATCGTGGCCGTCATGACCAGCTGATCGCCATCGATCTTGGCCACGTAGTTGGCGGATGAGACGACAACTCCGGTCGGTTGGACTCCGACGGGCTTGTTCTTGATCGCCTCGGCAACGAGTGCTTCGAACTCGGCCTTCTTGATCAGGACACCCTGACGATCACGGGCCATTACGGCGTCGAACTCTTCGAGTGGGACGAAAATATGCCGCAGCGGTTGATCGAGCAGATCGACCGGGTCTTGGGCCGGTGTCGATGACTGTCCGAGCAAGAGCAGGAGCGTGAGCACGAGTCCCCGGAGGAAGAGGTTCACCACGGAGGCACGGAGGCACGGAGAAGAGTGGAGGGAAATTGTTGGGGGGGCGAGGGAGGCATCAATTCCATTTCGGATAGAAGCGATGAGGTCGCCGGTGGTTGGTTGCCGATGACAACTCCCTCCTCCTCTCCGTGCCTCCGTGCCTCCGTGGTCATTCTCTGACCGAGACATGTGAGCGAGTCGCTCTGCTGACTGACAACTGAAAACTGACGACTGAAAACTCTTCATGATCTCTCTCCCCTCCTTTGGATTCAGGCCTGTGAAGACTGGTCGTTCCCAGAGTTCTCAAGCGGGGGAGGAGGAGGAGAATCACTCGAAGCGGTTTCCGAGACCGGAGCGGGTGTCACCGTCGTCGGAACAGCGGCAGTTAGCGGTGCGGCTGCCAGCATGGTCGCCGCAATTGCGCGGCGACCGAAGACGGTTTTTACCGTCCACAGACCGAAGAGGAACAGCAAACCATAACGAGCGGCCAGCAGCACGTGAGCCAAAGTTTGCGAATCCTTCAGACCATACAGCACAGCTGCGAATACGGCGATCATCAACACGCTGAGCTTGTTGTCGACCGATGTTCGCATCAATAGCAGAGCGACCGCAGCTGCGGAGAGGCTGAAGAGGAACGCCATGCCGATGCGGTTCCACCACGTGACGGTGATCTGGTTCGCCCCACCGAGATTGGTGTAGGCATACGCCATTCGGCCTTGAGTCGGGAGTCGGTCGGATGCCCCGCTGTCTCCGAACCAGCTATCGTCAATTGTGGCCGGTGGACGATGCCCCCACCACAGAACATGCCACGGCCTGATGCGCAGCGGCGCGACAAATCCGACAGGGTCGCCCACGAGGGAAAACTTCTCGGGCACATAGACAACGGTCTTGAGTTGCTGAACGGGGACAGTGCCCTTCTGTCCCAGAACGGGCAGTGGCAGATCGAGCGATCCGCGTCCATAGGTGCTGTCGCCGAGTGCGGGGTTGACGCCCCACTGGAAATGCAGCGAGACGATGAATTCCTGATCGCTGCTTGTATCGCGGGCGACGTTAATCCAGAACGTTTCCCACGATCCACCGAGCCGCTGATCTTCGGCCACGTCGGCCTTTTCGAGGCTGACTTCGCGGCCAGCGACAGTGACGTTGAGAACTTTCAAACCCTTCGGCAAATGAGCCAGCAGGCGTTGCCGCTCACTGGTCTTCAGACGCATCCGAGCCAAGTAGGTGGCATCAGCCGTTTCGCCCGTGACGATCTCGACCAGTGCCTTGGACACGACGGTCGCAACGACCTGCTCGATCTCGTATTTGGTCTGCGTGATCGCCAGCTGGATCGCGGAATCGTCCGGCTGAGTGAAGTACTGGAACGCTTGTGTCCCGGTCTGCGGCAGGGTGGACAGCTCGCGCACATCGATCGGCTCGACATCGCCCCCAGTGGCCTTCGCACTGACAGCCAGAGAATCATCTTTGGTGATGACCAGCTCACCGCTGACCTGCGACAGCGGAGTCTTGGCCTCGCCCTTTTCGTAGCCCAAAGGCCGCAGGACCTGGGCCGTGATTTTGCGTTCGACCGAACCAGTCGTGGGTTCTGGTTTCATGTCATACGAGATCGCGAACCGCTGCGTGCCAATCACTTCTCGCTGCATGACAACGGTCCACTCGACCCAGCCATCCTTTGCGGGAGCCGCTGATTTTTGCTTCACGCCGGGCGAGTTGCCATTGGTGGAGACGCTCTCAATTTGAACACGGTCGGACACGGATTCAGGAACCAAGAAGCGGAACGTGTCGATCCCCGCGTACTGCACCTGGAAATCGAGCTGAGTTTTGATCTCGCTGAGTTCCGGTTGAAGGTGGACCGTGGTCGCGACCGTGGCGTAAATACGAGTTGGCTTCCGCGCCGTTTTAACGGGGATTGTCACCGGGCGGCGGGTGTAGCTCCACGACGATGTGGCCAGCGCATCGCCCACAGCTGAGCCGGGAACAACGGGAAGCGGTTGGGCTGAGGCCAACCCCACCTCATTGGTGATGACCTCAATCGATTCCTTGGCGAAGACATGCAGATTGCCGGTATCTCGTTCGGCTCCGACGGGCTCCAGAACCGGCAGAGTTAGCTCGGCCTGTTCCATTCCAGCTGCGTAGTTGCGGTGTCCGCGAACCGTCAGTGGGATCGTGCCCAGCGTCTTGTCATTGAGATTCACGGTCAGCAGGCGAGTCGCCTCATCCACATTGAAATCCTTTAGGCCGGGGCATTCGACGGTGTCGATCACCAGACCGTCCGGCACTTTCAACTGCAACTGAAACAGACCCGCCCGCTCGATCGTGTACTGGATTCCCGAGATTAATCGCAGCTCATCATCTCCGAAGACCAGCTGCGCGGACTGGTCAACCAGCACGCGCGGCTGCACAGGTTTGACGGACGCCTTGAGCACGAACTTGGGTGAGTAATATTTGAACGATGTGACTCGCTCGCCCCGCAAACGTTCTTGCAGTTCATTGGCATCGATGCGAACCACACCCTGCTGCTCTTCAATGGTGAGCGTCAGATCCGCGGAATTGAACAGCCCGATCTGGCCCGATTCGCGTACGACATCCAGCGCGTGGATGCCGACGAGCGCGGCCTCGGTCGAGCCCGCCACATCGAACGCCTCTTCGGGAATCTTGCGCTCGGTATGGACCTCGACATTGAACTTGCCGGTCTGCCCGCCGAGCAGTTCCACAGACACGACTTGCCGACCGTCTTCTTCCTTCGCCTGCCACCCCTTCAAGCGGGCTTCGGCGGAGACATCCAGAATGCGGTGCCCGACTGGAACGGAAATCCGCAGCTGGGAGACTTCGCCGCGTAGAACTTCATAGGCGAACTGTGCGTCTGTATGGATCAGTCCGTCTTCGACACTGACGCGGGTGTAATTGGTGACACTGGCGAGCAGGTCCATCTCGGGCTTGCTGGTCGCCTTGGGACGCCAGCGAGCGGTGATGCGCGGCGTCGATCCCAGGTTGGCCTTGAAGCGGGTCTGCATCGCAGCGGCTTCGGCAGGAATCGCAATCAGGCGGGGCGTGACTTCGACGGTCTGGTCGGCTTCGGGGATGACAATCTCGAACGTCGTGATGCCGGTGGTCGGGACATCGAAGCCGAATTCGCGACCTTCCGGTGACGTGTGGATACGAGCAGTCAGTTCGAGGACGATTTTTTGCTCGCCGGTATTTCCGAAGAGGAGTGAATAGTTGCCATCGCCGGTCCCCTTCAGCAGGATTTTGTCACCGGCTTCGAGCTTAGCCACTGCGGCATCGCCGAAGCGGATCGGGACTTCGACCCACGGCGTGCCGAGAACATTGACGGTCAATTCCGCTCGAATGCGGGCGAGGTCTTGCTCAACACTGGCGGCATAAGTCGCACCAGTAATGACCGCACTGACTGCCGGAGGAGCGACTGGGGCCTTCTCTGCCGCCGCTTTGAGACGCTGGTACTCGTCCAGCGGGACGACCACACTGGCTCCCTGACTCTCAAAGATCCCTTTGAGGAACTTGAAGGGCAGGTAAATCTCACGCGGCCCTTCCGGCTTTTTCGCCGCCTCCGCCACAGCCGCCTCAGCCGGTTCGGCGGGCTGGGCAGGCTCCGGCGTCGCGGGAGCGGCTGGATCAACCACAGCGGGCGGGGCCTCTTGTCCTGCGACTGGCAGCGGTTGGCTGAACAGCAGGACGACGGAAAGGAAGGTCAAAAACAGGTGGCGCATGGTCGCATCCTTGGACAACCGACACGGGCGCTGTCGCCCGATCCGGTCGCAGTATAGGCCACTTGACGCAGTTTGGGCAGGTTGTGAGGCTTGTGACGACTGGGAAATTCCGAGCAGTCCGAGGGAAACTTACGGTATGACGCCTCGCGAATGGAAGATATTGCAGAAAAACCCTGCTTTCCCATGAATTTTTGAGGTGTGGTTGTAGCGGTCCCTCGGGGGGCGGCACGCTTCAGTATGTCTCTCCTCAAGAGCGTATGCAGGTTTCGCGAGACTTCGGAGGAGAACCCTCTTTCACTCCCCCTTCACGTTCTTCGCGACCTTTATGTTCAATCCCCCCCATCAAGCTGAGTCAAAACGGAAACATAAAGGTCGCGAAGGAAGCGAATGGAAAATGAGGATCTCTGGGAATCGTACGTGACCTCATTCTCAGACCCTTGGCGGCACAGGGCTGCTCTGTGAAATATGAACTCCTTCGCCAAAGTCACGTTGCCTCCCCCCAGTGATCATGGGAACATCCCCACGATCTCTGTTTTCCTCGTTCGAGTTGGATCCCCTCGTGAGTCCCACCCCTCCCCCCAGTCCGCGGTCCGGCCCCTCCCGCGTGGTGGCTGTCATCGATGTGGGAACCAATTCCATTCGCATGGCAATTGCGGAGATTGATTCCGCCAGCCAAGTGAGAGTCATCGAGAATCTGTCTCAGGGGGTGCGTCTGGGAAAGGATACCTTCACAAAGGGGGAGATCGCTCGTTCAACAATCGAAGACTGCGTGCGTGTCCTGAAGACCTATCGCAAGAAGTTGGCCGAGTATCAGATTACCCGTCCGGAGCAAATACGTGTCGTGGCCACGAGTGCCGTCCGTGAGGCGACAAATCGCATCGCCTTTGTGGATCGAATCTATGTGGCCACAGGTCTGAATGTCGAGACGATCGACGAACCAGAAGTCCACCGCATCACTTATCGCAGCATCAAGGATCAGTTGGCGTCACACCCCGAACTCGATGATGCCCGCGTCGCCATCGCCGAAGTCGGTGGAGGCAGTACAGAGTTGCTGTATGTCGATGCCGGAAACGTCGCCTATGCGCATGCGTTTCGTCTCGGGTCATTGCGACTTCACGAGTCACTCGAATCCCTGCGGGCCACGCAGTCCAAGCTGCGCGACATTATGCAGAGCGAAATTCAGCGACAACTCGAAACTCTGCCGTCGCACATTCCAGCCAATCGTAAAGTGGAACTCCTCGCCCTCGGTGGTGATGCCCGTTTTGCGGCCAGGCAGATCTTAAAAGAATGGGATCCTCAGCAGTTCGGAATTATTACCGTCAAGCAACTGGCAAAGTTCGTCGATGGGTTCTTAGAGCTGGGCGAAGACGCCATTGTTCGTAAATACCGCATTCCATTTGCGGAAGCCGAGACTGCTGGGCCAGCGCTACTCACCTATCTCGAACTCGCTCGGCTGCTGAATTTGGATCAGATCCATGTGAGCAGTGCGAATCTGAGAGATGGTTTGCTCAGGGAAATGGCTGATGGAGGCGTCTGGTCAGAGGATTTTCGTCGACAGATCGTGCGCTCCGCATTAGAACTCGGTCGGAAGTATCAATTCGACGAAGACCATGCCGTTCAAGTGGCCGAGTTGTCTCAAAAGTTGTTTCGCGAGCTGAAATCTGAACACGGATTCGATGCCCGTTATGAATTACTGCTGTATGTCGCTTCGATCTTGCATGAAATCGGATCTTTTGTAAATACGGGCAGCTTACATAAACACTCGCAGTATCTGATCATGAACAGCGAACTATTCGGCTTATCAAGTGCGGATGTGATGCAAGTTGGCTTGGTGACACGCTACCACCGCCGCTCATCTCCCAAGCCGACGCATCCGTTCTATAGCACTCTTGATCGAGACGGACGCGTGGCTGTCTCCAAAATGGCAGCGATTCTGCGGATCGCTATTTCTCTGGACGCCTCTCGCTCCAGTCGAGTGCGTGAATTGGAATGTCACCGCAAAGCAAACACACTCCTCATTTCCATTCCGAACGTTGACGATCTGTCCATCGAGCAATTGGCTCTCAAGCAGAATCGCAGCTTGTTCGAGGAGATCTTCGGACTCCAGGTCCAGTTTCGTACGACCTCCCGGGCTGACTTCCGCCCAGGCAGTTAGAGTGGTGGCCGGATGATGGGCAAAAATCAGGGCACTCGCGTGAGCCGCACGAGAGCCCCACCCGCCGGAGAGAGCACCAGCGAAACTCGGGACTGAGCTGTGACAGCCTCTTCACGAATTGCGAACCGGGTGACTTCCGACTCGTCATCGACAAACAACTCCGCTCGAAATGACCCGGCGGAGAGAAACTCCAGCGGGACTTCCATTGTTCTCGCCGTCTGATTGGTCATGGCTCCGACATACCAATCCTCGCCGCTGCGACGCGCGATGACAATATGCTCGCCCAGCTTGGCATCCAGTACGCGAGTCTCGTCCCACGTGGTCGGAAGGGAAGCTAACACCGGCAAAGCGGGGTGACCTCGGTAAGCACTGGGATAGTCGGCCACCATCGACATGTGATTCTGATACACCACATAGCTAGCCAAGGTTTTCGCGGGACTCCCGATGACCAGTGGAGCGTCATTCTGGGCGTGGAACTCTCCCGGTCGAACTGTGCGAAATGATCCCTGATGGAAATCGAGTGGGCCGGCCAGCATGCGAGTCATCGCTATGGTCACTTCGTGATCGGCAGGCACACCGGCCTTGTCCCACTTGTCATACTCCAGGTTCAAGACCCCTTCGCTCGTCATTAAATTCGGATACGTCCGCTCCAGCCCGGTCGGCTTCGAACAACCGTGCAGTGTGACCGTCATGTGGTTCTCCGCTGCCAGTTGTATCGCACGGCGCAGGAAGCGGTTCATCTCTTGGTCATCGCGGTCCATAAAGTCAAGCATCACCCCTTCGATGCCCCACTCTTTATATAATGGGAACGAGCGTTCCATATGTGTCTCAGCGGCTTTCCAATTCATCCACAATCGCAGCCGCACCCCTTTCTCTCTTGCATGAGCGAGCACGGCAGGAATGTCCAGTCCCTTGATCGCGGTCGTCGGGTCATCACCCTTCCACGGAGCAATCGGCCCCCCGTACCACGCATCCGGCCCCACCCCATCCAGCGAGTGATACGGAATCCCCGACTCGGCGCAGAAGTCGATGTAGTACTTCATTGTCTCGGTGTTCAGGCCCATCTTGAAGGGCACGTTCTTTTCGTAGTATCCATTCCACCACGGAAAGGTCGTCTTCCCACTGCGAATCCATGACGTGTCCTCGATCGCGCAAGGTTCATTTAAGTTCAATACGAGGTTCGACTCGATCAGCTGTCCAATTCGATCACCGAGCAGCACCACCCGCCACGGCGAGACATGGGGGAGCGTGGCCCGCACCGCGATTGCCGGTTCCTTCGGCAGCGGCGACAAACGTGTTTGCAGCCCTCCCCCAGTCAGCGGAGTCAGGTAGGCTCCCGCGTATTCATTCACGTTGGCCTCCGTGATCGCGGCAAAGACTCCGCCATCGCATTCCGCTAGAAACGGAAGTGTGAAAAGCGAATTCGGCTTCAGATCACTGACCAGTTGTGACTGATAGTACCCCTCGAACGAGGTGGTGTAATCGCGGACCGGCAACCCGGTCGTGCGGGCGGCGGCTGGGAGATTGAACTCCGTTCTTTCCTGCCGAATCGCCAAGGTCTCGCCCTCCCGGTGGGCGGGGAAACGATAGCGAACCGCGACGCCATCATCTGCCGCATACAGTACCACTTCCCACTTGCGCTGTGGACCGGCTGTCTCTCGCAATCGAACGACAGTCTCCGTGGCCTGCACCGTCACATGACGTTGTTTGCCCGTCACTTGCTCGTAGCTCTCGTCAATCGTTCGAGTTTCAGTGCCTAAGAATTCGGTCGAGGTTCCCAGTGCCGGTTCACCGTCCAGCTCCACCCCGAGTCGAGAAGGAGCGATGATTTCCAGATCTCGCATCATCACCCGATACGCAGGGGTCGGATGGTTCTTGTTCGGAAGTAACAGAAATTCAATCCGCACATGGCGATCGGGCGATACGGCCACTGCAATTGGCTCTGCTGTCAGGTCGCCTGCCAAGGCAATTCCCAGGAACAATCCAAACAAACACATCCTGCAGAGACTCCCAGTCATCAACCACCTGCTTCTAAAGAATGTGAGCTGCCACGACTCGAAAAAGGAGTCCGTCGTGTGACTTCGAAGAATTCAATTCCCAATCCCAGCTTATCGAGCGGGACGGTGAACCGAAAGTCATTTTCCACAAGAGATTCGACGAATCCGCCCCCGCCCCCGCTATCCCCTCCTCGTGGATTCCCTTACGATTGGGAGACTGTGGGGTGTTGGGATCAACAGCCCGACTGGATGTAGATCAGTTGCGAAGGGTGTGTGATCGTGTTGGAATACGATTTCGATCAGAGTGTCGGGTACTGGATCACCATGGCGAACCAGTCGATTCGGCGCGTACTTACACAGCGCCTGGTTGAGCAAGAAGTCACCCTGCGGCAATTTGAGGTGCTCGTCTGGCTGGCTCGCAATGCGGAATATTCCCAGTCCCAATTGGCAGAGTGCATGGGGATCGAACCTCCGACACTGGCGGGCGTGGTCAATCGCATGGAGCGGGATGGCTGGATCGTGAAGACGAACTGCGAAGATGACCGCCGCCGATGTCGTCTCCAACCCACAGCCAAAGCCGAAGCGATTTGGAATCGCTCAGTGACTCTCGCGCATGAAGTCCGGGCTCAAGCGATCGCCGGGATCAGCCCCGAGGATTTGGAAACGCTCCAGCGGGTCTGCGGCACCATTCGGGACAACCTGGCCCAGATCCCCTCTCCGCCGGAATCCGACCCCTGCGAGGAGCTCGATCAAGCAGCCTTGCAGCGCGAGATGAGAATCATCCAGTCGATGTAGCCCCGTTTTTAGTGTCTCAGGGGTTGGCCGCAGTCGTCTGCTGCGATACAAAAATAACAGCCAGCCCTCAAAAAACTGCGACACCACAGACCAGGAAACCAAACGAGTGCGACTGCATCACCAATCCCTCTTCGGAAACTCCTCCGATTTCTGGTCAATCTTGTGGCTGGGCGTCGTACTGACGTTGCCTGGCTGTAGCCGCTCCCTCGCCACAGCCAGTCCCGCAGCTGAGGCCGCTGCTCGACCGGCCTCTCTCGTCCGAGTGACAAGCGTTGTCACCGAAGAGGTCGCGCCCGAGACGACCGTCATGGGCACGGTGATTGCCCGTCGCACCAGCGTGGTCGCCAGCGGATCGGATGGCAAGGTTGACCAGTTTGAGGTTCGCGAAGGCGATATCGTCGAGGCGGATCAGCTGCTCTCCGTTTTGAATATGGTGACCACGGACCTCGGCATTCAGGAGGCCGACAAGGTTCTGCAAGAACGGGAATCGATGCTGGCCGAACTGAAAAGCGGTTCACGTGTCGAGGAGATTGCCGCAGCCAAGGCCCGCATGGAAGCAGCTGATATCAGCATGCGAATTCTGGCCGAGAAGTATGACCGAATGCGCCGTCTGATTAAGGAGAGTGCTGGTAATCAAAACGACTTGGATGATGCGCGAGAGAAAGCCGAAGCCGCTCAAAAGATGTTTGTCGCGGCCAAGGCCCAGTCCCAGCTCGTCACATCCGGACCGCGCGCTGAACTGATTGCCCAAGCTGAAGCCCGCCGGGATGCACAGCGGGATCAAGTCGCCTTCTTGAAAGCCGAAAAAGAGAAACGGCTAACCAAGGCCCCCTTCGCCGGGATCGTGGTCCAAGAGTCAACTCAGCGCGGCCAATGGCTCGCCAAGGGAGCTCCCGTGGTCACAGTGGCCGATATTCTCGAAGAGGTCCACGTCATCGCGAATGTCGACCAGCGTGACTTGCCGTTTGTCCAAATCGGAGCGACGGTTGATCTCGATATTGAGGCGACCACTCAGAAGAAGTGGCAGGGGACGGTGCTGACGATCGTCCCCCGCAGCGAGTGGGAATCCGGTTCTCGCACATTCCCGGTCAAGGTCGCCATTAAAAACGTGATGAAGGAGTCCGGGAGCCACAAATTCCCAACCCTCACCGAGGGGATGCTGGCCCGTGTCACTTTCAAAGGCCCCCCACATCTGGCCACACTCGTCCCCAAAGACTCCGTCGTCCGGTCCGAGGCGGGCAGCAAACTCTTCGTGGTTCTCGCCGACCCAGCCAAGCCTGAGACCGGCAAGGCGAAACCAGTCATGCTGCAAGAAGGCTCCTTCTTCGGCAACCGCGTTGAGGTTCTCTCCAGCGACCTGCAACCCGGGATGTCCGTCGTGATCGAGGGAGCGGAGCGGCTCCAACCGTTCTCCGATGTCCAGATCCTGCCGGATGTCACCCCCGCTCCGGCGGCAGTCACAGGGGCGAACGATGAAAAATCGAAGAACTGAACACGCATGCTCCCACTCTCCGTACCACGACAAGCTTGAGAGTTCTGGGACGTGGTGGCATGATCCCAGAGCAACAGATGCATTGAGCCGGTGATGTAATGGCTCACACCTCCACAATATGGGAGAACTGCCGTGACCGCTGATTCTGGCCCACTAGTCAAAACACTTCGCCAGCACTGCTTGTCCATGCCTGGGGGAAAGTTGGACGGTCTGGGAGATTACAGTGTTCTCGATGGGGATCTTAAGACGTATGCTCTTTTTGAGGTCAATGAATCTTCACCATTCCTACTATTTCGATGTCGCGACAGTGTTCGCAACAAACTGGGCGCAAAGGCTGTTCGCGTCTCAAAGCGGATGAAATGGGATACCGAAGGGTGGAATTGGTGCGAGACGGATTTGGATGGTCCGCTTCCCTTGGAGACATTGCGGTCGCTGATCGACGACTCGTATCAATTGCTGATTGAAGAGTTGGATGATGATGATCGATTTGAAATCGAGCTGATTACTCGTGGATTGTCACCGGAAGGGACATTGGCCGAACTGATTAAATTTCATAAGTTCACCAAACGAAGGCAAGAGATCGAAAGTCTGTTGCGCCCATCCCTGCGGTTGACGACTCGTGATACAAAGCATTCCAAATTGAAGCTCGGACAGTCCCGCATCGGTGGCTTCCCTGACCTTCCAGAGAATATCACATGGCCCATTCATCGAAACGGAAAGCCACTCGCTTTCCTGGCCCAGATCAATTTTAGTGATATTCCCCCGGCGAATCGACTGCCTGACTTTCCATCTCAGGGAATCTTGTACTTCTTTTCGGTCTACGGATGGATGGAAGAGGACGAAGTGGACCCGGATTTGCCGTCCGGGAAAGCCACTCCCGATTGGACGCAAATCCTCTACTCGCCAGACGTATCATCTGGTCTGAAGCCAGCTAAGCCGCCTGCCGAGGTGAACTCGTTTCCAGTCGCCTCTGTGGAGTTTCATCCATTACTCTCGCTTCCGACAGACACTCGAGAACCAGTCTTCGGAGAGCAAAAGTGGTCTGGTGATGCCAAAGAGAAGTACTACTCGCTGCAGGACACTTTTTCTGCTGCCATCACACAAAAATTGGGAAATCCTCCCAAGCATCAACTGGGTGGATTTGCCGATTACGAACAACAGTTCGTCAAGGCTGTCGCCCAGGAAAAGCTCCAACTTTTGTTTCAACTGGCCTCCGATTTCAACATGAGTTGGGGCGACGATGGCTATCTCTACTTCTGGATTAAGCCTGAAGACCTTCGCCGCTGCGATTTCAGCCAGGTTCTCGTCGATTATCAGTGCGGATAGCGATCCCCACAGCATTCCATCCGCTGGATGAAAGCTGATCGCTGATCGCTCCCCTCTCCCCTTGATTTCCCTCCTCCCAGACCCGAGACTGGCACCATCTTCTCGGAGTCCAGCCATGCCCACTATCCAAACTTCACAGCAGGTCCTCGACCGCCACTACCTCGAAATCCGTTGCAGCGTCCTCGACCTCGCTGCAGCGCTGGATCGTCTCGAACGGTCCGACGGGTTTTCGCAGACAGCGGGCGACCCACGCTTGAAGCTGATTCAAGAGGGGCTGCGGATTCTGGCCTCGCCAGGAGATGACCGGGCCGAGCGGTTTCAATTGCTGCTCAGTGACAGCTACCTTCCAGGTTGGAAGACCGCTTGAGAAGCTGGTTCGAAACAAGGTCTCGATTGGTTTTTGAGGAGAAGAACTCGTAGAAACCTCTAATAGACCCCTTTGCTTCCTGTGCGTCCTTCTGTTCAATTCTTCTGTTGAAACCAACATGTTATTGTAGTCAACTCTTCAGTTTGGACGGGCCCGTTGCCCCGTCTCATTCGTTCGAATGCGAGTCGCGGAGCGACATCGTCTACGTCGCTCAGTCGCACCACGACTGAGATCCTCCTGTACAGGCTCCCAATGCCCCGTCGCCGTTCCGATCTTGTCATTCCCCGAGGTGACTCTCCCGAAGAGTCCGATTACACACTGCGCATTCCCAACTCGGAATACCTGCTCGTGCAGGAAATCAACGAATTGCGAGTCGATTCCGTCGCCTGCACCTCGCTCGGTCGCGGGCAGCTGGCCGCTCATTTGGCGGAACTGGACCCCAGTGCCAAGGTCACGTGCTTTTTTCTGGACCAGTATCTCTCCGACGATTCCATCGACTACCACGCGGGCAGCCACCGCAAATTGCAAATCGTCTGCGGGACTGACCTGCATGATCGTAAGGTCGAATTCGCCGCCCATCCCATCAGCATGGGGGGCGAGGCCGAGCTGAACCGAGAACTCCTCCAGCAAATGCACATGCGACTGGTTCGCGGTGGCACGCTGATGACAGCTGTCGATAACCCGAACGATGTCTGGCTCTGCCACGAGTTAGAAAAAATCTTCCGCAGCATCGAGAAGATTCCATCGCGACGCGGGGTGGTCTATCGCTGCCTCAAAGAAGACGAGATCAAGCGGCCACGTAATTTTCACTGCGAGTTTGCCTTCCGCGATCAAGGCAATCTCATCAAGGCCGTCTCCAGACCCGGTGTGTTCAGCCATCGCCATCTCGACCTCGGCTCACGAGCCTTGCTCGAAACGATGGTCGTGAATCCCGGAGAAAAAGTCCTCGACATCGGCTGCGGCTCCGGCGTCGTCGCCCTTGCAGCTGTGCAGCGAGCAGCGGGCGTCAGTGCCCTGAGCGTCGATTCGAATGCCCGCGCGGTGCAGTGTGTCCTCGAAGGTGCGAAGCTGAACAACACGCCAAGCGTGACAGGACTAATCGATGCCTCGGGCCGCATCCCCGAGCCCGGCACCTTCGATCTGGCCGTGGGCAATCCGCCGTACTACTCGCACTACAAGATCGCCGAGATCTTCATGCAGTCCGCCAAAAAAGCTCTGAAGCCCGGCGGCCGGGTGATGATGGTCACCAAAAAGTCCGACTGGTTCGTCGCCCGCATGGGGCAACTGTTTCAAAGTATCCAGGTACAGGACGCCCGGACTTACAAGGTGGTCTCAGCTGTCCAGCCCGAGTGACAGTGTCGAAGCCAGATCCTCTTCGGAGGGCCAGTCTTGAGTCTCACTCAAGGGGATTCTTCGAAAGCTTCACCGCGAAGGCTTCGCTTCACGGCTGAGGAACTGGCCCGAGGCCACTTCTCGAATTGATTTTGAACAGAAGCCAACGAAGGAAACGAAAAAAGTTCGAACTGAACCTTCGTTTGTTCCTGTTCGATTCCTCGGGGAAAATCAAGAACTTGTTTTGGACCATGTCCTGAACTCAATAATCAGTCGTGAGACAGGCACCATCGATCTGCAAGCTGCGTTTCACATTTCTTCCAAACATTCTTCAACGAGATTGCCTCGCCTCAACCGATCAAGGTAAAGTGATGTGTTGCTGGTCCCACCGTTTTGCCCACCTGCCACTAGACAGCCATTGCGCTTGTCCGCTTCCGAAAGGCCCTGCCCATTCGCCTGTCTCTCGCCATTTTGGTGATGCTTCTTTCGGGCGACACTTTCGCCTGGGCCGCTGACGGGCTGCACATTTGGCCCGAGAGTGTGTCTCTCAACGCCGACCGGCAGAGACAACAGCTGCTGGTCTCTCGGGAGAAGACCGGGCACATTGAAGACAAGACCCGCTCGGCCAGTTACTCCTCCGACAACCCGGCGATTGCAACCGTCGATGAACGGGGAGTTGTGACGGCGACGGGCACGGGACAGGCGACGATTACGATTCAGGTGGGGGACCAGCGCACCACCCAACTCGTCGAAGTCGGCGACCTCGCCCCCCGCCCGATCGACTTCCAACGCGACATCCAGCCGATTCTGAACCACTCGGGCTGTAATACGGGGCCTTGCCACGGGAAAGCGCGCGGGCAGAACGGATTTCAGCTATCGCTACTCGGTTTCGATTCGGACTTCGACTTTGATTCCCTGACCAAGGAGGCTCGCGGTCGCCGCTTGGTTCCCAGCAATCCAGCCGCCAGCCTGTTGCTTCGCAAGCCGGCTGGTCAGGTGCCACATGGCGGCGGAGTGCGACTGGCTGTCACGGGGCCGGAATACCAGTTACTGAGAGACTGGATCTCGGCGGATACTCCGCGTCGCCAACCAGAAACCCCGGCCCTGACCAACGTGGCTGTGGAACCTTCCCACCGGGACATGACCGGTGGGGCCTCGCAGCAACTCGCCGTGACAGCTCACTACTCCGATGGCACGACGCGAGATGTCACCGCTCTGTCGACGTATCAAAGCAACGAAGCGGGCGTCATCGGGGTCGACCCGCGGGGCCTGACCACCGCCACCGGCATCATGGGCGAGGCAGCCATCATGGCCCGTTACCAGGGGCGTTTCGCCGTCCATCGGGTGGCTGTCCCGCTGACCGGCGAGTTCGACCCGGCCCTCGTCGCAGCGTTCCCCCGGCGGAACTTTATCGATGATCACGTCGCCTCTGGCTGGGAACGGCTGCGCGTAACTCCCTCGGCCTTGGCTTCCGACGAGAAGTACCTGCGGCGGGTCTACGTCGACATCATCGGCCAGCTGCCGACCGTGGATGAGGCTCGGCGGTTTCTGAATGACGCCTCCGCCGACAAGCGAGATCGGCTCGTCGACGAACTGCTCGCCCGTCCCGAGTACGCCGAACATTGGGCCAACAAGTGGGCCGACCTGCTGCGTCCCAACCCGTACCATGTCGGGATCAAGGCCACGCGGAATTATGACTTGTGGATTCGGGATGCCTTTCGCAAAAACAAGCCGTACGACCAGTTCGTTCGCGAGTTGCTGACCGCTCAGGGCAGCACCTTCCGCAACGGCAGTACGACCTTCTTTCGCGATCGTCGCGAGCCCGAAGAACTGACCACCATCACCAGCCAGCTGTTCCTCGGGATTCGGCTGGAGTGTGCCAAGTGCCACCAGCACCCGTTCGAGTCCTACAGCCAGGCCGACTACTACAGCTTCGGGGCCTACTTCGCAAAGATTGATCGCAAGGGGACCGGTATCTCGGCCCCGATCTCGGGTTCAGAGGAGTTCATCTTCACGGGCACCAGCGGGCAGGTGACGCATCCCATCACGGGCGAGGTGCTACCGCCGAAGCCGCTGTTCGGAACAGCTCCCGCGATCGCCGATGGGAGCGACCCGCGCGTCTCGCTGGCTGCGTGGATCACCTCGAAGGAGAACCCCTTCTTTGCCCAGACCATGTCGAACCGCGTGTGGGCCGATCTGATGGGCCGAGGAATTGTCGAGCCGGTGGATGACTTGCGGGCCACCAATCCCGCCTCGAACCCCGCGCTGCTCGCCGCCCTGGGGCAGGACTTCGCCGACAACGGCTTCAACATCAAACAGCTGATCCGCCGCATCGCCACCTCGTCGGCGTACGGACTCAGTTCCGTCCCGACCGAACGGAACATCGCGGATACCCGCAACTTCTCTCGCCATTACCGTCAGCGCTTGCGAGGCGAGGTGCTCGTCGATTCGGTCTCCCGCCTCTCGCGCCAGCCCGACAATTTCGAGGCGATGGCCCCCGGTTCTCTCTCGAAAGAGATCTGGACCCACCGCATCGACTCGCTGTCCCTCGACACGTTTGGCCGCCCCGATCCGAATCAAGATCCTCCGTGTGAGCGGACGAGTGACACCACCGTGGTTCAGGCTCTGCACCTGATGAACTCGAATCAGATCGCCAACAAGCTGATGAGCGATGGCAGCCTGCCGCATGTCCTGTCCGAGAGCATGCTCACGCCGCCCCAGATCGTCGAGGAGCTGTACCTCGCCTGCTACAGCCGTCTGCCCTCTGCCGAGGAAACTCGGATCGGCTTAGAACTGTTCGAGAAGATCGCCAATCGGCGAGGAGCCGGCGAAGACCTGTTGTGGGCCTTGCTGAACACCCCGGAGTTCGTGTTCAAGGATTGAGTGTCGACGATGTCTGGTACGTCGTTGGCTAGACACGGCAACCGGACCAGATTCAGAGGAGAGGAATTGAACACAAAGGGAGCGAAGAACGCGAAGGGAAGAGGAGGGGAAGGGTTTGGAGAGAGGTGCAGCTGATGTTTCAGCCCGTCCCCGATTCAGATTGCAGTTCATACTCGTCCATGAATCCTTCTCGCCCACCAATCCCTCTCGTCCCCATCCATTTTCCTTCCCCCCCTTCGCGTCCTTCGCTTGCTTTGTGTTCAATTCCTCCTCCGTATTCAAAGTGTGAGACATCCCATGCACCCCAGATATACACGAGCCGACGAGTTGAGCCGTATCGCGATCGGAGCGGCGATTGAGGTTCATCGAACATTGGGACCGGGCCTGCTGGAGAGTATCTACGAACGGTGCTTCTTGCATGAACTGGGGTTACATGGAGTTCCAGCGATCAGTCAACGACTTGTTCAAGTTCACTACAAGAATATCGTCTTCGACGAAGTGTTGAAGTTTGACGTTCTCGTCGATGGCTGCTTGCTAGTGGAGATCAAGGCGGTCCAAGATGTGGCTCCCATTCACAAGGCACAGACACTGAGCTACATGAAACTTCTGGATGCTCCTCTGGGGCTGCTGCTGAACTTTCACGAGTTGAAGTTGACCGATGGACTGCATCGATTGATCTTGCCCGGCGCTGGGCGTGACTAATTGATCCGGAGAGGAAGACCAGGAATTGAACACAAAGGAAGCGAAGGACGCAAAGGGAAGAGACACAGAGGCGTTGGGGTGATGTTTCAGCTCATCGCCGACTCAAGGTGAGGACAAGACTACCCGGCAATCCCTCCCTCTCATTTCTCTCTTTCTTTTCCCCCTTCGCGTCCTTTGCTCCCTTTGTGTTCAATTCCTCCTTGAAACAACACCAAGAGGACTGACTGATGTACCCGGCCGCAACGGAGCGAAGCATGATGACATACGCAAATTGCAACGGCCTCTCGCGCCGCTCCTGCCTGCAACTCGGCATTGCGGGGTTAGTTGGGGCGAGCTTTTCCCAGTTGCTGCAGATGCGGGCATTCGCGGGCGATGCGGTCGCGGCGGGGGCCAAGGCGAAGAGCTGTATTCTGATCTGGCTGGACGGCGGACCGACGCATTACGAGACCTTCGACCCCAAACCCGACGCCCCCAGCGAGGTGCGCGGCGAGTTCAACGCGATCGCCACCAAGATCCCCGGCGTCCAGTTCTCGGAGCATCTGACCCGGCTGGCCAGTATCTCCGACAAGTTCGCCGTCATCCGCTCGATCCGCCATGAGCAAGGGAACCATGGGGCGGGAAATCACTACATGATGACCGGTGCTCCGCCGCGCATCCCGGTCGGCTGTGGTGCGTTCGTCAGCTTTCATCCCAGCATGGGCGCGGTCGCTTCCTATGTCCGTGGGAATCAAGACGGATTGCCTGCGTACTTCTCGATCCCATCGATGACGCGCTCCGGCGGGCCAAATTTTCTCGGCGCTCAGTACGCTCCGTTCGTGGTCCCCGATGATCCGAACAGCGACAGCTTTCGCGTCCGCGATGTCGCCCTGCCCTCCGCGATCAAGGATGACCGCTTCGCCCATCGCCGCGAACTCCGTACACAGATCGACCGTCTGCCCCGCATCCCCGACAAAGCCGCAGCTGACCCGGCTGTGACACTGGATGAGTATTACCAACAAGGTTACGACCTTGTCTCCTCGCCGCTCGCGCAAAAGGCGTTCGACATCCATGCCGAGGACGCCGCCACGCGTGACCGTTATGGCCGCGACTCTTTCGGACAAAGAGTGTTACTGGCTCGACGGCTGGTGGAGGCCGGTGTCCCGTTCATCACCCTGAATGAAGGCGGCTGGGACCACCACGGCGACCTGTTTAACGCCCTGCGAACGAGGCTACCGAAGTTCGAAAACTCCATCGCCACGTTGATCGAGGATCTGGAGCAGCGTGGCATGCTCGACAGCACGCTGGTGCTGGTTCTCGGCGAGTTCGGCCGCACGCCCAAGATCAATCCCGGCGCCGGTCGCGACCATTGGGCCAATGCGATGAGCGTGATGATGGCCGGAGCTGGAACTCCCGGTGGAACCATCGTGGGAGCCACCGACCGCGCAGGCTACTCAGCTGTGGATCGCGTGCTGTCGCCCGAGAACTTTGTCTCGACCGTCTACACCAAACTCGGCATCAACCCCGATCAAATCCTCTACACGCCGCTCGGCCGACCGACACACCTGGTCAGTGATCCGACCCCGATTCGTGAATTGATGAGCTAAATCCCCGATTAGCCGCGATGCGGAGTCATCGAAGCGAAGCGCGCTGCCGGTTGCATCCGACCGCATTTGTGAGCAGAATCCGGCGAGTGACACATGAGTTCACCGTCCCCGGAAGGAATCCCCGCTCGTGAAACGCTCGCTGACACTCACCGCCATCGTCAGTATCATTTTCTTTAATGTCTCGGGCGGGCCATATGGGTTGGAGTCGGTCCTTGCGGATGGTCCCGGGCTGGCGATGCTGCTGGTTCTGATCATCCCCCTGCTGTACAGCGCCCCGGTGGCGTTCATCGCAGCAGAGTTGGGGACAGCGATTCCCGAGGAGGGTGGGTATTACGTCTGGTCGAAGCGGGCGCTCGGCCAGTTCCCAGCCTTCTGCCAGGGGTGGTGGGCGTGGATGTTTACCTTTGTCGATGTCGGGATCTGCCCCGCACTCTTTTGTGATTACTTGTCGTTCTTCTTCCCCCTCTTCGACAAGGGAGAAGGCGGCAGCTTCTGGGCACGCAAAGTCGTCATGTTGGCCATGATCTGGGCCTTTGTGCTGCTCAATTTGCGCGGCGCGCGCACGATCGGCAATTTTGCTAAGGGACTCGCGGTGCTGATTCTCTCTCCATTCGCGATCCTCGTCGGATGGGGACTAATTCGGGGGCTCACGCAAGGGTTTCCACACAGCGCGGTCAGTCCTTTTCTCAATGAGGGGACGACACTGGTCTCGGCTCTGGCGCTGTCACTCCCGATTATTCTGTGGAACTATCAAGGGTGGGATGCCGTCTCGACGTGTGCGGGGGAAATGCACAATCCAAAAAGGGATTACCCGCGCGCCCTCTTTTTTGCCATCTTTCTGATCACAGCCGTCTATGGTTTGCCGGCCCTTGTGGGATTGCTCTACTTTGGCAGCACGGGTATCGAGTGGACCACGGGTGCGTGGAGCGTGATGGCCAACAAACTGGTCGGCCCGTGGCTGGCGTATCCGCTCAGTGCCATGGGAATGCTGACCGGAATCGGTTTGTACTCTGGGCTAGTGCTGGTCTACAGCCGCGTCCCGTTTGTCATGTCTCGCGATGGGTACTTGCCGCAGGCGATGACCAAGCTGAACATCCACGGCGCTCCCGTGGTGTCGTTGCTGGTCTGCGGGGTGATCTACTCGATCATCGTGATGATTTTCAATGACTTTGAAGAAGTCGCCAAGGCTGACGTGACGCTGTACACAGGCAAGGTCTCGATGGAACTGATCTCGTTCCTCGTACTGAGGTGGCGCGAGCCCGACCTTGAGAGGCCGTTCAAGATCCCGGGAGGCTGGGGCGTCGCCATCGCGTTGGCGAGTCTGCCACTGCTGTGCATCGGGACCAACCTGACCTTCCAGGTGCTAGACGGTGCCGCCTGGAAAGTGCTGGGCATCCCGTTGTGCATGATGGCCACCGGACCGCTGATCTACCCACTCATCATGTGGTATCGGAAGAGTCATCCGCATGAGGTGTACGTGTCTGAAGAGACCCCGCCACACGAATCTCCTTAAAATGACATCTCGATGACTTGAATACGATCAGTCATCTTCACTCGTATGCCTCAAAGAAGTCAAGCAGTGAACACTTACCCCCACATGAACGACTGATCGAGATCCGTCTCCGCACCCAGCGACGTGTGTCCGTGCTTGACCACCATCCGGTTGATGACCTGGTCGATCGACAAGGCCCGGCGGATGATGTCCTCAACATCGGTCGAGGGGTCGTCGACTTCGACCACTCCATGCAAGCAGACTCCGTCATCGATTCGGTGAACAGACAGGGACTCGACATAAACTCCCGGAGAACCTCGAAGCGTGCGAGAGACTTCCGCTTCCACCTGATGCGGTGGGCACAAACTAAATTCCGGGCAGGCAAAGCGACCTTCATCAGTGGCATGAGTATCGAACACTTCCGGGGTCGCCACGAGTGATTGTTGCAGCATCATTTCCTCCGTGTCGTTATGAGCACTTTCTGAGCGAAGTCAGTCCGGCGACGGTCTCCCGAGGGTCGCTTTCAGGCAGCCTTGCCGCAGCTATCCTACCTGTACGATTCGCTGAAACAAGAAAAATCTCACGATCTAACCTCACATGGTTTACTTGGTGATCTGGGAAGTCTGGGGCGGCGGTGTTCTTCGCACAACCTTATGGGCCATGACTGGGGCTCATGCGAGCCCGGCTCAGTGGATCACGACTCACACGTAGGCACCAAGCAAATCCGAATCGCCCTCATTGCCAATCAGTGATTTCATGACTTGGTGCCTACGGACCATTGTGTGAGACCTCTTCTGAGGACTCTCTCACCTCCCGAGTCGACCGCTTTCAAGTCGCCTGTTAGGCTTTTGACTGTCTCGTCCAAATCAGGACATCTCTTAGGAGTGACTCGGTGATTGCCACGCTGTTTCGGACTGTCGCAGCTCTCAGTTTTTACCTCGTCCTAGGGATCGCTCAGGCGACGCCGTTGGTGGTTGAAACCGACCCGCTCACTCCCGAGCAGCAGCGGGCGATGTTTCACCTGCCTCCGGGATTTGAGATCCAACTCATCGTCTCCGAGCCGATCATCGGGCAGCCGATGAACATCAGCTTCGACGCGGCGGGACGGCTCTACATCACCAGTTCGCTGGAGTACCCCTACCCCGCTCAGGGAGATGGCGTTGAGCCGCGAGAAGAGAAGTTTGATGGCCCCTCGTCGGAGACTCCGCGCGACTGGGTGGCGGTCGTGGAGGGGATCGGCCCGGATGGCAAACCGGCGAAGGTCACGCGGTTCGCGACCGGCCTCAACATCCCGATCGGCAATGTCCCGACGCACGATGGGGCCATCGTCTTCAGCATCCCGAACATCGTGCGGTATTACGACCGCAACGGCGACAGCGTCGCTGAGGATCAGGAGGTCCTGTTCGGCAAGGTCGGGAACCTCGACACGCATGGGATGGCGTCGTCATTCACGCGGTGGATCGACGGCTGGGTCTATGCGACGCATGGGTTCCGCAATACCTCGAACATCCAGGGGAAGAACGGCCAGGGGATCCAGCTCAATTCGGGCAACACGTTTCGGTTCAGGGCGGACGGTTCCGCGATCGAGCAGTTCACCTGGGGGCAGGTCAACCCGTTCGGTCTGTGCTTCGATCATTGGGGCAATGCGTTTACCGCCGACTGCCACTCGATGCCGCTGACGATGCTGCTGCGAGGAGCCTACTACTCCAGCTTCGGTAAGCCGCACGATGGACTCGGTTACGGGCCAGACATGATCGACCATAGCCACGGTTCCACCGGCATCTGCGGGGTCGCGTGGTATCAGGCTCTACAGTTCCCGAAGGAGTTCCAGGAGTGTTTGTACCTCTGCAACCCGGTCAACGGGCAGGTTCATCGTGACAAGCTCGACCAACACGGCTCGACACTGCTCGTCAACTCTCAGCCCGACTTTATCACCTGCGACGATGGCTGGTTCCGCCCGGTCGATGTGAAGCTCGGACCGGACGGGGCGCTGTACGTGGCCGACTTCTACAACGCGATCATTGGGCACTACGAGGTGCCGCTGCAACACCCGAAACGCGACCGCGAGAAGGGCCGCGTCTGGCGCATCGTCTACACCGGCGAGGGGGCCACGCCGCCGGTGCCGGGGAATCTGCGGACGGCCTCATTGCCCGAACTGATTGAGTCACTGGCCAGCCCGAACATTACCGTCCGCACTCTGGCCACCAACGAGATCACTGACCGTTCCCTATTGTTCAGCGAGATCATCGAGCCGGTCACAGAGGCCATGAAGAAGTCGGAGTCGCCAGAGCTGCGGGCCTGTGGGATGTGGGTGTTGGAACGGTCGGGGGGCCTCGACGATACGCTTCAGGCTCAATTGACTCGCGATCCATCGCCGCTGGTGCGGACTCATCTGGCCCGTCTAATCGCAGAACGCACCCGTTGGCGAACCACTGAATCTGACACCACCCTGGAACTGCTCACCGATGATCATGCCATGGTCCGTCGTGCCGCAGCTGAAGCACTGGGACGGCATCCCACTGACCCCAAGTCGGTGGAGCCACTCTGGAAGGTCTGGGAAATGGCCGACCCGAAGGACACGCAACTCATTCACACGTCCCGGATGGCATTGCGAAATCATCTAACGTTGAAGGAGTGCGCCACCGATCCCAGCGTGGCTGCATTGGTCGCAGCCCACCCCTCCGAGTTCCTGCCGATCATCATGGCGACCGGCAGCGCCGCCGGGTCGGAGTTGCTCGTCACCCTCGATACGACGAAGCTGACCAGCGAGGCTGAGCGACTGCGGGTCGCAGCGTTCATTGCGCAGCGGCTGGCGGAACCCAAGCTGGCGGCTTGGATCACCCAACTCCGCGAGCGTTCGATGAAGAACCCCGCCGATGCACTGACGGAGCTGTCCGCGCTTGATGAGGGTTTACGAGCCCGTGGGATCGAGCCCCCCACCGTCATGCAAGATTGGGTGAGCGACGTCTGCATCGCCACTCTCAGGGAGATACCCCGCAACCAGCTCGGGTGGCTTAGCCGACCACTCGGGGGAGTCACACTCGACACGGAAGAGGTCTTCGTTGCTGCACATCGAGCTTCCGTCGATGGAGATACGGCAAGCTCCTTCTTCGATAGCCTCGTGACTGGTGAACAGAAGACCGGCGTACTCCAGTCCGACGTTTTCACTCTGCCAGAGTCGCTCAGCTTCTTTATCGCCGGGCATAACGATCTGCCCGACCGCCCTGCCCCACCAAACAATCTGGTGCGGCTGAGAGATGCCCGCACACACGAAGTTTTGCGAGAAGCTCTGCCTCCTCGGAATGACATCGCACAACGAGTGGAGTGGAATCTCCAGGATCTCCCACAGCGGAACGGATACATCGAGATCGTCGACGGCGATGACCGTGCGGCCTACGCGTGGCTGGCTGTTGGACGCTTCTCGATTGCCGAGCTAAACCCTCGTCCCAATAAAAACTCTTTCGCTGCCATTTCTCAACTCATCCGCAGGTATCATGTCACCGCCGCAGCTGATCTCCTCCAAGACGTGATCCGCGATTCTTCGGCGAGTCTCTCGACTCGGACGCGAGCCGCCGTAGCGATGGCGGCCAGTGCCACGGACCCGCGTGTCACAATTCTCGCTTCGTCGGCGGCCAGTGGATTGTGGGATGAGAAACGACGTGAGCGGCTGTTCGCCTCCCTCGTGTCTGGTTCTGATGCGACCTATGCCGAAGACCTCGAAGTTGTCTTGCGGGGCGTTCCGCAAACAGGACAGGCGGCTCTCGTCGCTCAGCTGTGCCAGACACCCGACGGGGCAGCTCTAAGTATCCATTTCGTTCGGCGCGGAATCGTGTCTGCATTGCTACTGCGGAGCCCCGAGGTTTCTCAGCGCATGACCGCTCTGAACAGTCCGGAGTTACAGACCGCCATCGAGGCGTTGACCAAGGATTTGCCGTCCGAGGATGAGACTCTCGCCAAGTTGATCGCTGCTCGCAAAGCCGATTGTGTTTCCAATGCGGCCACTCCGGCTCGGGGTCTGGAGCTTTTTAAGAAGCATTGTGCTGCGTGCCATCAGATACGTGGCGAAGGGCAGAAGATCGGTCCTCAGCTGGATGGAGTCGGCATTCGCGGCCTCGATCGTCTGCTGGAAGATGTGCTCGCTCCCAATCGCAACGTCGATGCCGCGTTTCGCTCGGTGACGATTGTGATGAGTTCGGGACAGATTCAGATCGGCCTGCCTCGGCGGACCGAAGGCGAGACGATCTATTTCGCGGATCGGACAGGGAAAGAGTTTTCGCTCGCGAAGGGCGATATCGAGGCACAGGTCGTGTCGCAGATTTCCCTGATGCCCGCGAATTTCGGCGAGCTACTCAACGAGACGGACTCGCGAGATTTGATGCGGTTCTTGCTGGATCAATCGAAGCCGCCGATCACCAAGGAGTAGCATGCAAGAAGCCCAGTGATTGCTATCACTGGGCTTCTCATGTTTTATGGATACTGGACAAATCAGTGTGGGTCCATGTATTCCATCTGAACTCGAATGATCTCGTCGCTGCGATTGAAGAACGCATCGAGAATGACGGGATCGAAGTGAGTGCCCCGCCCTTCGGCCATGATCTCGAAGCATTTTTCACGTGGGAACGCAGCCTTGTACGGACGCTTCGTACTGAGTGCATCGTAGACATCGGCGACAGATGTCATGCGTCCTTCGATGGGAATGTCGTCACCCTTCAGCCCCAAAGGATAGCCTGTTCCGTCATAGCGTTCGTGATGCGTCTGTGCGATACGGGCGGCCAGCATCAGCAATGGGGAACTCGACACATGCAGCAAGTTGGCTCCCAGCCGGGTATGGCTCTTCAGAATCGCCCACTCATGAGGGGTCAGGGGCTGGATGATCTGTTTACCAATCGCGCAGTGGGTGTTGATTGTGGTGCGTTCATCGTCATCCAGCTTGCCTGGCTTGTGCAGCACGGCATCCGGGACTCCGATTTTCCCGATGTCGTGCAACTGAGCGGCGAGCTCCAGGACTTCCACCCGAGACTCGGTGAAGTTCATTTCGCGGGCGATCACCCCCACGTACTTTCCGACTCGCATCACGTGGTGGCCGGTGTCATCGTCGCGGTATTCTGCAGCACGGGCGAGGCAGTGGACGATTTCTTCACGCGAAGCAGCAAGTTCTGCGGTGCGCTGACGTACCTGATCTTCCAGTTTCTCAGCATGGACGGCCAGCTGGTCGCGATACTGTTTGTTCAGCAGTGTATTTCGAACGCGAGGGAGCAACTCGACCGGGTCGATGGGTTTGCTCAGAAAGTCTGAGACACCCAGTTCGAGGCAAATGTGTTTCACGTCCCGATCCGTGGCAGCAGACAACACGACGACGGGGATGTTGTGCAGACGGTCATCTAAATGCATCAGATGCAGGATGTCGATCCCGCTGACCTCGGGCATCATGACATCGAGTAGGACCAGATCGGGTCGCTCGCGGCGAATCAAGTCGATCGCCTCAGTCGAGTCCGACGTGGTGACAAAATTGGTATAGCCCGCATCGGTCAGATATTTCCGCACAATGCGGACGTTCAGCTCTTCGTCGTCCACAATCAGAATGCGAGAGCTTTTCGTCTCTGACAGACGCTTCGCCGCGTTAGTATCGAGGACACGCTGCAACGACGCACCCGATGGCCGGGGAAGCGCCTTGGCGGGCAAGCGGGACGTTGTCGTCAGATCAGAATTTGTGGGGACCATGATTCACTCCTGAGGCGGGTTTTCGCAGCACCTCTTCATTTGATTTAGCTCGAAGAGAATGGCGGCGAGTCGGGAACCTGCTCTCTGTTGCGATTTCGAGACAAGTTCTGATGAAGTTTCGGATCGTGTCGGATTCCCGCCGTTACACGACCGAGAGATCGGGAACCACAATCCGTCGAGAATGTGCTTCCAGTTGATCGAGCAGGTCACCCATTTGAAACCAGTCACGTGCTTTGACGCTCGTTTCCAGGTCTCTTCCCAATTCGCTGAGGATTCCAAATCCCACAGTTCCGCCAGCACCCTTGAGCCAGTGAGACAAGTTTGCCAGTTGGTGAGCGTCTTTGGCGGAGAGTGCGGCTCGCATCGTGGCAATCTGTGATTCGAGCCGGTCGACGAAACGAATGACAATGTCACGGAATTCTGGATCGTTCATCGGCAGAGTCGACACCAGCGGGCGACCATCGGTCACGAAATCCGGGGTCACTGGAATGGTGTGGCTGGATCGAGCCGCATTCACAATTTGATCGATCGTACCCTTGGATGTCACTGGGGACGGCTCTGGATGCATCACAACTGGTGAAGTGGACGAAAGCGGTCGAGTCACGTCCTTGCCAACAATCGCTGCAACCGTCTGCAGCAACTCGTCAATATTCACCGGCTTGGTGAGGTATCCGCTACAGCCCGCCGCGCGACATTTGTCTTCATCACCCTTCATCGCATGTCCCGTCAACGCGATGATCGGCATGGTGTATCCCAGCAATCGTAATTCAGTCGTCGCGTCGTACCCGTCCTTCACGGGCATCTGCATATCCATCAGGATGGCTTCGTAGGCCGTTTTCTTGACAGCTGTGATCGCTTCCTCTCCATTGGTGGCTTCGTCGACAGTCAGACCGGCACGTCGTAGGACCAGTCGGATGAGTTCGCGATTGGGGTCGCCATCGTCGACGACGAGAACACGAGCGGCCTTCAACCGGAGCTGTGAAGGATCAATTCCACGTGAAGTGCGTGTTTTCCGCAGTTCCAGCCCCGCGGATTGAGCATCGATCCAGCGCGATCCCTCGGCTGGCAGGAGTGGGACCTTCACGGAAAATGTTGTCCCTTTTCCAAACTCACTACTGACGGTGATGTCGCCTTCCATGGCCTGGGCAAACTTTCGGCTGATCGCCAGGCCAAGTCCGGTTCCGCCGAATTGCCGGGTCGTGCTGCTATCCGCTTGAACGAAGGCTTTAAACAGTCTGGCGAGAGACTCGGGCTTCATCCCGATTCCGGAATCGATGACATCGATCTCGAGAGACTGCTCTCCTCGCTGTTTGGAGACTCGAGCCACGATACGAATGCCACCCTTCGACGTGAACTTGATTGCGTTGCCCACCAGATTCGTCAGGATCTGCCGTAGCCGGGTGGGGTCGCTCAAAATCAGGTCAGGCACCTGTCCTGCGGACTCATAGGCCAGCGTGATTCCCTTCTCCCGTGCTTTCACTCCCAGCACCTCGACCACATCAAACGCCATCTTGTGGAATGGCGTCTCCGTGTACTCCAATTCCAGGTGGCCAGATTCCACCTTGGAAAGATCGAGAATGTCGTTGATCAGTTCGAGGAGATGCGTCCCGTTCGTGTGAATCGTGTCAAGGTATTGCACCTGTTGATCTGGCGACTCGGCCAGACCGCGACGCAGGACATCGGTAAAGCCGAGCACCGCATTCATGGGGGTGCGGATCTCATGACTCATGTTAGCCAGGAATTCGCTCTTCGCCCGATTGGCAGACTCGGCCGCCTCTTTGGCGGTATGCAACTCTTTTTTCTTCTCTTCCAGCAGGGTGACATCATCGAAACTGGCGAGTACACCGCGATAGGTTCCCCCGTTTCCTAGAACTGGAGAGCAGTTCACCATGAACGTGCGCACTGAGCCCTGCTGATCTCGCATTTGCAACATCACGTTGGCTTGTGGACGCTCCTGCTGCAGTGCGGATTGCCACGGGGGAACCCACGGGCCGTCCCCGCCAGTGAGCCACGACAACTTTGAGGCCGGAACGCCGAGCAGGCTTTCGGGTGATTTTCCGACAAACGCCGCAAATGAGCTATTTGCAAGTGCGATGCGTCCTTGGCGATTGATGACGAGCAGACCTTCGGCCAGTGAATCCAGGGCCTCTCGCACGCGACCAGGAACGGCTTGTGAAGGGTCGAGCTGATGCAGGACTTTCTTGATGAGAAACGAGAATGTTCCGAAGCAGGAAATCGCCAGGAACAGAATCAACGGTGTCCACGCATTCCAGACGACCCCCAACCAGCCCTCCAGCCGAATCGACTTGAATCTCAATTCCACTACGCCATACAACTCGTCGCCCGTCATCGTCAGTGGCAGTTGAACATGGCTGTCCGTGGACTGCCGCTGATCCGCCAGTGGTTTCCATTGCGCCTGATGATCCCCCGCAACCAGGACCAGCTCGCCATTTCTTCGAAAGCCTGCTGAGAGCAGTTCCGAATTGTTCTCGACCATCTTCTGAAGCAGTTCGCGGAATGCGTCAGTGCCCTGTGCGTCGCCCTGGCTCAGCTGAAAGAGCGCCGCGTAACCGATCGTCTGAGCGAGGGCCGCTCGGCCTTTGAGCGTCTCCTGCTCTGCGGAGGGGGCGATGTTCAGGATCAGAGCCAACGTCATCACCGTTGTCACGATGCATGTCAGTGCGAGTGACAGCCGCGTCCGGACGCTGACTTGTTTGAAGAACGACATGGGGGGCTCCACGGTGATCGGCATCCATGCAGATCGTCTTTACATCGAGGGTTCGAGTTCGGTCTGGCCTTGTTCCAGGAGCGAGCCAATTGACTCGTCATCCTCATCACTCTTGTCCAATGAATCGAGGACAACCAATGGGTCAACGATACGCCACGCAGGCATCTGTGCGAGTAAACTCGTGATCAACACGCCACCACGCAGCATCCAGACGACGTATCCCACCGTCAGAGACGCGCCAGCCAGTGCAGGCACTTCGAAGATCAGTTCTTTCGTCAGGTCCGAGTTCAACGATTCTGACACATGGGCGAACGCAGTCTGATTCGCGCTGGAAGCCAGGATGGCTCTGAGATGGGTGACACTGCCAAGCGAGGGTGATAACAGGCTGTCGAGAACACCGCCCGACAGCGACCCTTCATAGGGTCCACGTGCAGATGAGAGTGATCGCGTGGCGAGTCGAATAGCGTCGCTAGACAGACTCGATCGACTTCGCGGGCTGGCATCATCCAACTCGTTGAGGCGTGATCCCCTGGAGCCTGTATTTCCAAGCAGATCGTCGTCGACATTGTGCGCGATAAAGGCCAATGGGTTCGACTCGTCATCTTTGTGGCTTCCGTTTGTCGATGGCCCCACAGAGGTCGGTGGAGCGACGCCAGAATTGGTCGTTATCAGTGGGGTCGTGGAGGTTGTTTTCGATCCAGTGGTCGTCTTGAAACTTGTCGTTGTCTCCGTGTTGGAGTTCCCAGACTTCTTCGTTGTAATCTCCGTTGCGGTGTTGTTCGTGCTTCCCGGCCCAATCGGAGTGACAGTCAATTGCACCGTCACTCGGGAACTCTGCGCGGTTCCATCGGAGACGAAGTATTGAAAGCGATCCTCTCCGGAGTATCCGTCTTCGGGAAGGTATGTAAACGTTCCATCCACATTTGAGATCAGCTGACCGTGAATCGGCTGCGAGTGGATGATGATCTCCAGCGATGTGCTGTCGATGTCCGCGTCATTCGTGAGTAGCGATGAAGAGCTGATTGTCAGTCTGTCTCCGGGTGCGGTCGAGAATGACTCGCCGATTGCGGACGGCGCATCATTGACCGCAGCGAGTACGACCTCCACTGTGGTGGTCGCCGTCAATCCAAACTGATCAGCCGCTTGAATCTCGATCAGGCACGTTCCGTGGGAATTGGCAGAACCATCCAGCTTCAAGACTCCCGCAGGTGTCATTCGAACTGAGGTAAACAGTGCGGGGTTGTTGATTGAAAGGATTTGGAAACTCAGTGGGCTCAATTCTGGGTCATAGAATCCGGAATTGAGATCGAGCGATAAGAGTGGTCCGTCCTCGACGCTGTGAATAACAGGGAATCCCACTGCGATCGGTGGATCATTGACGTTGGTCACGTCGATGTGGATTGTGGTCTGGGCGGTCGCACCATGTTGATCGATCACCATGACCAGCAATTCGTGCGTTGGCTGGGTTTCGAAGTCGAGGCTATTCCCGTCGATCACGCGGATCAAGCCGGTCATGGGGTCAATGGAAAACAATGCGTTCGACGGGCCAGGGAGTAGGCTGTAAGTGTGCGTGTCACCTGAATCGGGGTCAGTTACCTCAACCAGACCTACGCTTGATCCATTCGCTGCTCCTTCAGCGACAGCGAAAGTCTCTGGCGTGATGATCGGAGCGTCATTGAGATTCGCGAACACAAACTGGATCGCAACGGGCGACGTCGAACTGGATCCATCCGACACCGAAACCAGAGCGGCCGGAGCAATCTCCCCGCCGTCGTGGATCAAACGGATCAAGCCAGACTGGATGTCTGATTGCGAGAATGTGGTCACGAGCATTCCCGTGGAAGTGTTTTGGAATATACCGTGAGACACTCCGGAAACCGTGAACTGGTGGTCCGACGAGTCGCGATCAGAGGCAGACAGATTCAATGGCGAAAGGATGACGCTATGCCCTTCGTCGATCGTGATCGTAGAGTTTGTGAGAACCGGTGGATCATTCACCGGAGTAATTGTGATGGTCAATATGCCATTCGTCGCGAAACCGATCGTTCCATCCGTCAATGTGAAGTTCACTGTGTCTGAAGTGGACTCGCCACCATCGTGAACATACCGAATCTGGTTGGTATTCAAGTCGAGTTGTGAGAACGTCGTCACGGAGATACCCGTGACGCCAACTCGCTCAAGCTGTCCGTTGTTGGGTGATGTGGTCAGTGTGTAGATGAGTTGTGACGGCGTGTTGTCGGAATCACTTGCCGATAAGTTCAGCGAGGAGAGGATGCGGGTGCCACCTTCGGTGACGACCAGGCCCGCATTGACATCAATCACTGGATGATCATTGACTGGGGTATAAGTGAATGTGATCGCCACGGTTGCGGTGCTGGCTGTACCGTCACTCGCCGAGACGTCTGCCGATGGACCTGCATTGGTCCCATCATGTCTAAACGTAATGACACCAGCTGCAATTTGAGCCTGGGTGAACGATGTGACGGCAGAGCCAGTCAGCGAGTTGCGGAACTCTCCATGTGCGACACCAGAGACGGTAAACGTGATGGCCGCTGAGTCGGAGTCACTCACTCCGAGGTTCGCAGCACTCAGTGTCACGGTTTGGCCTTCATTCACAGTGATCGCATGCGAGGTGAGAGAGGGGGAATCATTGACCGGTGTCACCGTAATCGAGAATGTTCCAGTCACCGTGGCGTTGCCATCGGAGAGCGAGAATCTCAACGCATCCGAGGTCGACTCTCCGCCGTTGTGAACATACCGGATCACTCCGCTGTTCAGGTTCGCCTGGGTGAATGACGTGATGGAGACACCAGGATTCGTCGTCCTCTCAACCCGTCCGTTTGTCAGTGGTGCCGTGAAGGTGTAGACCAGTTGAGCTGCCGAGTTGTCCGGATCAGTTGCTGCCAGCTGGGTGTTGCTAATGATCGCACTGGTACCCTCATTCAACGTCAAACCCGCATTGATCGAGATTGTGGGGGTGTCGTTCACATTGCTGAAGGTGATGGCCATCACGTTGGGGCCGATCGTCGCGACTCCATCGGTAATCGTCAGAGTCGCGGTCGGAGCGGCTCCCAGCCCATTGTGAACGAAGCGGATGCGGGCTGTGTTGATGTCATTTTGTGTGAAATTCGTAATGGCCGTGCCGGGAGCGGACGCCAACTCAAACCGTCCGCCTGTCACCGAGTTGACTGTGTAGATTAGCGCAGTCGCCGGAGTGTCACTATCGTTCGTCAAAAGGTTGGAAGTCGACAGAGACAGCGTCTGTCCTTCGGCGATGGTCATGCGATTCGAGATAAAGACCGGTAAGTCGTTGGTGGGGGTAATCGCGATCGACAGTGAGCCCGTTGTGACCAAAGAGCCATCAGAAACCGTGAAACTGAAAGAGTCTAGCGTGCTCTCCGTCCCGTCATGCACATAAACAATCTGGTTGGCATTCACCTGGGATTGCGTAAAAGAGGTAATCGCCGATGCTGGTGTCGAGGCCAGTGCGAGATGGCCAAACCCGAATCCGCCTGAGACTGAATAGGTCAGACTCGCTGGACCGCTGTCGGGGTCAGTCGCATTGAGGAATGACGCAGTGATCGTGACCGACCCTCCTTCGAGGGTCGTCAATCCCGGTGTTGCCACAATGGCCGGTGCGTCATTGATCGGAGTGACGGTCATCGCAAAGGAGCCAGTTGTGCTGGCGGTTCCGTCACTGAGTGAAAAACCAAACCCGTCTGCTGATGTCTCTCCTCCATTGTGGACGTACCGAATGGAGCCACTGTTGATCTGGGCTTGCGTGAACGAAGTGATCGCGACTCCGGGAATCGTCGAAATCTCCAGACGCCCGTGTGATGGACTGGTCGTCACTGTGAAAACACGCTGGGCTGTAGTGTTGTCCGGATCGCTGGTCGCCAGCATGAGGTTGCTGAGAGTGGCTGTAGCACCCTCACTGAGTGTCAGCCCGGTATTCGATGACACGGTCGGTGGGTCATTCACATGACTGAAGCTGATCAGCATTGCACTTGGGCTGAGAGTCACCGTGCCATCACTGACCGATGTCGTGACTGTCGGCGCAGCTTCTCCCCCGTTGTGGATGAATCGCACTCGTGAGTTATTGATGTCGTCCTGAGTAAACGTCGTAATCGTAGTACCAGGAGCAGTGACGAACTCGAATCGACCGTTGGTCACAGCTGTTACGCTAAATGTGAGCAGGTTCGGCGACGTGTCTGCATCAGTTGCCAGGAGCGAAGCAGGCGAGAGGGACAGAGACTGGCCCTCGGTGATCGTCATCTGATTCATGATCAGTGATGGAGAGTTGTTCACGGGAGTGATCGTGATCGACAGCGAGCTGCTGATCGTGGCAGTCCCGTCGCTGAGCGAAAAACTCAATGTGTCCGATGTCGTCTGGCTTCCGTCATGCACATACCGAATGGCACCGCTGTTGATCTCCGCCTGTGTCAATGTCGTGATCGCTGTGCCCGGCGAGGAAACACGTTCCAGATGACCATGCGACGGAGAAGTTGTGAGGGTGTACACAAGCTGTGATGAGGTATTGTCCTGATCGCTGGCCAATAGATTCGTATTGGCGAGTCCTCCGCTTCCGGCTTCGACGACCAACAGCCCGGTATTGACGGCAATGATCGGAGCGTCATTGACCGGTGTGATCGTCAGCAGGAACGTTCCGGTCACAGATGCTGTTCCATCGGACAGCGAGAAAGAGAATGAGTCCGAGGTCGTCTCGCTGCCATTATGGACGTAACGAATGACATTGCTGTTGAGATCAGCCTGAGTGAACGTCGCGATCGCTGTTCCCGGAGCAGCGACTCGCTCTAGGCGACCATTGGCGGGAGGGGTCGAAACCGTAAAGACCAACTCGGACATGCTGTTGTCGACATCATTGGCCGCCAAGCGATTGGTGCCGATGATCAGGCTCCCGCCCTCCGAGAGCGTCTCACCCAAGTTGGTCGCAATGACCGGTGTGTCGTTCACAGCTGTGATTGTCAATGCGAACGATCCTGTGACGCTGGCTGTCCCGTCGGAGAGTGAGAACGCGAACGAGTCTGAGGTGGATTCGCCCCCGTCATGGACGTAACGGATGATCCCTGCGTTGATGTTCGCTTGAGTGAATGAAGTGATCGCCACTCCCGGATTGCTGGACCTCTCGATCCGCCCGTGTGATGGATTGGCTGTGACTGTAAACACTCGCTGTGCCGGAGTGTTGTCCGAGTCGCTGGCAGCGAGCTTGGTACTGCTGAGTACGCCAGTCGAGCCCTCAGCGACAGTCAATCCAGTGTTGATGCTGATAATCGGGGGATCGTTGATCGGGGGCACCGTGATCGCGACCGAGCCGGTGACCGTGGCCGTCCCATCACTCAAGGAGAAGCTGAAGCTGTCCGATGTCGTTTCGCCGCCGTTGTGGACGTAACGGATCGCATTGCTGTTGATCTCCGCTTGCGTGAACGAGGTAATTGTGATCCCCGGTGTCGCGATTCGCTCGACACGACCGTTCACAGGAATCGTACTCACCGTGTAAATCAGCTGAGCGGGAGAATTGTCGGAATCGCTGGCCGAAAGTTTGGTATTCGCCAGCAGTCCATTCCCACCTTCGACGATAGTCATGCCTGTGTTCACGGTGATGACCGGAGCGTCGTTGACAGGAGAGACGGTGATGGCGAAGGAACCGCTGACCGTCGCGGTCCCATCGCTTAGCGAGAAACTGAAGCTGTCCGATGTCGTTTCGCTGCCGTTATGAACATAACGGATGGCATTACTAATGATCTCGGCCTGGGTGAATGTAGTGATCGCGGCGCCGGGTGTTGCGACACGTTCCAGTCGGCCATTCGCGGGGGATGTTGTGACCGAGTACGTGAGTTGTGCGGCGGTATTGTCGGAGTCGCTGGCCGAGAGCTTCGTGCTGGTCAGTACTCCATTGGAGCCTTCGGCCACAGTCAGGCCTGCGTTCACAGCAACCAACGGTGCATCATTCACTGGAGTGACAGTGATGGCGAACGAACCGGTGACCGTGGCGGCCCCGTCGCTCAGCGAAAATCCGAAGCTATCCGAGGTGGTCTCACCGCCATTGTGGACATAGCGGACAGCATTGCTGTTGAGATCGGATTGCGAGAAAGTGGCGATGGCGACTCCGGGTGTCGCCACGCGCTCTAAGCGGCCATTCGCGGGAGATGTCGTGACTGTGTACACCAACTGCGTAGCGGTATTGTCAGAATCGCTGGCGGAGAGTCTCGTACTTGTGAGCACTCCGTTTCCGCCTTCAGCCACCGTGAGACCCGTGTTCACAGTCACGACAGGAGTATCGTTGACTAACGTCACCGAGATGGCGAACGAACCGGTGACCGTGACGGCCCCGTCGCTCAGCGAGAAGCTGAAGCTATCCGAGGTGGTCTCACCGCCATTGTGGACATAGCGGATCGCATTGATGTTGAGATCGGCTTGCGTGAACGTGGTGATCGCGACTCCGGGTGTCGCCACTCTCTCCAAGCGGCCATTCGCAGGAGAGATCGTGACTGTATAGACCAACTGGGCTGCCGTGTTGACGGGGTCGCTGGCCGAAAGCTTGGTGCTCGACAGTACTCCGATCGCGCCCTCTGCCACAGACATACCCGTGTTCACCATGATTGTCGGTGAGGTGTTGACATTCGTAACGGTGATCGTGGCCGTCGTCAGCTGTTGGCTAAAGGCTGTCGCAAATCCATTGGTCGACACGTCGACACCGATCTGACCGTTCGTCCCAGACGTCTGGTCCCAGGCCCGCAGCGTGACCGTCCCGGCAACTCCCGTGAAGCCCACGTCGGGAATGAATCGAATGCGAGCGTTATCATCGAGTAGTGTCGCACTCAAATCGCTCCCATCAGGGAGATTGCTCCAAGTCGTGCCGTCAATCGAGAATTGCCACTCTCCGTTGGAGTGATCAACGCCAGTCACCGCAATCCCGGAGAGCGCTCCCGAGTCCACATCCGTGATGAGAGTCCCCGTGGCCGAAGCCAATATGGCGGCTACCGTATCTCCCGCCGGCGAAGCCGTATTCTCTATCACACTCGCTAACGTCAGTGGCCCAGCTCCTCCATTGAGGACCGGGGCATCATTCACTCCATGAATCACGAACGTGGCCGTGGCTGTATTGGTATTCCCGTTGGAGTCCATCGCCGTGTACGTAATCTGTTGCGAGACGCTTTGTCCATCAGTCAGATTCTGGAATCCAGTCCCGGGAGCGAACCTCAATTGGCCATCATCTTGAACGATGGCTGTGGCTCCTCCCGTGAGATTGGAGAGATCCACACTTGAGACAACGAGTCCACCCGTGGTCGCCGACTGGTCATTGTCGAGCAGCCCAGCGACTGTCTGGTGTTCACCGTAGGTGATCAGTGTATCGGTCATTGAGGCATACTGAGCTGCGGTCCAGGCTGCGGAGCGAGCGACATTGGAGAGTCGCACTTCGTCGATGCCACCCGTCCAGAATTGAGAAAGTGTTGCATCAAGGCCGGCTTCCGCTGCACCAATCGTGATGTCGTCCTCACCACTGCCCGAAGCCAGGCTCAAGCCAGAGGCGTTCAACACCCCATCAATGTAAAGCTGTGACGAGAGGCCCGAATGGACTCCGGTGAGATATTTCCAGCGATCCTCTGGTAACGATCCCACTGTTCCAATGAGGTTCGGAGTTCCAGTACTGTTCTCAACTTGTGTTCTATCAACGGATGATGTGGTTAGACCGTATGTTTCATAAACGGTTGTCCCGATCACGGTCCTTCGATTGACAATTCGCTCCCAGGTGCCGGAGTCGCCAGTGGAGTTCGCCCAAGCCTCGATCGTGACTAGTGATCCACTCACCGCTGTCGGATCGGTCGATGTGGTCGCGATCCGAATTGCTTCGTTCGTTCCGTTGAATTTGAGAGCACCGCCGATGGGACCGTTCACCTGGTTCGTGGAATCCATCGCGACCGACGTTCCATCGACATTGCTGGATGACGAGTCCGCGATCGTTTGCGTCCCCGACGGATTGCCGTTCAGATGCCACACGCCGACATACCCATTCGACCAGACAGCCGTTGTGTTCTGAACATCTGCCGCAGCTGCGTTCCCGTAGTAAAGATGGATCGAGTCCGTGCTAGAACTGGCGTCGATGCGCGGCACCTTGACCCAGATGGCGGATCGTCCTGACGGGTTCCAGGTCTCGATCTCGTGAGACAGGAGTTGACCGTTCGCGTCGACGAACCGCAGATCCTCTCCGTTGGCTTTCGCGAGCGAATAATCGAACCGATTGGTGTCGAGCGTGACCAGAATCGGGAAGTCGTCGAGATTCTCGGCTCGACTGGTGTTGTCGAACGTCAAAGACATCCGCGACGACCAGTTGGTGTCGTACCAGAGATTGGCGGAATTCAACGACTCATCCTCAGTCAGGTGATAAGTCTCGTCGTTGACTGTCGGAAGCGTGCCGACCGAAGTAAACCCCAGGCTCTTCAAGGACTCCGCGCTGGTGTCGAGTGCCAGGTCCGAACCGTCGATGGCAATGCTGGCCGTGGTGATGGCTGGCCCACCCACGCTCGTTTGCTCAACCAGCAAGCGCACCACATCGTTCTGCGTCACTGCCAATGAGTTTCCGCCGATCGTTGTGTCCTGATCGACACTCAGCAGCAGCTCGCCGGAACGCAGAGTCGTGGCGCCGATGCGGACATCCCGTTCGACGAGATGCACGCCCTGAACTTTGTGTCCGAGATTTATCTCAGTGGCTTCCAGCAGGGTGTAAGCTGTCCCGCTCGTTGTCCCGTTCCCGGCTCCTGTCGCTTGGAAGACATGAATCGTATTACCGTCTCCCCCGGAATCGCCGATGACGAGCTCACCGGCCCTTAACAGGACTTCCCCGACTTGCGTATCTCGGTCGACCAGATCGAAATCGGCCCGCTGCTGAATCGCTCCTCCCGCCACTGACTGCATGCCATCAAACAGCACAAAGATTGAACCTGCCGAGTAGTTCCAGGGAGCTGCGGGCCGGAAGACCGCGATATCGTCGCTCTGAATCGTCAGCGGACCGAATGACTCCGTCCCGTTCACCGAGAACAGCACATCCCCGGCGTAGAGCTGGATGGAGTTGGCTCCACTCCCCACGAGGACATCCGCCTGGATGAAGTCGAGGCCCTCGATTTTCACCCCCCCATCGTTTGAGGCATTGAGCCGACCCGCGATGCCGAGTGTGGCCGTTGTGTTATCCCCCAGTATCAGATTTGGCTGTTGAAACGAGACCACGTCTCCGGTCGTCCAGGCAGCGAGGTTCGGGTTCCCACTCCCCGTCACGTCGCTTGGTGTGGTGAACAACAACGCCGACCGATTCCCCATCGTTCCGTACACGCGAGAGAAAACACCGGTCGCATCAGCCGGGCCATTGCCTGACCAGACGGTCACAAAGTTGTCCAAATCGACGATGGCCGCTGAGACGGCGATCTGTGAGCCGGAGGCGGTCTCGTTCAGCTGAAACTCCGTCCCAACAGCTGTCCCATCGTTCCGGAATTTTCGAGCGAATACTCCGTCGGTATCGCCGGGGCCAGCTCCTTGCCAGGTGACGATAAAATCGCCATCGCCGTTACTCGTGATGGCTGGCTCGGTCTGATCGTTGATCGAGTTCGCTGGGACTTGGAACAAGGCTGTCGCCGCTGTGTCAGTTGCCCCCAGGCTCATTCGCCAGATGGCCCGCCCGCTGCCATCGCCCCCGCCGGTCGTCCGCCAGACGATGTGGTAGTCGCCGGTCCCATTGGTCGCGACATCGGCATTTCCCGAGGTTGCATTGCCATGCAATGTGATCTGTGAGGCGTCACGGGCTGTCCCGTTCGCGTGAAAACGTCGCCCCGATGTGCCAATCGAATCATCCCAGACGACCATGAATTGGCCATCCTGCCCCACGGCGATTGCCGGGTCGTGCTGTGTGTTGGTTGTCGTTGTATTGACTCGGATTTCACCGTTGTCCTTACCGCCTCCTGCATCAAAACGCTGAGCGAATATCCCTGCCGTGTCGCCTGTTCCGTTCCCTTCCCAAGCGATCACGAATGTGCCATCTGCTGCCACTCCAATAGCCGACGCCTGCTGTGCGCCGGTCGTGGTGGTATTTACCAAGAACTCGGCCCCGCCAACTCCCACAGCTGTGTAGATCCGGGCGTAAACGCCCTGTCCATCGCCATCCTGATTCTGGCTGGTCCAGGTCACAATGAATCCGCCGTCAGACTTCATGGCGACCGAGGCCCACTGCTGATTGTCGGTCGTGGTCTGATTGATCCGAAACTGCCCCCCTTGAGCCAGTCCACGCGAATTAAATCGCTGGCCGTAGACTCCTGCCCCGCTACCGTCCCCTGGATCGCTGGTCCAGACGACCACATAATTCCCATTCGCATCCACTCCGACAGCATCGTGGCTATTCCGGCCGTTGGTGGCTGTCGACTGAGCGTTTGTCGTGGTGACGTTGATCCGTGTTTCACCCGTGGCCAGCAATTGTCCTTGCGGTGGGGGAACTGGGGCCGTGAAGTCGACAATCAACATCGGGCGCAGTGCAACAGTCGCCCCCTCCGAAGACGTAAATGCCCAAGCGGCTGCATTATCTCCGAACAGAGCCCAGCCATTGTTGGTCTCACCGTCGGCCCAGGCTTGGAGTGAGTCCTCCAGTCCCAGAATCGTCCTCGTTCCCGTGACGGTTGTTCCCGTCACCAGCGCGTCGGCAACAGTGGAGACTTCTTCATTGTCACGCGATAAGCCGTTTCCGGCGGTATTCCAGGTGGACGCCTCGGTCCAGTTGGATAAGACGCGGTGCAAGCTGATCGTCGATTCTGTCCCGGTGCCGCTGGTGACGTTGACGCGGAGGATCGCTGAATGAATCGTAGACCCCAGCGGGATCTGGCCTGGTCCACTCCCGAAGAGGTTGTCGAATCGAATCAGTCCTGTACTCGACGAAACTCCGCCGATTCTGACGGTCGTGGCCGAGCCATCCGAGCTTCCCGGGGTGACGGCAGTAATCGAAGTGTCCTGCGTTCCCGTATAGCTGGAGACACCCTGCTGATAGGTGTTCGTCGTTAACAAACCGTTCCATTCGAACAAGCTGAGCTGCACTCCCAATGAGGAGGTCTCGATGGCACCGTACTGGAATTCCAGATTCCAATCACCGCCGAGGATGGCAGCCCCGGTCGCGTCGGTACTAGCGGCGACATCGGCTCCCGTGAGATCCGCAAATGTGCGTAGGAATTGCTGTCCGGTGGAGTTCGCCGCCAGATCACACCCGTAGAACAGCACATCCGCATCAGCGGTCAAATGGGACTGCCACTGGGCCAGTGTGTTGGATCGAAATGAAATCGTGTCAGTGCTCAGCCAGTTACTGCCCAGGTGCAGCCCGGCCTCGTCACCATGGGAGAGGATATGGATCGCCCGAGTTTCACCGAGCAGTTCGAGTCGTTCCGCGATTTGCTTCAGGCCATCGCGCTGCGAATCCAGGATCAGGATCTCAGAGGGGCCAGTGTGGCGGTTGGTCAGCTGTTCGAGGAGCGTTTCGTAATCAGGCACGCTGGGGTCGATCACGATCAAAGTCGCGGCACTGGTGCCCGGGGCTTGAGATAGTATCCCCAAGGTTGAGGAGGTGTCTGAAGTTGTCGTGGAATCACTGACGGGCGGTGGGGTGGACTCGCTGTTGATTACTGCGGGGTCTAACAGTGCCACGACCACCACTTCAGTGGGGATTGGAGCCGGAGCCGGGATTGGAGCTGCGTTGAACAGCAGGCGATTCTCAAATGCCTCCAGATCGAGCGTGCGTGAATGTGGCGGCTCGTTCCACAGCTGTTGCAAAGCCAGAGGCATTAAATCGCAAGCGCGACCGATCACATCCCCTCTCGACTGTCGGAGTCGTGTGGTCTTGGCGGTCAGAGAGTGCCTCTCGCGTCGCGATTGGCTCATCCAGCGGAGTAATGCAGTCAGCATGCGAAGGTCCATCGACCAGTGGAAGGCGATTCTGAATAGAGCCTAGTTTGCACTTCAGGTCGTTGAGGCAAATGAGGGAGGCAGTGCGGCTGGTAACGGATGTAACAGCAGTGTGGTTATGCGGACAATGAGGGCCAGACTCAAGGTTCCGGTCCTGACTAACGCGCCGACTCTGCAAGTCCTGACACAGGCGAATGTGTGTGATTTATTCTCAATCGATTTGACTCCCTGCGGACTGGGGTTTGCGGGTCGCCCCGTCGATCCAATTGAGGCAGGAATGCATCGTGCTCTCCCCATTCCCGGGAGGAGCTATGGCCAAGGAAGGCAACTGGAGCATGGATCGTCACCACGCATGGATTGCAGCTGCCGCTGCTCTCACATCGTCTGCTTGGCTGGCAGCCCATGTGATGGGCGAGCCGCCTCTTGCGCCGGATTTGCCGGTGATTCAGCTCCTGGCACCGGAGTTTGACGATTCGACCGAAGTCGAGGCTCCGGCCCCTGCTGCTCGTCAGCGCGGGACTGTGACAGCCAATCGCCCTCTCGGTCTCGGATTCCCGGGAACTGGTGCCGCTCCGAAGCGTGCGCTCCCCCGAGTCAGGAAATCGTCTGAAATTCTGCCTGTGCAAGCGTCTGAGTCCGAAACCCAGCGGATCGAGCTGCCGGTCGAGGCTGTGCCCGTGGATGTGGAGGCGGATGACCCTCCCCCTCCCAGTAAGAACGTGGATCGCTTGTCAGGGCCTGAGGAGGTTCTGGAAGAGCCGGTTCCCATGGCGGTCGAGCCATCACGCGTCCCTGTCCTGATGCGAGACACTCCTAGCGATCTGGCAGGAGCATCCGAGTTCGCGCCTCCCTACCTCCCCTCGAACCAGGACCCCGACTCACTTCCATGGACTGCCTCATTCGAAGATCGCGCGGCACGTGCCCCGGTCGAAGAGGAGATGGATGTCCGGGCAGGTGACTTGACCGAACTTCCGGCGAGCTATGTTCCGTGGTGGGTCAGCGAACTCCCCAATACGATTCGTCGCAGCCAGTCTGCTGTGCCAGTCGATGTCGATACACTCGTGACGGGAGCCCTGCAATACTCTCCACAAGTGCTCGGTATTCGCACTCAACCGGATATTAATAACAGCATTCTGTGTGCGGAGAACGCCGCCTTTGACTGGACAGCTTTCGTCGACTCAAAATGGAGCGATCTCAACGACCCCGTGGGGAACACGCTGACCACCGGGAATAACGCCAGTCGATTTGTCGATCAAATTGCCACGAGTACAGTCGGTGTGCGTCGTCGGAATCAGTACGGGGGAGAATTCGAAGTCTCGCAAAAAGTGGGATGGCAGGATAACAACTCCAAGTTCTTCGTCCCGGCTCCGCAAGGCACAACCCGTCTGCAGATGAATTACACTCAGCCTTTGCTGAATGGCTCTGGGGTGGCCTATAACCAGGCACGCATTGTGCTGGCTCAGATTGAGCTGAATCGCTCCTTCGACAGTGTACAGGAAGAGATTCAAGATCACTTGTTGAAGGTTACTGAGTCGTACTGGGATCTCTATCGCTCACGAGCGATCTACCTGCAACGTCGCAAGGTATATGACAGCGCGGAGCATATCCTGGAAACGCTCGGTGGGCGGCAGGAGATTGATGCACTGCAACGGCAAGTCAATCGAGCCAAGGCCGCTGTTGCCAGTCGCCGGTCGGAAATCGTCAGAGCCCAGTCTGCGATCCGCAATGCAGAATCGCGATTGCGTCTGTTGGTCAATGATCCGCTGTACCTCGATTTGTCGACCATCGAGCTTGTGCCGATCGAGGCTCCGCGCGCCGATCATGTGTCTCTTTCGCTCTCCGGTTCGCTGCAGCAAGCCTTGCAATATCGTCCCGATATTTCACAAGCGGTCCATGATCTGCGATCTGCGGGTGTTCGCTTGGGAGTGTCGCAGAACGAACTGCTGCCCAAGCTGGATCTTGTCCTGAATACCTATGTGGCTGGCCTCGCGGGACATGCGGGCATGTTGAAGGCGTGGGGCAATCAGTATGCGGATGGGCGCCCCGGTTACACCATCGGGACTCAATTCGAAATGCCGCTGGGGAATCGTGCGGCAAGTGCCCGTCTCGACCGCCGCCAGTGGGAGTTGACCAAAGCGGTCTACGACTTCCGTACCGTCGTTGAAACGGGTTTGACCGATGTCGAACTGTCCGTCCGCGAGGCCGAAACGTCCTATCGCGAGATGCTTGGTAAGTTCCAAGCTCTCATCGCTGCGGAGACGGAATCGAGCTATTTGGAAGATCGTTGGAAAATCCTTCCCGGAGCGGATCGCAGCACGACGCTGTTACTGGAAGATCTGCTGGATGCTCAGCAGCGTCTGGCCGACGCGGAAGGTGAATTCGTTCATTCGCAAGTGGCCTACTCGATCGCCCTGATCCGTGTTCGTCGATCGATGGGGACGCTACTGATTGCTCAGAACCCCACACGAGTGGAGGGTGTAGAGAGTCAATCCGAGTCCGACATCGCTCCGGAATATGCCCCTGTACCAGCGAATGCCACGGACCCCTTCCCCTCCGACCAACCAGCGGCACCTCTCGAAATCTCACCACTCACAAGCAGTCAGAGCAAGTCCAAGAGTGCCCAGCAGGTGTCAGTCGAGAGTTCTGAGAAAAAGCCACAAGCTTGGTTCAACCGATTTCGGCGGTGAACTCGATCGGAGGAATGTCGTGGTCCTGGCACAACGATCCAACGATCGATCGACTGTCAAACAACGTCTTGGAATGGCGGGGGATCTTGCTGCGCTCCTGCCACGTATTCGCGACATCGCGTCTCGGCTGACCACACTCACTGATTCACAGCTTCTCGGCTACTCCAGCCAACTGCGAGACAATGTCGAGTCGGGAGGAGATCCACTGGCTCCAGAAGTTCTGGAATCCGGATTCGCGTTCGCGGTCGAAGCCATTCGTCGAGTTCATGGAAAGACGCTCCACGATGTTCAGCTGCTAGGGGGGCTGTTGCTGGCGAGCGGGGCCATCGCGGAAATGGCGACAGGTGAAGGCAAGACTTTAACGGCCACCGCCCCGGCTTATATTCACGCCTTAAGTGGTCGTGGTGTTCATGTGATGACCTCCAATAGCTATCTGGCGGAACGTGACTGCGAAGAGCTGCGGCCTGTGTTTAAGATGCTGGGGTTGACTGTCGCGGTATTGCCGGAGCAGGCACCTGCTCCGGTGAAACGTCCGCTCTATGACTGTGATGTGGTCTATGGAAATGGCTTCGAGTTTGGGTTTGACTATCTGCGAGATCAGATCGCGATGAGGCAGGTCAAAGCCGCGGCACTCGGCGTGGTCGTTCGGCAGCGGCTTACGGGTGGGATGACTCCACGGGTCACGATGCAACGCGGTCTCAACTTTGCGATCGTGGACGAGGCCGATCATGTGATGCTCGACGATGCGATCTCTCCACTGTTGATCAGCGAGGCGGCCCCAGGCGAGGCCCCTGATGCCGAGGCGCATCGTGTCGCTTTGCGACTTGCCTCAGAGTTGCAGGCTTCGGTGGACTACGAATTTGATCGTACACGCGGGCTGGTACGGCTCTCCAGTGTGGGGCGGGACAAGGTCCACGCTGTGGTGGATCAGATTTCGATGGCTGTGCTGATTCGCCCGTGGTCTCTGTATGTCGAAGCCGCTCTAAAAGCTCGGCTGCTGTTTCATCGTGACGGGGAATACATCGTCCACGAAGACGAAGTCCAGATCGTCGATGGCTCGACCGGACGGATCATGCCCGACCGGACTTGGAGCGATGGACTGCATCAGGCGATTCTGGCCAAGGAGCATCTCGCGATTACTCCGGACACTCGCTCTCTCGCTCGGATCACCCGGCAGAGATTTCTGCGATTGTATCGTACGCTGAGCGGGATGACCGGGACTGCCACTGGGGGTGAGCGCGAATTCCAGTCGATCTACCACGTCGAGGTCCGTCCGATTCCCTTGAGACTCCCCACTCAACGGAAGATTCTGACGAGCCGCTTCTTTGCGAACACGGAAGCGAAATGGCTGGCAATTGCCGCAGAAGTGGAAGCTCGGCACGCCACTGGACAACCCATTCTCGTCGGCACCCGCTGTATTGCCAGCAGTGTCCGACTCGCCGCGTTACTCCAGGATCGCGGGCTTTGCTTTGAGTTACTCAATGGGCGGCAGGACAAGAGCGAGGCAGAGATTGTCTCCCATGCGGGACAGCTCAAATCGATAACCATTGCGACCAATCTCGCGGGGCGCGGAACCGATATCAAGCCCTCTCCCGAAGCACTCGCCGCAGGTGGTTTACATGTCATCTGCTCTGAGCCATACGACTCGCATCGCGTTGATCGCCAGCTGATCGGGCGGGGAGCCAGACAAGGCCAAGCCGGAACTGCACAGATCTTCGTCTCCGCCGAAGATGACCTGCTCGTGGAACATGGGGCCGGGCTGGCTTCACGGATCATCAAGCTGGCGGACTTGCGTCATGAGTGCCAGACGGATCTGACACCGGCCTTACGAAAGCTGCAAACTGAAGTGGAACGCAAAGCGTCCCGCCAACGACAAAGCCTACTGGACTACGACCTGCAGCGAGATACCATTCTCGCCAAATTCCTCGGAGAGAAAACATGATGAAGAAACAACCTCAGCGATTAGGACTCTGCGCTGCGCTGGCGGCCTGCTTGCTCGCGGGATCAGCCACTGCTGCCGAGGTCGAAGGTTTCACGGAGCCGTTTCGTGATCTGGATGTCGCTTCCACGGACACGGGGATTGTGTCCCTGATTAACGTCAAGGAGGGAGATCGAGTTCAGAAGGACCAGGTCCTCGGCAGTCTCGATCAGACGTTGCTCAACGCCACGCTGGAGATTGCCGACCGCAGTCGGAACGCCAAGGGGCGATTGAACTCCGCTGAAGCAGATGTTCGTCTGCGGACCGAGCGGAGTGAGAAACTCAAGATGCTGCTGGAACGCAAGCATGCCACACAGGAAGAGTTTGATCGCAGCCAAGTGGAGCAAGAAGTCTCTGCGGCGCAGTTACTGGTTGTTCAGGAAGAACTCCTGGTGCGCGGGCTGGAGTACGACCGAATCAAGGTTCAGTTGGAGCAACGACAGGTCCGGTCGCCGATTGACGGAGTGGTTGTCAGGGTGCATCGTGACGTGGGCGAGTTTGTCTCGGTCAACGATCCGGTCATCGCCACTGTTGTCCAACTCGATCCTCTGATCGCGACGTACTCGGTGCCCTCGTTGTTGAGTAAAGACATCAAGCCGAACGCACCTGTCGACATGCTGGTCGGTGATGCTCGGTTGCCCGCCAAGGGGGTCGTCGAATACATCGCTCCCGTGACTGATGCGCAGAGCGGAACAATCCTGATCAAGGTGCGATTGCCGAATCCCAATCACCAATATCGCAGCGGAGAGAAGTCTCTGCTCGTCCTCAGTGGAGAATTGCCCAAGGGCCAAACTGCCGGACAGCCCAAGAGCGGTCCCCCCGCCACGAATGGCACCAAACCGCCGGTCAAGACCAGCGGCCTTGAAGTCGGGAAGCCTCGATGAGTCTCGATCAGCCGGTCACTCCCGAGCCACATAGTTCTCTCCCCGGAGAAACTGTGCCGACGCGCCGACCGGAGGCAGAGCGGATGCGGACATTGCAGTCTCGATTCAACGAGGCTGCGGCACTGGCGACCGACCGAGCCGATTTGGTCGTGAGAGTGGCTCGTACCTTGACCGAGGCGGCACATGCGGACATCTTGTTGATTGGCCGCCCGGATGCGCAGGGACAAGTCAATCTGGATGGTATCCTGCATCCCATTGCCGGGTTGCCAGAGCAAACGACGAAAAGCTTTCGAGATTTTACCAGTGCGAGTTGCCAGGAACGCCAGACACGAGTCGGACGCATTGGTCGCCCACCTACGCAATTGCTCGTCTGCGTCCCTGTGATCACAGCGAAGACTCCGGAGGTTTTGCTGGCCCTGTTCCTCGCTCCACCAGCGCCACCTGATGTCCTCACCACCGTGGTCGAATTGGCTGTTTCGACGATTGCGATGCATGATCTCCGAATCGGAGCGAGCGAGTTGGACAGTGAGGTTGCAGCGACAGCGGCTCTTGTCGATCTTGCAGCGCGCGTGCAAGCTGCGGCCAATGTTCACGCGGCGGGACAAATTCTGTGTGATGAGGCAGCGCGGTATTTGAGTGTGATGCAGGTGGCCGTCGCAGTGTCTTGCCCGGGTGAATCTGGGTGCCACCTGACCGCCATCAGTCGCAGCGATGGTAAAGTGTCCCCCGAGCAACGGGAGTCATTTCTCGAAGCGGCACTCGATGAATGTCTCTTGCGAGGCGAAGCCGGAATCTGGCCCCCTCCGCTCGGTGCACCTCGACAATCGCTAGTGACCCACAAACAGCTGGCACTCCGTTGGAACGCCGAAGCGGTCGTATCGGTGCCACTGAGAACATCCGAGGGTGAGATCGTTGGAGCGTGGGTGGCAATCGCTCGAGGTGCCAAGCAGGCGATCTCGGCAGTGGGTTTTATGCAGGCTGCTGCACCACTTGTGGGTGCAGCGCTCAAGTCGCTGCAGCGCGGGGAGCGGGGGCGAATTTCCCAGTTCTGGAATCAGGTTTCGCTCTCGATGCAGAAGCGGAAGGGGAGACTCGTCACCTTGGGAATCCTTGTACTGGCGGCGGGCTTGTGGGTTCCTCTGCCCTATTCGGTTCGAGGAGCCTGTGAGGTGCATCCTGTTTCGCTCCGGTATGTGGCCGCTCCTTTCGAGGCACGTTTGCTCAAAGCCGAAGTCGATCCGGGTGACGAGGTCGAAGCAGGCCAGGTCTTGGCTCGACTCGATGGAGAAGAGATCCGCTGGGAGCTCTCCGGTGCCACAGCCGAAGTCGACCGCGCTGCGAAGGAGCGCGACGGGCACCTCGCCGAAAAGGAGATCAACGCGGCACAGGTCTCCCGATTGGAGATGGCTCGCATGGATGCCAAAGCCACCGTCCTGCGGCAACGCAGCGAACAGCTGGAGATTCGCAGCCCGGTGACGGGAGTTGTCATAAGTGGTGATCTGCGCAAAGCCGAGGGGGCCCCACTGTCGACAGGGCAGACGCTGTTCGAGATTGCTCCGCTCGCCGAGATGGTGATCGAGATCGGCATCCCTGAAGACGACATCGGGCATGTGACGATCGGACAGCCCATCGAAGCGGTGCTTAACGCCCTGCCCGACCGGACATGGGCCGGAACAATTGAGCGGATTCATCCTCGCTCCGAACTCGTTGATCAAGACTATGTGTTCGTCGCGGAAGTGAAGTTCAGCAACGAACACGGCCTGCTCAGGCCAGGCATGAAAGGGCGAGCCAGGATTCAAACGGCCTCGCAACCACTCGGCTGGAACTTGTTCCACAAGGCCTTCGATCAAGTGCGATTCTGGATCGGCTGGTGATCTAAACGTATGACGGGCACATTGGCCCGTCCGTCACTCTCGTTTCTCTTCCATGCAACTCAACCTCAGCACTCATGAACTCGATCGGACCCAGCTCAAGCTGCGGGACGATGTGATCGTTCGCCCGGTGCCGAGTGCGGATGGAGTGACGTACCAGCTGGAGGATCCTGTCGCGGTGCGTTTCTATCGAGTGGGTCGCGCGGAATATGTGTTGATCTCTCTGCTCGACGGGCTTACTTCGCTGGCCGAGGCGGTCACTATCTCGTCCCGGACATTGGGGCCAGAGGCATTCTCCGAACAGGAGGCGACCAGCATCTGTCTGTGGCTCATCGAGACGGGGCTGGCGAGACCCACACAAGGATCATTTGAAGTCACAGCTCAGAAGCCGACCGTACTCACGTCAATGTTCAACCCCTTCTGGATGAAGGTACCGCTGCTGCGTCCCGAGAGGTTGCTCGATCTGCTGTTGCCCTGGACTCGCTGGTTCTTCACCGGTTCAGCGATCTTCTTGATGGCCGCGTTGTGGGTGACTGCCATCGTCGTGGTGACGGGACACTCCGATGAATTCTGGGCCGACTCGCGGCAGGTCTTCTCCTCGCACAATTGGTTAATGCTGGGCATCGTCTGGGTGACCCTCAAGGTGGTCCACGAGTTCGGCCACGGGCTGGCTTGTCGTTCTCACGGGGGCCGTGTGACGGAGATGGGGGTGGTCTTTGTCCTCTTCGCTCCGATGGCCTATGTGGATGTCACCTCGTCGCTCGGATTCCGCTCGCGGTGGAAGCGGATGCATGTGGCCGCTGGGGGAATCCTCGTCGAACTGACGATTGCTGCGATTGCGGCACTGTGCTGGACTCAAGCGACAACTCCGTTTGCCCGACATCTACTGCACAACATCGTTGTCAGTGCGAGCCTGACCACGTTGATCTTCAACATCAACCCACTGATGCGGTTTGACGGTTATTTCATTCTCGAAGACCTCCTCGATATCTCCAATCTTGGCACAACCGCCAGTCGTTGGCTCCAGTCGCGCTACGCCCGCATCTTCTACGGTGAGCATCGCACTGTTCCCGTTCCAGCGGGGTTCCAGGGGGCCGTCATCCGCAGCTATGCCCTGCTCTCCTCAATATGGCGAGTCACCGTTTCGGCCTCGCTTCTCGCCGGGGCAGCTGTGATGTTTCGAGGGGCGGGTCTGGCGATTGCGGTTGGGGCGATGCTGTTGTGGTATGTGAAGCCGGTGTTCGATTTGCTCCACTCATTGATCACGCGCTGGCAGCGTGACCGCTGGAGCGCAACCCGCGCAGTCGTCCTCGGGACAATAACCGCAGCTGTTGTGGGATCGCTGGTATTCCTGCTCCCCAGTCCGCTTCAGCGACACGCTCCGGGGGTCGTGGACTTCACGGATTTGGAAGTTGTGCGAGTCTCCTCTGCGGGATTCGTTCAAGAGATTCGTGTGACCAACGGTCAGACCGTGGAGGCCGGTGACGAACTGGTCGTCTTGCATAACGAGGATCTCGACGCCCGCGTCACGGACCTTGAACTGGCCATCGAGCAGTCCGAAGCCAAACGCATCGGCCAGATTAACCGCAAGGAACTGGCCCTCGCTCAGATCGAACTTCGCAATCAACAGGCCCTGAAGGAGCAGCTGGCCGAGGCGTACCTCCGGACCGATGCGTTATCGATCAAAGCCCCGGTTGCTGGGCGAGTGCTAGCGAGGAGACTCGATCAGCAGATTGGAAACTATCTCAAAGAGGGGACCGAACTACTCGTGATTGGCGATGAAGCTCGCAAAGAAGTGCTGGCCAGCATCGACCAACGCGACCTCGAAGCCTTCTCGGTCGCCGACATTCACTCAGCTGACCTGCGCATACGAGGCGCTGGCCCCACCGCCTCGGCCAGCCTGGCCCTTGAGCCCCGCGCCTCCACCCGCCTGCCGCACCCCGCACTATCGGCTGTGCATGGCGGCGAGGTCGACGTGGTGGCGAGTTCATCCGACTCAGATGACGACGGCGTGAAGCTCAGCGAGCCGCGATTTCTGCTGCGAGCCAAGCTCGATGCCGCCTCGTCGTCTCTCGTCTTCGCCGGTCAGCAAGCCAGCGCCGCCCCGCTCAGTGGACGCCGCACGATGGCAGAGCAGCTGACCAGTGCCCTACGCGACTGGACCCGATCGCTCGTCGATCCGCAGTGAGCGGCACGGCGCTAGCCGCCGGCTCTTCAAACCGCCATGCCACCGAACGTGTGGTTCCCGACAAACAACGGCCCGGGGAACCGGCGGCTAGCGCCGTGCCGCTCACTCGGCGATCACAACCCAAACTGCAGCTCGGCCATGCGGCGGTAGTACGGACTGCTTTGCATCAGGTCCGCATGTGTCCCGATTGCCGTGACCGTGCCGTTTTCGATCACCAACACTCGGTCAGCGCGGCGGAGAGTGCTGAGGCGGTTGGAGACGACGATCGAGGTTCGCCCCTGCATGGCGGAGTCGAGGGCCTCGCGGATTTCGTGTTCGGTCTCAGGATCGACGGAGGCGGTGGCGTCGTCGAACAGCAGGATCGGCGGGTCGAGCAGTAAGGCCCGCGCGATCGACAGGCGTTGCCTCTGCCCACCCGACAGGTTCGCTCCGTGTTCGCCGACCAGGGTGTCGTATCGCTCCGGCATCTCCTCAATGAACCGATCGGCGCAGGCGATCCGCGCAGCCCGCGCGATCTCCTCATCCGAGGCATCCGGCCTGCCAAAGGCGATATTGGCAGCCACGGTGTGACTAAACAGGAACGCTTCTTGAAAGACTAGCCCGATGTTCCGACGCAGCGAGTCGATCTCCAGCGACCGCACATCGTGGCCATCGACCCGAATCGTCCCTTGTTCTGCGTCATAGAACCGCATGATCAGGCTCAGCAGTGTACTCTTGCCGGAGCCTGTTTCGCCGGTGATGGCCAGGCATTCTCCGGGCCGAATCGTAAAGCTCACATCTTTCACGACCGGAGTCTCAGGTGTGTAGCCGAACGAGACATGCTCGAACGCGATCTCGCCGCGCGCTCTGGAAAGTGCGACAGCACTTGGCGGACTCACGATACGGATCGGCGAGTCGAGCACCTCAAACACTCGCTGTGCTCCGACCAGACTCGTCTGGATCGTGTTCGCCACACCGGTTATCTGGCCGACCTGATTGGCAAACTCATGCAGCAGATTTGCAAACACGAACAGCCCAGATCCCAAGGCCATCTCTCCGTGAATGACCAGCCAGCCACCATACCCGACCAGAATCAGCATGTTGATCTGCGTGAGAAAACCAATCACCGGCTGCCATGTGCTGAGCAAGCGGAAGATCGATTCTTTCTCATCCTGAATGCGGTCGTTGGCGTCTCGGAATCGCTCAATCTGTTCTCGCTCGCGCGCGAAGCCTTTGACGACATGTATCCCCTGCAAGTTCTCGACCAGTGTCCGCACCATCGCATCGCCGAGTTCGCTCGCTCGGCGGTATGCGGGCTGCACAATGCTGGAAAAGCGTTTTGCTCCGAACAACAGCAGCGGAGTCGTGAAGAGGCACACGATCGTCAATGGGGCATGCACGCGCAGCATGTAAACGAGATATACAATCAGCGTCAGTAAAACCGACAGCACCTTAATGATGACGCCATCGACGAAGCTGCGGACCGAGTTCACATCCCCCGCAGCTCGATTGATAATCGAGCTGCTTTCCCCCGAGTCATAGAAGTGGAAGTTCAACCTTTGCAGCTTGGCGTACACGTCCGATCGCAGCTGAATCAGAATCCGCTGGGTCAGCTTCGCAGCTGCGATGGCTGCGAAATATCGCAGCATCGCCGTCAACAGTCCCGAAAGCATGACCGCCGCCGCGATGGCGATCACGACCTGCATTGGCGACCAGTGGGACGGTGGTTGAAATCCAAATGGCCATTTGGGGATCGCAGTTCCCGGCTCGATCACTGAGCGAATGTAGTCGATGCCCAGCCCAGTCAGTCCGAGTCCGCTGAGCGAGAGCGTCACCAAGCCCAGATGCATCGCGACCATCTCGAAGCAACCACGCCGGTACTCGAAACCGATTGCAATCAACCGGCGCAGTAGAGCCCAGTTCGAGGGCTGGGGGGCACCGGACGATTTGGCGGATTGAACGGACACGGGAAGCGAGACTGACACCAACGACACCATCAGCGATTTGAGAATGTTGAAAAGGAATCATAGAGAGCCAACACTTCCACGCTAGCGATCGGTAGTTTTCGAGAAATCACGGAATGATGTTTTGGTGGTTCTTGAGAGGCTGAGGCATGAGAGATGATGGATTTCGTGCTCATTGAACAGCTGCGCGACGCAGCTGTTCGACTTCGCCGACCAATTGACGTCTCCTGAATACCGCTCTCGGCCAGCCGCTGAAATCTCATTTCGAGAGTCCGCATGCACCACGAGAATGCCTCTGCTGTCCCGTCACTGTAATCCCCGAAAACGTCGCTGTGACGCAACGCTAGGCCCCACTCAAGATCAACCAGTATGGCCAGACACTGAACTTCGAGTCTGATTTCAACGTCTCAGTCGAGGCAAACTTGATCCGCTCACCATTGGCATTGATAAGGTAACCGGTCAGTGTAATTTTCAGATCATCAGGTTCCAGTATCAGGTTGTCGATTCGACCTCTGACTTGAATGATGGAACTTCCCTCGGTGGATGTTACAGGATCGGAAGCCCCTGAAGGCGAAAAGCGGATTCCATTCCATAAGACATTCTCTCGCCGAATCAGACCCTCGTCGTTCTCGATAGTGACTTGGACAATTTCGATCTGCTCATGCTGGCCGGAATGGTCCTCAATCAGCAATCGCAACAAGAATGGATTTCCTTGGTGATAGACATGCAGGAGCGGTTGCCAGGTCGCTTGACGCTGAGTCGATGATATGGACAGGTCAGTCGCAACACCCGAGGGGAGAACTGGAGAACATTCAGACTGGAATTCTCGCTCGTGGAACACCGCGAGCCCGCCCGACAGGCATTCGACGAGCATGCACGGAGGAGAGCCACTCACCACAATATCATGTCCCACACAGCCCGAGAGGACGAGGGAGAATATCAATACGATTCGAAGAGCGAGCCACTGCATTGTGATATGCCTCTGATGACGAAGACGATGCGCAGAAGCTGTGAAGGAAAGCCACTCATGCTACACAAGCATTGGTGGATCTCTGAACATCGGGATCCGAACCGATCTCGAAAGAACTCGCGGCAAATACGTGTAATCATGTACACATTCCACAACATCCTGTGTTGTAAAGCCGAACTTGAATCAAGATTTATACAATATGAAGTCAATTCTTTACACCGGCAGGTTCTGCCACTAACCTCTCACCTGCCGAGAACTTGTGCTGGTTGCGAAGGACGTGACTGGCCAAGTGGTGACGGGATTGCGGTTCATCCGCAGTCGATTCGAGACACACGACCCGAAGGATCGGGTTCGGGAGAATTCCATGGATTGGTTTCCATCTCCGGCTGCAATAGCCACTTCTTCACGAGTCCATTTCTCGGACTCCGTGGCCCTCCATCGGCCCTCAACAGTGAACACACGATTTGTGTTTTTCGCTGCCTGAGTGTGCCCGGAATGCTCGAAGGTCGAGTCTTCCGCATCTGGTTCTCGTTCAGTCACCTCACTGCGTCCGGCCAGTCGTCCGGATTCCAATCCTCCCCTCAAGGATGTGTTCATGAAGTCTTCCAAGCCACTCATCGGAATCAACACCGACTTTCGCCCCGCCACTAAGAAGGACTCCTATCCCTTCTCCTGGGTGCATGCCGGTTACTTTGATAGCGTGACAGCTTCCGGCGGAATCCCCGTCATGCTGCCACCGATCACCGATGAAGACGACCTGCGCCTCGCACTGTCCCACCTCGACGGCGTTGTCATGGGCGGCTGCAAGTTGGACTTGGACCCTGTCCGGCTGGGTTTTGACAAGCACCCCTCCACCCGCCCGATGCCCGTTCGCCGCGAAGATTTCGACCGCCGGTTGGCCAAGCTGTGCTACGAAATGAAGATTCCGACACTGGCCATTGGCACCGGCATGCTGACGATGAACACGATCTGCGGGGGAACACTGTTTCAGCATGTTCCCGAAGATGTCTTGAAACCACTGAACCATCGTGACCCCGTTGAAGCCTGCCTGCGTCACGTCATCGAGATCGTCCCCGGCACCAAGATGGACCAGATCTATGGCCCTGGTGAAATCCGAGTGAACAGTGACCACCACATGGCCGTCGATCAAGTTGCTCCAAACCTGCGCGTGTCGGCCACCGCGATGGACGGAGTCGTCGAAGCCTACGAGTCGATCGAAGACAACTGGTGGTGCCTGGGGGTCCAGTTCCATCCGCATGATGAGCACGCCAGCGCTCTCGACCTGCAAGTCTTCGAAGCCCTGATCGAAGGCATCCGCCACCAGGATGCTCCCGAGATTCTGTCGTTCGAGCGACGTCGCCAGACGGCGTAAACACGGTCGAATATTCATCATGAAAATCAAAGCCCAGTGGTGGCCACCACTGGGCTTTTTGTGTTTTATTCTCCACCTGTTTCGAAGGAAAGCACGCTTCCCCATCACGTAGGCCGTCACGTCCCACGCTCGGTGCTGATTCTTAGGCGAGCAGCAAGAAGGAATCTCCCGTAGCGGAACTCGTCAGAGTTTCGCCGCCCGGCCAGTCAACGCTGACTCGGCGAAAGTCTGACGACTTCCGCTACGGGAACGGCTCGCCGGTCTCATCAAATCTCGTTCACGCGGAGATCCCCGAACAGACCGACGAGGAAGTCATCGTTGCTGTTGCCGGAGATCAGTGGGAAGGTGGTGGTGCCGCCCTTCACTTTGAAGCTGCCGATGTTTTCGGCGACGAAGCCGAAGTGGTCGGTCCCGCTGACGGTGCCGAAGGCTTGGCCGCCGATGACGATGCTGGTGATCTTCGAAAAGACGGCGGCGACGTCTTTGAAGCCGCCGACGCCGTTGGTGCCGGACATCTTGGCGTCGAAGGAATTTCCAAAGCCGTTGCCACCACTGATTGCTCCCGCAGCCAGATCACTGGCAATCCAGTCTCCGCCGATGATCACGGGGCCGATCTGGGCGTCGGCATTTCTCGGAGTCCCAGAAGTATCAAATCCCGCGAGGATTTTCGAAAACTCGACACGCCCGTTGACGGTCAGTTGGCCAATCGCCAGGTCGGTCGTAGCGGGGGCCACGCGCTGGCCACGGGCGGTGATCACGACCAGATTCGTGGCGTTGCCGATCAGGCTGCCCTTGATCGTGGCGGTCCCGATGTCGTTCGTCACGCTAATGGCTCCGTTCTTGTCGAACGTGCCCGAGGTGGTGCCGGTCCCTGCAATGACCGAGCCCCCGATGGCCAGCGTGCCAATGCGGAGAGCTTGCACATAGCCGCTGCGCTGCAAGTTCGCAGCTCCACTGGCCGACCCGCCGCGAATATCTCCGGTGATCGTCAACGTCGTGAGATCCCCACCAGCGGATATCACACCGCTATTGAGGACCCCGCTACCCCCGATCAGTGAGCCACCGATCGTGACGCTGGCCAGATTGGCATTGAGAACCAGCGTGCCCAGAGTGATGATCGAGCCACTGAATTGGCCCGCGCCCCCACGGACATCTCCCTTAATGTTCACGGCACCCATGTCGAGTGCCGACACGACTTGGCCGCTGTCGTTACCGCTGCCGCCGATCAGCGACCCGCCGATCGTCACGCTCGCCATAGTGGAGATGCTGTTAATCTGGCCGGTCCCGTTGCCAGCCCCGCCCTGCACATCGCCTTTAATGTTGATGGCTCCCATCCCCTGGGTCGAACGAATCGCGCCGCTGCCAGAGCCCCCCCCGCCAAACAGTGAACCGCTGATCGTCGCACTCGCCAGTTTGCCATTGGTAAAAATCAGCCCCGTGTTGACGCTGTTGCTCCCCATCACATTGCCCGTGACGATCACGGGCCCCAGATCCGAAGCCGCAATCACCAGGCCACTGGTTCGGCCCGCACCACCGACCAGAGACCCCCCGATCGTCACACTCGCCAGCTTCGCATTGGAAACAATCGAACCAGTTGCTTGAGTTTCGTTGGCGGCGACAAACGATCCGCCCTGGACGTTCCCTGTGATCACGACCGGCCCCATGTCGAGCCGTGAGATGACCAGCCCGCTGCCTTGTCCGCTGCTTCCGATCAGTGACCCACCGATGGTCACGCTTGTCAGCAGACCGTTTGATTTAATCTGACCACTATCAACTCCCGCGCCTCCTTGGACATGACCTTTGACATTCACGGGCCCGATGCTACTGAGTGATGAAATCATTCCGCAGAAAGCCCCACTCCCGCCGATCAGCGATCCGCCGATCGTCACACTCGCCAGGTTGCCACCGGAGAAAACTTGCCCACTGTCGAAGTTGTCTCCGCCCTTGATATCGCCCTTGATGTTCACGGCCCCCATGCTCAGGTTCGAGAAAATCCGGGCGCTGCGCGATCCACCAGCGATCAGCGACCCGCCGATCGTCACACTCGACAGGTTGGCACCGCCCCGAATGCTCCCCGCGGAATCATTCCCGGAAGACGCATTAAACGTTCCGCCCTGGACATTCCCCGTAATGGTGACCGGTCCCATATTTTGGCTGGAGAATATTTGTCCGCTGGCCTGCCCGCTACCGCCGATCAGCGACCCGCCGATCGTCACACTCGACAGACTGGCGAAGGATTGAATCGTGCCGCTGTCGAGTCCACTCCCCCCTTGGACGTTTCCCGCGATCGTGACCGCTGTCACGCCCACGGCCCCGCCCGAATTGATCGTGCCACTGGACAACCCTCCACCCCCGATCAACGCCCCTCCGATCGTCACACTCGCCAGATTAGTGCCGGATCTCACTCGGCCCGTTTGATTCGCACTGCTCCCTCTCACATCACCCTTGATATTCACGGCTCCCACGCTCCCGGCCGCATTGATCGAACCACTGTTGATGCCCACACCGCCGACCAGCGATCCACCGATCGTCGCGCTCGCCAGCTTCGCGTTGGATTGAATGCCCCCACTTTGAGGGCCGTCGCCCCCCTGGACATTGCCAGTGACGATCACCGCTCCCATATCCGAGCCCGATATGATCTGCCCGCTGTCGGCGCCCGCGCCGCCGATCAGCGAACCTCCAATCGTTACGCTCGTAATCTTGGTGACAGACCTGATATTGCCGCTGTTGACACCCGATGCTCCTTTCACATCACCTTTGACCGAGACAGCACCGATATCCAGGTTTGAATAAATGAAGCCGCTGTCGATGCCCGCGCCACCGATCAGCGACCCGCCGATCGTCACGCTGGCCAGCTTACTGCTGGAGAATATTTGCCCAGTTGAAGCCCCACTCCCGACGACATCGCCGCTGACATTCACCGCCCCCATGTCACCCGTACTGAAGATCACTCCGGAAAAAGTGACACCACCCCCGATCAGCGACCCGCCGATCGTGACACTGCCGATCTTGCCATTCACGCCCCCTTGCACAGCAATGAAAGCATCCTTGATGTCGGTTTTTGACTTCAACGACAACAGCGGTCCATTGATGCTGCTGACGAGGTCCACCGCCCCGGTGAACGTCCCGAACCGGCCCATCGAGTGGACCGTCAACGCCCCGACCGCTTGCGTGGTCGTAGCCGTATCTCCCGCACGAATCCGGCCCAGGTCACCGTCAATCGTCACCGTGCCGATGTCCAGGCTCGTCGCGTCGATCTGACCGATCGCCGCAAACCCGTCGCCGCCATTGGTAGCACTGCGGACCGCCTTCGTAATGATCGTCGTCCCCGCAGCGGCCGCCACGCCGGACAGATTGATCGATCGCAGCTGTTGCTTGGTCCCGTTGCCCGCGATCGGCCCGGTGTCGAACGTGAAGATCGAGTTCACGTTCGCGGCGTTGAGGATTGGCTTGCTGAACGCGACCTCGACGTTGTCGCCGTCCTTGTCTTGGTACGTCAGCTTTGTGGTGCTGATGAGGCTGGCCAGCAGCGTGCGATTTTCCAGAGCCTGCCCTGTGAGCAACGACGTACACCGCCGCACCGCCCGCCGCCGAGCCCCCTGCACACCGCACAAAGAACGAATCGAACCGGCGACCAAGCTGAACAGATCCATGACGAAATCCTGACTTCGTTTGCGTTTAG
>JAYWHX010000001.1:0-23115 GCA_043777375.1 Planctomycetota bacterium | reverse complement strand
CCCGCCGAGCCGCGAGGTGGTAAGAACGTCGCTCTTGGCTCGCGGCTCGGCGGGAGCCTCGCCCTCCCGCATCGTGAACACCACACGCAGGAGTACGTATGTCGACAGAGCCAGCGTCGTGATAAACGCGAGATGAAAATGCCCAGCGAGCAGGAACATGCCGAACAACGGAGCCAGCCCCAACAACGCCCGGCGGCTGCCCGAGGTAAGCCACTTCTCCACCAGCCACACGCACCACGGCAGGTACGCTCCCCCGATGATCGCCCATTCCAGGCAAATGCGGGGCGCGAACCAGCCGTAGACATAGATCAAGGCCGCCAGCAACGAACTGCCCAGTGACAGGCCATACCGTCGCCCCACCGCCGACATCCCAATGAACGCGATGATATAGTGAAACAACTGGTTCGCGGAGTACGCGACATGTACATCGAGGAACCGATAGAACAGCAGTGTCGGCGGGTAGAGCACTCCGGACTGGCTCTCGGCCACAATCGGATAGCCAGCTCCGACCAGCGGGTTCCAGAGCGGGAACTCACCTCGTTTTAGTGAGTCGGCGAGAAACGTTTTCTGAGGGAAGTAATACGAGAACGTGTCCCCGCCGATCAGAGTCCCGCCGCGCCATAGCGGACCCCAAAACAGCACTGTGAGAGCAACCGCCACACCGACAACCAAGAGCCAGCTTAGCCATCCATCTCGCTCACTCGCAATGGCATCTGCCTTCGACTGCTGCGCCATGAGTGGCCCCGAATGATCTCAATGGGTAAAGCTTGGACGGGTGAGCAAAGGCGAGGAAACGGAATGAATTCCATTCTCCGACGAAGAGATCAATTGTTCGAGGGCTCGTTCGTCAGGCCCCCGGGACCGGACTGCGGCGGCTGCATCGATCGCAACAGCGAGGATAACACCGGCGGGACATGCGGGGCAGCCATGTACACGCGCGAGGTGACGACCGATCGGGGGTAAAAATTGGCGATGAAGTCGAAACAGAACTCGGTTCCCGAGTGCCGCACCATCACGGCATTGGCATACCGTCCGGTGGCGACCGAGTCCGGGATCTTCAGTTCGTCGTAGATTTCGTCGATCGTCGGAGTTGCCGACGAAGACTGGAGCGATTCGGAGGAGACATGCGCCCCCGCGATGACGCCCGGTTCATCCGTGTACGGTTCGTCTCGATGATTCTCGGCGGGAGCTGGGGCTGCCTCGGGATTCCGCACCTTTGGCATCGTGGGCATCGTGCCGAAGTTCGTCTCGTAGTGCCGCATGTTTTCCTGGAGCACTGTTCCGAACTGCCGTGCCACCGGATTGGGCAGGATCACGCGCGTCACGATTCGCTGGGTCTCGCCCATGCGCATCGCGAAATCGAGAACCGACTCATGCATGCCGGACAGGATCATCACCCCATTGCTGAACACTCCGACAGACACCTCATCGCTAATGCGGGCGCTGACATTGGAGTGTCGCACCTGGCCGTGAATTGGTTCAGGAGTCTCATCACGTGGGGGATCATTCTCAGGATGGGAGGACATGGGTGACACACTCAGTGAGGACTCTGATCGCCTGTTTGTTTTTGGCGGGGCTTCTCGAAAACTTGACCCCCGCTCGGGCTGTTTCAGTTTACTCGAATGTGGCCACTTCTGCGCATGTCCTCTGGAAGACGGGGATTCACAGTGCCTATTGAAGAATGGAGAGCCAGGAAAAATCACCACGTTTGACGGGGAACTGTCGACTGGGCCACAATGACCAATCAGAAATCACCTCCCGGCTAGCGAGTCACTGGATGCACTGTTCTCGATACAAAATGATTTGCCTCGGACTGCTGCTGATCTTTGGCTGTGGCAGTGACGTGTACGAGTCGCGTCTGAAGGAAACGAATGCCTTCTTCGAGTACCGGCAATCGCTCGATCGAGTGCTGCAAAATGGAACCTGGAATCATCCTCAATTCCCGATCTCGATGCGGATTCCCAAAGGCTTCAATCTGCTGCCAGCTCCTGCCATCCCCAAGGAGGGAGAACCCGCTCCGGAGGATGCTCGCCAGCCACTGTATCTGGGACTGACTCTGCCGGGACTGGTCGGAGCCTGGCAGGGAGAGTTCCCCTGCGATGACGGGAACCGCCCCGGGTTTCTGTATGTGTGCAGCAATCACCAGTGGTATCTGGATGTCGCAAAAGCAGGCACCGGCCCTGATCCCGCTGTCTTCCTAACTGAGTTGGAAACGGCTTTGGCGAATACCATGCAGGTCACGCTGCCTCCGGGAGGTGGGTCGCAGATTGGCAACAATGTGCGATATACAGAGATGTGCCCTCGCGAACGAAAGTATGCGATCCCGAAGGAGTTCACCGGGATCACGTTCGTGCCCCCAGCTGTGCTGCCTCAAGTCGGTGTCGAGATCAAGGGGCAGATGTACGGCCACTACAACGGACCGATTCATATCGCGGTCATTGCGATCTACCCAGCTTCGATTCGTGAACGTCTTGAAGACAAGCTGCTAAAGTCTTTGGAAACGTTGACGGTCTCGAATCAGATTCCCAAGCTGCAAGCTGGAGCCGCCGGGGCGGGTGCAGCTACGAAGTCGGGCTTCTAACTGAGCGGGTCAGTCTCTCCCGTGGGGCCTGTCTTGTGGGGCACGTTTCCGACGTGCCAGTCACGCACTGTCACCTCATCATTCATCTCCGCTTTTTCGGATTCCTTCGTGCTTCAGATTCTGCCAGCGATCGATTTACGTGGAGGCTGCTGCGTGCGGCTTCGTCAGGGTGACTATGCTCAGGAGACCGTCTTCGGTGACGATCCCGTGGCGATGGCCAAACGCTGGGAAGCCGACGGCGGTGACATACTCCACCTGGTCGATCTCGACGGAGCCAAGGCCGGTCGCCCTGTGAATGTCGATGCCATTCGCGGTATCGTCCGGGCACTCCAGATCCCCTGCGAACTCGGCGGCGGACTGCGCGATGACGAGTCCATTCGACTCATGCTCGAAGAGGTCGGGGTGACTCGTGTCATTATCGGGACACAGGCTCTCAAGGAACCCGAGTGGTTTCGACGCATCGTCGAGCGCTACCCGAACCGCGTCGCCCTCGGTCTCGACGCCCGCGATTCCATGGTCGCCACAGCTGGCTGGCTCGATGTTTCGAAGACCCCCGCGATTGATCTCGCTCGGCAGTATCTGGCGCTGCCGCTGGCTGCCCTGATCTACACGAACATCGCCAACGACGGCATGATGCAAGGGGTCGACCGCCAGACGATTGACGACATGCTGGCCCTCGCGGAACTCGGTTTTCCAGTGATCGCCTCGGGCGGAGTGACCAACCTGAATGACATTCGCACCCTCGCCTCCGAGAACGCAAAACAGCCCAACCTCGTCGGCGCGATCATCGGGCGGGCACTGTACGAAGGCTCGATGACAGTCGCCGACGCCCGTGCGGCCAGATAACGATCATCGTGGGGCACGTTTGCTAGGTGGCCGTAGAGCAGACATTCCTGCCTGCCTTTCACTCATCTAGACAACCGTAACGGTAAGACGGTATCTTACATTCCATGAACACGACAGTTTCCAGCAAAGGACAGATTGTTCTGCCCGCAGAAATGAGGCAGCAGGATCAGATTCTGCCCGGCCAGCAGTTTCAAGTCGAACGGATCGAATCTGGCCAGTATCTGCTGAAACGGCTCCCAGCGGGGGACAACACCGGGGTCGTCGACTGGTTGCGGGCTTGCCCGGCCCACGACTGGTTCCAATCCATTCCCTCGGAATCGACCAGCGACCTATGAAATATTTGGTCGATGCGAACGTCTTGAGCGAAGCCACGCGACCGACTCCACAGGTCGCTGTACTCCAGTGGCTCCAAGATCACGAGGCCGATCTGGTTGTCACCCCCATCGTGCTCGGTGAAATCGAATATGGAATTCGATTGATGCCTGCCGGGAAGAAACGCTCGCAACTTCTGGATTGGTTTCGGATTGGGATTCAACGATTGCGAGTACTGGATTTGGACTCCGGGACCGGGGCTGTCTGGGCGGAACTCTTGGCCCGCCTGAAAAGGAAAGGGCAAGTGATGCCCGTCAAAGACAGCCTGATCGCGGCGTCGGCGATTCAACACCAGCTGACGATCGTGACTCGCAACCTCACAGATTTTCGCCATGTCGGTGTGCCGTTGATCGATCCATTTCATAAGCCCTAGGGCGGGTCAAGCACGCCTCGTGCATAGGCCCACCCCCATACCTGGCTCAACAACGTCCGTACACTCATCGTTAATGACACGAAGCAGCCGAATGTCGGATGAGCCATCATCAGTTGGGTACTTTACGAGAGCTCTGTGAAGGTTGCGGAGATGCTAACCGCTCCTTAGTCACCGTATAAGTAACTCCTCCGATCTTTCGCTTTATTCCCGAACCCTTGTGTAAGGATTGAAGAATCCGATCAAGGTCTTTTTTCAACTGCGAAATCTTCTTTTGAAACTGTCCGCGAAGCTTTGGTAACTTCACCATCTGCGGACGACTAAGCCGAGTTATCCGATCCGTCGTCCCCAATGACAAGCTTGAGGAAATTGATTTCATTGTCTCTTCTTCGGAGAGCTTCTGGATCAACCGCTCCCGCACGACTTTCGCATCGGCTCCTTTCACCAGCTTCATGATCTTGCCGAGGACCGCGCCGATCGCCTGTTGCTTGCCGGCCTTGAAGTCATCGACCGCCTTCGGGCTGTCGGCGAGAGCGGTCGCGATGACTGCGTCGAGCAGGCCGGTGTCGTTCACGACCTTGAGCCCTTTCTGGTCGATAATGGCATCGATTCTGGAGACTGAGACAGGCGAACTAATTTGTCCTATTTCCGCACCACCGCTTCCTGTCTCATCGAACACACTTCCGCCGTAACAAACATTCTGTGGAGGTGACGCGCATACTGCGAATTCTCGCTTTTCGTCGGCATCGAGCAGCAGTTGGACATAGACCTCGCGGGCTCCCTTGACCGTCAACTCGCCCGACACGATACGGTTCAGCAAGTCGCCCAGCACTTCGGCGACAATCGGGAATTCGGCAATCTCCTGTTTCCGATCGTTGAGATCCCGCTGCACGTCTTGCGTCACCCAGTTCGCGGCCTGCTTCGCATCTCCGCAAATCTCAACCACTGTCTCAAAGTAACGGGCCAGATCGACACCCTGTTTCACAATCACCGAAGCATCGTAAAGAGAGAGCCCGAACTCCTGACGATAGCGAGAGCGACGAACCGCCGGGAACTCGGGCAGCTCGCGGCGGATCTCCTCGATCCGCTCCGGCGAAGTCGTCACCGGAACCAAGTCCGGGCAGGGAAAATACCGATAGTCAGCTGCCTCTTCCTTCGCCCGCTGAGCGGTGGTCTGCCCTCGATCGGGGTCCCAACCTCGTGTCTCTTTATCGGCTCCGGGGTCGCCCATCTTGCGACCGGTCTTTTGGAACTCGGCGAGTTGCCGCTGGACTTCGAACTCAATCGCCGCTTCAACGGCGCGGAAGCTGTTGAGGTTCTTGACCTCGACGATTGGCGTCGCGATTGGTTTTCCATCCGGCTGTTCGATGTGCAAATTGACGTTGGCATCACAGCGCAGGCTGCCTTCCTGCATGTTGCAGTCCGAGACCCCCAGATAGGTCAGCAGCAGGTGGAGTTCTTCAAGGACTGCCTTGGCCTCTTGAGCGGAGCGAATATCGGGATCGCTAACGATCTCCAACAGAGGAGTCCCCGCCCGGTTCAAGTCGACCTGGCTGTCGCGTCCTCGCCCCGACTCGTCGTGCATGTTCTTGCCCGCATCCTCTTCGAGGTGGGCACGGCGAATCCGAATCCGGCGGGCGACTCCCTCCGCAGTGAAAGTCTCGACCCACCCATTCTGGCACAGCGGCAAGTCGAACTGGCTGGTCTGATACCCCTTCGGCAGATCGGGATAGAAATACTGCTTGCGATCCCACTTCGTGACGGGAGTCACTTCGCAATTCAGGGCCAGACCAGTCTTTTGCCCGAGATGAATCGCCTCGCGATTCAGGACCGGCAGCGCCCCCGGTAGCCCCAGACAGACCGGGCAGGTCTGCGTGTTCGGCCGGTCCGGGTTGAACTCGTTGTCGCACCCGCAAAAGATCTTCGTGCGCGTGTTCAGCTGGACGTGGACTTCGATGCCGACAATGGTCGTGACGTTCATGGGGCGGGGACCGAGGACACAAACAGGGAGTAACCGGATTGCATGTTATCCCTCGCACGCCCTGACGAGAAGTTCTAGTCGCTGTCGTACTGACTTATCAAGTCACGATCAAAACAGCTGGGATTGTCGCCTTTTTCCCTGAAAAGGGACGCTCTTTCGCGGAGCGAAAGGCGACGATCAATTGCGAACCCAGCCCATCTGGCCGAATCCGGCGACGACATACGTTGCCGAGGGCATCATGCGGAACCAACGGAAGTCGCCAAAGCTGGCCCACAAGGCGGCTTTGGGATGCCGCTCCAAAAACAAATCCCTGACTGCCGGAATCTCATCATTCAGGAGCAGCTGGATTTCACCCAGCATCGTCACGCGTCCCGTCGATTGCGGCTCGCCCGATTTGAGATCACGCACAAACAGGCTGGCCTTGGGATTGCCCCGCACGTTCTTCGTGTGTTCCGCCAACCCGCTCAGAAGGAAGATCGGGTGTCCATCCTGATTCAGAGCAAACTGCACCAGTGATGAGAACGGAAACCCCTCGTGCCCCTGCGAATGCGTGGCCAAAACCCCGGCGTCCGCCTCGGTGAGCAGCTGCTGGGCGACATCGGAGAGAGAGATGGGTGCGGTATTCATGCAGTCGTTTTACGCAGCGACTGGGGCTGAGGCAAGTGGTGATCTGCGTCGGGTCGATCCCTCAGTAAGCCTCCGCGCCCGCAAGGGGGCACGTCTCTGGATCGTTTGAAAGCAGATCGCATCCACACGTGACTCTCACTCAGAGCGGCACGGCGTCAGCCTGCCGAGGCGATGAGCGTCAACACAAGTCGGTTCGCGGGCGAGGGTCTCGACAGGCTCACGCCTGCCGCTCTCATCGCTCATCCTCGCCCCATTCAATCTTTCGCCACCGCCCCTTCCGGTGGCTCCTTCAACCGCCAAGTGCCGGGTGTGCTGCCTGGGATCACGATGGTCTTGAGAGTCTCATCTGGCTTCTGGTCGGCCACCGCCCAGAGTTCATCGAGCGTCGCGACATGGCCCAGTTCGAGCAGCTCCGCCTCGGGGACATCGGGCTGACCCTCGGCGATGGCCATGACCAATCGGCGGGCAGCGGGTACGGAGTAGTTCGCGACATCGGCCCACTCTCCAAACCAGATCATCCGAACAACCGAGTCCGGTCCCTCCGTGGCTTTCAAGCCTTCGGCACATCGCTTGATCGAGTTGAGATCACGGCGGACAACCCACGCTCCTGCTTCTAACTCAACTGCTGGAATCGAGATGTCCTCGAACAACCCCAGTGAATCATCCGACAGGACACCTTGAACCGCTTGACGAGGTACGAAGGCTTCGAACACAGCTTGCCCACTCCACTCGATTTGCCCCACAGCGGTCTTGTAGCCCGCCTTCATTCCGGGAGAACGGATGTCGATCTTCATCACAGACCGTTCCCGCTTCAGCGAGTGCCCGCCGCCTTGCGGGTCGATCTGGACAGCCTCTAAGAACAGCGGGTGAGTCCGAAATGAATCTGGAACAAACACAGTCGCCTTCGTCTGCGGATCGAGGGTCGTCAGCAGCAGGTTGACCATCCCGACCTCTTCCGGAGTGACGATCTGGTAGGTCTTTCCAGCCCAGCGAAACGTGAGCGGAAATTGATCGCTGCCGGAGCTGAGCTTCTGATGGGCTTGGAACGACCGCTTGACGTGAACATACATGGGTCCGTTCCCAATCGTGATCATCCCCCGCCGATCCAACTGCCAACCGTAGTCGAGGTCTTGCACGAGGACTCGGTAGCGTCCAGCGGGGAAGTGGTGAGCATGTTCTCCATGCGAGTTCGTTGCCATAAACGCTCCCGTTCCCCAGGCGATCTTGGAGTAGTATTCCAGCTCTTTCCCATCTTCCCCCTCAAAGCTCAGACGCTTCATGCGGATCAGGAGACCTGGCTCGTCGATCCAAACCGCCTGGGTCATCCCCTGCTCGAAACCCATTGACACTCCCCTCGCGGGGGCGGGCATCTCCTTCGGATCAGTCAGCACCTCGACGGCATCGGCCAGCGGGATCGATGGACTAGGCGCGGCACTGTTGCGGTCGATTCCGGCATCTGGAATCGGAGTGGGTTCCACCAACACTGCCGACGGTTCAGGCATTGTCACAGAATTGAGCTGCGGATTCGGGGTGGATACTGAGGCAGGCGAATCAACCGCCGGAATCGCAGCCGAAGCGATTTTGGCCAACGTATTGTGGCGAGCGGAATTGTTGTCCATCTGAAGAGCGACTACCGTCGCTGCCGAGGTCATGCCGTGTTTCAGCAAGGCTTCGGCGCAGATGGCACATGTGTTATTCCGCGCGGTGCCCGCGTCAACTTCTGCAATCACATTGAGCACGAGCTCGCCATAGCCAGCGTTCGCGGCGTCCTCCGCCAGTCTGACCAGCGTGTTGTGACGTGCAGTATCGTTTTCCATCGCGAGCGCTGCTTCGAATCGACCAGCGAATTCTGTCGAGATGTCCTTCTTGGGTGCCATCCGAGCTTGGTTCACCGGTACAGCTTCGATCTCCACGGCCTGATGATTGGAAACGTTGACCTGAGTGGAGTAGATCCGTTCGTAGTTTTTGGGGTCGGGGCTTTCGAAAGCCACAACAATCGCACGCAAGCCGGGCTCAATTTTGAGTTGGCACATTCCCTGGCCCAACGATGTCAGAAACGCGGGCGACCCATCGACATTCACCCCGATGATTCTTTCTCCCAATGAAGACCGAATCGTGACGTGGGCGGGATGTGGTCCGGAGTGCGGTACAACCGGCTTCGGGGCATTGCTCATTGCAATCCAGGGCACGATCAAAGCGATCACGAAGAGTCCCACGCCGAGCATACCCACGCCAAGAATCGACACGAGAATCCACCCGAGGACGCTCCACGGGGAACGCGGAGTCGGTTGAACGTTCGTGGGTGTTTGAGTGGCGGTCAAAGGAAAGGTCGCTGGTCGCGCAGCTGCCTGAGGCTGAGAGTGACTCATGCCCCAAGCCACAAGCCGGACGAAGATCCAGAGACTGGCCGTAGCTGCAAAGATCAGTATGGCGACTTCGCGGATTGATCTGGAGACGCCGTAGGGTGACAGGAAATTGCTAAGCAATGCGATCCCCGCAGCCAGAAACATAGCTACCAGCAGTAATGAACTTGACCAGTGTGCGCCTGATTGACGCGTTGTGACGGGAGCGGACTCGTGAGCCATCGTGACCGGCGGTATGTTCTGAATGAACATCTTCGGGAACAGTCGGGTCAATAGCCAGAAAATGCCGATCGCGAGACCGAAGACGAAGATGCCTCCTTGAGCCTCGCCATGTGTTCCCAGCCGGAGAATTCTCCCCCCGAGGTTGCCAACACCCAGAGCAAGCATGCTGGCTCCAAACACCGGCCAGCAAACCCAGCTGCCACGTCCAGTCAGCATTCGTACGAGGGCTGCCACTATCCACACAACTCCTCCGTAGACCAATCCGTTGGAGACGACGCCGTTCGGAAATACGGCACCGAACAAGAAGCCGAGCATCAGTGACAGCACGCAAACGTCGAGAAACGGCTTGGGCAGACCCTGAATCCATCTCCAGCTAGGCAAGAGCGGTGTGAGCAACCACGGTGGAAGATCTCCTCGCTGATTTGCCGTTTCCCGAGCGGCGTAGCCATTGGAGCTTTGTGGCATGTGGGCCACGGCCCGAGCCTCCAGCACCTCGACCACATCCCCCGCTGTCTGCACCCTTAGCTCCGGCTGCTTCTCCAGCAACTGATGCACCAACTGCCCCAGCCACTCCGGAATCTGGGGGTTCAGTTCCGCGATCGGACGTGGGGTGGCGTCGCAGACCTTCTTCATGATCGCCAGCATGTTGTCCGCGCGGAACGGACTCACTCCGGTACACATCGTGTACATCACGCACCCGAGGCTGAACAAGTCGCTGCGCTGGTCGACGATCTCGCCGCGCGCTTGCTCGGGGGACATGCACTGCGGCGTGCCGAGGATCTCGCCGGTGTGGGTGATCCCTCCATCGGAGACAGTGCGAGCCAACCCGAAGTCGGTGATCTTCACCCGCTCGACGCCGTTCTCCAGCAGGATATTCGCGGGCTTGATGTCACGGTGGATCAACCCGCGTTTGTGAGCGGCCCCGAGCCCCTCGGCGATCTGCCGTGAGATGCGGACGATCTCCTCGACCTTGAGGGCTCCGACCCGCTTGATCTTGTCGTGCAGCGTCTGGCCGACGATGCACTCCATCACCAGGTACGGCAGCGTGGCCCGCTCGGTGCCGAGCGAGGCTTCCTCGGTCCCGTCGACGGCGAAGATCGTCACCACATGCGGGTGACTGATCGCCGCAGCTGCGCGGGCCTCGCGCAGGAAGCGTTGCCGAGCCGAGGGGAGTCGGGCGAGTTCGGGAGCGAGGGCCTTGACGGCGACAATGCGTTGCAGCTTGGGATCATGAGCGCGAAACACGACGCCCATTCCGCCGCGACCGATCTCTTCCAGAATCTCATACGGCCCGAGCTTGCCGATCGCCCCGGGGACTTCACAGGGAGCGAGATACTGCCCGACCGGTGTTGGCTCGGCAGAGATCGCTGGCTTCTCCAGAAAACTCCCCGCGCTCTCGTAGGCGGACAGCAGCGCCTCGACCCGTTGCCGTTGCTCCGTATCAGGACAACTCGCGGCGAGGAACGCCTGCCTCGCGTCCCCCTGCTTGCCCAGGGCGACGAGAAAAATCCCCTCGACCGAGAGAGGGTCCACGCTGCCCAGATTGGAGGGGTCGATGGTCATGGGATCATGTTCGGGATTCACAGGTTCGGGTGCAACAGACATGGCATGGACTCCAGAGAAGGATCAGTTTCACCCCCTCATGCGCTGTCTGTCCGCGGCGCGCCTCATCGATTTCTGAGTTCCTACGAAATTATGAAAACTCGAAGACAATTCCTGGGGCGTGGCCCAGGGCTGTTTTTTCGGTGCCCCAGCGGGGCGGAGGAGAGTCGCAATGGTAGAACCGAGAGTGCCAAGTGCGTCTCATATCTTGTGACGATGAGTGCGAGACGCACTTTGTGATTCCCAATAAACTGGTCCGAAACAATTTCCCGAAATGATTTAGAACAGAAGACCACGCAGAAACTTCGAACTGAACCTTTGCTTCCTTCGCTTGCTTCTGTTCAAGCTCCTCCCAGAAAACCGGGAAGTTCTTCGGGACCATGCACTTCGAGGATCCGCCGTGACGCACACGGCTTCAGCAAAGAAGTGGTCCACCGATTTCTCAGATTATCACAGATTCTTTGGGGGAGTCCGATGTGACTCCTCTCACAACACTCGCAGCCCCGCCCTCCTCTGAATCTGTGACAATCTGCGGAATCTGTGGATCATTTCGTCTTCCAAGTCTGAGAGCCCTCCTCACAGTTTGGCGGGAGTCTAAAGATCGAGCTGCGTTTTGATCGGGCACTCGACGGAATGCAGAGTGCGTCTCACATCCCCTGACGGTTACCCGGCAGAACTCCTATTGACCATTTTGTGCCCTCCGGTGGAAACTGCCGGTTCGGAAGGATCCGAACGTAGGGGCAGTTCGCTCCTGCGGGATGGAGGAAGGAGCCAGGCGGCGTATGTACAAGCTCTTGTTGGCCACGAAATACCTCAAAACTCGCATGATTGCTTTCGTCAGCATCATCAGTGTCACGCTGGGGGTGGCGACAATGATCGTCGTCAACAGCGTCATGGCGGGCTTCAGCACCGAGATGCAGGACCGCTTGCGCGGGCTGTTGTCGGATGTGGCGATCATCACGCACAACTCCGATGGGTTTAAAGACCCCGAGAGCTTGATGCAGATCATCGACGAGGCGGTCGGACCCTATATCGTCGCGACCACTCCCACGGTCGAAATGTGGGGCATGATGAGCTTCCATGTCATGGGACAGGAAGAACAACGCCCGGTCCGCATTGTCGGCATTCTGCCCGAAGGCAAGAACCAAGTCAGCCCGCTGTCTCACTATCTACTCAGTCGGCAGGACAAGGACCTCTCCAATCGACCGCAAAAACCTGAAGTGGATGTCCGCTCTCCGGTCTCTTGGGACCTGACAGCCAGCGCGATCGGAATCCGGGAAGACATGGTACAGCACATGCGGTTGCTGCGACCGGAAACCCTCCCGGATGGAATGGAACCCGAAGGCGTGCGACCAGCTCCCGCGCAATATGCTGACTCCGGCGAAGGTGCAGTCTATGACAATCCCTGGCAGGGCAGTTCTGCTCCGGAAGAGGCAACTGACCCGAATAACCCCCAGTATGCCCGCGTGTTCGTGGGAGCGGGACTGGTCAGCTACCCGGAAAAGAACCGTCTGACGGGAGAAACCGATGTGCGCATGCTCGTGCATCCGGGTGAAGACATCACTCTCTCCACCCTCAAGGCCGGGACCCCTCAACCAGTGAGCTTCAAGGCGACGGTCGTCGACCTCTTCAAATGCGGGATGAGCGAGTACGACTCGAACATTGTATTCATGAATCTGGAGCAGATGCAGAAGGCCCGCGGCATGCTCACGCCGCCCGACCCGACACACCCGAACAAAGACCTCGACTGGAAAACCGGCAGCGTCACGGCCATTCAGATCAAGCTCAAGGACTATGCGAATGCCAAACTCGTGGTGGAGCGGCTCCGAGAAGAGCTGGCCGGGATGGGTGTGTCTGTGGAGACCTGGGAACAGCAGCAAGGCCCGCTGTTGCAGGCCGTGGAAGTGGAAGCTGCGATCTTGAACGTCCTGCTGTTTCTGATCATCGCCGTGGCCGGATTCGGCATTCTGGCCATCTTCTACATGATCGTGGTCGAGAAGACTCGCGATATCGGAATCCTGAAAGCTCTGGGCGCCAGCTCGCGCGGGATCATGTCGATCTTCCTGCTGTATGGTTTGACGCTGGGTCTGGTCGGAAGCGGCGCCGGAGTCGCACTCGGACTGACAGTGGTCCATTTCATCGACAAGATCGAGTCGGCCATCTCCTGGATGCTGGGGCGTAAAGTGTTCGACGAGACGATCTACTACTTCCATGAAGTCCCCACCAAGGTCAATCCCGGCACGGTGGTTTGGGTGGCGTTCGGGGCTGTGGTGATCGCGGTCCTGGCCAGCATTCTCCCCGCCCGTCGCGCAGCTTCCCTGCACCCGGTGCAGGCTCTGCGTTACGAGTAGAGTCCGTTGGAGTTCAGGTTGAATCCGGACTCCCACTCCCGAACTGGAAGCGATGGCCACGCATGACGACTCAAGCACTGGATCAGCCCATGTCCAACATTCTGCAGATTCCGACGAAGAAGACTCGCGTGTCTTATCTCCGTGCACACTCGATCAGCCGCACCTACATTAAGGGACCAGAGAAGGTTCCGGTCCTGCGGGGCGTCGACCTGTGTGTCGGCAAGGGCGAGTTCGTCTCGATCATTGGGAAGTCGGGGTGCGGCAAGAGTACCCTCATGCACTTGTTCGGCTTGCTCGACACTCCCGATTCGGGTGAAGTGCGACTGGAACAGAACCGTATTGATGACTTGCCCGCCGCCACGCGCGACGAACTGCGGAACCGGATGTTTGGGTTTGTGTTTCAGTTCTACCATCTGTTGCCCGAGCTGACTCTGCTGGAGAACGTTCTGTCCCCGCTGATGATTCGGTACTCAGCTTGGGAATATTGGCGTCGTCGCCATGAGTTCCGCCAACAGGCGATCGAGATCATCAAGAAAATGGGGCTGGATCACCGTCTCAAGCACTATCCCACCGAATTGTCGGGCGGCGAAATGCAGCGGGCGGCAATCGCTCGCGCTTTGATTGGGAAACCAGAAGTCCTGCTGGCCGATGAACCCACGGGCAACCTGGATGCCATGACCGGACGCGAGATCATGAGCATGATGACGCGATTGAACGAGGAAGAGGGGCTGACTATCATCATGGTCACTCACGACGAAACGATCGCACGACAGGCCAATCGCATCGTGCGACTGACCGAGGGCCGGATTCAGGGGCTCGAAGAGGCCGCCTGAACATGGCCGTGAGATAGGCTTCCAGTCTGTCATGCTCCGAAGATGACAGACTGGTCGCCGATCCCACGGGCCGCCTGAACCCCCAGCGGAATTCGGTGTCCTGCCCCCGGCGTGCCCGCGCGACTTTCGCGACCTGCACGCCGGATTTGTTTTGAGCCACTGTTGAAGAGTCCGACAACACTCGCCGTCGCGTGGATTTCGGCCCACGCTTCACGAATGACAAACCATCCCACAGGGTTTCCCGATGCCTCTCCAAATTTTCATGAACGATCGTCTGGTCTCCCAGGAGCAGGCGATGGTCAGCGTGTTTGATCACGGGCTGCTGTACGGCGACGGCGTCTTCGAAGGCATTCGGGTTTACAGTAAACGGGTTTTCTTGCTGGCCGAACACATCGAGCGGCTTTACGAAAGTGCCCTGGCGATTCGCCTCGTCATCCCAATGACCCCCGCGCAAATGGCCGCAGCTGTCGAGCAGACGGTGGCTGCCAACGGCATTGTGGATGGGTACGTGCGACTGGTGATCACGCGCGGGGCAGGTTCTCTCGGTCTCGACATTCGCCGGACCAGCCACCCGCAGGTGATCGTGATCGCTGATACGATTAAGCTCTATTCCGAGGAGCTGTATCAGCAGGGCCTGAAAATCATCACGGCCAGCACTCTGCGCAATCATCCGGGAGCCTTGAGTCCACGGATCAAGTCACTCAATTACCTGAACAATATTCTCGCCAAGATCGAAGGAACGGACGTCGGGTGCGAAGAAGCCCTGATGTTGAATCATAAAGGCGACATTTCTGAGTGTACGGGAGACAACATCTTCATCATCAAGCGTGGTGTTTTGAAGACTCCGCCGCCCGATGCCGGAATCCTTGAAGGAATCACTCGAAACTGCGTGATTCAACTGGCTGAACAAGCGGGCATTGAGGTACAACAGGTCACCCTGCAAAGACACGATGTCTACACTGCGGATGAATGCTTCCTGACAGGCACAGCTGCAGAAGTCATTGCGGTGGTGGGGATTGATGGTCGCCAGATCGGAACCGGGGTTCCCGGGCCACTCACTCAGGATCTGCGGCAGAGGTTCCAGAAGTTCGCTCGCGGGGAATAGCCCCCACGATGAATCGGGGGGATGGGTCTGGATGAACAAGTTGCCCACTCCCCGCCGTGACAGCACTCCACTGATTTACACGGTGTTTTTCCTTCTGCCGCTCTGTTCGGCTCTGTTGGGAACCAAGCTCGAGTTACCCGCAGTGGCCATTGCATTGACGCTCCCGCAAATTGCAGCTGCGGCGTGGATGCTGGGCTGGCCGGGAGCGGTGGCCGCCTCGTTGGTTTCGGTAATCGGTTGGTATGCATTCGCGTTGATTGGCCAAACGCCATTTGAGGACGTGGACAGCACCTCGGCCATCCTGTGTACCGCGATTGGATTCGCCTTCGGCTTACTGGTCAACGGCTTGCAGGCGACGATCGAGAAGGCACATCTCGCTGCGGGAACCGATTCGCTGACTGGCTTGTTAAACCGAAGTGGCTTCGTCGAGCGAATCCAGAATGAACTGAATCGCGGCTCACGATTGGGGGGCTCGATCGCCATCGGATTTATCGACTGCGACAACTTCAAGAAATTTAATGACACTCGCGGGCATTTGGCGGGTGATGGACTTCTGATCGCGACCGCGCGCAGGCTCCGGCAAAGCGTCCGTAGCTACGATAGCGTGGCCCGACTGGGCGGAGATGAATTCGCCCTGATGTTTCCCGAGATCTCCCCGGAAAACACCCAGATCGTCGCCCAACGAGTCCACGATCAGCTGCGAGCCATGACCAAGGATGCGGATTGGCCCGTGTCCTATAGCTTGGGGATTGTCATCTTCCTGCATCAACGCCCGGTGGATGAGATGCTGCGGAAAGCTGATGAAGCGATGTACGAAGTCAAACACTCCGGGAAAGATCGTTTTCTCATTCGGATTGATGAGACCCCCGCTGACGATGAGATAAGTCGCGGGCTGAAGCGGTGAACGCCGGTGTTTGCCTCAGAGAAGCCGGAATGGAATGACAGGTCGTTGGTCGTCGACTGTTGACAGGTTGGCATCGACCTCGCACGATAGACTTGGTTCCACGATCAGTCCTTTCCATACTGAGTTTCCCAGCGATGCCCCATTCACCTCGCGGCCTGCTCTGCCTGCTCTGCCTGCTCTGCCTCTTCTGGGCGATTCACTCCGCGCACCACTCGATGGCAGCTGAGCCAGCTCGACGCCCGAACATTGTCTTTCTCTTCTCTGACGATCACGCCTATCAAGCGATCTCGGCGTACGGCGATGGGCGAAAATTGCTCGACACGCCGAACATCGATCGCATCGCGAACCAGGGGATGCGGTTCGACCGCTGTCTGGTCACGAACTCGATCTGCGGGCCGAGTCGGGCGTGCATCTTGACCGGGAAATACAGCCATCGAAATGGGTTTTATAACAATAGCAACAGCGTGTTTGATGGGAGCCAGGTGACGTTCCCCAAGCTCTTGCAAGGAGCAGGCTATCAGACAGCGATGATCGGCAAGTGGCACCTGCACACCGACCCGACTGGCTTCGACGAGTGGCACATCCTGCCTGGACAAGGTGTCTACTACAACCCGCCGATGATCCACAACGGCAAGAAGGTGAAGCACGAGGGGTACACCACCGACCTCATCACCGACTTCTCGTTGGAGTGGTTGAAGCAACGTGACCCGAGCAAGCCGTTCCTGCTGATGTGTCAGCACAAGGCTCCACACCGCGAGTGGTCGCCGGCTCTGCGGCATCTTGGGCACAACGGGGACAAGCCGTTCGCGGAGCCCGCCAACCTGTTTGATGATTACGCCAATCGCGGGCTGGCAGTCCGCGATCAAGACATGACCATTGAGAAGACCTTCACCGAAATCGATGCGAAACTCAAGACGCCGCCCCAGCTGAACGCCGAGCAGAAGCAGGCATGGGACGCCTATTACGAGCCACTCAACAAGGAGTTTCGCGCGAGCCAGATGTCGGGCAGTGATCTGGTCCGCTGGCGCTATCAGCGGTACATGCATGACTACCTCGGGTGCATTAAGGCCGTTGATGAAGGCGTTGGGCGGATGCTCGATTACCTCGACGAGGCAGGGCTCGCCGAAAACACGATTGTCGTTTACGCCTCGGATCAGGGGTTTTTCCTAGGCGAACACGGGTGGTTCGACAAGCGGTGGATCTTTGAGGAATCGCTGCGTACGCCTCTCGTGGTGAAGTGGCCCGGAGTCACGAAACCGGGAGAGGTCAGTCGCGAGATCGTCTCGAATGTCGACTTCGCGCAAACGTTTCTCGATGCCGCAGGAGTGGCCGCTCCGGCTGACATGCAAGGAGCCAGCCTCGTCCCGATCCTCAAAGGGCAGACTCCCGAGAATTGGCGAAAGAGCTTCTACTACCACTACTATGAGTATCCCGTCCCGCACCGCGTGCGTCCGCATGACGGGGTCGTGACCGATCAATTCAAGCTCGTCCGCATCTATAAACCAGAAGCCGAGTATTTCGAATTGTACGATCGCCAAGCCGACCCGAGCGAGATGAAAAACTTCTCGAACGACCCCGCTTACGCGAAGACCGTTGAGACATTGAAGGCCGAACTGGCACGGCTGAAGACCGAACTCCAAGTTCCCGCCGAAACTCCGCGCGAAGCGTTTGGAGACCAGCCGCTGGAGTAACATTCGTAGCGTGGGCTTTAGCCCACGCGAACTCGATGCGATCTGTCGAACATGTGGGCTAAAGCCCACACTACTTAAAAATCATCGCTCTGCTTCCGCCCACTACTTCAACCTCCCCACGCAATCGTTCTCCAGTTATCCTACTCCCAGGTGGCGGATTCATTCGTCATCTCCGTCTTCGCCCTCAATCGATCTGTGCTGACCCCGTGGCATTTCCTCGCGAGTGTTTCCATGCGACTCCCACTGCTTCTCTGTCTGGTTCTCTGTGCGAGTCCCCTCGCTGCCGGTGAGTGGCCCAGCTGGCGAGGGCCTGCGGGGAATGGAATTGCCGAGGGGCCGAATTACCCCACGCAGTGGTCAGCGACCGAGAACGTCAAATGGAAGCTGCCGCTGCCCGGAGCTGCGGGGTCGACGCCGGTGGTCACGGGGTCACTGATCGCGCTGACCTGTGCGGAGCGGGACGCCCAAGACCAGAACGGCAAGAACAAAGTCTGGGGCCTGAGCCGCGATGGAAAGCAGATATGGAACACGGAAGTGGGGAATGAGAAGCCTGGAAAACATAAAAAGGGCAGCGGCTGTAATCCGTCCCCAGTCACTGATGGCCAGCATGTCTTCGTGTACTTCAAGAGCGGGGACTTCGCCGCTCTCGATCTCACGGGCAAGATCGTCTGGCACAAGAACCTGCAAACGGAATACGGGCCAGACACACTGTGGTGGGACTTGGGCTCCAGCCCGGTGCTGACCGAAAAGCATGTGGTTATCACCGTGATGCAGTCGGGACCTTCTCCTTCCTATCTGGCTGCGTTCGACAAAGCAACGGGCAACGTCGTGTGGAAGGTGCTGCGTGAGCTTGGAGCCCCCGAGGAGGCCGCGCAGAGCTACTCGACTCCCGTTGTCACGACTTTTAACGGACAGGAAACACTCGTCACCGTCGGTGCTGACTTCGTCACCGCTCACTCAGCTGCCGATGGGCAGGAGCTGTGGCGAGTCGGTTCCCTGAACCCGGAGCAGAACAAGTACTTTCGGTCGATCGCCTCCGCAGCTGTCGCGGATGGGATGGTGGTGGCTCCGTACTCACGCGGAGAAATGTTGTACGGGATCAAGCTCGGTGGCAGCGGAGATGTGACGAAGACGCATGTCGCCTGGGAGAAGAAGGGGATCTCGGCGGACGTGCCTACACCGATCGCGATCGATGGGCAAGCGTTCGTCCTGACTGACAAGGGAGTGTTGGCCTGCCTGAGTGCGGCAACCGGCGACGTGGTTTGGGAATCCCAGCTCGAGAAGTCTCGCCACGCCTTCAGCGCGAGCCCGATTCTGGCCGGGGGTAACTTGTATGCGATTCGCGAGGATGGCAGGACGTTCGTCGCGGAAGCGGGGACGGCGTTTAAGCACCTCTCCACCAACAGTCTGGGAGACGACGTGACAGTGGTCGCAACACCGGTTTTCGTGGATGGGCAGATCCTGATTCGGACGTTCGAGGGCCTGTACTGCATCGGCCAGTGAGACCCAGTGACGGATTTCAACGTCAAAGCCTCGACGAACAAGGACGCCCGTGAGCACGGGATATTGAGGAGTATCCCATGCCGATCACGCCCGCGCGACCGGATCTCTCGACTCTCTCGTTGCGTGTCTTTGACCGGGCGATTCACCCCGAGCTGTATCCCTGCGCAGTGACCGCGCGGATTCAGTCGGGCGACTTCCGCTGCGTGTTATCGCTGGGCGAGGCGGGCCATGTGATACTCGTCACACTGGCCGGGGAATCGGCTTGCGAGACACTGCTCGAATCCTCCATCGCGTTACCCCAGCGTGGACTCCAGCTGAAGACGCCTTTTGCCAGTGGGCACGAGGCGAGTCTGGATTTGGCGGGAGTTTTCCGCTGGCAGACGCGGCTGGAGTTCGAGACGTTCGATACAGACGGTTACATCGCAGCTCATGAACGCTGGGAGGCCGATGCCCGGCGAGCTTGTCTGAGCCGGGCGTTTGAATGTGGCCACCGGCTGAAGCTCCCCGCACTCAGCGGCCTGTCGCTCGACCTGTCGCACGACGCTGTGTTACTTCAGGCGTGGCATACGTTCCCGGATAATCGGGCGATCTGCCGCATCCACTCGCGGTACGAGCGGCTGTAGATCGGAGTCCACTCCGTTCGTGTCTCCTCACAAGAACTCCACGTGCCACCACTCATGCCACCGACCCAGCCGATCGTGATCGCTCATCGCGGTGCGTCGGGATATTTGCCCGAACACACGCTCCCGGCGAAGGCCTACGCCCATGCTGTCGGAGCCGACTTCCTCGAACAAGATATTGTCCTGACACGCGATGCGATTCCAATCGTGCTGCACGATATCCACCTCGACACGGTCAGCGATGTCGCACAGCTGTTCCCCGGTCGACAGCGTGAGGATGGCCGCTTCTACGCCATCGACTTCACGTGGGACGAGGTGCAGCGTCTGCGAGCCAGCGAGCGATTCAAGGCCACCACCGGGAAACCCGTCTTCCCCAGCCGCTTTCCGATTGGACGCTCTCACTTTTCGATTCCGTCTCTGGAAGAGGAGCTGCAGTTCATTGCAGGGTTGAATACCAGTACCGGACGACACGCTGGCATCTATTCCGAGATCAAGCAGCCCGCGTTCCATCGCCAAGCGGGCCTCGACATCTCCCGCATCGTTTTGGAGATCATCGAGAAGACTGGCTGGGCCACCGACAAGAAATACGTTTACGTCCAGTGCTTCGATGCATCAGAGACGAGACGCATCCGCCAGGAACTCAACTGCCAGCTGCCACTGATCCAGCTCTTACCTGGCGATCCGTGGGACGACCTCGTCCAGCCGGGGCGACTGGCGGATCTGGAACTCGCACTGGCGCAAGTTCACGAGTACGCCGATGGCATCGGCCCACCGATTTCCCAGCTGTTGTTGGCCCGCGATGCCGATGGATTCTTGCGAACATCGCCGCTGGTCGAAGCCGCTCACAAGCAACAGCTGCAAGTCCACCCGTGGACGATTCGTCGCGACGACCTGCCACAGGTGGTCGACAGCTTAGATGCCCTGCACCGCGTCCTGTTTTCCCAGCTGGGAGTCGATGGGGTGTTCTCGGACTTCCCGGATGCTACGGTCGAGTATGTTCGAGGATTAAACCGGCGATAAGCAGTTCACAAAGCAGTCGAACCTTCTCTCTTCCTCTGCGAACCTCCGCGACCTCGGCGGTTGTTCTCTTCCGGGTCCAGTGTGCAAAATTGCGACCAGAAAAGCCTCACGCGAACGCGCGGAGACGCGATGGAAGAAACCGGACAGCACTCCCCTCCTCCAAATGCTGACGCTCCGACTCGATCTTGAAAAGAGATGAAGCCGGATTTTGAACCGCAGAGGTCGCGGAGTTACGCAGAGGGAAAGTCGGAGCTTCAACAACCTCTATTTTCCAACTCGCGGATTCCGTGCTAGCTCCGTTTCATCCGTTTCTCTGAAAGTTCCCTACTCAGGCAACGGCTTCCCACGGGTTTCGGGAATGAACGGGATCACCATGAGCCCCACCAGAAAGATGCAGCACATCGTGCAGCCCGCATAGCGGAATGGAAGCGCTCCCTCATGGTGTCCATAAGCACTCTTAATCAATACACCGAGAGTGAATGGCCCCGCTGCCGCCACGAAACGTCCGACGTTGTAGCAAAAGCTCGTGCCGGTGGAGCGCAGCCGCGTCGGGAACAATTCTGGAAAGTAGATCGCGTAGCCCCCAAAGATTGACAGCTGGAAGAAGCCCATCAGAGGCACCATCCAGTAGATGTCCGAGACCCCGTTGAACCGCCCCAGATTCCAGAACACATTGATCGTCGCCAGCATCGCGCCGACGAAACAAATCGCGAACGTGGGTCGCCGCCCGAGATAGTGGCTGACGTAACTGAACGAGTAGACGCCGAAGAAGGCCCCGATGTTCTGGACAAGTAGCGTGACTCCTGACAGCTTCCGCAATTTCCCCTCGATGTCTGCTTCGGCCACTCCCTCGGCCCGGAACATCGGGCCGAACACTTCGCGTTGTAGGTCACCCGTAAAGAACCCGATGCCCCACAGTCCGATCACCCCTGCACTGGCGAGAAGGAGTCCCACGATCGCTCGGTAACGTAATTCAGGATCTCCAAAGAGTTCGGCATACGAGCCTTTCTGCTTCGCGACGGCATCGCCCGTGTTTGCAGCTTGCCAGCGCTCGGGCTCCTTGAGTCGTCGACGAACAAATAGTGATAGCAGTGCAGGGGCGGTCCCGATCAAGAACATCGTCCGCCAGCCTGTTCCAGCAATCCCGATCAAAGCCGCTGTAATGTTTCCCACGGCGGACAGAGCCTGGAGTAACCCCAGCGCATGGGGACGCGCATGGTTCGGCATGACCTCGGCGACTAAGGCCACTCCGACAGCGAATTCTCCGCCGACCCCTAATCCGGTTAAGAACCTCCACAAACAGAAGTCCCAAATCGTGCGTGAGGTCGCACTCAGTCCAGTAAAGATCGAGTACACGATAATCGTGGCGAGCATGGTTTTCACCCGCCCCCAGCGATCTCCCAGTACTCCGAAAATGAGGCCCCCTGTCGCCCAGCCCAGCAGGAAGATTGAGGTGGCATACCCGCCATACGCTCCGCGAAGCTTTTTAGTTGCCATCTGGTCGGCGATCACTCGCTCCTGCTTGGCCGCTTCGGTTTCGTTTGCTGGGGCCTCTGTCACAATTGCCGGGACCACATCGGCCATCGCGAGGGGTCTGGCCAGAGTGAACAGCTGCTGATCCATGGTGTCAAACAGCCACCCCAGCGCTGCCACCACAAACACAAACCAGTGATACCGGTTCAATGATTTGTACCACGGCCCGGACTCGGGAGCGGCGAGAGCGGGATTGTCCGAGTCGTGGAGGCCGTGCATGGGGAGCCTTTGAAAAGTGGTCGTCGACAGAGCTGTCATTCAGGCGAGTCACCATGATAGCCACGGGTGTCGGCACGGGAAACGCTCGGGTCGGTGTTCGTTGATATTCGCCTGTCACGCCAGACAGGGGCCGCGTACCGATTTGAATTGAGAAATGAGTCGCGCGGGCCTTGGCTCAAGCGATGGTAAGAAAGGCGATCGCAAAGCTGCAGTCACGTGTGTGCATCTCAAACGTCGGTGAATGGAGGAATTCTGCTCCCTCGCCCCCGCAGAGGGCGTGAATTCGAAGTGAAAGTCTGTGTCGCGGGGGAGAGGGCTGGGGTGAGGGGGAAAGACAACGAAGCCACTAACGTTTGAGATGTACACACGAGG